>DATNJB010000060.1:0-243766 GCA_035604135.1 Caulobacteraceae bacterium | reverse complement strand
CGACGGCAGGCGGCGGGAGCCTCTGGCAGCCCCAGGCTTGCCGCCACGACGCACCGCGCCGGAGGAACGCGCTTAGCCGCTGGTCGACGCGCCCGCCGCCACCGTCTGGTTGGTCGGGGTGTCGCGGAACTTCTGCTTCATCGCCTGCACCCAGCCGACGAAGGTGTCGGCTTCGGCGGCGGCGCGGGCGACGTCGCCTATGGACGATGCGTCGGAGTTCATGCCCGCCAGCGCCACGCGGAGCGCGTCGGGCTGCTGCGCCTTGTCGACGAAGCTGCTGTAGTGGGCGCGCAACCGCGCCAGACCGGCGTCGTCTTTGGCCAGGCTGAGCGAGATGGCGCAGCGGAGCAGGCGCCCCTCCTCCTCGGTGCTCAACGGCGCCGTGTTCTTCCAGCGGTCGCCAAGCATACCCTCCAGTTGCGAGGCAGAGCTTGCCCAGTCCTGCTTGCGCCAGGCCACCTCGGCGCGGACGTTTATGGCGTCGGCGGACTTGTCGCCCTCGACGATCTCCAGCGCGTGGTCGTACTGGCCGAGCATCAACCAAGCGCGCGCCTCGATCACCCGCCGCTCGGCGGTGAGCGAGGTGGGCAAGAGCGTCGTGCGTGACTCGTTCAGCGCATCGATCGCCGCCTCTGGCTGGCGGTTCATCAGGTCGATGGTGGCGAGGTCGGCTGCGACCTCGGCCTTCGGCACGCCGTCCAGCCGGTTCTCTTCCTGATATTTGAGCAGCTCGGCGGCCTGACCGAGGAGGTCGACGTCGACCAGCCGGCGGGCGAGCTTGCGCACGATCAGGTCGCCGTCGGCGCCGATCGGGGTCAGATCCTTGAAATCGTAGAACAACGCCAGCGCCTGCACCGGCTGCAGGCCATCAGCCTGGCCGTTCAGGAACAGGTTGCGGAAGGCGTTCGAGAGATCGTTCTCGAGGTCGACCGCTTCCGGCAGGTCGGGCAGGTGCTGGCCGGCCGAACGCAGCGCGTCGAGCGCCTCGCGATAGCGACCCATGCTCAGGTAGATCTGCGCCAGCGTGCGGATGGTCTCGAGCTCGGTCGCGTCGCCCCGCCAGCGGTAGCGCAGGCCATCGAGGATGTCGGCAGCCTGATTGGGCTGCAGCGCGCCCTGGGCCAGGCGGATCTGGGTGGCGTGCAACAGCGCCGGCGCCGATAGCCAGGGCAGGTTCACCGTCGAGATCGCATCGTAGACCCTTAGCGCGCCTGGCTTGTCGCCCTCGGCCTCGATGAGCCGCGCCTGGATAAGCCTGATCGCCAGTTGCTCGATCGGGTCGTCGCCGGCGCTGTCGAGCGCCGCCTGCACCTCGCCCGCGGCGATCTTGGTGTCGTTCAACGCCAGGGCCGCCTCGGCGTCCTCTCTGGCGAAGCGCGCGCGCCAGCGGGGCGTGAACTGCCCCCAGGCCGGCGCGCCTTTCTGGAACTCGGACCGGGCGTCCGACCACTGGCTGAGCTTGGCGTCGATGTAGCCGCGCCAGAGCGAGCTCGCGGGGTCGTCGCCCACGACGGGGGCCGAAAACTCGGCCTGCGCCTCCTTGTAGCGCCCGGCCATGGCTTTCGCGGCCCCGCGCAGACCGCGGAACTCGGGGTCGCCGAGCAGGTTGGGCTGGACCTTGGCGTTGAGGTCGAGGAGGCCAATCGCCTCGAACGACAGTTCCGAGCCGACCAGGAAGCGGGCAAGGCCCATGCGGGCCAGCATGGGGGCGTCCTTGCCCTTGGCGGCCTCGTCGGCGGCGGCCCCCTGCAGGGCGTCGTAGCGCGCAACGAAGCCGCCGACGCCGGTCTTCGACCAGGCGTCGAAGTCGATGAGCCCCGGGCGCGTCGTCGGCTGTGGCAGGTTGGGACCGTTGGCCGCGACGGTCTGCCCAGACTGGCTGGAGAGCGCGAGCCCGGTCGGGCGGCCAATGGTGACTAGGTCGCCGTCGGTGGTGACCAGGAGATCGTCCGCAGTCGGCTGCAGCGCGAGCCCATTGGCGGACGGGAAGAGCGCCAGGTCGACGTACTGGCGCGGCGCGGCCAGGCCCTTGGCCGGCGCGAGCGCGGTGACGACGCCGATGCGATCGCCAACCGTCGGATCGGCGACCCAGAACACGTGCGTCGAGCCGGCCATCGTCACCTGGAGCGCGCCGGTGGCCGACTCATCGTCGCGGGCGATCTTCACCTGATCCGGCGCCTGCAGCGGCGCCTGCGCGAGCGTGATCGTCCAGTCGGCGCCCTGCGCGCTCGCCGCGACGGACTCTCCGGCGGGCGCGTCGAAGCGCAGCGCGGTGTAGTCGGGGCCCTGGATCGGGGCCACGGCCGTGAACATCGGCGAGCCGTGCGGCAAAGCCGAGAGATCCAGGCGGGCCGCCGCGTCGAAGACGATCCAGATCGCCTGGCCGCGGTGGAACACCGCCGCGCCCAGTTGCGCCTTCCACGGAAAGTCGAGGACGAGCTGTTCCCCCTGCTGGCGGGCGAGAACCTTGACGACTCCGGAGTCGGGAACGGGGTTCGGGCGGTTCGCCGCCGCGACCGGCTGCGCGCCCGGCGCCGGGGCGGGGGTCTGGGCGGCGAAGAGGTTGACGGCGATCACGCCGTCGCCCTCGCCGACTTTGGCATCGGCTCCGTCCGCAAGCGTGAGCGTGATCTCGAGACCTCCGGCGTCGCGATCCTCCGCCCCTTTCAGGAAGCGCGGCGGATCGACGCGCAGCCGTGTCATGTCCGGCTTCATGTAACGGCTGAAGTGAAGGATCAGCTTCTGACCGTCGCGGCGGGTGGTGACGTGGGCGCCTCCGGGAAAGCGGAACTCGATGCGCGAGAATTCGGACGATTGCGCGACGTTCACGCCGAGCGCCGAGCCCGGTGCATGCTGAACCGCCGGCGGCCCCTCGGCGAGCCCGCTCGGCGCGATCAGGCCGAGCATCACGATCGCCGCCAGGGACGATCGGAGCAGACGATTCAGGCGCATCGCCAGGTCAGCCGATCGTGGCGTTAGGCGGGACCGGCGGCGCGGCCTTGGCCGGCGCGCCTTGCGTCTTTGCCGTCGCGGCCGCCGGCTGCCCCTTCGCCGCGCCGGCCTGGGGCGGCAGCGTCTTCGTTGCGTTCGACGCCACCGCGGCCGGCTGGGCGGTCTGTGAGGTCGGCGTGGTCTTGCCCGCCTTGGCCTGCGCTTGGCTCACAGCCACAGCGGCCGGCGCCTGCTTCGGCCGCGCTTTGGCGCGGGCCACCACGCGGTGGGTCTTGGCGGTCGGCTGGCTCTTGGCGGCCGCGGCGTTGTCGTCCGCAGTCGCGGACTGGTCGGGCGCCGGACCCTGGTCGCCCTTGGCGGTCTTGGCGTTCTTCGTCCCCTTGCCGGTCTTGGCCGCCTTGTCGCTGGGGGCGGCCTGGGCCGTTTGCGCACTCTGGTCCGCCGGAGCGGCGGGCTGGGCGGCGGTCTGGGCCGCCGGCTGCGCCGGTTGGCCGTTCAGCGCCGCCTTGGCGTTGGCGATGACCGGCGAGCCCGCCGTCCGCTGCGCCAAAAGCTCGGTCAGCGTCTTGGCGTCGGCCGGCTGCATGGCCTGCAGGATGGCGGCGAGCTTGCGCTCTTTCATTGCCGCGGCGATCGGCACGCGCACGGCGTCGGACATGACGGTCATCGCCGCGGCCGCTTTCTTCGGATCCATGTCCTCGTAGACGCGCACGAGCCGCTGCTGGTCGGCCTGTTGCTGCTGGTCCGCCTGGCCGAGGAGCCCTTCGATCTGGCCTTTCAACGTGTTCATGTCCTGGATGCGCGAGTCGAGCTTGGCCTCGGCGGCGGCGATCAGCTGCACCTGGGTGTCGAGGCTCATCTCGCGCTGGTCGAGCTCGCCGCGGCGGTTCGACAGGCTTTGCAACACCTGCAGCTCGGCCGGCGAGAGGCCGGCTTCCTTGGCGAGCTCGGCCGCCGTCGGCGCGCAGATCGCCGGCGGCGCGCCGGCGGGACTGGCGGCGCCTGCAGGGCTGGCGCTGCCGAGGATCGAGGCATCCGGCGGCAGCGCCGACTTGGATTGGCCCGGATGCACGACGTCCTCGGCGAAGGCTTGGGTGGCGCCCCATATCTGTGGCGCCTCGGTCACCACCTTGACGGCAAGCACGCCGCCGATAGCGATGCCCACCAGCGGCAGAAGGCGCGGGATGCGGCTCACGAGCGCGCTCCGGCGACGCGGCGGAGCGCTGGCGCGTCGAACAGCTCATCGTCGACCGCCGCGCGCGAGCGCGGCGCGGGCGCCGGCGCCTGGCGGGGCGGCGGGACGGCGTCGCGGCGGGTCAGCGTGAGCGGCGGTTCGGGCTCACGGCGCGTGCTGCCCGGCGCGGACCCGTGCTCCGGCGGCCGGGTCCATACGCGATCGAGCCCGGAGCGCTGCCCCCCCGCGGGTGTAGCGGGGGCCGTGGCCGCTCGCTCGCCGGCACGTTGCGCCTGGGTCGTCAGCGTTTCCAGCTTGGCGGCCAGCTCGCGCGCCTTGTCGATGCGCCCACCCAGAAGGTCGACCGCCTCGTCCATCGCCGTGCGCAACTCGGCCAGACCCGTCTCGGCGCGCGCCGCGGCGCGGTCGAGGTCGGCGATCGCCGCCTGGAACTCGGCCTGGCTGGCGTTCAGCGTCTTCAGCCGCTTGTCGAGGCGCAGGCCGAAGATCAGCGTGAGCAAGAGCAGCCCCGCCAGCAGAAGGTCGAGCGTCAGCGATACCGGGCTCATGTCTGCCCTCCTTGAATGGCGGTTTTCGCGGCCGGCGAGAGCGGCGCCTCGACGCAGACGGCGATGTTGTGGTTGCGGCGGCCCATGCGGCCGCGCGTCAGCGAGATCTGGCCGGCGCGCAGCTCGACCAGGCTGTCAGGCGTGGCGTTCAGCACCAGCGTGTCGCCGACCTTCAGGCCGAGCACGCGGCGAAGGTCGACCACCTGCTCGTCGAGCACGACGCGCACGTCGAGCTGGGTGGTCCAAAGCTCGGTCGCGAGGTGGCCTTCCCAGATGTTGTCGCGCCCGAACTTCTCGCCCATGAACTGCTGCAACAGCATCTTCCGGATCGGCTCGAGCGTGGCGTAGGGCAACAGGAGCTCGATGCGCCCGCCGCGGTCCTCCATGTCGATGCGAAGCTTGACGAGGATGGCTGCGTTCGCCGGCCGGGCGATGGCGGCGAACCGCGGATTGGTCTCCAGCCGGTCGAGGTTGAAGGTCACTGGCGTCAAGGGTTCGAACGCCGCCTGGGCGTCGGCCAGCACCACCTCGACCATCCGCTGCACGAGCACGCGCTCGATGGTGGTGTAGGGCCGGCCCTCGATCCGCATTGCCGCGGTTCCGCGCCGCCCGCCGAGCAGCACGTCGACGATCGAATAGATCAGGTTCGAGTCGACGGTTAAGAGGCCGAAATTGTCCAGCTCCTCCGCGCGGAAGACCGAGAGGATGGCCGGCAATGGGATCGAGTTGAGGTAGTCGCCGAAGCGGATCGAAGAGATGTTGTCGAGGCTGACCTCGACGTTGTCGCTGGTGAAGTTGCGCAAGGAGGTCGTCATCAGCCGCACCAGCCGGTCGAACACGATCTCCAGCATGGGCAGCCGCTCGTAGGAGACGAGCGCGGAGTTGATGATGGCGCGGATGCCCGTGCGGTCAGCCGCGTCGTCGTCGGAAAGGTCGAAGCCCAGGAGGCTGTCGATCTCGTCCTGATTGAGGATCCGCTCCGCCGGCTGCGGCCCGTCGCCCTCCTGCCAGTCGTCGCCCGCGGCGGCGGGCGCGGCGTCCGCCGCAGCCTCGGCGGCGACCGGTGCCGGCTCGGCCGCCTGCTCGGCATGCGCGGGCTCGGCCGCCTGCTCGGCGGGCGCTGCGGCCGGCTCTTCCTTGACCTCTGTCTCTTCGGCCATGACTCTCTCGGCAACCGGGGCGCTCGCCCTAGTTGATCAACATCTCCTCGATCAGGACGGTGTTCACCTTGGCCGGCGCGATGATCAGGTTCACCCGCCGCAGAAGCTCCATGCGCAGCTGGTAGCTGCCCTCGCTGCCGGACAGATCCTCAGGCCGCAGCTCGCGCAGGAAGGTCTGGAACATGTCCTGCAGGCGCGGCATATCCTCGTCGATGGTGTCAGCCGTGTCGTGGTCGGGCAGCTCGAAGGTGAGCTTGAGCTTCAGGAAGGTCGGCTTGCCGTCGGCGGTGTCCATGTTCGCGACGATGTCGGGCGGAGTGTAGAAGACGACGCCATCCGGGCCGTCGGCGATCTGCGCGCCGGACTTGTCGTCCTTATCCCCATCCTTTTTGTCCTTCTTGGCCTTCGCCGCATGCGCCGGCGCGGCGCCGTGGTGGCCGAAGAGCAGGAAGGCCGCCGTTCCGCCGCCGCCGAGCACAAGCACGCCAGCGGCCGCTCCGATGAGGATGAGCCGGAGGGGAAGCTTCTTCTTGCCGCCCTCCTCGCCTTCGGCAGCTTCGCCGTCGACTTCGTCCTCGACCTCATTCTCGGCGACGTCCTTGGCCATGGCGTTCCCAAGCGTGGCGCGGGCCTAAGGAATCGGGTGGAAACCCTGGCGGCCGCTGTGGCCTGGGACATCGCGCCAGTTTGGTTAAGGATCGGTTTTTAGCCGGGCAAAATTTGCCGGGGCCGGATTGTCCGCGTTGCGCGGATTAACCTTCTTGCTCATTGAAAACATTTCGCTTTCGGCGTGGCCCGGCTGTTGCAGTCAACCATTTGGCGCCGCTGAGCGTCGTTTGCGCGTTTTTTCGAGCCTTTCGTCCCATGGACAACGCCCTCTACGTCGGCCTCTCCAAGCAGGTTCTGCTCGAGCGCGAGCTCGACATCGCCGCCAACAATCTCGCCAACGTCAACACGACCGGGTTCAAGGTCGAAGCGCTGATGTCCGTGCCGGATCCGGTGACGCCGCCCGCGCCATCCAGCGGGGCCGCGCCGATCCAATTCGTCGCCGACAACGGCGTGGCGCGCGACTTCAGCCAGGGGCCGCTGCAACAGACCGACGCACCGCTGGACCTCGCGATCATGGGCCAGGGATTCTTCCAGATACAGACCGCCAACGGCACGCGCTACACGCGCGACGGCCGGTTTGCGAAGGACAACCAGGGACGGCTCGTCACGCAGTCGGGCGACCCGGTGCTGGACGCATCCTCCTCGCCGATCAGCCTGAACCCGCTTGGCGGCGCGCCGATGATCGGCGGCGACGGCACGATCACCCAGACCGTGCCCGGCCAGGCCAACGCCCAGGTGGTTGGGCGGGTTGGCGTGGTCAGCTTCGCCGACATGAGCCAGCTCTCGAAAGAGAGCGACGGGTACTATTCGGAAGCGAGCGGTCAGACGGCGCAACCGGTCACCGAACAGGTTCTGAGACAGGGCATGCTCGAGGGCTCGAACGTGCAACCGATCATCCAGGTCACCGACCTGATCCGCATCAGTCGCGCCTACGACATGGTCGCCAACATGATGAACTCCGCCGCCAGCCTCTCTGAGACCGCGGTCCAGAAGCTCGGCTCCGTGACGATCCAGTAGAGGAGCTTGAACGCCGATGATGGCGCTACGCACCGCGGCGACGGGCATGGCCGCTCAGGACCTGAACGTCGATGTCATCTCCAACAACATCGCCAACATGAACACGGTCGGCTTCAAGAAGGGCCGCGCCGAGTTCGAGGACCTGATCTACCAGACCATCGAGCAACCGGGCTCGCAGTCGTCGACGCAGGGCACGATCGTGCCGACCGGCGTGCAGGTCGGGGCCGGCGTGAAGGCCGGCTCGGTCTACACCATCGGCACCCAGGGCTCGCTGACCCAGACCGGCAACCCGCTGGACCTGGCGATCCAGGGCCCCGGCTACTTCCAGGTGCTGATGCCCGACGGCCAGACCGCCTTCACCCGCGCCGGCAACTTCTCGGTCAACGCCCAGGGGCAGCTGGTCACCGCCGACGGCTTCCAGGTGATCCCGCAGATCCAGATCCCGCAGGGGGCGACCAACGTCACCATCTCCACCGCCGGACAGGTGCAGGTGACGGTGGCGGGCAACACCGCCCCACAGCAGGTCGGACAGCTGCAGCTGGCGACCTTCTTCAACGACGCCGGACTGAACCCGCAGGGCAACAACCTCTTCACCCAGACCGACGCCTCCGGCGCGCCAACGACCGGCAACCCAGGCGTCCAGGGCCTGGGCACGGTGCTGCAGGGCTATACCGAAGCCTCCAACGTCGACCCGGTGAGCGAGATCACGGCGCTGATCGTGGCTCAGCGCGCCTACGAGATGAACTCGAAGGTCATCACGACGGCCGACCAGATGCTGCAGACCAACACCCAGATGAAGACCTGAGGTCATGGCGCGGTTTGCGTTCATCGGCGTTGCGTTGGCGCTGGTCGCGGCCGGGCCGGCGCGCGCCGGCCAGCCCGTCGAGCTTCGCCCGCAGCTGGACGCGTCAGGCCCGATCACGCTGGGCGTCCTGTTCGACAATGCCGGCGACGCCGGCGCGGTCGTGATCGGCAACAGCGCGCCGCCGGGCCTGAGCGCGGTGCTGGACGCCGGCGCCGTGCAGCGGCTGGCTCGCGATCACGGTCTCGACTGGAGCAACCCGGCGGGCATGACCCGCATCATCGTTCCCAACGCCGCCGGCGCGGCGGGCGCAGCGCAGATGAGCGAGGTTCTGACCTACGCGCGCAACCTCATGGCCGGCGAGGTGGTTCAACCCGCCGATCTGGCCTTCGCCAAGGCGCCGAAGTTCCAGGTCCCGGCCGATGCGCCGCGCGACGCCGAGGATGTGATCGGCAAGGTCGCGCGCCGCCCCTTGCGCGACGGCGCCCCGGTGGCCGCTCACGACCTCAGCCTGGCGCTTGTGATCAAGCGCGACGACGTCGTGCAGGTGACCTATCATGACGAGGGCATCAGCCTGACCTTGCAGGGCAAGGCGATGGCCGACGCGGCGGCCGGCGAGCCGATCGCGATCGAGAACACTATCTCGAAGAAGGTCATCCAGGCCGTCGCCACCGGCCCCGATCAGGCCGTCGTTGGGCCGGAAGCCGAGGCGATCCGCGCCGCCCAGGTCGCAAGCCCCGGCCAGCTCGCCGCCATCCCCTAGCCCCCGTGAGTTCCCGCATGCGCCGCTTCGTCCTCATCGCCCTTCTGTCCGCGGCGGTTCCCCTCGCCGCCTGCGGCAGCGTCCGGGAAGCAGCCATGGGCCCGAGACTGTCTCACACAACGGATCCGGCCATTGTCGCGCCACAAAACGTCGACGCAGCCGCAATCGGAGCGGCCGCCGCGCGCGTCCCTCCGCCGCAGCCGGCTTCGCCCAATTCGCTCTGGCGCTCAGGCGCGCGCGCCTTCTTCAACGACCAACGCGCGAGCAAGGTCGGCGACATCCTGACGGTGCTGATCAACATCGACGACAGCGCCAAGACCTCGAACGCAACGACGGCGACGAAGACCGACACGAACGCGGCCGGGATCAGCAATTTCTTCGGCCTGGAGACGATCCTGAAGAAGGCGCTCCCGCCGGGCTTTGACCCCACAAAGGCGATCGCGACCAACACGAGCCTGGCGGCCGCCGGCACCGGCGGGATCGTGCGCCAGGAGCAGATCACGCTGACCATCGCCGCGATCGTCACCCGCGTCTTGCCGAACGGCAACCTGGTGATCGAGGGGAGCCAGGAGGTCAGGACCAACAACGACACCCGCGTGCTGACCGTCTCGGGCATCGTCAGGCCCGAGGACATCACCTCGACGAACACGGTCCTGCACACCCAGATCGCCGAGGCGCGCATCGACTACGGCGGCCGCGGCGACGTGAGCGCAGTGCAGAAGACCGGCGTCGGAACGTCGCTGCTGCAGCGCTTCTACCCATTCTGACGCGGAGCACGGCGCACCGCGTTGGTCGACCGGCTTGGAAGGCTACAGCGCCCTTAAACCCCCGACCGCGTTGTCGAGGCCGAGCGCGCCCAGGGCGGCGCGGACGATGCCTTCCGCGTCGAGGCCGGCCTTTGCGTACATGACGTCCGGCTTGTCCTGATCCTGGAAGACGTCCGGCAGGGTCAGCGTGCGCACGCGAAGGCCGCGGTCGAGCGCGCCACGCTCGGCCAGGCGATGCAGTACGAAGGCGCCGAACCCGCCCATCGCGCCCTCTTCGATGGTGATGAGCGCCTCGTGCTCGCGGGCGAGCTTCAGGAGCAACGCCTCGTCGAGCGGCTTGGCGAAACGGGCGTCTGCGACGGTTGCCGGATAACCGCGCGCGCCCAGCATGTCGGCCGCGTGCAGCGCCTCGGCGAGCCGCCCGCCGAGAGAGAGGATCGCCACCGCCGAGCCTTCTCGCAGGATCCGCCCGCGTCCGATCTCGAGCGGTTCGGGCGCGGTCGGGATCTCCACGCCGATCCCGTCGCCGCGCGGATAGCGGAAGGCGCTCGGGCGATCATCGATGGCGACGGCGGTTGCGACCATCCGCGCGAGCTCGGCTTCATCGGCGGCCGCCATCAGCACGAAACCCGGCAGCTGGCCCAGATAGCCGACGTCGAACGACCCGGCGTGGGTGGGGCCGTCGGCGCCGACCAGCCCGGCGCGGTCGATCGCGAAGCGCACCGGCAGCCGTTGGATCGCCACGTCGTGCACGACCTGGTCGTAGCCGCGCTGGAGGAAGGTGGAATAGATCGCCGCGAACGGCTTCATCCCGTCGGCGGCGAGGCCGGCGGCGAAGGTCACCGCATGCTGCTCGGCGATGCCGACGTCGAACGCGCGGTCGGGAAAGCGCTCGGCGAACCGGTCGAGGCCGGTGCCCGACGGCATCGCCGCGGTGATGGCCACGATCTTGTCGTCCTTCTCCGCCTCGCGGATCAGGGCGTCGGCGAACACCCGCGTGTAGCTCGGCGCGGTCGCCTGCGACTTCGACTGCTGGCCGGTGATGACGTCGAACTTCTGCACCCCATGGTACTTGTCCGCCGCCGCTTCGGCGGGGCCGTAGCCCTTGCCCTTCTGCGTCACCACGTGGACAAGCACGGGCTTGCCCTTGATGTCCCTGACGTTCCTCAGGACCGGGACCAGGTGGTCCAGGTTGTGGCCGTCGATCGGACCGACGTAGTAGAATCCCAGCTCCTCGAAGAATGTGCCGCCCGTCGCCAGACCGCGCGCATATTCCTCGATGCGGCGCATCACTTCCTTGAGCGACTTCGGCAGGATGCCGGCAAAGCGGCGGAAGAAGTCGCGGAACGAACGGTAGGCGCCGCCGGAGACCTGGCGGGCGAGATAGGCGCTCATGCCGCCGACCGGAGGGGCGATCGACATGTCGTTGTCGTTCAGGACCACGATCAGCTGCTCGGTGGTCTCGGCGGCGTTGTTCATCGCCTCGTAGGCCATGCCGGCCGACAGCGCGCCGTCGCCGATCACGGCGATCACCTTGTGGTCGGCGCCCCGCTTGTCGCGAGCGACGGCGAACCCGAGCGCTGCCGAGATGGAGGTCGCCGCATGCGCCGCCCCGAAGGGGTCGTAAACGCTCTCGGCGCGCTTGGTGAACCCGGAAAGACCGCCGCCTTGGCGCAGCGTGCGGATGCCGTCGCGGCGGCCGGTGAGGATCTTGTGCGGATAGGCCTGGTGGCCGACATCCCAGATCAGTATGTCGCGCGGCGTGTCGAACACGTGGTGCAACGCCACCGTCAGCTCGACGACGCCGAGGCCTGCCCCCAGATGACCGCCCGTTTGCGAGACCGCGTCGATCGTCTCGGCGCGGAGCTCATCGGCCAGCTGGCGTAGCTGGACTTGCGTGAAACCGCGGGTGTCGGCCGGCGCGGCGACCGTGTCGAGAAGCGGGGTTGGGGAGGACATGCGGGGGCTTAGAGAACTCTTAGGCGGCGCGATCAGTACCGCCGCTCGAGCACGAAGTCGACGCTGGCGCGCAGAGTTTCGCCTCGCGGGCCGAACGCCTCCAGGTGCGCGCGCGCCTGGTCAGCCAAGAGCGCGACCCGCTCCTTGGCCGCGTGCGCGCCCAGCAGCGTCACGTAGTTGACCTTGCCCTTGGCCTGGTCCTTCGCCCCGGCCGCCTTGCCGAGCAGGTCCTCATCGCCTTCGACGTCGAGGAGATCGTCGACGATCTGGTAGGCCAGGCCAAGATCCTGGGCGAACCCCATCAGGCTTTGCCGCTCCGCGTCGGCCGGCCTGGCCAGCACCATCGGCAGCTCGAAGGCGCAGGCTATGAGCGCCCCGGTCTTCAATCGCTGCATGCGCGCCACCGCGCCGAGGTCGTCGCCGACGCCCAGCAAGTCGATCATCTGGCCGCCGGCCATGCCGTTCGCGCCCGCCGCGGCCGCCAGCCTGCCCACCAGCTCGGCGCGGATCTCGCCGTCCGGATGGGTGTCCGGGTGGGCGAGGATCTCGAACGCGGCCGTCTGCAACGCGTCGCCCACGAGCACGGCGGTCGCCTCGTCATAGGCCCGATGTACGGTCGGACGCCCGCGGCGCATGTCATCGTCGTCCATGCACGGCAGGTCGTCGTGCACGAGGCTGTAAGCGTGGATGCATTCGACCGCGCAGGCCAGCGGTAGGACCTGGCGCGCCTCGAGTCCGAACAGCGCGCCCGTCTCGAGCACGAAGAAGGGGCGAAGGCGCTTGCCTGGCCCCAGCGCGGCATAGCGCATCGCTTCGGTCAGGCGCTGCTCGGGACCGGCGGCGCGCGGCAGGAACGCATCGAGCGTGACGGTGACCAGATCGGCGGCCTCGGCCAGTTTGCTCGCGAGCGCCGCGCCCATGCTGGCCGCTTTTCCCTTAAGAGAACTCGGCCGGTTCAACGCCCGTGGCCCCTTGCGGCCCGACCACGATCTTCTCGACCCTGAGCCTCGCGGCTTCGAGCTTCGCCTCGCAGTGGGCCTTCAGACGCGCGCCGCGCTCGTACATCTCGATCGACTGTTCCAACGCCGCCTGGCCCGACTCGAGCTTGTTCACGATCGCTTCGAGCTCGGCCAGCGCCTGCTCGAACGACATCGCGGCGATGTCCGGCGCTGTTTGCGGCGTGTCCGACATGGCGTTTCGAAGGCCCTTTCCGACAATGGAGTCTAGGCGTGGGCTGGTCGCTGGGCAACGCAGGCGGGGCAGTTAATTCGACCGGCGCGCTCCCGCTCCGGCTGAGCGCCTAGCGAACGAACCCGGCCTCGGCGAAGTCGACCATGCGCTTGATCAGAAGGTCGGTGTCGTCCTCAGCGGTCAGGCCTTCCGACAGCGTGTGCAGGCGGTCGAGCTCGGCGAAGCGGTTGTTGTGGATCAGGCCGAGCACGAAGTGCAGCCGCCAGTACACCTCCTCGGCCGCGAGCTCGGGCCTGGCGGCGAGCAGCGCGTCGGCGAAGCGGCGCAGGTGGGAGACGTCGGAGCGCAGCGCCTCGCGCATTTCCTCGGTGCCCTCGCCGCGCGCGCGGATGAGGAACTGCAGCGAGATGCGGCGGTCACTGGCCGGCGCGAGCCAACGGACCGGCGGGGCGATCAGCGCCTCCAGGATGTCGTGCACCGGCGGCTTGCCGTGATGGCGGTCGGACGCCTCGTGCAGCATGCGCGCCCGCGCGCGGTTCAGCTCCGCCGTGCGGGTGCGGAAGATCTCGAATAGCAGCGCGTCCTTGGAGCCGAAGTGGTAGTTGACCGAGGCGAGGTTGACCCCGGCCTCGGCGATGATGTCTCGCACCGAGACCTTCTGGAACCCGTGCACCGCGAACAGCCGCTCGGCGGCGGCGAAAACCAGCGCCTTGGTCTGGGCGTGGACCTCTGGGTCGGGCGGGACGAGGGCGGCGTCGGTCAAAGCGCGCGGGGCCTTAAGGCAGCGTTGCAGCGCGGCAGTCTTAGGGCGGAGCACGGTGAGGCGCAAACCGCCGGCAATTCCGTCACGGTGCGCGCAGGATCACCAGCGACACATTGTCCGGGGCGCCCCGCTCTAGGCAGGTCGCCAAGAACGAGTCGGCCGTCTCCTCGAGCATGTCGCCTTGCAGCCCGGCCAGGAGCTCGGCGTCGCTCACCAGGCGGGTCAGCCCGTCGCTGGCCAGAAGGAAGACGTCGCCCGACCTGACGTCGCCCTCGACGGTGTCGAGATCCAGCGTCGCGTCCACGCCGACGGCCCGGGTGATCACGTTCGCGTTCGGATGGCCCTCGGCGTCGGCGGGCGCGATCTCGCCGAGGTCGACCAGCTCCTGCACCAGGCTGTGGTCGCGCGTCAGCTGCTGCAGCTCGCCCCCGCGTGCGCGGTAGATGCGGCTGTCGCCGGCCCAAAGGCAAACGAAGGCCTGCTCGCCGGCGAGCAGGGCGACCACCGTGCTGCCGATGGTGCGGCCGCCGGAGCCCTCGGACGCCATGGCGATGAGCAGCTTGTTGACGCCGGCAAGGGCGCGGCCGGCCGCGGCGGCGCGCTCGGCGAGCGCCAGGCCGGGACCGAGCTTGGCCAGGCTCTCGACCACCAGCGCGCTGGCCACCTCGCCGGCATCATGCCCGCCCATGCCATCGGCGACGGCCCACACGCCCAGCTCGGGCCGCGACAGCACGGCGTCCTCGTTGATCCGCCGCCGACAGCCAACATGAGTGCGCACCGCGCAATCAAAGGGCATGAATCTCGCTCCCGCGAAGTCTTCAACCGTTAGGCGGCTAGCAATGGACCAACAAGAGCGCTTACCTTGAGATGAAGAGGCTTGACAGGCAAATGGTCGATACGCCGACGAAAACGCCTTACCACGCCAAAGCCCTGCCGGAGGGCTCGATCCTGCGCGAGTGGAAGCTGGAGAGCGTGCTCGGCGTCGGCGGCTTCGGCATCGTGTACCGCGGCCGGGGCGTCTACTTCGACGAGCTGGTGGCGATCAAGGAGTACTTCCCGAGCGCGATCAGCGACCGGCAGGACGGCGAGACCGTCACCCCGACCGACTCCTCCTCCGAGGAGGTCTACGCCCTTGGCCTGAGGAAGTTCGTCGAAGAGGCGAAGATCCTCTGGAACCTGTCGAAGCCCGACCGGCACCCGAACATCGTGGCGGTCAAGAGCCTCTTCGAGATCCATGGCACCGCCTACATGGTCATGGACTTCGAGAAGGGCGTCTCGCTGTCGCAAATGCTGCGCAACGGGCAAACCTTCGACGAGCAGAGCCTGCTCGGCTTGCTGCGTCCGATCGCCGAGGGCCTCGACCGGGTTCACAAGGCCGGCGTCATCCACCGCGACATCAAGCCCGCCAACATCCTGGTCGACGACGACGGGCGCCGCCCGGTGCTGATCGACTTCGGTTCGGCGCGTTTCGAGTCTGGCCAGGCTACCAGCACTCAGGTCACGTTTTACACGCCGCCCTACGCGGCGATCGAACAGTACGTGAAGACCTTTCCGCAGGGGCCGTGGACCGACATCTACGCGCTGGGCGTCGCGCTCTACCAGTGCGTCACCGGCGAGAAGCCGGGCGATGCGTTGGAGCGCATGCACGGCGGCGCCGGGGAGCCCCTGTCCGCGCGCGAGCGACCTGGGTTCAGCCGCACCTTCACCCGCGCGATCGACGCGGCGATGGCGCTCCGCCCGTCCGAGCGTCCGCAGTCGATGCCCGAGTGGCTGAAGATGTTCGAGCCGGGCTACGACGCGGGCTACGACGAGGCGACGCGCATCAGCATCAGCGGGCGGATGCTGCCCGCCAAGGCGGCGCCGGAGGACGGCGCGCCGGCGGTCGTGGGCGCGCCGGCGGCCGCCGCCGGGGATGCCGAAACCCCCGCCGCCGCTGAAGTCGAGACCCCCGCTGCCGAACCTGCCAAGCGCCGAACGCCGCCATGGCCCTTGCTGGTCGGCGCGGCGGTTGTGCTGCTGGCGGCCGGCGCCGGCGGCGCCGGCTACCTGTACCTGCAGGCGCATCGCCACGGCGCGCTTCTGGCGCCGGCGGGCAAAGCCGCGCCAGCGACCGCTGCGGCGTCCGCCGCAGCCTTATCGGCCGGGCCTGCGGCGGGCGCCGTTCCCTCGCTCCAGCCGATCCAGAACGACGCGGCGGGCCTGCTGGCCGATGCCCAGCACGCCGGGCGGCCGCGGCAGGAGCTGGCGGCGCTGAGCGACGCGAACAGCAAGATCGATGCGCTGGCCGCGCAGATCCACGCAGCGCCGGCCGCCGGCGCGCCGGCGCTCGTCACCCAGCTGGACGGCCTCGCCTTCGGGATGGCGCGCACGGAAACGGCGGCGCTGTCGCGCGGCGCCCAGGCGCAGACGCGCGAAGTTACGACCACCCTGGGCGGCGCATCGGAAGGCGCGGCGGCCGTCGCCGCCG
Organism: Caulobacteraceae bacterium; assembly: GCA_035604135.1. Taxonomy (GTDB): domain Bacteria; phylum Pseudomonadota; class Alphaproteobacteria; order Caulobacterales; family Caulobacteraceae; genus Poindextera. The sequence continues at coordinate 227,573 of DATNJB010000060.1, read as the reverse complement.
TCCGGCAGGCGCGGGCCAACCTCGCGGCGGCGAGCGCCGGCGCGACCACCGGCGCCGACCCGCTGGCCGCCATCGACTCCGCGCGCAGGGCCATCCCGGCCTACGCGGCCTTCGCCGCCGCCTATGCGCGCGCGACGCCGCTCTATGCCGCGGTCAAGCGCGCGGCCATCCCGCCTGTGGCCGCGCAGGCGCGGACCTACGCCGGGCAGATAGCGGCCCTGGCGGCGGCGGCGCCGCGGCCTTGGGTGTTCGCCTCGCAGGGCCGCAAGCAGGCCTACCAGGACCTGCAAAGCGATGCCGCGCGCGCCAAGACGCTGGAGGCGCAGGTCGAGCAGCTGGCGCAGGCCGCCAGTGGCCAGAACGATCTTGCACAGATCAGCGCCTCGCTGTCGCAGGCCAACGAGATAAAGGGCACGCTGGCCAGCCTCTACGCGTCCGCCACCGCCACCGCGCAGGCCAACAAGTAGGCGGGCCGGATCAGGCCGCCGTCGCGATCGCGACGGTCAGGCGGTTGGTCGGCTTGAAGGCGGCGTCGGGCGCCCAGCTTGGCGTTTCGTAGCGCACGTCGGCGGCGAGCTTGCGCATCAGCGCGATGCCGAGGCCACCGAGCGGCGCCGTTTCGAGCGAGGTGAGCGGCGCCGGCTCAGGAGCGTCGAGGGGGTTGAAGGCAATGCCGTCGTCCTCGACGGTCAGAACGACCGCGTTCGGCCGCACCGCCAAGCGAACCGCGATCGATTGGCCCGACCCGGGCGTGAAGCCATGCCGGACGATGTTGGACACGATCTCTTCGAACACGACCTCCAGCCGGTTGATCACCAGCGGGTCAAGCGCCAGGGGCTCGAGGTAGCTCAGGATCGCGAGGCGTCCGTCTTCGATCGCCGCCAGCCGGCCGTCCAGGATCAGGCGCAGTTCACCGCCGGCGCGCTCTGACAGTCTCAAACCGAGGGAGGAAGGCGCTGGCTTCGACGCCGTCATCCAGCCACGAGGGCGAGCGCTTCAGCCTCACTCCCGACCAGGGGCACGATGTCGCCGAATCCCATAGTCTCGATGATCTCCGCGACCGCGGGCCTGGCGCCGTACATGACGAGTTTTGCCCCGCGCCAAGACAGGGCGCGCGCGGTGCTGATGAACATGCGCACGCCAAGCGAGGCCAGGAAGGTCAGCTCGGAGAGGTCGACGATGGTGCTGACGCCGCTCGGAGCGATGGCGCCCGAGAACTGAGTCTCGACAACGTCGGCGCCGAGAGCGTCCAGGCGGCCGAGCAGGCTGACCTTCTTCACGCCGTCGATCTCGCTGACCCGCATTTCCATTCGAAGGTTCCTTCGGCGCTCGCGTTCTCAGTCGAAGGTCAGGACGACCAGCGAGAAGTCGTCGTCAAATCCGCCGGGCCGGGCCGCTTTGGTCACGTCCCGGAAAATCGTCTGGCAGGTGGTCAATCCGTCGACCGCCGGCTTGAGGATCAGGGGCAGAAAGTCGTTCAGCCCCCATTCTTGGCCGTCGTTTGTGACAATTTCAAAAACCCCGTCGCTGAACAGGAAGAGCGACGCGCCCGCTGGGACCTGGGCGGTATCGGCGACGAAGACCTTTCCGGGCACGGCGCCGACGAGCCCGTTCCTGGTGCGCAGCGGGGTGAACTCGCCGCCCGCAGGCGGGACGAGGAAGGCCGGGTGGTGGCCGGCGCTGGCGTAGGAGAGACGGCGCGAGCGCCGGTCGTAAACGCCGTACCACATGGTGAAGTACATCTCGGCGTGCTGTTCCATCTGGAACATCGCATTCAAGCTCGCCAGCACCTGGGCTGGATCGGCCATGTCCGTGCTGGGCAAGGCGTGCTGGCGGAGCAGGTTCATCACCGTCACGCTATGCATCGCGGCCCCGGCGCCATGGCCCGAGACGTCGATGAGATAGGCCAGGAAAAGATCGTCGGTCAGAGGCCCGTAGCCGAAGGCATCGCCGCCGAGCTTGGCCGACGGCTGGTAGAGCCAGTCGGCGCGGATGGGGCCTTGGACGAGCGGCGGCGGCAGCAGCGCCTGCACGTAGGCGCTTGCCCGCGTCAGGTCGCGATCCAGCTGATCGGTCTGCACGACCTCCAGGCAGGTGCGCCATTCGTGCTTCAGCGACACGCGCCCGACGCGCAGGACCGCGCCCACCGGCAGAAACGCCGCTCCGGTCAGCCGCGTTCCGTCGACGAAGGTGCCGTTGGTCGAGTTCAGGTCGGAGACGACCAGCCCCTCGCCCTCGAGCGCGACGCGGCAGTGGGCGCGCGACACTTCGGTGTCGGCCAGGATGATGTCCGCCGGAGCTGCCCGGCCGACAACAGCGCCGGCGGAGCCGACGAGGTGGCGACGGACGAGGCCGTGGCCGTCCACCAACTCGAGACAGTGCACGCGCTCGTCGAGCCGCTCGTCGCGACCGCGCGCCTGCGTGACGATCCTGGTCTGGTCCTCGTCCAAGCGTTACCTGCTCGTTCTCAAGCGGTTGGGGCCGAAAGCTTCATTCGAAGCGACAAAAAACGGTGGCGAACAGCGTACAATGCTGCTTGGCTACAGCAAAGACGGGGGGCGTCCGATGACCGACACCAACAATCCGACCGAACCCGAATCCGTGCCGAGCGAGCCCGAAGCGCCGGCGGCCGCCGCGCCCGCAACAACCGCAGCCGCGCCGGCACCGGAACCTGCTCGAAGCGGAGGCGGCGGGATCATCGTGCTGATCCTGCTGCTGCTCGTGTTGCTCCTCGGCGGCGGCGCGGCGGGCGCGTGGTTCTTCTGGCTGCATCACCCGATTCCAGCGCTGTCGACGCTCAAGCTGCCGTTCCTGCCGCATCCGACGCCCGCGCCGGGGACCTCCAGCGCCGCGCCAGCGCCCGCGCCTCCCGTGGTGGCCCGGCAGCCTGCCCCGGTGACGGCATCGGCCGCGGCGCCGTCGGGCGCGCCCCCGTCGTCGCAGGTTGCAACCATCCCCGGCGCCCCTGCCGCGCCAGTTCAGGAAGACGCCGCCGGCCTGCTGGCCGACTCCCAGCACGCCGGCCTGCCGCGCGACGCGCTCGCAACGCTGGCGGTCGAGAACGGCAAGCTCGGCGCCGCGACGCCCGATCAAACCAACGCTTTGGCCATCGCCATGGCGCGCGACGAGGCCGCCATGCTTGCGCGCAGCGCTGCCGCTCGCGAGCGGGAGGTCGACAGCACGCTGGGCTCATGGGGCGGCGGAAGCGGCGCGATCGGGAACGTGCGGCGCGCCCGGGCCAACCTCGGCGCGGCGATCGCGGCGGTGAACCAGGCGCCCGACGGCGCGGCGGCCATCGATGCCGCACGCCGGGCGGTCGCGGTCTATCCGGCCTTCGCCAGCGCCTATGCGGCGGCCACGCGTTATTACGCGCCAGCCAAGCGCGCGCAGTTCTGGGCGGTCGTAGGCCAGTGCCGCTCGCTCGCCAACGGAATCTACGCCTATGCGGCCAACGCCAAGGCGGGCGGGGTTTTCGCCACTGCCGGCCGGCGGCAAGCCTTCGAGGAGATGCAGGACAACGTCGCCCGCTCTCAAGGATACATCAGCGAGCTGAACCAGCTGGCCTATTACGAGCGCGGCGAGGTCGACCTCGGTCGGCTGAACGGCAACCTCGACCGCGTGCAGGGGATCAAGCAGTCGCTCTATCGCCTCGACGCCAACTCCGGCGACCTGTACGCGGCGAACAAGTAGGGCCTGGCGTCAGCTCCTCCACCGACGGTGGAGGATCTAGAGGCCCTGCGCGAAAGACTCGGTCGGGCTTACCCGCGCACGAGTTCGCGCATGGCCTTGTCCAGGCCTTCGATGGTCAGGGGGTACATCCGGTCGTTGGTCAGCTGGCGGATGACCTCGATCGAGGGCGTATAGTCCCAGTGGCGCTCGCCGACCGGGTTCAGCCACACGACGCTGTCGTAGAACTGGCCGACGCGGTCGAGCCAGACGGCGCCCGGCTCCTCGTTCCAGTGTTCGACCGAGCCGCCGGGATAGGTGATCTCGTAGGGGCTCATGGTCGCGTCGCCGACGAAGATCACCTTGTAATCGCCCGGGTATTTGTTGAGCACGTCCCAGGTCGGGATCTTCTCGACGTTGCGGCGGCGATTGTCCTTCCACACCGTCTCATAAAGGCAGTTGTGGAAGTAGAAGAACTCCATGTTCTTGAACTCGGTCTTCGCCGCCGAGAACAGCTCCTCGCAGATCTTGATGTGGCTGTCCATCGACCCGCCAATGTCGAAGAACAGCAGCACCTTGATCGTGTTCCGGCGCTCGGGCTGCATGACCAGGTCGAGATAGCCCTTGTTGGCCGTCTCCTTGATCGTGCCCTTGATGTCGAGCTCGTCGGGCACGCCCTGGCGGGCGAACTTGCGCAGGCGGCGGAGCGCCACCTTGATGTTGCGGGTGCCGAGCTCGACCGAGTCGTCGAGGTTCTTGTACTCGCGCTTGTCCCAGACCTTGATCGCCTTGCCGTGCCGGCCCTTGTCCTGGCCGATGCGGATGCCCTCGGGATGGAAGCCGTTGGCGCCGAAGGGCGAGTTGCCGTTCGGGCGGCGGCCGCGCTTGCCCTCGCCGTCCTCGTCGCCCATCTCACCGCGTTCCTTCGCCTCGCGGATTCGCTCGGCCAGCATCTCCATCAGCTTGTCGAAGCCGCCCATCTCCTCGATGAGCTTGCGGTCCTCCTCGGTGAGGAACTTGTCGGACAAGGCCTTCAACCACTCGGCCTGCACGTCCATGGCCAGGCCCAGCTGGACCTTCTCCAGCCCCTTGAACACGTGGCCAAACACCTGGTCGAAGCGGTCGAGGTGCTTCTCGTCCTTCACCAGCGCCGAGCGCGACAGGTAGTAGAACTCGTCGACCGACTTCTCGATCACGTCCCGATCGAGGGCCTCCATAAGCATCAAGTACTCTTTCAGCGTCACCGGCACCTTGGCCTGGCGAAGCTCGGAGAAGAAATTCATGAACATGGATGTCGGGCCTGTTCGAACGGTCGTTTGCCGGAAGATGAGGGGCGCCGCGGCCGCTGTCCAGCCTCCATTGCGCCGCTAGGAGCCTGGCCTGGCCAGGATGAATTCGTGGTCGCGGGTTTCGCCAACGGAAAAGGCATAGTCGCCAACCTTTGAGAATCCATAACGCGCGTAGAGCCGCTGGGCGCCGAGGTTCTCCGACCAGACGCCGATCCAGAGCCGCCGGCCCGGCCGCTCGAGCCAGGCAAACGCCTGCTCCAAGAGCCTGACGCCGAGGCCGGCGCCTTGCGCCTCGGCGCGCACATAAAGCCGCCAGAGCTCGCCGCAATCGGCCGTCACCTCGGGGTGCGGCAGGTGGCAGGGCCCGGCGAGCGCGTAGCCGACCAGCGCCCCCTCGGTCTCGGCGATCCAGAGGCCGAACGCCGGATCGGCCACCCAGTCGGCATAGAGCCCGGGCTCGTGCGCCTCGTCGAGGAAGGCGGTCAGATCCTCGGCCGGGTAGCGGCGCCCGAAGGTTTCTGTGAAGGTGTCACGGCCGAGCACCGCCAGCGCGGCGGCGTCCGAGGGCGTCGCGCGGCGGATGCCGATGACGTGAGCTGCAGGGATCGCCTTCCTCCCGCTCGCGTAAAATTGAGCCGTTCGCGGCCGCGCGGCCGATAGCCTAGACTGCGGGCGATGGCCACCGCCCTCTACACCCATCCCGACATGCTCGAGCATCAGCCGGGTCGCAACCACCCGGAGCGTCCGGAGCGGCTGAGCGCCGTGATTGGCGCGCTGAAGGCGAGCGACCTGCATCTCGAGCCGCGCGCCGCGCCCCACGTGACCCGCGCCGACCTCGACCGCGTGCACGATCCGGCGTTCGTGGACGCGATGTTCGCGATCGCCCCGACCGAGGGCCTGGTCCGCATCGACGCCGACACCGCCATTTCGCCGGGCAGCCTCACGGCAGCCCAGCGCGCCGCCGGCGCGGTGGCCGAGGCCGTGCGCGCGGTCGCCCGCGGCGAGATCCACCGCGCCTTTTGCGCCGTGCGGCCGCCCGGCCACCATGCCGAGCCGCAGCGGGCCATGGGATTTTGCCTGTTCTCCAACATCGCGATCGCCGCCCGCGTGGCGCAGAGCGAGGGGATCGCCCGCGTCGCCGTCGTCGACTTCGACGTCCACCACGGCAACGGCACGCAAGCCGTCGTGCAAGGCGACCCGAGCCTCTTCTTCGCCTCGGTGCACGAGTGGCCCGCCTATCCGGGCAGCGGCCTGGCTTCCGAGCGCGGCGTCGGCAACGTCATCAACTCGACCGTACCGCCGGGCAGCCCGCGCGAGCGCTGGCGCGCCGCGTTCGAGGCGTTGATGGCGCCGCTGGACGCGTTTCAACCGGATTTGATCCTGATCTCCGCCGGATTCGACGCTCACGCGCGCGATCCGTTGGCCCAGCAGGCGCTGGAGGCCGAGGACTACGGGTGGGCCACGCGCGCCGTCGTCGAGGTCGCCCGCGCGCACGCCCAGGGCCGTATTGTCTCGTCGCTCGAGGGCGGCTACGACCTGGAGGCGCTGGGCCGGTCGGCCGCCGCCCACGTGCGGGCGCTTGAGGAGGCATGACGGACGAAGGCCGTTCGCCAAATCGGCGAGGCGGCTGTCGTCTTAAGGGGGGCATGGCGAAGGGCGCGGAGGGAGTGGGGACCATCGTGCTCGCGCGCCACGGCGAGCCGGCGCTGTCGCGCAAGACGCTGCTCAGCGCTGCTGGCTACGCGGCCTGGTGGGCTGTCTATGAAGAGACCGGCCTGCTCGGCGGCCAGACCGTGCCAGAAACCTTGATCGCCCACGCCGAAGCGGCGGGCGTGATCGTGAGCTCCACCCGCCTGCGCTCGATCGAGACCGCCCGTCTGGTCGCCGGCGATCGCGACATCGAGACCGACGCCAGTCTGATCGAGGCGCCGTTGCCGCCGCCGCACTGGCCCCGCTGGATCAAGCTCAGCCCCCGAATATGGGGCGTGATCGCGCGCTTCTGGTGGTGGTGGTTCAACCATCACGACGGCCACGAGACGCGCAAGGAAGCGCAGGCGCGGGCCGAGCGGGTGGCCGAGCGGCTGATCGCCGACGCCGAGGCCGGCATGAACGTGCTGGTCATCGCCCACGGCTTCTTCAACACCATGGTGCGCCTCAGCCTGCAGAAACGCGGCTGGAAGCTCGTGCGGAACAACGGCTTCCGCTACTGGTCGTACACCCAGCTGGAGCGAGGGTAGCCTCCGGCGCAGGCGCCGCCTGCCGGTAACGAGCGCCACCGCAGTCACCACGTTTTGATCGCAGCGCTACGCGAAAGCGGCCCACGGTCGTTGACGCGGCGTGAGCCCTGGCGCTTCACTTGGCGCATGCACGCTGGGCGAATCGAATATTGGCCGGGCCACCTGCAGTCCGTCTTTCGGGCGATCGGGATGTCGATAGGCGACCGACGCCTGGTCCCGGAAATGCTGGCCTCGATCCCCGACGACCGCGGCAGGATCGTCGCCGGCCACCGGGTCACCATCGGGTATGTCGACGGGAAGCGGTCAGGCCCCCGCTCCGGCCACTACATCGTCACCATCCTGGGTCCGCAGATCAACGCCTGCTGGAAGTTCCGGCCGATCGAGCTGGAGCAGCTGGCGAGGGAGATCACCCGGTCGTTGGCCCGATCGCACGGGCCAAGCGGCCGCTACGAGGTCGGCGTCGAGGTCTGGTGACCGGGGCTGATCAGCCCGTGATCGAATAGCCCCCGTCGACCGCGAGCACCGCTCCGGTCACGAAGTCAGAGGCGGGGCTGGCGAGAAAGACAGCGGGACCCTCGAAGTCGTCGATCACGCCCCAGCGGCCGGCGGGGGTCCGAGCGACGACGGCGTCTGAGAACTCTGCCGAGCCGGTGCGCGCGGGCCGCGTCATGTCAGTGTCGATCCAGCCAGGCAGGATGACGTTGACCTGGATGTTGTCGGCGGCCCAGGCGGCCGCGAGCGACTTGGTGAGCTGGACGACGCCGCCCTTGCTCACCGCATAGGCCGAGACGTAGGGCGCGCCGAAGATCGAGTACATCGAGCCGATGTTGATGATCTTGCCGCCGCCGCCGGCCTTCATCAGCGGATGCGCCGCTTGGCAGGCGACCAGAACCGCGGTCAGGTTGGTCGCCAGGATGCCGTTCCAGATCTCGAGACTCATGGTCTCCGGCCGTGTGCGCCGCGCGACGCCTGCGTTGTTGACCAGCACGTCCAGCCGCCCGAACCGGGCGTTCACGTCAGCCACCATCGCCCGGCATGCCGTCTCGTCGGCGACGTCGACTTGAAGGGCGTCGGCGGCGCCGCCCAGCGCCTTCAGGTCCGCCAGGGCCTCCGCGTTCTTCTCGGCGTTGCGGCCGGCGACCGCCACCGTCGCGCCGGCCTTGGCGAGCCCGCGCGCGATCCCTAGACCGATGCCGCCGTTCCCGCCGGTCACCAGCGCCACGCGGCCGGTAAGATCGAATGCACTTGCCATGGAGCCCCTTACTCGTCGCCCGTCCCGTGGCCGGGACAAAGCGGATCGATGCGGCGGCGGTCAAGCGCCGCTTGCCAATCCCGGCGCGCGACCCATCTCAACGTGGAGACCCGATCGATCTCTTCAGGAGGCGGCCATGGCCAAGGCGAAGAAAGCGCGCGCGGTGGGGTTCAACCATGTGGCGCTCGAGGTCGGCGACATCGACGAGGCGCTCGCCTTCTACGGCAAGCTGTTCGACTTCAGCCTGCGCGGCAAGAGCGACGGCATGGCCTTCATCGACCTCGGCGACCAGTTCATCGCCTTGCAGAAGGGGCGCAAGCAGCCGGCCGACGACGGGCGCCACCTCGGCCTCGTCGTCGACGACAAGGAGGCGGTGCGGCGCGCGATGGCCGCGGCCGGCGTCGAGGCGTTGCCCGGTCCGTTCCTCGACTTCTATGACCCGTGCGGGAACCGGATCGAGATCGTGGGCTACGACAACATCCAGTTCACCAAGGCCCCGCACGTGTTGCGCGGCATGGGGCTCGAGGCGCTTAAGAAGACCGACGGCGCGATCAAGGAGCTGGCCGAAAAGGGCATGGCGCCGGGTTGAATCGAACTTCTCCTATAGGGAGAAGTCGTCTTCACCCGCTGCCGTAGGGCCGGGTGAGCACTTCCAGGAAGTGGCCGTCGGGGTCGGGGAAGTAGACGCCTCGGCCGCCGTCGCGCTGGTTGATCTCACTGGGATGGCGCCGGGCTGGGTCGGCCCAGTGGTCCAGCTTCTTCGCCTGGATGCGGCCGAACACATCGTCGAAGTCGGCTTCCGAGATCAGGAAGGCGTAGTGCTGCGGCCGGATTTCCTCGCTCGTTTGCATGAAGTCGAGGGAGACGCCGTTGTCCATCTCGACGACGGCGAACGGCCCGAAGCTCGCCGGCGCCGGCCGCCCGAGCATCTCGGCGAGGAAGCCCGCCGATGCCGCCTTGTCACGGCAAAGAACGATGGTGTGGTTGAGCTGAGCGGTCATGGCCGCCTCCTCCTTAGTTTCAACGGAGCGGCTTCGGCCCGGTCGGCCGAGAAGCGGCCCCAAGCCTATGCCTCGAGCCCCAGATTGCAACGCCACGCAGCCGGCTGCTGTTTCCTGTGGATCGTTGGCCCCGTCCTGCAGAATTGATTTTGCGCTCCGAACACGGAGGGTCTTTGTGATCGCGGTGGTTGGCAGCGGACCCCGCCTGAGGGCATCTCGCAACGGCGGGCGCGCGAGGACGACGCCGATGACTTTTCAGCAACAGGAACCCTATTCGAGCACAGGGTTTTGCCGCTCGGTCCCGCAGCCGCAGCAGGTGGGGGTTCGGCTGAAGCTCGACCCGAACACGCCTTGGAAGTCGGTCCCAAGCCCTGCTCCCGACCCACAGCCCAAACGAGACTGAGGCGGCAAGCCGGCGCCCGCCCTGTCCGCCGGCGATTCCTTTGCTAGAATAGGGCCATGGCAAAGGACTGCATGGTCGAGCGCTTCACGCGCGAGCACATCGAGACCTGGCGCCGCGACGGCGGCCTTGTGGTCGAGAACTTCTTCACCCCGGACGAGGTCGCCGCGGTGCAGGCGGACTTCAGGGCCGTCTTCGGTCGCGACGAAGGCGGGGCCGATGCGATGGAGGCGAAGAAGGCAGGCGAGGTCGGCCGTTTCAACCCCGCCCAGTTCGAGGGGATCAAGTCCGTGCCGATCGACTGCTCCCCGGCCCTGAACCTGATCGGGGTGCACCCGGCGCTGATCGCCTTTGCCAAGGCGGCGCTGAACACGTCGGCGGTGCACGTCTACCAGTGCCAGAGCTGGGCCAAATACACCGGCGACGCCGACTACGATCAGCCTTTCCACTGCGACTTTCCGAACCACACGCTGACGGCGCCGTCCGAGGACGAGACGCGGAACTCGATCACCATCCTCTGCTACTTCTCCGATGTGACGGAAGCGCACGGGCCGGCCCACTTCGTAACGCGCCCCGACGCCGCGAAGGTCGCCGGGCCGGAAGCGACGTTCAGCCGCGACCCCAAGGTGCAGCGCAAGCTGCAGAAGGGCTTGAGCAAGTACGAGCGCTCGAGCGCCTCCCCGGCCGGCTCGATCTTCCCTTACACGATCGACGTCTATCACCGCGGCTCGAACCTCACCGCGCCGCACGGCCATCGCTTTGCGCTGATGACCTGCTTCAAGGCGGCGGGCGACGAGGCGATCGGATTCCGCGCCTGGCCGTTCCACCACACCATGCCCTGGCGTGTGATCTTCGAGAACGCGACGCCCGAACAGCTCGCTTGCTTCGGCGTACAGGCGCCCGGGCGCCCGTTCTGGACCGAGACCACACTGGCCCGCGCGCAAGCGCGCTATCCCGGATGGGACCTGACGCCCTATCGCGAGGCGATGGTCGCCTGAACCGGCGCCGGCGCCGCCGTGTTCTCGGCCGTCCGTGCGCCGGGGACGATCGGCGCGCCGGAGGGGAGCGGGGCTGTAGGGTCGCGGAGGAAGCTCTCGACGTCGCGGAAAACCACGTCGCGCTGGCGGTCGACCAGGAGCAGGTGCCAGCCGTTGGCGTACAAGGCCGAGTGGTCGGTGGACTTCAGCGCCCTCGCCGCGCGCTGCATCGGCTCTGGCGGGATGATCGCGTCGTGGGCGCCCATGAGGTAGGCCACGGGCGCGTGGATGTCGGCGACGGCGCGGCTCGCGCGCTCCATACTGTCGACCAGGCCGTAGATGGCGTCGACCCGCGTGCCCCAGATCTCGTAGGGATCGCGCCCCATGCTGCGCAGCTCCTCGATGTTGTCCGAGGCGTAGCGGCCCTTGGTCACCCAGTTCGGCGGGTCGATCACCCGGCCGCCGTCGACGTGGGCGGCAAGCCAGAGCGTCGTCTTGTAGGTGAGCGGCTGGGTCGACCAGCCCCAGACCGCGGGCGACAGCAGCACCACGCGGTCGGCGGCCGGCGGCTCTTCAGACGCGAAGGCCTCGATGGCGACCGAGGCGCCAAGGCTCTCGCCGGCGACGGCGATGATGGCGTGCGGATAGCGCTGGCGGACGAGCGCGGTGAAAGTTCTGAGGTCGTCCATCATCAGGGCGTCTCCCGCCCAGAGGCCATGGCCGGGCGAGCGACCGAAGCCGCGCTGGTCGTAGGCCAGCGTCGCGATCCCATCCTTGGCCCAGTACGGCCCGGCGAGATCGAAGGCGTTGGAGTCGTCGTCCATCCCATGCAGGCCGATGATCACGGCCCAGGGCTCGCCCGAGTCCGGCGTCCACGACTGCATGGCGAGCTTGGCGCCGTCGAAGCTGACGAAGTCGCGAGTCTCGAGCCTCGGCCCCGCAAACCCCGCCGGCGCCCGCCCTGCCTGCTGCTGCACCGGCGTGCAGGCGGCGAGCGCAAAGGCGGTCAGGGCGATGAGAATCCGGCGCATGGTCCTGCGTTTTAGTCCGGATCGCGGCGTGCGTAAGGCGCCCGTTCTCTGGCGCCCCCTGCCTTTAGCCGCCTCGCTTCATCGTTTCTCGCGCCACGACCAGCTGCTGGATCTGGCTGGTGCCCTCGTAGATGCGGAAGATGCGGACGTCGCGGTAGAAGCGCTCGATGCCGTGGTCGGCGACGTAGCCGGCGCCGCCGAAGATCTGCACGGCTCGGTCGGCGACGCGGCCGACCATCTCGGAGGCGAAGAGCTTGGAGGCGGCCGCCTCCAGCGTCACGTTCTCGCCGGCGTCACGGCGGCGCGCCGTTTCCATGACAAGCGCCTTGGCGGCCATGGACTCGGTCTTGGAGTCGGCGATCATCGCCTGGATCAGCTGGAACGAGGCCAGCGCCTGGCCGAACTGCTTGCGCTCGGCGGTGTAGGCGACGCAGTCGGCAATGAGCCGTTCCGCCACCCCACAGCAAACGGCGGCGATGTGCAGGCGCCCGCGGTCGAGCACCTGCATGGCGACCTTGAACCCCTCGCCCTCCTCTCCCAGCCGGTTCTCGGCCGGCACGCGCACACCCTCGAAGTTGACGTCGCAGATGTGGGCGCCCTGCTGGCCCATCTTCTTCTCGGGCTTTCCTACGGTAAGACCGGGCAAGTCGCGCGGAACCAGGAAGGCCGAGACGCCGGCCGCGCCTTTCTTCTCCGGGTCCGATCGCGCCATGACCGTAAAGAGGCCGGCCTTATTCGCGTTTGTTATGAAGCGCTTGCCGCCGTCGAGCACATAGACGGCACCGTCGCGCCGCGCCTTCGTCTGCACCGCGGCGGAGTCCGAGCCAGCCTCGGGCTCGGTAAGAGCGAAAGACGTAATAAGCTCGCCGGAGGCGATGCGCGGCAGCCACTTGGCCTTCTGTTCGTCGGTCCCGAACATGACGAGGCCCTGGCTGCCGATGCCGACGTTGGTGCCGAACGTCGAGCGAAACGCGGGCGAGGTGCGGCCGAGTTCGACCGCCACCCCGCACTCGTCCTCCATCGACAGGCCAAGGCCGCCGTACTCCTCCGGGATGGAGAGGCCGAAGAGGCCGAGCGCCTTCATCTCCTCGACCACGTCGTCCGGAATGGCGTCGTCCTCGGAGACCTTGGCCTCGAGCGGCCTTAAGCGCTCGCTCACGAAGCGGCGCACCGCCTCGATCAGCTGGACGCGGGTGTCGACGTCGAGAGGCATGGCCTTTTCCTTCGGCTAGACGCTATGGGAGGCGCGTTCGAGTTTACGGCGCGCGCTGCGAGGTGAGCAAACATGGCGGACGGGACGACCGAGGCGGCGTGGGGTTTCAAGCCGATCGCGGCGGGCGAATGGGCCGGCTGGAGCACCTACGGCGACGAGCCGTTCGAGGATCACGCCGGCCCGTTCTACGCGCGGCTGGACGACGGCGGCCAAGTCGTCTGCGCCTTCCGGGCCGACAAGCATCACATGAACGGCGGCGGCTTCATGCACGGCGGCTGCCTGATGACCTTCGCCGACTACTCGATCTTCGTGATCGCGCGCCAGGTGCTGGAGGGCCACGGCTCCGTGACCGCCTCGATGAACTGCGAGTTCGTCGACGCCGGGCGCGAGGGCGACCTCATCGAGTGCCGCGGCGAGGTCGTGCGCGGCGGCGCCTCGCTGGTGTTCGTGCGCGGCCAGATCGCGGCCGGCGGGCGAGTGCTGCTGAACTTCTCGTCGATCATCAAGAAGCTCCGGCGGCGCTCGGCCTAAGAATGAACCACGGAAAACACGGAAATCACGGACAACTGCTCTTCGCCGACGAGACTCGAGCTGGTCTCTTGGTCAATTTTGGATGCGCGCCTAAGGCGCGTGTGGAACGCTTGGTCCTTTGACGAGCCAGGTGGCTTCGGTCCGTGTTTTCAGTGTTTTCCGTGGTTGTATCTTTCGGCTTGGCTTGGTGATGCGACTTCTCGTGAGCACGCTCTAGATGGCGATCCTCTCGGCCCTCGACCTCTCGCCGGTGTCCGCCGACGGCGGGACCCAAGCGCAGGGGGTGCGCGACACCATCGAGGTGGCCAAGGCCGCCGAGCGGCTGGGCTACCACCGCTTCTGGGTCGCCGAGCACCATTCGATCCAGCACCTGTCGAGCCCGGCGCCCGAGATCCTGATCGCGGCGCTGACCCAGGTCACCAGCCGCATCCGCCTGGGCTCCGGCGGGGTGATGCTGCCCAACTACTCGCCGCTCAAGGTCGCCGAGGTGTTCATGGAGCTGGAGGCGCTGGCGCCCGGGCGGATCGACCTCGGTCTCGGCCGCGCGCTGGGCGCCGATCTCGTCACCGGCCAGGCGCTGGGCACGCGCTCGTCCGCGGTGTTCCCGCAGTTCTTCGCCCTGCTCTCCGCCTGGCTGCTCGACTCGTCCGGGGTCGAGCCGTTCCCGCAGGGCCACGCCTTCTCGGACGTGAAGGCCAACCCGCGTGGGCCCTCGCATCCGGACCTCTTCCTGCTCTGCTCCTCTGTCGACTCCGCACGCTTCGCCGGCATGGCCGGGGTGGGCATGGTGTTCGCCGAGTTCATCGCCCGCGCAGACGGCATGCTGGCCGTCGCCGCCTATCGCGAGAGCTTCAAGCCGTCGGTCTATCGCCAGCAGCCTTGCGCCGGAGTCGCCACCATCGCGCTGGCCGCCGATACCGCCGAGGAGGCCGACCGGCTGGCCGCCATGCTGCCGCGCCGGCCGACGCCGCCCGGCGGCGAGGAAGGCGAGGGCTTCGTCCGCCGCATCCGCGGCGACGGACCGACGGTGCGCAGTCTCCTCGCGGACAAGGCGCGCCACACCGGCGCCGACGAGATCTTCGTCATGAGCGCCGGCCCCACCCTCGCCTCCCGCATCCACTCACTGGAGCTGGTCGCCGAAGAGGGGGTCATCGTCTGAAATTGTGGACAGGTACGACTTTCGGCGGCGCTGCGGTCGCGATGCGGGTTGCGCACGAAAGTCGTACCTGTCCTCAATTTGCGCTTAGATGATTTCGGGGAGGAGCGCGGATGAAGACGCTGGAAGGCAAGGTCGCGGTCGTCACCGGCGCTGCGAGCGGGATCGGGCTCGGGATGACCGAGGCGTTCGCGAGCCGCGGCATGAAGGTCGTCATGGCCGACGTTGAGCGCGACGCGCTGGAGCGCGAGGCCGACCGCCTGACGCGCATGAACCTCGAGGTCGCGCCGCAGCTGACCGACGTCTCGTCCTACGAGGCGGTCGAAGCCCTGGCCGACGCCGCCGAGCGGCGGTTCGGGCGCGTGCACGTGCTCTGCAACAACGCCGGGGTCTCGGGCGGCGGAGGCGGTCCGCGGCCGATCTGGGCGCAGGGCCAGAAGGACTGGGACTGGGTGATGGGGGTGAACTTCTGGGGCGTGGTGAACGGCCTACGCGCCTTCGCGCCCAGGATGATCGCCCACGGCGAGGAAGGGCATATCGTCAACACCTCCTCGATCCTGGGCCTGACCACCGGTGCGGGCTCGATCTATGGCGTCAGCAAGCACGCGGTCGCGCGGCTGACCGAGGGGCTCTACTGGGACTTGAAGAACGCCGAGGCGAAGATCGGGGTCACCCTGCTCTGCCCCGGCATGATCGCCACCAACATCATCACCTCGGCCCGCAACCGGCCGGCGACGCTGGTGGATGCGGCCATCCAGCCGACAGCGGCATCGCGCGAGGCCGTCGCGGCCATGGACGCCCGCTTCAAGTCCGAGGGCATGGCGCCGCGCGAGGTGGGTGAGAAGGTCGTGCAGGCCATGCTCGACGAGCAGTTCTACCTCTTGACCCACGCCACCAACATGGCCGGCGTCCAGCGCCGCTTCGATGACATCTTCAACCTGCGCGACCCTTCGCCGGCGCCGCCGCTGACGTGATAATTTGACGTTGAACGATTAGGATAAGTCTATGAAATTCGGTCTTTTCTACGAGCTGCAGCTGCCCAAACCGGCTGACGCGGAGCAGTGGAACCCCGACGAGGAGCGGCGGATCTATCACGAGATGCTGGACCAGGTGGCGTTGGCCGACAGCCTGGGCTTCGACTACGTGTTCGAGGTCGAGCACCACTTCTTGGAGGAATACTCCCGCTCGAGCGCGCCCGAGCTGATGATGGCGGCGCTAAGCCAGCGGACGAAAAACATCCGCCTCGGCCACGGTATCGTGCTCACTCCGCCCGCTTACAATCCGCCGGCGCGTGTCGCCGAGCGGATCAGCGCGCTCGACATCATCTCCAACGGCCGGGTCGAGTTCGGCTCCGGCGAGAGCGCCTCGGAGATGGAGCTCGGCGGCTTCGGCGTGCAGCGGCAGCTGAAGAAGGCGATGTGGGAGGAAGCCACCCGCGAAATCACCAACATGATGGTGCAGACCCCCTACGAGGGGTTCGAGGGCCAGTACTTCTCCATGCCGTCCCGCAACGTGATTCCGAAGCCGCTGCAAAGCCCCGTCCGCCGCTCCGGGTCGCGGCATCCAGGCGGGAGACGACCATGGTCGCCGCCCGCCTGGGCATGGGCTCGCTGGGCTTCGGCTTCGAGACGCCGGAGGAGCTGGGCGAGCGGGCGCTCGAGTACTACCGCCTGGTGCGCGAGGAGCTGATGCCGATCGGCCACGCCATCAACCCGGCGCTCGCGGTTTTGAACACCTTCATGATGGCTGCGACCGACGAAGAGGCCATGCGCCGCAGCGCGAACGGCCCGGCCTTCTTCTCCTATTCGCTGGGCTATTATTACAACCCGGCGGTCGGCGGGAACCACAAGCCCGGCGGCTCGAACGTCTATCGCGACTTCCTGAACCGCTCGGGCGAGACGGCGAGCGTGCAGGCCCAGCGCGGCGGGTTCCTGTCGCCGGCGGAGATCGCGAGCGGCGAGCCCGAGGACGAGATCCAGAAGGCCCTCTATCGCGCCGCCCGCTCGGGCAACGCCATCGGGACGGTCGAGAGTCTGCGCAAGACCCTCACCAAGTACGAGGCCCAGCACCTGGACGTGATGATCTTCGTCGCCCAGTGCGGCGATCGGAAGCACGAGCACATCATGGAGTCGATCGAGACGTTCGGCAGAGAGCTGCTGCCGGAGTTCAAGGAGCGGCACGAGCGCGAGCACAAAGCCTGGCGCGCCGACCAGCTGAAGGGCGTCGACGCCGTGATCAACTCGTCGGTCTGAGCGATGCCCAAGCCATCCGACATCGAAAACGCCGAGCTTCGCCAGACGCTGGAAGGCGCGTTTGTCGCCATGCGCGCCGGCAAGGGGGCCGAGGCCGTCCGCGCCTGCGCGAGCGGATACCTGCGCTTCCTCGAGCTGCACCCGGAGGCGAAGGCGGAGACCATCGCGATCCGCGACCGGCGCATGCCGCGCATGCTGCGCTGGCCGGCGCTGGGGGCGAACATGGACGCGGAGTCGGCGCGCTCGGGCGCGCCGAAGATCGAGTTTGTGCGCGACCGCTTCTCGGTGAGCGAGGCGATGACCTACTACCAGTTCGTGCTCGACGAGATCCTCGACTGCGAGCGGCGGGGCGGCGGCTGATGGACAAGGTCAGAATCGAAGCTGGCGGCGCGGCGCGCACCGTGACCCTGGCGCGGGCCGACAAAAGGAACGCGCTGGACGCCGAGATGCTGGCCGCGCTGAAGGCCGCCTTCACGGTGGACCCGCCCGCGGAGGAACGGCTCACCGTTATCCGCGCCGAGGGCGGCGTCTTCTGCGCCGGTCTCGACCTGCGCGAGCGCGGCGGCGAGGCGGTCGGCGCGCCGGCGATCGAGGCCATGCTGCACGCGATCGAGCTCTACCCCCTGCCGGTGGTCGCGGTCGTCCAGGGCGACGCCATCGCCGGCGGCAACGAGCTTGCCCTGCACTGCGACTTCGTCGTGGCGAGCGAAGCGGCGCGGTTCGGCATGTCGCTGGCCAGGATCGGCCTCGCGCCGAGCTGGTTCCTGGCCAAGAAGCTGCTCGAGGTCATGGGCCCGGTCGGCGCGCGCGAGATGCTGCTGTTGGGCGACCCGCTCCCTGCCCGCCGCATGGCCGAACTCGGATTGATCTACAAGGCCGTCCCGGCCGCCGAGCTGGACGCGGCGGCGCAGGCCGTGATCGATCGGCTCGCAGGCAACGCGCCGCTGTCGCTGAAGGCGATGAAGGCGGTGATGGTCCGGGCCATGGCCTTTCGCGACGAGATCCCCCACGGCGACGTCGATGCGTTGGTCGCCGCCGCTTCGTCCAGCGCCGACGCGCGCGAAGGCATCGCAGCGATGCTGGAGCGTCGTCCGCCGAAGTTCGAGGGCCGCTGATGGGCGTTCGGTTGGAGAAACCCTGGAAGGATCTCACGGCGGAAAATGTCGCCAAGCTGGCCGGCGAGCTTGGGGTCTTTCAGCTGGGCGACGCCGACGGGCGCGTGATCCGCATCGGCTACGCCGGCGGGCGGACGCTGTTCGGCCTGCGCAGCGAACTCGAAGCGGCGCTCAGAGCCGGCGTGGCGGCCAAGTTCCGCACCGAGGTCACCGCTCAGTATATGAGCCGCTACGACGAACTACTCATGGTCCACAAAGCCGACCACGGCGCCCTGCCGGCCGGAAACACCGACGCCGCCGACCGCCGCATCGGCCGGCTGAACCCCGGATAGGGAGGCAAGCGTGGACTTTGAGCTGACCCCGGAACAGGCGCAGATCGTCGAGCAGGTGCGGCGGTTCGTGCGCGAAGAGATCTGGCCGCTGGAGGCGAAGCTCGACCCCGACGCCTCGCGCCTCGAGCCCGAGGATCAGGCGCGGCTTGTGGGCATCACCAAGGCCATGGGTCTCTACGGCCTCGGCATCCCGCCCGAGTTCGGGGGGCCAGAGGTCGACATCGTGACGCAGACGCTGATCGCGATCGAGACCGCCCAGCATCGAGCTGGCCTTTATTCGCCGTGTTTCGGCGCCTTCGGCGGCGCCGGTCTGGCGCAGCTCTACGAGGCCAACGACGACCAGAAGGAGCGCTACCTCTTCCCGATGCTGCGCGGCGAGAAGCACGGCTTCTTCGGGCTGACCGAGCCCTCGGGCGGCTCCGACCCGGCGCGGGCGATCCGCACCAAGGCGGTGCGCGACGGCGACGACTGGGTGATCAACGGCGCGAAGATCTTCATCTCCGGCGCCGACGGGGCCGACTTCGGGATCGTGTTCGCGCGCACCGACGCGGCGGCGGGGCGGGGCGGCATCACCTGCTTCATCGTCGACGCGGACACCCCCGGCTTCTACGTGCGCCGCGTGGTGCACACCCTGCGCTCCGGCCACTACGGCACCGAGCTGCAGTTCGAGGACGCCCGGGTGCCGCACAAGAACGTGCTGGGCGAGGTGAATCGCGGCTTCGCCATCGCCAACGACCGGCTGACGCGCCAGCGCATCCCCTACGCGGCCGGCTGCCTGGGCGTCGCCATCCGGGCCCAGGAGATGGCGATCGAATACGCCAAGCAGCGCGAGACGTTCGGGGCCATGCTCTCGACGCGCCAAGCCATCCAGTGGATGGTCGTCGATAACGAGATCGACATCCGCACCGCCCGCTGGGCGATCATGGATGCGGCGTGCAAGGCCGCGAGCGGCGCACCCTTCCGCACCGAGGCGGCGATCGCCAAGCTCTTGGCCAGCGAAGGCGGCAGCCGCGTCGTCGACCGCGCGATGCAGATCCACGGCGGCTATGGCGTGACCAAGGACCTGCCGCTGGAGCGCTGGTACCGCGAGATGCGTATCCGCCGCATCGGAGAAGGCCCGAGCGAGGTGCAGCGCATCGTCATCGCCCGCGACCTCTTCGACCAGGCGCTGTACTAGGGCCTGCATGGAAACGCGTGCTCCGCCCCTGCAGGGCGTCGTCGTGATCGACTTGGGCCAGGTCTACCAGGGCCCCTACGCCGGCCTCTTGCTGGCCAAGGCCGGCGCCACCGTGATCAAAGTCGAGCCGCCGCGCGGCGAGCCGTTGCGCGTGCGCGAGGCGGTGGGGGGCGGGGCGTCCCTGCCGCTCGCCATGCTCAACTCCAACAAGCGCGCGATCACGCTGAACCTGAAGAGCCCGCGCGGCGTCGAGCTGATGAAGGCGCTCGCACGCAAAGGCGACGTCCTGCTCGAAAACTTCGCGCCCGGCGTCATGGACCGGCTGGGCGTCGGCGCCGATGTCCTCATGGCCGAGAACCCGCGCCTGATCTACGCATCGGCCACCGGCTACGGCCTCTCAGGGCCTGAGCGCGACAACCTCGCCATGGACATCACCATCCAGGCGGCGTCGGGCGCGATCAGCGTCACCGGCTTTCCGGACGGGCCGCCGGTGAAGGCCGGCCCCGCGATCGCCGACTTCCTGTCCGGCACGCACCTGTATGGCGCGATCGTCACCGCCCTCTACGAGCGCGAGCGCACCGGCAAGGGCCGTCTGGTCGAGGTCGCGATGGTCGAGACGATCTTCCCGACGCTCGCCTCGAACCTGGGCATGGTCCACAACAACCCCGATCGGCCGCTCGGGCGCACGGGCAACCGCCACGGCGGGCTCGCGGTCTCCCCCTACAACGTCTACGCCTGCAAGGACGGCTGGTTCGCCATCATCTGCAACAACGACGACCACTGGCGAAACCTGCTCCGCGCCATGGCTCGCGAGGACCTGAACGACGATCCGCGTTTCGTAAGCAACGCCGAGCGGGTCAAGCACATGGCCGAGACCGACGCCATCGTCGAGGACTGGGCCAAGGCGCTTACCCGCGCCGAGATCTTCGCGGCCACGAAAGAGCATCACGTGCCGTCGGCGCCGGTGCGCGACCTGCACGAGGTGCTGGCCAACGAGCACATGCAGGGCCGCGGCATGATCG
The DNA here is from genome assembly GCA_035604135.1 of Caulobacteraceae bacterium. Taxonomy (GTDB): domain Bacteria; phylum Pseudomonadota; class Alphaproteobacteria; order Caulobacterales; family Caulobacteraceae; genus Poindextera. Next base: position 206,922 of record DATNJB010000060.1, on the reverse strand, counting down.
AGGAGATCGACCACCCGCAGCTCGGGCGCATCAGTGTACCCGGCAGCCCGCTCCGCTACCACGGCACGCCGCAGACGCCCGCCGTCCCGAGCCCGAGGATCGGGGCGAACAACGTGGAAGTCTACGGTGAGCTCCTCGGCCTCTCGGAGGCGGACGTGGAGGCGCTGAAGGCGGAGGGAGCGATCTGACCGTCAGTCGGCGGCGCCGGAGGCCTGCGCGCCTGCCGCACCCGCCGGGCAGGGACCGAGGAACTTGTAGGCCTCGTGCACAGTGGTGATCTGCGGCGCCGCGCCGCTGGCGGTCATCGTCGTCTTGCTGTCGATCAGGTAGCTCGCGCCGAAGTCGCCGGCGGCTGAAGTGTGCACCATGGTGGTTACGCCACCGGCGCTGCAGCTCCAGTCGACCACCACCGCGCCGTTGGGCGTGAGTCGCATCACGGGCTGCGACGTGCATCCGGCCGGCATCAGGGCGCCCGGCAGGTGCAGCGCGCCGTCGGAACAGTCCTGTGACGCGCCCATCGCTGTCCCGTTGTCGGTCACGGCCTCCACCCACAGCCCCGGTTTCACGTGGGGCAGCTGGTCGGCGGTGATCGTCCTGCCTGGCGGAGCGCAGGCCGCGACCGCGCAAAGCATGAGGATCGCGAGGGCGGTCTTGGGCGTCGCGCGCATCGGAGCGGTCCTTGTCGGCGGTCCCGACGCTTAAGGCGGGGGCGGCGCGACCACAACGCCCTCGCGCGGCGTGCGGCGGACCAGCAGGAGAAGGAAACCGCCCGCCGCGAGCACGCCGGCGCCCCAGAGCGCGCCGGCGCCGAGGTCCATCAGCCCGGCGACGAACATGTAGAGCGAGATGGCGATGAAGAGGACCGGGAACAGCGGATAGAGCGGCGTGCGCGCATGGCGCGAGGCCTCGGGATGCCGCTGGCGCAGGATCATCAGGGCGCCCATGCTGAGCACGATGAAGAGCCAGTAGACCGGCGTCATGTAGCTGACCATGGCGTTGAAGCCGCTCTGCGCGAACCCGCCGGCGCCGACCAGCAGCATGGCGAAGCCGCCCTCCGCCAGGACGGCTCGCGCCGGCACGCCGCGGCCGCCGTCCCAGCGGCCGATCGCGGCCAGAACCGGAATGTCGCGGGCGGCGGCATAGGTGGTGCGGGCGCCCACGATCAGCGTCGAGTTGATGCTGGCCACGGCGGAGACGCCGACAACCGCGACGATCAGCGCCGCGCCAATCGGGCCGAACGCCCTGCCCATCAGGTCGGCGGCCGGCGCGGTCGAGGCGGCCAGCCCCCGAGGCCCCAGCCCGATCATCATGGCGGCGTTGAGCGCCAGGTAGATGACCATGAGCAGCGCCAGGCTGCCCATGATGGCGATCAGCATCCCGCGCCGGTCGCTCCTCACCTCGGCCGACAGGGTCGCGGCGTCGCTCCAGCCGCCGTAGGCGAGGAAGATGTAGATCAGCGCCACGCTGAACTGGCTCAGCGTCGGCGCCGCCGTCGGCGCTTGAGAAGCGGCGTGGGGAAGCTGGCCGCTCAAACCGAGCTTGATCGCGGCGGCGATGACGGCGGCAAACCCCGCCGTCACCAGGAGCACTAGGCCGGCCTGGGTCAGAAAGCCCCGCCGCACATGCAGCAGGTTCAGGCCCACGAGCGCGGCCACGGTCGCGATCGCGAACGCCGTGCGGCCTGCGTGGCCGAGGTTCACCAGCGCGCCGGCGTAGTCGGCGAACAGGAAGGCCATGAGCGCGATCCAGCCGGTGTGCATGATCGAGAACCGCGACCAGGCGAACAGGAAGCCCACCTCGCGGCCGTAGGCCTTGGTCAGGAAGTTGTAGTCGCCGCCAGGATCGGGAAACGCGGTCGCCATCTCGACGTAGCAGAAGGCGCCGATCATCGAGATCAGGCCGCCGAGCACCCAGGTCCCGTAGAAGTGCCAGGTCCCGAGATTCAGCGCGACCGTCGGCGCGGTCCTGAGCGTGTCGGTCGTCATGATCATGCCGAGCGCGAGCAGGACCGCGTGGCCCGTGCCCAGGTGGCGGCGCGGGGCTTCCAGCGAGGGCTCGGTGGTTTGCGTGCTCGGCCCTCCTGCTGGCGGAAAGCGCAGTGGTCTCATGCGGCCGTCCGCTTCGATCTGAGCGAGAGATAAAGGCAAAGACAGGCCAGCGGCGTCACGATCAGCACGCCGTAGTGCTCCGGCGGACGGTGGCCGTCGGCCGGCCGGGTCAGTACCCAGGCCTGCAGCGCGCTTAAGCCCGCCTCGACGATCAGCAGGGCGAGGAACAGCGGAACCAGCGTCCGATAGCGGACGGCGACGGCCAACATGCCGAGGCCGAGGGCGAGCTGGGTCGCACCCTCCCAACGGAAGACGCCGACGACGACCTCGCGCGACGCGCCGAGCTTGAGGCCGGCGATGGTCTGCGCCCCGCCGTCGGGCAGGAAGCTGTGGATCAAGGCGGGGCCGATGGTGAGGAGCGCAGCGAGCCCAAGGAACCAGGTCGACATGCGCGCGCCGCGGTACTGGTCATTTGTGGATGGCGGCCACAACATGATCGTTCCTCCCCCGAGCCCGATCGCAAGCTTGTAGCACAGGCGCTGTAGGGCGCTGGCCGGGTGCCCGTACCGCCTTACCGGGAATTAACTTGGGTTTCCCGACCGCGCGTCGTCTCATCAGCTCGAAATCGCATTCACCAACAAGGCCGGGGAAGACGGGTGTCGCTCGCGCTCTCGACGCTGATTTACGAATGGCGCCGCTATCTGGCGGCCATCGTGGCGCTCGCCTTCTCGGGGCTGTTGGTCCTCGGCACGACCGGCCTGTTCACCGGCATCGTTCACTCGGTGCTGGCGACCACCGAGCGCACCCGCGCCGACATCTTCATCATGCCCCCCAACTCGCCGCAGCTGATCGATTCAGGCGACAGCGGCCTGCCGGACCGTATCCGCCCGCTGATCTACCTCAACCCCGAGGTCACGGACGTGGAGAGCCTGGAGGGCAACGGCGCACAGTGGGTCAACTCGCCCCGCCCCGGCGAGCCACGGGTGCAGACCTTCGTACAGATCTGGGCGATCGACACCGAGCCCGGCGCGCTGACGCTGCCGGTCGACTACCCCGACTCCACCCGGCTTGCGCTGTCCGCGCCGGGCGCCGTGGCCATCGACCAGACCGACCTGAAACGGCTGGGTGTCAAGCTCGGCGATATCATCTCGTTGAACCGGCACACGGTTCGGCTGGCGGCGATCCTGCACAACTACCAGGGCGTCACCCAGCCGTCGGTCGTGATGTCCAAAGATACGCTCAGGCAGATCGGGCTCGGCGACGCCAATGGCAAGACCGGGCCGCTGATGGTCAGGATCCGCGACCCCAAGCGCGCGGACCAGGTCGCCGCCGCACTGAACGCGGCGTCGCACAAGGACTACCTCGCGCTCACGACAGCGCAGCTGAACAAGAACGACGAAGCCTCGCTGTTGTCCGAGCAGATCATCGGCGTCCTGCTCGTCTTCTTCATCCTGCTCTCGGTCGGGATCGGCATCGGCGTCACCTCGCAGACGCTGCGCGGGGCGATCCTCTCCAACATTCGCGAGTTCGCCTCGCTCCGGGCGCTGGGCATCTCGATGTGGTCGCTGCGCCTGATCGTGATGGAGCTGTCGTTCTGGGTCGGCGTCGCCGGCTTGTGCGCGACGCTTCTGCTCACCTGGCTCGTCTCGATGGGCACCCAGTCGATCGGCCTGCCGCTCGTCGTGCGGGCAGGCCCCGCCGAGGGTGTGTCCGTGATGCTGATGATCCTCGCCGTCGCTTCCGGCGCGCTTGCGCTGGGCATCCTGAAGAAGAGCCAGCCAGCGGACCTCCTCAGATGATCACCACCGGCTCCCCCCGCGCGCTTGCCGCCAAGGGCCTCACCAAGCGGTTCCGCTCCGGCCGTGGCTTCGTCGAGGTGCTGCGCGGCGTCGATTTCGAGGCGATGCACGGCGAGGTGACGATGGTCATGGGACCGTCGGGCTCGGGCAAGTCGACCCTCATCGCCACCCTGTCCGGCCTGATGAAGCCAGACGGCGGCCAGGTGATGGCGCTGGGTGAGGACCTCTGGAGCCGGCGACCGGGCAAGATCGACCGCTTCCGCCTCGATCACTGCGGTTTCGTGTTCCAGGGCTTCAACCTGTTCCCGGCGCTGACCGCGCTGCAGCAGGTGACCACGGTGTTGAAATACAAGGGCGTGCCCAAGCGGACGGCGCGCGCCATGGCCGAGGAGGCGCTGATCGAGGTGGGCCTCGACAAGCGCATGCACCAACGGCCGGATGCGCTCTCGGGTGGCGAGAAGCAGCGGGTGGCGATCGCGCGTGCGCTCGCCAAACGGCCAACGCTGTTGTTCGCCGACGAGCCCACCTCCTCGCTCGACGGCGAGAACGGCCAGATCGTCACCCGGCTGCTCCGCCGCGCGGCCAAGGAACACGGGGCGGCGGTGATCTGCGTCACCCACGACCCCCGCCTGGAGGCATTCGCCGATCGCATCGTCCATCTTGAGGACGGCCGCATCCTCGACCGCGCACCCCCGCCGCCGTCGGCCCCGGTCGCCCGGGAGCTTGTTGGAGCGTAACCCATGCCCGCCCTTCTTCGCCGACCCGTCTTCTGGCTCTCCACGCTCAGCATCGTCGCCGCGGCCGCACTCGCCGGCGTCATGTGGTCGGGATCGAAGACGCACAGCTTTGGGAGCACCGCCCAGGCGGCGACGCCCACGGCCCCCTATGTGGCGGTGGCGGACGGCAAGGCCGACGTCGAAGGGGGCGTGATCACGGTGGCGGCGCGCACCGCCGGCATCGTCTCGGCCGTTTACGCGAACGAAGGTGATGTGGTCACCAAGGGCCAGGTCCTCGCCCGGCAGGAGGACGACGCCCAGCGCCTGGCGGTGCAGACTGCCGAGGCCAATCTGCTGCAGACCAGGGCGCAGATCGGCCAGACCGATGTGCAGCTGAGCACGGCTGAGCGGGAGTACGCGCGGGTCGAGCCGTTGGCGGCCTCGAAGATCGTCTCCGGCCAACAGGTCGACCAGGACCATGACGCAATCGAGACGGCCGATGCGAACCTCGCTGTCGAGCGCGCGGCCGTCGCGCAGGCCGCGGCCAAAGTGGCGGAGGCGCGCTTCGCGCTCGAGCAGACGATCGTTCGGGCCCCGGCCGACGGGCGGATCGTCCGCCGCTACGCCAACCCGGGCTATGGCGCCTCGACCCTGAACGTCACGCCGATGTTCGACCTCGAGCCCGACGCCCAGAAGATCGTGCGCGCCGAGGTGGCCGAAAGTGGCGTGCCGAACGTCTTCGTCGGCCAGTCGGTGCGCATGTCGCCCGAGGACGATCCGTCAAAGGTGTACGTCGGCCGGGTGATCCGTCGCGCCTACGAGTACGGCGCGCGCAAGCTGCAGTCGGACGATCCTGCCGAGCGCACCGACGAGCGCGTGGTCGAGGTGGTGGTGAGCGCCGACGCCGCCGCCTTCCTCATCGGCCAGCGCGTTCTGGTGAAGTTCATGCGCGGGTAAGCGGGCAGGGGTTGAGGTTGGGTGAGCCTACGGCGGCGCTACCGCGTCCCTTCTCCCCTCGCGGGAGAAGGGCGCCAGTCGGCTGGTTCTGGCGCCCGGCCGACACCTGCGTCACAAGCCTCTCACCGCTATAAGCGGCCCGAAAGGGGGCTGCATGACGACGGCCGACGATCGACCCGCCGCCGCTGGAAACCCGCTCGAGGTGCTGGCGGCGTTCTTCAAGCTCGGCGTCTCGGCATTCGGCGGGCCGATCGCCCACTTGGGATACTTCCGCGCGGAGTTCGTCCACCGCCGCCGGTGGCTGGACGAGGCGACTTATGCCGAGTTGGTCGCGCTCTGCCAGTTTCTGCCGGGCCCAGCCTCAAGCCAGGTCGGGTTCGCGATCGGGCTGGAACGCGCAGGACCCTTGGGCGCGCTGGCGGCCTGGACGGGGTTCACCACCCCCTCGGCGGTCCTGATGATCGCCTTCGCCTATGGCGCGGCGCTGATGAGCGGCCGTCTCGCGGTGGGCGCCATCCATGGCCTGAAGCTGGTTGCGGTCGCCGTCGTCGCCCAGGCCGTTTTCGGCATGGCCCGGATCCTGACGCCGGACGCGCGCCGGGCCGCGATCGCGCTTGTGGCCATCGTCGTGATCACCTTTGCCTGGCCGGCCGCGGCGCAGGTTCTCGCGATCGGGCTCGGATCACTCGCGGGATTGCTCGTCTGTCGCGAGCGTGTGGAGACGCCGCGCTCGACGCATGTCTTCAAGGTGTCGCGAGGCGCAGGCTTCGTCGCGCTGGCGGCGTTCCTCGTGCTCCTCGTTGGCGGCCCCGTCCTCGCGGCGTTGACCAGGAACGACACCGTTGCCCGCTTCGACGCCTTCTACCGCTCGGGCGCGCTGGTGTTCGGCGGCGGGCACGTGGTGCTGCCGCTCCTGAAGCAGGCGGTCGTCGATCCGGGGTGGATCAGCCAGGACAGGTTCCTGGCCGGGTACGGCGCGGCGCAGGCGCTTCCCGGCCCGCTCTTCACCTTCGGCGCCTACCTGGGCGCGGCCATGCCGACCCCGCCGAATGGCGTCGCCGGTGGCGTGTTCGGGCTGGTGGCGATCTTCCTCCCCGGCCTGCTCGCGCTGGTCGCCGCCCTGCCGTTCTGGGGATTTCTGCGCACGCGGCCGAGCGCCCAGGCCGCCATGCGCGGCGCCAACGCGGCGGTCGTGGGCATCCTGGGCGCGGCCCTCTACAACCCGCTTTGGACGAGCACGGTCTTAAGCCCGGTCGACTTCGCGACCGCGCTAGCCGGATTCGTCCTGCTCACGGCCTTCCGCGCCCCGCCCATCGTCGTTGTCGCGCTGGGCGTCGCAGCGGGCGTCGCCCGCGGGCTCCTATAGTCAGGACGCGTCGTGAGCCAGGATGTCCTTCCGCTTCTCCAGGTACTCCTCGCGGGGGATCTCGCCGCGGGCGTAGCGCTGCTCGAGGATGTCGAGGCCATTTGAGCGGAACGGCGGGCGGGCGCGCCCCTGGGGGCCGGAGACACGCGTGATCGCCCAGATCACGAAGACGATCAGGATCACCCAGAACAGGCCCCTGAACAGCAGCCAGAAGACCCAAAAACCGATTCCAAGACCCAGCATGGGATGCCACCACATCGCTTGAAGCTCCGCGCGGCAGTGTAGCACGCCAGCCGCGTTCGCACTCAGCGCGGCGCGTGGTCCATGAGCTGGATCAGCTCGGCCGCCTTGCGTCGCTGCTCGGCCTGGTCGCCGCTCACGATCGCCGACTCGATGCAATGGTCGAGGTGACCCTTCAGGAGCTCGCTCTCGACCTTGGCCAGCGCCGCGCGCACCGCGCGGAGCTGCGTCATGACGTCGATGCAGTAGCGGTCCTCTTCGACCATGCGCGCCACGCCGCGCACCTGGCCCTCGATGCGCCTGAGCCGATTGAGCAGCTTCGGCCTGTTGTCCTGACTCAATGCGTCCTCCTGCGGTCCGCGGGACATATACCCCTATGGCGTATCCGACAAATACCATTTAGGGGTATCCAAAGTGAACGACGGCCCAGCGCCCCCCGCGATCTACACGTGTCCGATGCATCCCGAGGTGCGCAAGGACGGCCCTGGCGCGTGCCCGATTTGCGGCATGGCGCTCGAGCCGGCCGCGATCACCGCCGATCCGGGCCACAACCCCGAGCTGGCCGATATGACCCGCCGGTTCTGGATCGGCCTGGTCCTCGCCGTCCCTGTGTTCGTGCTCGAAATGGGCGGAAATTTGCCCGGTGTCATGCGCTTCATCAGCTCGACGACGAGCGACTGGATCCAGTTCGCGCTGGCCACCCCGGTGGTGCTCTGGGCGGGATGGCCGTTCTTCGAGCGCGGGTGGACCTCGATCGTCTCGCGACGCCTCAACATGTTCACCCTCATCGCCATGGGCGTCGGGGTCGCCTGGACCTACAGCGTCGTGGGCGTGCTCGCGCCGGGCCTCTTCCCGCCGGCGTTCCGCGACGCTGAAGGCGCTGTCCCCGTCTATTTCGAGGCCGCCGCCGTCATCACCGTGCTGGTCCTGCTGGGCCAGGTGCTGGAGCTGAAGGCCCGGGAGCGCACGAGCGGGGCGATCAAGGCGCTTCTGAACCTCGCCCCAAAGACCGCGCGCCGAATCCGCGAGGATGGCGCCGACGAGGAAGTCACCCTCGACCTGATCCACGTCGGCGATCACCTGCGCGTGCGCCCCGGCGAGAAGATCCCCGTCGACGGAGAAGTCCTGGAGGGCCGCGTCTCGATCGATGAATCCCTGGTTACAGGGGAATCGATGCCGGTCACGAAAGAGGCAGGCGACCAGGTCATCGGAGGATCGATCAACAAGACCGGCTCCTTCGTCATGCGCGCCGAAAGGGTGGGCGCAGACACCCTGCTTGCCCGCATCGTGCAGATGGTGGCCGAAGCTCAGAGGAGCCGGGCGCCGATCCAGCGCGTGGCGGACCAGGTTTCCGCGTGGTTCGTGCCGGCAGTCATTGGCGCAGCCGTGCTCGCGGCCATCGAGTGGGCGACGTTCGGCCCCGACCCACGGATGGCCTATGCGCTCGTCGCGGCCGTCTCGGTGCTGATCATCGCCTGTCCCTGCGCGCTGGGCCTCGCGACCCCCATGTCCATCATGGTCGGCGTGGGCCGGGGCGCGCAGATCGGCGTCCTGATCAAGAACGCTGAAGCCCTGGAGCGGCTCGAGAAGATCGACACCCTGGTGTTCGACAAGACCGGCACCCTGACGGAGGGCCGGCCGGCGGTCACCGCGATCAAGACCGCGCCCGGCGTCAACGAAGGGGAGGTGCTGCGCCTGGCCGCCAGTCTCGAGCGCGGGAGCGAACATCCGCTGGCCGACGCGATCCTGCGCGCCGCCAAGGACCGCAGCCTGACTCTGTCCGAGGCGACGGACTTCGACTCCCCGGTTGGCCGAGGCGTGCTCGGCGTGGTCGACGGCAAGCGCGTCGTTCTTGGCGGGCCGCCACTGATGGCCGAGCAAGGGATCGAAACAGGCTCGCTCGCCGCGGACGCAGACGCCATGCGCAAAGACGGCGCGACGGCCATCTTCGTCGCGGTGGAAGGAAAGTTGGCCGGCCTCTTCGCCATCGCCGACCCGATCAAGGCGTCCACCGCCGACGCAGTCCGCGCCTTGCGAGGCGAAGGCGTTCGCGTTGTCATGATGACGGGCGACAACCGCACGACCGCCGTCGCCGTCGCCGCACGTCTCGGTATCAGCCAGGTCGAGGCGGAGGTCCTGCCCGAGGAAAAGGCCAAGGTGGTGCAGGCGCTGCGCGCCGAGGGCCGCGTCGTCGCCATGGCCGGCGACGGGGTCAACGACGCGCCGGCGCTTGCGGCCGCCGAGGTGGGCGTGGCCATGGGCCCTGGCGCGGACGTTGCGATCGAGAGCGCTGGCGTGACGCTGCTGAAGGGCGATCTCGAGGGGCTCGTGCGTGCGCGGAAGCTGTCACGGGCCGTGATGCGCAACATCCGCCAGAACCTGGTCTTCGCATTCGTCTACAACGCCGCCGGCGTCCCGATCGCGGCCGGCGCGCTCTACCCGGCGTTCAAGCTGCTGCTCTCGCCGGAGGTCGCGGCCGCCGCGATGGCGCTCTCGTCGGTCAGCGTCATCGCCAACGCGCTCCGACTGCGCTCGCTGAAGCTCTAGCCGCGTCCTCGGCTTGACGGCCGCATGCGCGGCGCTCAGAAGCTCGCGCCGTTCTAGGCGAGACAGAGGAAGAACGGCCATGGCGGACATCCGCTTCGACGGCAAGGTGGCGATCGTGACCGGCGCGGGCGGGGGTCTCGGTCGCCAGCACGCGCTGGAGCTCGCGCGGCGCGGGGCCAAGGTGGTGGTCAACGACCTCGGCGGCGCGGTCGACGGATCCGGCGGTTCGTCGGAAGCGGCCAAGGCGGTCGTGGCCGAGATCAAGGGCGCGGGCGGCGAGGCGATCGCCGACGGCGCCTCGGTCACCGACGATGCGGGCGTGGCCGGCATGGTCAAGGCGGCGATGGACGCGTGGGGTCGCGTCGACATCCTGATCGCCAATGCCGGCGTGCTGCGCGACAAGTCCTTCTCGAAGATGGAGATCGCCGACTTCGAGTTCGTGGTGGGCGTGCACCTGATGGGCACGGTCAAGCCGGCCAAGGCGGTCTGGGAGATCATGCGCGAGCAGAACTACGGGCGGATCGTGGTCACCACCTCCTCGACCGGGCTCTACGGAAACTTCGGCCAGACCAACTACGGCGCGGCCAAGCTCAGCCTCGTCGGCTTCATGAACAGCCTCAAGATCGAGGGCCAGAAGAACAACATTCACGTCAACGCCATCGCGCCGGTGGCCGCGACACGGATGACCGAGAACATCATCCCGCCGCCCATGGCCGAGCGGCTGAAGCCCGACTATGTGACGCCGGGCGTCGTCTACCTCTGCTCCGAGGAAGCGCCGACGGGCGCGATCCTCGCCGCCGGCGCCGGCGTCTTCGCGCTCGCCCGCATCTACGAGACCGAAGGCGTCTATCTCGGCGAGGGCGGGCTCTCGGCCGAAGAGGTGCGCGACAACTGGACGCAGATCGCCGCCGAGGCGGGCCAGCAAGCCTACTTCAACGGCGGCGAGCAGACGGCGAAGTTTATGCGGCGGATGAGCCAGACGGCGTGATCGAGTTGCGTTCGTCGCGGAGTCGCTCCACTCTGAGTGTCAAAGATTGATATAGGAGCCCGCATGGGAACCAACGTTCACCTGACGCCGGAGCTTGAGCGGTTCGCGAAGGAATGCGTAGCCGAGGGGCGCTACAACAACGTCAGCGAGGTCGTCCGCTCCGGTTTGCGGCTGTTGCAGGACGCCGAGGAGCGCAAGCGCAAGTTCATGGCGATGATCCATGAGGTCGAGGCCGAGGTCGAGGCCGGGGGTTGGGTATCGGCTGATGACGCACTGGCCGAGCTGGACCCTATCATCGAAGGGGCTGAGCCGAAGCGAGGGGCGCGGAAATAGCGCCGCGCGCTAACCTATCCGATCGCGCACTCGCCGATGTATCTGAGGCAGCACGCTGGATTGGGCGCGACAGCCCTGCATCTGCGCGGCCCCTAAGGCGGTCTGTGGCCGGCCTCACCCGGCGGCTCGGCGACTTTCCACTTGCGGGCGCAGTCCACCCGGAACTCGCTCCAGAGCGCTACCGCTTCGCCGGGGTGAACGGCTTCCCATACATCGCCGTGTACGACGCCAGCCAGGGACCGCCGATCATTCTTCGGATTCTGCATGGCGCTCGGGACTTGCCCGAGATCTTGCGGGACCTCTAGCCGCGCCGCGGCAAACTTATCGCTGCTCACAAAGCCCTTGCGCGGCGGCCGAGGGCGGGCTTCCCTGCCGGCACGCGCCCACAAGAAGGCGCAGCTCCGAAAACCCTCGCCCAGGACCCTCGCGTGACATCGACGTCCCCCGCCCAACCGCATCAGCGGCTCTCGCTTCTCCAACTGATCGCCTTCAGCCTGCCGGGCCTCGCGCCGGGCGCGCTCGCGATCGGGCTGGGCGTCTTTCTGCCGCGCTACTACGCCGGCCACTTCGGCCTGGCGCTGGCGGCCGTCGGCGGAACGTTCGGACTGATCCGCATCCTCGATACCTTCGTCGATCCGGTGCTCGGGCTGGTGATGGACCGCACGTGCACGCCCATCGGACGCTACAGGCCGTGGCTGATCGCCGGCGCCCCGATCCTGATGCTGGCGGTCTTCATGCTGTTCGAACCGGTCAGCAAGGTCTCACTCGTCTACCTGTTCGCCTGGCTGTTGGTCTATTACATCGGCACCTCGGTTCTAGGCCTCTCCCACTCGGCCTGGGCTTCGGTGATCGCGGCCAAGTACCACGAGCGCTCGCGCGTCTTCGGCGTGATGCAGGTGGTCGGCATCCTGGGGGCGACGGTCGTGCTGATCCTGCCCTCGGTGCTCGAGGGCCGGCGTGGCGTGGCTCCCGGCGGGGCCGTGCCGCTGATGGGCTGGTTCATCATCATCGCCGCGCCGGTCGGGGTCCTGCTGGCGCTGCTCCGGACGCCCGAGCGGATCACCGCCGAAGATCACTCCGAGCGCGTCCCGCTGATGGACTACGTCAAGATGGTGCTTCGGCCAGACATGCGCCGCATCATCATCGCCGACTTCTGCCTGGCGCTCGGGCCCGGGTGGATGGGCGCGATCTACCTCTTCTACTTCCACGATGCGCGCGGCTTCACGATCGCGCAGGCCAGCATCCAGCTGCTCATCTACGTCGCCGCCGGCGTCTTTGGCGCTGGCGTGCTCTCCCGTATCGCCATGCGGTTCGGCAAGCACCGCACGCTGATGGCGACAGCGACCGGATATTCGCTCGGGCTGATCTCTTTGACCTTCATGCCCAAGGGCCAGATGCTGCCGGTGGCGATCTTCATGTTCATCATGGGCTTCCTGGCCACCAGCTTCGCGCTCTTGGACCGGGCCATGGTGGCCGACGTGGCCGACGCGGTGCGCCTCGACCAGGGCAAGAACCGCGCGGGCCTGCTCTATTCGATGATCACCATGACGCAGAAGATCGCCGGCGCGCTCTCCATCACGCTGTCCTTCACCGTTCTCGGCGCGATCGGCTATCAGGCCAAGGAGGGCGCGGTGAACACGCCCGCCGCGATCCACGGCCTGGAGCTCGTCTACCTGATCGGGCCGGTCGTGTTCGTGATGCTCGGAGGCGCCTGCTACATCGGCTACAAGTTGAACGACAGCCGCCACGCCGAGATTCGCGCGGCCCTCGACGAGCGGGACGGGCTGGCCCTCGAAGCGCCGGTCATCGACTCGATTTCCGGCAGCCAAGCCGAGCACGAGCGCTTCGCCGCCGCGGAGTGACACCGTCGCGCGCGGAAACTCCGCGCGTGCAGGGCGGAAAATCCTGTGATTTACTCGGCGTCACAAGAGCGCTTCAAGCGCCTTAACTTAAGTCATTGGGAGACGCCCGCGTGTCATTGAACGCAGCCACCGCCGCCCCGGCGGCCGAGCACAGAGTTCCCCTCTACAACGTCTTCACATACGGCGCGCTGGGTGTGCCGCTCGCCGGGATGGCCGTGATCCTCGGCGTCTATCTGCCGCGCCACTACGTCAGCCTGGGCGTCGGTTTCATCGCCGTCTCGGGCGCGATCTTCGTGGTGCGCGTGATCGACATCCTGTTCGATCCATTCGTCGCTCTGTTCATGGACCGAACGAAGACGCCCATCGGCCGCTACCGGCCCTGGATCGTCGTCGGTGCGCCAATCATCCTGCTCGGGGTCTACAAACTTCTGATGCCGACGGGGCCAGTCAGCTCCGGCTACCTCATTCTCTGGCTCGTGGTGACAGCCGCCGGCACTTCGATGCTCACGCTTGGCTCGGCCGCGTGGGGCGCAGTCCTGGCCAAGGGCTACAACGACCGTTCGCGCGTGTACGCATGGACGTCGTCGATGGCTGTGGTCGGCTCGATTGCGATCCTGCTGCTGCCGCTGTTCACGCACGGCAAGATCACGCCCGGCCTGAAGGCCAGCATGCCGGCGATCGGCCTCATCCTGATCATCGCCCTCCCGATCGCGCTGCTGATCACGGCCACGCTGACGCCCGAGCACGTGCAGCCCATTCCGCAGCGGCCGAAGTTCAAGCTTTCGGACTACTGGCTCGCGCTCAAGAAGCCATCGATGCTCCGCCTGATCCTGGCCGACCTCGCGCTGACGCTCGGGCCAGGCACGACGGGGCCGCTCTACGTCTACTATTTCCACGACGCCAAAGGGTTCAGTATCGCGGCGGTGAGCTTTTTGCTGATCTCCTACATCGGCGCGGCCATCGTGGGCGCGGTGTTCTGGGGCCGTCTCGCCCAGCGGTTCGGCAAGCACCGGACCGTGCAGATCGCCTGCGTCGCCTACTCGATCACCCAGGCGACGCTGATGGCGCTTCCGCGCATGGGGCCGCACTACACCTTCGGGCAGACGATCCCGACAATCATCGGCATGTTCTCGGTGGGCTTCTGCGCCAGCGCCTTCCTGCTCTTGGTGCGGGCGATGATCGCCGACGTGGCCGACGAGGTCAGGCTCGAGCAGAAGCAGGACCTGACCAGCCTCCTGTTCTCGATGGTGACGACCACGACCAAGATCGGCGGCAGCATCACGGTGGCCGTTGTCTTCCCGATCCTGGCGCTCGTGCACTACAACGGCGCGGAGGGGGCGGTGAACACGCCCTCGGCCATCTTCGGCCTTGAGATGTGCTACCTGTTCGCTCCGGTGATCCTTGTGTGGTTCGGCGGCGCGATGTTCTTCGGCTACAAGCTGGATTCCAAGCGACACGCCGAGATCCGCGCGCAGCTCGACTTCGCCGCCTCAGAGGAAGCGCTGATCGGCGGGCCTATCGAGGAGCCGCCGGCCGCCGCAGCGGAATAGCGTCAGTCCTCGAACAGGATCCGCGGCGCGGGTTTCAAGTTCCCATGCTCGAGGCCGTCGAGCACGGCTTCCGCCGCTGCGATCAACGCGCGTGCGGCGGGGCTGTCGCCGCCCATGGTGACGAGCGGGCGCCCGTCGTCGCAAGCCTCGCGGAGCGCCACCTCGATCGGGATCTCGCCGAGGAACGGCGCGCCGAGTTCCTCGGCGGTCGACTTCGCGCCGCCGCGACCGAAGATGGGGATCGGCTCGCCGGTCGCCGGATCGGGGAAGAAGGCCATGTTCTCGATCACGCCCAGGATCGGCACGTGGGTCTTTTCGAACATCGCAACGCCCCTGCGCACGTCGATCAGCGCCACGGGCTGCGGGGTGGACACGATGACCGCGCCCGAGAGCGCGACCCGCTGGGCCAACGTCAGCTGCACGTCGCCGGTGCCGGGCGGCATGTCGATGACCAAAACGTCGAGCGGCTCGGCCTCGCTGGCCCAGGCGACATCGTTCAGGAGCTGGTTCAACGCCGAAGAAGCGATCGGGCCTCGCCAGATCATCGGCGAGGCCTCGTCGACCAGAAAGCCGATCGACATCACCTTCATGCCCCAGGCCGTGAGGGGGTTCAGCTTGCGGTCGGCGGTCATCTCCGGCTCGGCGTCTAAGCCCGTCATGCGCGGGATCGACGGCCCATAGACGTCGGCGTCGAGCAACCCCACCCGGCGGCCGAGCATGGCCATGGCGGCGGCGAGGTTCAGCGCCACCGTCGACTTGCCGACCCCGCCCTTGGCGCTGGCCACCGCGATGACGTGGCGAACGTGCGCCGGCTTCAGCGCCGCCGGAGCGCGCCCGGCCGGCGGGCGAAGCTGCGCCGGCGGCTCGGGCCGGTCGCCGCGGCGCACGCGGACGATGCCCGGGTCCGGCGGCCGCTGCGCTGGATCGGCGGCCGCGGTCAGCACGACCTGCGCCTTCTCGACGCCCGCCGCCTTGCGCAGCACCGCTTCGGCCGCCTCGCGGACAGGTTCGTAGAGAGCGGCGTCGGCGGCGTCGATCTCGATCATGAAACCCGCGCGGTCGGAGCGGAGAACGAGCGCGGTCACCAGCCCGGCGTCGCTCAGGCCGTTGCCGGACTTCGGATCGCGGACTTCGTTCAGGGCGGCCAGCACGCCGGCGCGGGATATCGGTGTTTCCTCGCCCATGCTCTCTTCGTCTTGCGGTCCAGCCCGCCCGGGTCTCATATCCGAGTCCGGGCTCGCGTTTACAAGCCTCCAGCCATTGGGAGCCGACCCATGCCCTGGACTGACAGCGCCGCGGCCAACGCCAAACCAGGCCAGAAGCCGACGAGGGAATGGGGGCCTTGGGGCGCCGTCGAGCCAGTCGACGCCGCGCCGCCCGTCCCCGCCTCGCCCTTCGATCCCCTGGTGGCGGCTTGGCGACGCCTGTTCAACCGCCGCGCCGGCTAGCCGAGGCCACGCAGGAGAGCAGCGCATGTACAACACCGGCCAACGCGAGTTGCAGGACCGGTTCGCGAGCCGCGCGCTCGCCGATCGGCTGGTTGAGAAGACGCGGCGCGACCGCTTCAGCGACGCCGACAAGGCGTTCGTCGAACAGAGCCCCTTTTTCTTCCTCGCCACTGCCGACGCCGAGGGACGGCCGGACTGTTCGTTCAAAGGCGGGCTGCCGGGCTTTGTCCGCATCGCCGCCCTCGACCTGCTCATCTTCCCTGACTATGACGGCAACGGCATGTTCCGCAGCCTGGGCAACATCCGGGTCAACCCCAACGTCGGCCTGTTGTTCATCCGCATCGGCGACAAGCCGGGCCGGTTGCGCATCAACGGGACCGCCGAGATCGCGTTCGAGGACGAGCGGCTGGACGGATTCCCCGGCGGCCAGATGCTGGTGAAGGTGACGCCCGCCGACATCTTCCCCAACTGCCCGCGCTACATCCCCGAGCTCGAGATGAAGGCGCCGTCGATCTACGCCCCACGCGTCGGCGAAGCGCCGGTCGAACCGGCCTGGAAAGGCTTCGACGACTTCAAGGACGTCGTCCCGCCGCGGCGGCGGTAGCAGGGCAAGGCGCCTCTTCTAAACGAAGAGGGCGCAGAGAGGCGCGGGGATGCGGCGCGACGGCCGCAGAATTTGGGATCGGGCTCCCAGAATTAATGCCCTGGAACCCGTGGTCCCGGTCTGCCAGTTTGAAGCCGAAGACCAGCGCGAGAGGCATGCGCATGACCCCGCTTGATGTCGCCGGCACCGACACCTCCGATGTGAAAGGCGGCCCGTCCGGCTGGATCCCGCCGCTCCAGCTCACGCACGGCCAACCGCCGCCGATCGCGGCGAACGGCGGCGTCTCCTACGTCTCGCGCGAGCGCGACGGCGACGCCGGCACGGCTGCGGCGCTCGAGGACGCGCTGGCGGAGTTCGCCACCGGCGAGGGCCAGCGGGTGATCAATATGATCGAGAACGCCCCGCCCGGGCCGATCGCCACCCGCCACGGCGACGGCTTTCGCACCTGGGACGAATGCCTGGCCGATATCCGCGCGCGCGACGTCGAGGCGCCCGAGGGCGGCCTAGCGCTGCCGCTGCCCTACACGATCCACGAGCGGCCGACCTATTCGCTCGTCTCGTCCAACGCCCTGTGGCGCGACCCGGCGCGCGCCGAAGACGCAAAGGCGATGCGCCAGAACGAGCGCAACAACGGCAAGCGCAACCTCTACTTCCCGCAGGTGATGCGCGACGCCCGGCGCATCGGCGAATACTACCCCGGCCTCAGCCCTGAGAGCCCCGAGTGCATGGACCGGCTTGGCGTCTCGCTGGCGCACCTTCAGTCCAAGTGCGCCAACTTCTACGATGCGGCGGAGGTCGAGCGCGTCTTCTACCCGGAGATCGAGCAGCTGTTGCTCGACTTCTTCCCCGGGGCTACCGACGCCCTGGTCTACAACCACGACATCTTCGACAAGGATTACGCGGGCGACCGCACGGAGAACCAGGAGGCGAAGAACCCGGGCGTGAACGCGGGCTATGCCAACCTGGTGCACAACGACCTGAACGACAACTCAGGCCGCGGGCGTTGTCGCGAGCTGCTCACCAGGAACCTGCGCAACTTCGGCCGCGAGGTGCGCTACAGCGAGGACGAGGCGGACGCGAAGATGTCGCGGCGCTTCATGTCCACCAACCTCGCCAAGCCGATGGAGACGGTCGAGCAGTACCCGTTCGTGCTCTGCGCCTGGCCCTCGTTCGCCGACCAGCCCTACATCAACAACTATCGCATCTACGACGACCGCGTCGGCGAGACCACGCGCTTCACCTACCGGCCAGGGCACGAGTGGTACTGGTTCCCCAGGCAGACCTCGACCGAGGTCTCAATGCTGAAGTGCTACGACTCTGAGACCGACGGCTCCGTCTCCCGCTGGTCCTTCCACACCGCCAGCGTCGACCCCACGGCGGCCCCGGACGCCCGGTGCCGGAAGAACGTGGTCGTGCGGTCGTACGTGTTCTTCTAGGGGGATGCCGGAGCAGCCGATCGCCGGGCGCTAGTACCGAACCGCTCGTTGCTCGTGGTGAAAGCCTGGGTCCCCGCTTTCGCGGGGATGAGCGGAAGAGAAGGGGCCTCAGTCGCTCCCTTTCAGCGCCGCAAGCACGTCATGCAGCGTGTCGGCGATGGCGAGGCAGAGGGTGCGCATCTCTTCGGTGGGTTCGAGCAGATCGGGGACCATCACCGTCATCATGCCGGCGGCGTGGGCGGCGCGGACGCCGTTGTGGGAGTCCTCGAGCGCCAGGCAGTCGGCGGGCCGGGCGCCGAGGCGCTCGGCGGCGAGCAGGAAGGGGTCCGGGTGCGGCTTGCCACGCTCGTAGTCGCCGCGGGCGACGATGGTCTGGAACCGCGCGTAGATGCCCGAGGGCGCCAGATGCCGGCGAACCGTGTCGTGCGACGACGAGGTGGCGACTGCGCGCGGGATCCCCGCGGCCTCCAGGTGGTCAACGATCTCCCTGACGCCATCCTTGAGGATGTCCTCGACCTCGAACACCGCCTGCGCGCGGCGCCAGACCTCGGCGTTGAAGTCGGAGAGCGGGAAGTCAGGGCCGAAGTGCGCCTGCGCCACCGCATCGCTGGCCGCATAGGTCAGACCGACCATGCGGATGAAGACGTCGTTGGGGAGCTCGACGCCCATGTCGCGCGCGGTCGCCATCATGGCGTCCCGGATCACGACCTCGGAGTTGATCAGAAGGCCGTCCATGTCGAAGACGACGGCGCGGACCGGACGCGGGAAGATCATGCCACCGGCTTAGTGGCGCGCCGGCGCGAGCGGCAACTCAAGCCTTGTCTCAGTCGGTTACGAATTCGTCGGCCGAATAGCCCTGGAAGTAGAGCAGCGCGGTCAGGTCGGCGTGGTCGACGCGGGCGCCGGCCGCCTCGGCGACGATCGGCTTGGCGCGATAGGCGACGCCCAGCCCCGCGGCCTTGATCATCTCGAGGTCGTTGGCCCCATCGCCCACCGCCAGCGTGTCGATGAGTTCGACGCCAAAAGCCGCCGCTTCCTCGAGCAGGGCGGCCAGCTTGGCCTCGCGCCCCAGCACTGGCTCTTCGACCGTGCCGGCAAGCTTGCCGCCTACCTCGATCAGCCGATTGGCGCGGTCGAGGTGGAACCCGGCATCGCTCGCCACGCGGCGGGTGAAGACGTCGAAGCCGCCGGAGACCAGAACGCAACGCGCCCCGTTGGCGGCCATGGTGCGCACCAGCGTGCGCGCGCCCGGATTGAGGTTGATCCGCTCGGCGTACACGCGCTCGAGCTCGGCGACCGCCATCCCCTCCAGCATCGCCACCCGCTCCCTGAGCGCCGGCGCGAACTCGATCTCGCCGCGCATGGCCCGCTCGGTGATGGCCTGGACCTGCTCGCGCACACCGGCGAACTCCGCGAGCTCGTCGAGGCACTCCTTGTCGATGATGGTGGAATCCATGTCGGCGACCAGCAGCCGCTTTCGCCGGTGGGCCAGCGGTTGGGCGCAGACGTCGATCGGATGCCGCGCCAGCGCCCCCTCGGCGGCGCGGCGGATGACCGCCGGATCGCCGTGATCGACCACGAAATCCGCTGCGCCGTCGCCGAGGATGTCGGAGTCCTCGATCGTGCAGCCGACGCCGGCCATCGCCTCCAGGGTGTGCGGGATGACCTCTTCCAGGCTATCGAGGTCCGGCGCGACGAGGGTGAGGACGACCAGCATGGAGGCCCGCATCTGGCTGATCGCCGGCCCCACGGCAAGCGGCAAGTCCGCGCTGGCGCTCCGGCTCGCTCAGGAGATCGGCGGCGAAATCGTCAATGCGGACGCCCTGCAGCTCTACCGCGGTCTTCGGGTCCTGAGCGCGCGGCCGACGCCGGCCGAAGCGGCGCTGGCCCCCCATCACCTGTTCGGGGTCGCCGACGCCGCCGACGGCTGGTCGGTGGGCCACTGGCTCAGGGCCGCGAGCGAAGTCCTCGCCGGCATTGCGGCGCGCGGCGCGCCGGCCATCGTCGTCGGAGGCACGGGGCTCTATTTCCGGGCGCTGACCGTCGGCCTCGCCGACATCCCGGCTGTGCCCGCCGGCGCGCGCCGCGCCGCCGAGCACGCCTTCGACACCGAAGGAGAGCCGGCGTTTCGCGCCGCGCTCCGCGCGGTCGATGCGCTAGCCGAGGGCCGTATCGCCCACGGCGACCGCCAGCGCCTGACGCGCGCCCTCGCCGTCGGCCAAGCGAGCGGCCGCCCGCTCAGCGCCTGGCAGGCCGACACCGGGCCGGCGCTCGCGCCCGGTTCCTGGCGCGCCGTCGTGCTTGAGCCGCCGCGCGACGTCCTCTACGCCCGCATCGACGAGCGCCTCGTCAGCATGGTCGCGGCCGGGGCGGTCGAGGAGGCGTGCGCGCTCATGGCCCGTGGCCCCGACCCGCGGGCGCCCGCGATGAAGGCGGTTGGCCTGCGCGAGCTCGCCGATCCTGCGCTCTCGGCCGCCGAGGCGCTCGCCGCCGCGCAACAGGCGACCCGCCGCTACGCCAAGCGCCAGCTGACGTGGTTCCGCAACCAGACCCCGGACTGGCCGCGGATCGAGACGCTGGAGTCGGAGGGTCAGTGGCGGGCGCTCAGCGAGGGCTTAGTCCACGCTGGTCGTTGAGGGCGGGGTAGCGGTCGGGCGCTAGATCACCATGAGATCGTGTCCGACGATGATCTCGCCTTTGAAAAACTGCGCCGCAGCCGCGCGCCAATCAGCGTCGCTGACGCTCGCATCGCCCGGCGAGAGGTGCGAGAGCACCAGAGTCCTGACGCCGGCCTCCTGGGCTATCCGCCCGACCTCCTCCGCTGGCGAGTGGTCGTCGTGCATGTGATGCATGACGGCCTCGATCGAGGCGGGCAGGAGGCCCTGCTCCAGCAGGCGGCGCTCGGACGCTTCGACTGCGACGAAGTTGATCGCCTCGTGGACAAGCACGTCCGCTCCCTTGGCCATCTGCGCCACCGCGTCCAACGGGACGGTGTCGCCCGAGAAGGCGATCGAGCGGTCGTGGAAGTCGAAGCGATAGCCGTAGGCCGGTGTCACTAGCGGATGCTGCACGAGCACAGACGTCACCTTGACGTTCTCGTCCTGCATCACCGGTCCCGCCGTCGGCAAATCGTGGACCTCAATCATCTCCAATGGCGGCGTCTGGAAGTCCTCGGCCCAGAAGTCGATCGTCACCTTCTGGGACCGCAAGAAGTCTTCGGTCATCTGCGACAGCGGGGGCGGGCCAAAGGCGCGCACGCTCTGGAGCAAGCCTCGGACCCAGCCGATCACAAGGAAAGGACCGTACTCAATGTTGTGGTCGGGATGGTGGTGGGTAATGAAGATGGCGCGAACTGCCTTGAAGGTCGTCCCAGTGCGGGCGAACTGATTGGTCACCCCAAGCCCGCAATCCAGAACATAGGCCGCGCCGTTACACAGCATGAGGTGCGAGGTCATGCGACGCAGCCGTCCTGGCACAGGGCCGCCGCCCGTGCCCAGCAGAACCAGCTTGGTTCCCTGGGCGGCCTTGAGGGCGGCCCGCACTTGCGCCACGAGAGCGGCCTGTGCGCCTTCGGCTGCCGCCCAGGCGTCCTCAGCCGTCGCGGCGGACGCCGGTCCGATCGCCAAAGTTGACCCGGCCGCGACGCTGGTCAGCAGTCCGCGGCGCGAAAGGTCAAGCCCCAGCTTCTGCAAGTCTCTCGCCCCCCACTCACACTCCGCTTGGCAAGTTGTACCTAGGCGCTCGGGGTCGCAAGCGTCGAGGGGTTGGCCTTAACCGCGCCTTGACCCTTCGCGCGCAGCATGCGATTTCAAGCGCGTCTGTTCTTAGGGAGCATCGCCCGTGCGCGATCTGATCCTCGTAGTCGTAAGGCGACCGCAAACGGTGTGACTCTGCTCACATCGCGATTGGTCGCGTGTCCGAAGGCCCTCCCGGGGGCCTTTTTCTTTGCCTAAAATCCCAGAGATCCAGCCATGACCAGCCCCTCCGACATCCAGCCCGAAACCGCCGCGCAAACCGCCGACGTGGAGACACTCACGGGCGCGCAGATCGTCGTGCGCGCGCTCGTCGACCAGGGCGTGGACGTGTTGTTCGGCTATCCCGGCGGCGCTGTGCTGCCGATCTACGACGCGCTGTTCGACGAGCCGCGCCTGCGCCACGTGCTGGTGCGCCACGAGCAGGGTGCGGCGCACGCCGCCGAAGGCTACGCACGCTCGAGCGGCCGGCCCGGCGTTGTCCTGGTCACCTCCGGCCCGGGCGCGACCAACACCATCACTGGCATCGTCGACGCGTTGATGGACTCGATCCCGCTGGTCGTGCTGACCGGCCAGGTGCCCACCCACCTGATCGGCTCCGACGCCTTCCAGGAGGCAGACACCGTCGGCATCACCCGCGCCTGCACCAAGCACAACGTGCTGGTGAAGCGGGCCGAGGACCTGAGCCGCGCGATCCACGAGGCTTTCCACATCGCAACGACCGGCCGTCCTGGCCCGGTGCTGGTCGACATCCCCAAGGACGTGCAGTTCGCTCGCGCGGCCTACCAGCCTCCTTCCGAGGTGCGCTTCGCCCACATCTACGCCCCGCGCACGAAGGCCGACCCGGCCCGCATCCGCGAAGCGGTGGCGCTGATCGCCGAGGCCAAGCGACCGCTGCTCTACACCGGCGGCGGCATCATCAACGCCGGCCCGCAGGCGAGCGCGCTCTTGCGCGAGTTCGCCGCGCTGACCGGCGCGCCGGTGACCTCGACGCTGATGGGGCTGGGCGCGTTTGCGGCATCGGATCCCGCCTGGCTGGGCATG
Organism: Caulobacteraceae bacterium; assembly: GCA_035604135.1. Lineage (GTDB taxonomy): Bacteria > Pseudomonadota > Alphaproteobacteria > Caulobacterales > Caulobacteraceae > Poindextera. Next base: position 184,232 of record DATNJB010000060.1, on the reverse strand, counting down.
GTCGGCATGCACGGCATGTGGGAGGCCAACCACGCCATGCACGATTGCGACGTGATGGTGTGCCTGGGCGCGCGCTTCGACGACCGCGTGACCGGCCTGCTCTCGGCGTTCTCGCCGGAGTCGAAGAAGATCCACGTCGATATCGACCCCTCGTCGATCAACAAGAACGTGCGCGTCGACGTGCCCATCCTGGGCGATGCGGCAAGCGTGCTCGCCGACCTGATCGCGGTCTGGAAGGCGGAGGGCCGCAAAGGCTCGCGCGACAAGCTCAAGGCCTGGTGGGCGCGGATCGACGCCTGGCGCGCGCGCCAGTGCCTGCGCTACCGGCCGTCCGACACCGTCATCAAGCCCCAACACGCCATCGAGCGGCTCTACGCGCTGACCAAGGACCGCGACGTCTACATCACCACCGAAGTCGGCCAGCACCAGATGTGGGCGGCGCAGTTCTACCGCTTCGAGGAGCCGAACCGCTGGATGACCTCAGGCGGCCTCGGCACCATGGGCTATGGCCTGCCAGCGGCCGTCGGCGTGCAGCTCGCCCACCCGAACAGCCTGGTCATCGACATCGCCGGCGAGGCCAGCGTGCAGATGACCATGCAGGAGATGTCGACCGCCGTTCAGCACGACCTGCCGATCAAGATCTTCATCATCAACAACGAGTGGATGGGGATGGTGCGCCAGTGGCAGCAGCTGTTGCACGGCGAGCGCTACAGCCACTCCTATTCGGCCAGCCTGCCCGACTTCGTCAAGCTGGCCGAGGCCTACGGCGGCCTGGGCCTGCGCGCTGAGCGGCCCGACGAGCTCGACGGCCTGATCAAGGAGATGATCGACGCGCCCGTGCCGGTGATCCTCGATTGCCGCGTCGAGCAGGCGGAGAACTGCTTCCCGATGATCCCCTCCGGCCGGCCGCATAACGAGATGCTTCTCGGCGAGGACGCGCCCGATCTCGGACAGGCGATAGACGAGGCGGGGCGGAAGCTGGTCTAAGGAGCGTTCACGAGCCTTCGAGCAAGGGCCTTTGGGACGCCAATGACGACCGAACCGCCGGCCTCGGCCTATGACATGACGCGCGACGCCGAGGCCGAGGCGCTCGCCACCTTTGCGGTCATGGTCGACAACGAGCCGGGCGTCCTGCATCGCGTCGTCGGCCTCTTCGCCGCGCGCGGGTACAACATCGAGAGCCTGACGGTCGCCGAGACAGACCACAACGCCCACACCAGCCGCATCACCATCGTCACCCGCGGCACCCCGCACGTGCTGGCGCAGATCGAAGCGCAGCTGAAGAACATGGTCTCGACCCGCTACGTGCAGGACGTGAGCAAAGACCCGAACGGCGTCGAACGTGAGCTCGCCCTGGTCAAGGTGCGCGGGACCGGCGCCGAGCGCGTGGAGGCGCTCCGCCTCGCCGACATCTTCCGCGCGCGGGTGATCGACACCACGAGCGAGAGTTTCATCTTCGAGATCACCGGCGCGCCGTCCAAGATCGACAAGTTCACCGACCTGATGCGGCCGCTCGGCCTCGTCGAGGTGTCGCGCACGGGGGTGCTTTCCATCGAACGCGGCTCAGAGGAGACCGTCTAGGCGATGCCAGAGTTCCGCATGATCGACGCCGGCGAGGTCAAGCTGCGCTGCGCGGTCGAGGGCCAAGGCCCGCTGGTGGTGATGGTGCACGGGTTTCCCGAGAGCTGGTACTCCTGGCGCCATCAGATGCAGCCGATCGCCGAGGCCGGCTTCACCGCCTGCGCCATCGACGTGCGCGGCTATGGCGGTTCGGACAAGCCGCACGCGGTCGCCGACTACGCCATGGAGCACATGGTGGGCGACGTCGTGGGCGTCATCGACGCCTTGAGCCCCGGAGCGCCGGCGGTGGTCGTCGGCCACGACTGGGGCGCGCCGATCGTCTGGAACACGGCGCTGACCCGGCCCGACAAGGTGCGCGCGGTCGCGGGGCTCTCGGTGCCCTACGCCGGCGCGCCCACCCGCTCCTTCCGTGAGCTTTTCGAGGAGCTGTTCACCAGCCGCGGCCGCTTCTTCTACCAGCAGTACTTCCAGGCGGAGGGCGTGGCCGAGCGCGAGATGGAGCGGGACGTGCGCAATGGGCTCCGCCGCTTCTACTACGCGATCTGTGGCGATGCGCCGGACGGGACCTGGCCCACCGACAAGCCGGTGGGCGCGACCCTGCTCGAACGGCTGCCTGACCCCGACCCGTTCCCCGCCTGGCTCACGCCGGCCGACCTCGATTACTTCGTCGGCGAGTTCGAGGGCTCTGGGTTCCGCGGGCCGATCAACCGCTACCGCAACCACGACGCCGACTTCATCTGGCTCCAGGGGTTCTCCGGCCGTCAGATCCGCCAGCCCGCGCTCTTCATCGGCGGGGAGCGGGATCTGGTGCTCTCGATGATGGGCCGCCGCGATATCGTGGCCGCCATGCGCCACGAGCTCCCCGACCTCCGCGGCGCCGACATCCTGCCCGGCTGCGGCCACTGGACCCAGCAGGAGCGCCCGGCCGAAGTGAACGAGCGGCTGGTGGCGTGGCTGAAGGGCCTCTGAGCCCGCCCGTTACTCTACTGCCTGGCGCACGATCGCCGGCGTCCAGGACGGGTCCAGCGTCTTGGCCGGGTGGGAAGCGGTGACCATGCCGAGGAACGGCGGGGTGATCGCGTAGCCGAGCAGGGTCTGCACCTCGGGCGCCATGGCCGCGACCCGCTCGCGCGGGACGGCGAGGTAGAAGTTCTCCTGCGTCCGCAGCCAAGGCTCACAATATTGGTTGGTGTAGGCCAGCCGGGGCTTGCCGCTCGTGTTCGCTCCTGCGCCATGCACCACCGTGCCCGGAAAGACGGCGATGGCGCCCGCCGGCATCTCGAGCGGGATCGGTTTGGCGGCCATGCGGCCCTCGCGGACGGCTTGCACCTCCTCCGGCCCCCACTTGTGGCTGCCCGGGATCAGGCGCGTGGCCCCGTTCTCGGCGGTGAAGGGGTCGATGGCGCCGATGACGCTGACCGCGAGCGCGGGCCGGGGGCGCGGCACGAGGTAGAAGGCATCGTCGGTGTGCAGCGATTGCGCCAGCTCGCCGGGGTAGATGCAGATGGCGTGGCTCGCCGACAGCAGGAAGTTCGGTTTGAGGAACGCGCCGATGATGGCCATCAGGCGAGGGTCGCCGACGATGTCCTCATAGACCTTGCCGCGGGCGACCAGGGTGTAGACCCGTTCGGTCGTGCGGCCCTCGAAGGTGTTGCGGCCGCGGTAGTGGCCGAGCAGCGGCTCGACGCCGGCGCGGAACCCGGCCAGCTGGTCAGCATCCATGTAGTTCTCGACGATGGTGTAGCCGTCCTCGCGCATGCGGGCGACGTGGACGTCCGCGTCGAAGTCCTGTCGAAGAGCGCTCGCGCCGCCCGCCACGGTCGCCTCCATCGCTGCTACGTCGAAGACATTGTACCACGGCCCGACGCGATCAGGCGTTCGCCGGCGCCGCTCCGGTAGCCGCGGCCGTGGCCTCGCGCGCCCGATAACGGCGGACGCCCACGAAGCGCATGATCGTGTACTGGATCAGGAACAGGCTCGCCTTCGACGCGATCGCGTAGATCGACATGAAGGACGCCCACTCGATGACGTTCAGGTGCACGAGGACGGCCCCCAGGTTGAGCGCCGCGGACAGGAACATCAGGCCCGCCCAGACGAAGCCGAAGGCGACGCCCAGGTCGGGCACGTACATCTGCGCCTCCGGCGGCAGGTAGCGGTTCATCCAACCCGGCTTGAGCATGACGACGCCGACGATCACGTAGATCAGGCTGGGCTTGACCATGACGAAGCGCGGATCGTGGGTGACCAGAGACGCGCCGCCGAACGCGATCACGAGGAAGAGGCTCACCCACTGGATCGCGCCGATCGGCTTCTTGCGCGCGTATTCCCAGACGATCTGGCCGATGCCGAAAGCGATGCCGGCGCAGATGCCGATCGGAACGGCTTGCGCCCTGATCGCGGCGGGAAAGTGCGGCGACAACAGGAGCACTGCGAGGAAGACGAAGGTCGATGCCAGGTCGGCCACGAGCACGCTGGCGGATTGGAAGAGGGTCTTCATCGCTTACTCCTTAGCGGGCGAATCGGCGCGGGTGGCGTGGTCGAACAACTCGACGAGCTCGGAGGCGTAGGCGGCGAGATCGAGGTCCGGATCGGCAGCGTGCCGCTTGGGAATGATGTCGAGCGCCTCGATAATGCTGGCCGCCATCACGTCGGCGGAGAAGGCGCGAAACGCGCCGGTCCGCTGCCCCCACTCGAGGATGGCGCGGAACCCCGTCTCGCGGGGCTGGTCGAACGACGGATCGAACGCGCGCTCGGCGGCGCCGGAGCGGGTAATGTTCATCACCGCGCGGCCGTAGTTGGGATAGTGAGCGAAGAAGTCGACGTTGGCCCTGATGAAGACGCGAAGCGCATCGCGCGGGGTCTCCTCGGCGTTGACTGCCGGGGTGATGAGCTCGACCCCCTTGGCGAACACGTGGCGGACGACCGCCCGGATCAGCTCATCCTTGCCAGCGAAGTAATAGAGGATGACGCCCGCCGAGACCCCCGCCCGCTTGGCGATCTGCGCCAGCGACGCCTGGGCGAAGCCGAGTTCGGCGATCGCATCGATCGCGCAGTCGATGATCTGTGCGCGCCTGGCCTGCTCGATGAAGCTGACCTTCGGCTGATCGCCTGTTGGGATTTCTGAACGCATGTTCAGAAATTAGCACGACCATGCAAGGACCGCAAGCGCCAGGGCGTTCTTCTATCGGCAAGGGATCGCGCCTATATTGAGAGCGTTCGGGCTTCTCGTCCGGACTATGGAGATAAACGCGCGCGCAATAAGCGGACTGGACCCGGGTGCGATTCCCGGCGGCTCCACCATTTCCCTTCCCTCCGCGTTATCGGCGGGGTTCTCACGGGGCCGATCAGCATCGACAGACGTCTAAAGGCGTTGCTTTCTCCCGGCGTGGCTCACCGTTTCGGGCCATAAACTAAATGCGAACGATAACTTCGCTCCAGAGTACGCCCTCGCCGCGTAATGCGGTTCGGACGTATTCGATCTAAAGTCCTAGCGTCTTAGCAGCGCTAGGCGGGGCTCGGGGGCGCCTGGCAACAGAAGCCCCCACTTCCCTCACTTTCGTCTTCAAATCACGATTATCCGGCTTGGCCGCGCGTGCGGGCGCGCGTTACCTTCTGCGGCCTTTTCGCTAAGTTTCCTCCGCAGTCCTTCGCCATGGCCCAAGACAAGCCGCCGCAAGACCTGATGCACTACGAGCACCTGATGCAGGAGGCGCTGCGGGGCGTCGTGCGCGCGGCGCTGAAGCGCGCGGCGACGCCGACGGGACCGCCCGGCGACCATCACTTCTACATCACGTTCAAGACTGGCGCGCCGGGGGTTTCCGGGCCTCCCGACATCCTGGCGCTCTACCCGGACGAGATGTCGATCATCCTGCAGCACGAATTCTGGGACCTTGCGCCGGGCGAAACCTTCTTCTCAGTGACGCTGAAGTTCGCCGGCCAGGAGAAGCGGCTCTCGATCCCCTACACCGCCGTGACCCGGTTCATCGATCCGAGCGTGCAGTTCGCGCTGCAGTTCGAGGCGCCCGAAATGGAGCCGGCCGCCGCCATGCCGAAGCCCGAGCCGGCAGCCAAACCGGCGCCAGTCGAAGGCAAACCCCGTCCATCCGCCCCCTCCGACGAGCCCAAAGTGGTCTCGCTCGACCAGTTCAGAAAGAAGTGACGCCTTGACCGACGCCACCGTCACGCCGGAGCCGCTCACCGACGAAGCCATCCTCCAGCGCTTCCTGCGCACGAAGAACCAGCCGACCGGCTCGCAGAACCTCGGCTACAGGATGATGAGCGTGAACCAGGCGACCAAGACGGTCGAGGTCGCGTTCGAGGCCAAGGCCGAGCTGCACGCCAACCCTATGAAGCAGATTCAGGGCGGCTACCTCTGCGCCATGCTGGACGAGGTGATGTCGGTGGCCTGCATGGTGGCGTCGGGCATGACGGCGGTTGCGCCGACGCTGGAGATGAAGACCAGCTTCTTCCGGCCGGGCATGCCTGGACCGATGCGCGGCGTCGGGCGGGTGGTGCGCTGGGGCAAGACCATCGCCTTCACCGAGGGCGAGCTCTACGACGGCGAAGGGCGGTTGCTGGCGAAGGCGACCGGCACGGCGCTGCCCACGCCGTTCAAGAACTACAAGTGAGCTCGGGACGCGCTGGCGCGTGCGGGGGCTGAACGCGCTTCTGCTCGCGGTCGCGGCGGCGCTGACCATCGCGGGGCCGCCGGCGCGGGCAGGGGCTTTCTCCAACTGGGTGGCGATCTTCGTGGCCGGCGACGACCACGCGCACTCGGGGGCCCGCTCGGAGGTGTTCGACAACGCCCGCCGCGATCTGGCGCTCGCCTTCGCCAAGGCCGGGTTCTCCCCCGCCCACATGGCGCAGTTCTCCGTGCATCCCGAGGACTATCCGACCCAGCAGGGCGTCCTGCCGGCGATCCCTGGCGTAATGGCCGACACGCTCACCAGGCTGGCGGCGCAGGCGACTGACGGCTGCCTGGTCTACATCACCTCGCACGGCGGGCCGGACGGGATGATCGTGCTCGGCCCCAACGTCTTTACCTCAGCCGGCGTCGCCGGCATGATCGATGACGCCTGCGGCCAGCGGCCGACAGTGGTCGTGGTGTCAGCCTGCTTCTCGGGCGCCTTCATCCCGCCCCTCTCGTCGCCCAACCGCTTGGTTCTGACCGCCGCGCGGCCCGATCGGACCTCGTTCGGCTGCAGCGAATCCGACCGATACACCTACTTCGACAGCTGCGTGCTGGACGAGCTGCCGACCGCCCACGACTTCCCGGCGCTCGGGCGCGCGGTGCAGGCCTGCGTCGCCAAGCGCGAGCAGGACAACGGCGTTTCGCCACCGTCGGAGCCGCAGTTGTGGATCGGCCCGGCTGCCGCGCCGGACATGCCGTTGCGCTCTTTCGCGTCATCCCCCTGAACGCAGCTTCCGCGCGTCGGTCCGAGCCCGTAAGACAGAAGTCCAACCGCCCGAGTGTGCCGATGCGCCCGATGCTCAAAGCCCTCATGGTGTTGACCCTGGGCGCGGCTGGCGCCTTGGGCGGCGCGAGCCCGGCGCAAGTCCCCCCGCAGATCGCCACCTCCTCGGCGCGCCCGACGCCAACCCGGCATCCGGCGCCAGCGCCGCAGACGCGCGTTGCCGCCGCGCCGGCGGCAACCCAACCGGCGAGCGGACCGCGGCTCGCGCCAGGCGCTCCGATTCCGCCCGCCGAGCTCGAGGCCTTGGTCGACGGCGTCGTGCGCGAGGCGATGACCACCGGCCACATCGCGGGCGCCGCCGTCGCCGTCGTCCAGAACGGCCAGGTGGTGCTCAAGAAGGGCTACGGCTTCGCCGCCCCGGGTCGCGCCGTCGATCCCGACAACACCCTCTTCCGCATCGGTTCGCTTTCGAAGACCTTCACCTGGATCGCAGTGATGAAGGAGGTCGAAGCCGGGCGGATGCGGCTCTCGGCGCCGATCAACCTGTATCTGCCCGAACCGCTGCAGATTCCCGACCAGGGCTTTGCGCAACCGATCCTGGTGCGCGACCTGATGAGCCACTCTGGCGGCTTCGAGGACCGAACGCTGGGCCAGCTGTTCGAGAAGAACCCCGACCGGATCCGGCCGCTCGCCGACTACCTGCGCGAGGAGCGGCCCAGGCGGGTCAGGCCCTCCGGCCAAGTCAGCGTCTACTCCAACTACGGCGCGATGCTGGCCGGCGAGGCGACATCCTATGTCAACGGCCACCCCTACCAGGACCTGATCGAGAGCGAGATCACCGGCCCACTCGGCCTCGCCCACACGACGTTCAGGGAGCCCTATCCGGCGCGGGCGGACCTGCCCCGGCCCATGCCGGCCGCGCTCGCCGCCGACCTCTCTACCGGCTACCGCTGGGCAGGCGGCAGCTGGCGGCCGCAGACCTTCGAATATGTGACGCAAGGGGCGCCGGCCGGTGCAGCCTCGTCGACCGCCGGGGACATGGCCCGTTACATGCTGATGATCCTGAACGGCGGCCAGATCGACGGCGCCACCATCTATGGTCCCGCGACCGCCGCCGGCTTCCGCACCATATCGTTCGCGAACGCCGCAGGCGTGAACGGCTGGGACGACGGCTTCATGGACTTTGCCTTGCCCGGCGGCTTCCGCGGACAGGGCCACGGCGGCGACACGCTGTGGTTCCACTCCAGCCTGGTCACGGTCCCGGCCCTCAACCTTGGGATCTTCGTCACCACCAACACCGACACCGGACCGCTCCTGACCGGCACGCTGCCGCAGCGGATCGTCGAGCGCTTCTACGCGCCGCTCCCCGCCGCGCCGCATCCGGGCGATCCGGCCGTGGTCGACGACCGCAACGTCTATGCCGGGACCTACGTCAACGACCGCCGCGCCTACCACGGGCTAGAGAAGTTCGTGTTCATGCTGCTCGGCCAAGCCAACATCTCCGTCAGCGACGACGGCCGTCTGCTCACACCTGGCCCGGGCGACGTTCAGGCTTGGTATCCCGACGGCCCGCCCGGCCACTTCCGCAGCGTCGATGGCGGCGAGACCACAGCGTTCGAGATCAGGAACGGGCGCGCGGTGCGCTGGTTCGACCCGGCAGGGACGACGGCCTTCGACCGCGTCGGCGTGATCGACCGGGCGAGCACGCTGGCGGTGATGTCCGCGCTGGCGGCCCTGGCGGCGATCGCCACGCTGGTCGGGCTGGCCGTGCGGGATCGACGGGAGTCGCGCGAGACGCCGACCCAGGCGCGCGCGAGCCTGGTGCAGACCACTGTCTCGGTCCTCTGGTTGGTCGCCATGGCGAGCTTCGCGGCCTGGGCGGCGGGGTCCGGCGACGTCGGAAGGATCGTCTACGGCTGGCCTGGCCCTTTTGTGATCGTCGCTTCGTCTTGCGCCCTTGTCGGCGCCATGCTGACCGTGCTCTTGCTAGCTTTGACACCGGTGGTTTGGCGCGGGGGGCGTCGGCTCGACTCATGGTCGATCTGGCGTAAGTTTCGCTTCACGGTAACGACGGTGGTTTTCGCCGCGTTCGCGGCCCAGCTGCTGCTGTGGGGGGCGCTCGCGCCCTGGAGCGGCTAGGGTTTGCGACAAAGCGTCCGACCGGCTTGATCGGCCGCTGCGGAGTGGTAGGAGGTAAGAGAGTAAGACGGGGGCGGTCTATGGCGATTTTCCTATCCAAGCTCACGTCCAAGGCTCAGACGGTGATCCCGCGCGAGCTTCGCGCGCGGCTGAATCTGAAGCCCGGCGACGTGGTGCGCTACCGCGTGACCGACTCTGGCGTGATCATCGACAAGCTCCCCCCTCAGACCGATGAGGACACGCTGGCGTCGTTCGCCGAGTGGAGCTCACCGGCCGACGCGGCGGCCTACGGGAACCTATGAGCGCGCTGTACCGACCCTTCGACGTCGTCGCCGTCAGCATCGGAGAGGGCGCCGAGGCAAAGCGCCGGCCCGCGCTCATCGTCTCGACGCCGGAGTTCGAACGCTCGACCGGCCTCGTCTGGGTGGCGATGATCACCGCCGCCGACAAGGACCATCGGTTCGGCGACATCCCGGTCGCCGATCAGACGGCCGCCGGCCTTCCCGCGCCGTCGACCATCCGCGCTTCCAAGCTCGCGACCCTGGCCGTCGCCAAGATCAAGCGCCGGCTGGGTGCGCTCGGCGAAGCCGACCGAGCCGGGGCCCGTATCGCGCTGCGCGCGGCGGCCGGGTTCTTCTAAGGGACGGCATTGCCCGCCTGCGCGCGGGCGACTAGACCCCTCCCGCCAGCCGATCGCGGAGTCGCACCGCCCATGCCCGCAACCCGCACTGAAACCGACTCGTTCGGCCCGATCGAGGTCCCCGCCGACCGCTACTGGGCGGCGCAGACCGAGCGCAGCCTGCAGTTCTTCAAGATCGGCTGGGAGAAGCAGCCCCGCTCGATCATCCGGGCGCTGGGCGTGATCAAGCGGGCCGCCGCCGAGGCCAACGTAGCGCTCGGTCGGCTGGATGCCGAGCTCGGCAAAGCGATCATCGCCGCCGCTCAGGAGGTCATCGACGGCAAGCTCGACGACCAGTTCCCGCTCTCGGTCTGGCAGACCGGGTCGGGCACGCAGTCGAACATGAACGCCAACGAGGTCATCGCCAACCGCGCGATTGAGATGCTGGGCGGCGTCATGGGCTCGAAGACGCCCATTCACCCGAACGACCACGTCAACCTGAGCCAGTCGTCGAACGACTGCTATCCGACCGCCATCCACATCGCCGCCGCGGCCGAGCTTACACGCGACCTTTTGCCTGCGCTCCGCCATCTGCTCGCGGCGCTGGCCGCCAAGCAGGAGGCGTTCAAGGGCATCGTCAAGCTCGGCCGCACCCACACGCAGGACGCCATGCCGCTGACGCTCGGCCAGGAGTTCTCCGGCTATGCGACGCAGGTTGAGAACTCGATCAAGCGCGTCGAGGTGACCTTGCCCGGCATTTGCGAGCTCGCCCAGGGCGGGACCGCCGTCGGGACCGGCTTCACCGCCCCGATCGGCTTTGCGGAGACCGTGGCCGAGCGGATCGCCGCCATCACCGGCCTTCCTTTCGTCACCGCGCCGAACAAGTTCGAGGCATTGGCGGCGCACGATGCGCTGGTGTTCGGCCACGGGGCTCTGAACGCGACAGCCGCGGCCCTGTTCAAGATCGCCAACGACATCCGCTTCCTGGGCTCGGGCCCGCGCGCGGGGCTGGGCGAGCTCAGCCTGCCCGAGAACGAGCCGGGCTCCTCGATCATGCCCGGCAAGGTCAACCCGACCCAGTGCGAGGCGCTGACCATGGTCTGCGCCCAGGTGTTCGGCAACCAGGCGACCATGACCGTCGCCGGCGCGTCGGGGCACTTCGAGCTGAACGTGTTCAACCCGGTGATGGCCTACAACTTCCTGCAGTCGGTGAAGCTCCTGGCCGACGCTTCGACGAGCTTCGCCGATCACTGCGTGGTGGGAATCGAACCCCGGCGCGACGTCATCGAAGCCTCGCTCGAACGGTCGCTCATGCTGGTCACCGCGCTTCGGCCCAAGATCGGCTACGACGCGGCGGCGAAGATCGCCAAAGCGGCCCACCACAACGGCACGACGCTGCGCGAAGAGGCCGTCGGGGGCGGCTATGTCACCAACGAAGAGTTCGACAAATTGGTGCGGCCGGAGGCGATGACGGGCCCCGGTTAGGCTCGACCCCGCGTTGTGGAGGGGACGTGCGCGGACGTTCATTGGGGGTTCAGCTTCGAGCCCCACTAGCTAGGCGCTCAGCGATCTGAAAGCGGTTCATGTTTGATGTCGTCATGTCGGGGGACACGCCCCGGTTGGTGTCGCTCGCCACGGCGGTCCCTCCGATCGACCTCGACCAGGACGAGGTCACGCGCCGCGCGGCGGAGTTGTTTGGCGTGAATTCATCCGCCTACGAGTGGCTGGCCCCGATCTACCGAAACGCCGACATCGAAACCCGCCATTCCTGCGTGCCGTTTGAGTGGTACCTGCAAGATCACAGCTTCACAGAGCGCAACGAGGCCTTCATCGAGAACGCCGTGGCGCTGCTTGAAGAGGCGGCGGCGAAGGCGCTGGACGAGGCGGGCCTTAAGACTCGCGACATCGATTCGGTCGTCACGATCTGCACGACCGGAATCGCGACGCCGTCCCTTGATGCCCGTCTGATGCGACGCATGGACTTTCGGGCCGATGTCGAGCGAACGCCCGTGTTCGGCCTCGGTTGCGCCGGCGGCGTGCTGGGCCTTGCGCGCGCCGCGGCGCTCGCCAGGGCGAAGCCGAATAGCCATGTTCTGCTGCTGGTGGTTGAGATCTGCGGGCTGACCTTCCGCTATCGGGACCGCTCCAAGAGCAACCTGATCGCGACCGCCCTCTTTGGCGATGGCGCCGCGGCGGCCGTCGTAAGCTGTCGGTCAGACTACATGGACGCCCCAAGACTCGGCCCGGCCGGCGAGCACACCTGGCCGGACACGCTCGACGTCATGGGCTGGGATGTGGCCGACGATGGGCTGAAGGTCCTGCTCTCGCGCGACATCCCGACCCTGGTGCGGGAGGAGCTGCGCCCGGTGGTCGACGCCTTCCTGGCCAAGCATGGCGGCGCGTTGAACGACATCGCCGGCTTCGTCTGCCATCCGGGCGGCGCGAAGGTGCTGGACGCGCTCGAAGACTGTTTCGGTCTGCAGCGGGGCGATCTCAAACACGCGCGCGAGGTGCTTCGCGCCCACGGCAACATGTCGGCGGCCACCGTGCTCTTCGTGCTGCGACACGCGCTTGATCAAGGCGTGCGCGGACCTCAACTCCTGACCACCATGGGTCCCGGCTTCACCGCCGGACTGATGGTGGTCGAACCGGCCTGACTCCTAAGGAGGGGCGCGACCGCATGCTGCGCAAACGATCCTTGAACCTCGCGGGGCACGCGACCTCAGTGGCGCTGGAGCCCGAATTCTGGGCCGCGCTGGCGCGTATGGCGAGCGAGGAAGGCTGCAGCCTGACCAGCGTGGTTGCGCAGATCGACGCCGGCCGCGGACCGCGGCCGCTGGCCTCCGCCTGCCGTGTCGCAGCGCTGACCTGGGCCGGCGATCTTCAGCTCGGCTGACTGAAATCCAACCAGGCGATCGGCGACGGCTGCTTCTGGCCGGGAACGAGTTCGGGCGTGTGCGGCCGGTGGGTGAACACCACAAGCGCGGCCAGCACCATCACCGCGGCGACGCCGATGACGACCCAAAGACCCATTCGCACCAGCAGTTCGTGCTCGCGCACGGACGGCGGCTCATGCGTGTCGACCATGTCATCGTCTCCACGCCCCCGTAGCTGACCGAAGGTGAACGGCGCGGCCGGACGCCGGTTCCAAGACCCCGCGTGGCCTTTCGTCCTTAAGCGCCGCGTCTCGCGTGCTACATATGTTCCGGAATCAAGCTCGCAAGGTTGAGGCCGCGCTCGGTTGTCCGACACCCCTATCCCCCGCATCAGCGACCTCGCCCGCGTGGATGCGCCGCGCGATTATCTGGCCGGCCTGAACCCCGAGCAGAGGACGGCGGTCGAGGCGGCCGAAGGCCCGGTGCTGGTGTTGGCCGGAGCCGGCACGGGCAAGACCCGCGTGCTGACCACTCGCCTCGCCCACCTCCTGGCCACCGGCCGCGCCCGCCCGTGGGAGCTCCTGGCGGTCACCTTCACAAACAAGGCCGCGCGCGAGATGCGCACGCGCATCGCCGACCTGATCGGCGGCCAAGCCGAAGGCCTGCGCTGGCTCGGCACCTTCCACTCGATCGCGGCACAGATCCTGCGCCGCCACGCCGAGCTGGTCGGACTGAAGTCCAACTACACGATCATCGACGTCGACGATCAGGAGCGGCTGATCAAACAGCTCCTGGAAGCTGAGAATATCGACGCAAAGCGTTGGACGCCTGGCCATTTCGCCGGCTTGATCGACCACTGGAAGAACCGCGGCTGGACGCCCGACAAGTTGCCACCGTCGGAGGGCTCTCACTTCGCCAACAATCGCGGCCAGGAGCTCTATCGCCTCTATCAGGAGCGCCTGCGGGTGCTGAACGCCTGCGACTTCGGCGACCTTTTGCTGCACAACCTGTCGATCTTTGCCGGCAACCCGGACGTGCTCGGCGAATACCACCGCCGCTTCCGCTACATTCTGGTCGACGAGTATCAAGACACCAACGTCGCGCAGTACCTGTGGCTCCGCCTGCTGGCGCAGGCCAACGGCAACCTCTGCTGCGTGGGCGACGACGACCAGTCGATCTACGGCTGGCGGGGCGCCGAGGTGGACAACATCCTGAGATTCGAGCGCGACTTTCCGGGCGCGAAGGTGATCCGGCTGGAGCGTAACTACCGCTCGACCTCGCACATCCTGGCCGCCGCCTCGGGCCTGATCGCCGCCAACAAGGGCCGCCTCGGCAAGACGCTGTGGACGGAGAGCGAGGGGGGCGCGAAGGTCGCGGTGCGCGGGGTCTGGGACGGCGAGGCCGAGAGCCGGCTGATCGGCGACGAGATCGAACGCGAGAAGCGCAAGGGCCGCCGCTACCGCGACATGGCGATCCTGGTGCGCGCGTCGTTCCAGATGCGGGCGTTCGAGGAACGCTTCGTCCTCTTGCAGATCCCCTACGTTGTCATCGGCGGGCCACGCTTCTTCGAGCGGGCCGAGATCAGGGACGCGCACGCCTACCTGCGCCTGATCCAGTCGGAAGACGACGACCTGGCCTTCGAGCGCGTCGTGAACACGCCCAAGCGCGGCATCGGCGACACGACGGTCGCCCGCCTGCTGCAATTCGCCCGCGGCCGGCAGATCTCGGCCAGCCAGGCCGCCCGCGGCCTTGTCGTCACCGACGAGCTGCAGCCGCGCACGCGCACGGCGGTCTCGAACTTCCTGCGCGACCTCGACCGCTGGCGCGCGCTGGGCGCGACCATGCCGCATCCACGCCTGCTCGAGACCATCCTCGAGGAGAGCGGCTACACCGATGCGCTGCGCATGGACAAAGGCCCGACCAGCCAGACCCGGCTAGAGAATCTCAAGGAGCTGGTGCAGTCGATGGGCGGTTTCGACACCCTCCAGGCCTACCTCGAGCACGTGTCTCTGGTCATGGATCTCGACCGCGAGGCCGGCGACGACTCGGTGCAGATCATGACTCTGCACTCGGCCAAGGGCCTCGAGTTCCCGATCGTCTTCCTGCCTGGGTGGGAAGAAGGCGTGTTCCCCAGCCAACGCAGCATGGATGAGAAGGGCGAGAAGGGACTCGAGGAAGAGCGCCGGCTGGCCTACGTGGGCCTGACCCGCGCTCGCGAGGACGCGCGCATCAGCTTCGCCGCGAACCGACAGGTCTACGGCCGCTGGACCAGCCAGCTGCCCAGCCGCTTCGTCGACGAGCTGCCCCTGGCCAACGTCGAGGCCATGAGCGAGACGGGGTACTATGGCGGCGGGCCCGGGATGACCGAGCAGCACAGCCGCTGGGAAGAAGGGCCGACGTTCGGCTCGGGCTATTCGTCGCCCGGTTGGCGGCGCGCGCAGGCGAGAGGCGCCGGCCCGAGGCAGGACATCATCGAGGGCGAAGGGCGGTTGGTCGCGGTCTCGGAGCCCTTGGCGACGGGTGTATACGGCATCGGCGATCGGGTGTTCCACCAGAAGTTCGGCCCCGGTTCGGTGATCGCTGTCGAGGGCAACAAGCTCACCGTCGCCTTCGATCACGCCGGCGAAAAGCGCGTGATCGACACCTTCGTGGAGCCGGGCTCAGGCGGGTAGCTTGCCGCCCAGGTGCTCAAGCCCCCAGTCGCGGAGCGCGCGCAGCACCGGGCGCAGGCTCGCGCCCTTGTCGGTCAGCACGTACTCAGCGCGTGGCGGGTGCTCGTCATAGAACCGCCGCGTGACCAGGCCTTCGGCTTCCAACCGCTTGAGGCGGGCGGATAGCGTGGCCGGACTGAGGGCCGGAAACGCCGCCTCGAAGTCCTTGAACTTGCGCGGTCCCTTCGTGGACAGATCGCGGAGCACAAGCAGGGTCCAGCGCTCGCCGATGAGATCCAGCGTGCGGGCGATCGGACATGGCAGCGCGTAGGGTGCGGGCATCTCGTTTGCAAACGTCGCCGCATTCGGGCTCGATTTCAACAAGTAACTATTGCAACGAAAGTGACTATGCGGCAAGAAGTCGCCTCTCTCATCGCTGGAAGCCCGCCATGTCGCCCCAACGCACAATCGTCGCCGTCGCCGGCCTGCTTGTCCTCTCCACGGGCGCTGCGGCGGCCGCCGCTACGATCCCGGCCAACATCGCCGCTGCGGTCGCCAATCCTGCCCGGCCGCAGGATGATCGCGACCGAGACGCGAACCGCAAACCCGACCAGGACCTGGCGTTCGCGGGCGTGAAGGCCGGCTGGCGGGTCGCGGACTTCATCCCTGGAACCGGCTACTTCAGCCGCATCTTCAGCGTGGCGGTGGGCCCGAAGGGGCACGTCTACGCCTTCATCCCGAGCGAGGTTGCGAACTTCCGCAAGGTGACGCTGCCGTCGAGCGGGGCGACGCCCTACCTGGGCTTTGCGAACGTGACCGCGCTCGTCAGCCCGGCGAACGCGTTCGCGCCGCCGGAGCCGCT
Source organism: Caulobacteraceae bacterium (assembly GCA_035604135.1). Classification (GTDB taxonomy): domain Bacteria; phylum Pseudomonadota; class Alphaproteobacteria; order Caulobacterales; family Caulobacteraceae; genus Poindextera. The sequence goes on along the minus strand of DATNJB010000060.1, from coordinate 168,090 downwards.
CGACCTGGTGTGGATCTCCGACAACTACCACGACCTGCACGACCCCTTCTTCGCGCCAGCCGACCTGGCGGTCATCAACAAGCAGGTATTCGCCGCGCTGAAGCCCGGGGGCTACTACGTCGTGCTCGACTACGTTGCGCCGGCGGGCGCGGGGCTGAGCGACACCAACACACTGCACCGGATCGATCCTGAGTCGGTGAAGGCCGAGGTGGAGGCGGCGGGCTTCCGTTTCGTCGGCGAGAGCGACGTCCTGCACAATCCGGACGACCCGCACACCGCGCCGATCTTCGCCCAACCGCTGCGTGGCAAAGTCGACCAGTTCATCTTCAAGTTCCAGAAGCCTAAGGTGTGATCAGCCGCGGCGCATTGGTTCTGACCGGGCGCAAACCAGGGGGCCCAACATGACACTCAATCCACCGGTGATCTCGGCGTTGACCGCCGGAATCCTGATCATGCTGCAGATGCTGTTGATGTTCACCGCCGCCAACCAGCGGCGCGTGCACGGCCCTTCCGTCGGTGAGGCGAGCGAGCCCAGCGCGGTGCGCGCGGTGCGCCGGCACGGGAACCTAGCGGAGAACGCGGCGATCTTCATCGCCAGCGTCTCGCTGCTCGAGCTGCTCGGCGGCGGACGGCTGTGGGTCGAGATCCTGTGCGGCGTCTTCCTGCTCGCGCGCCTGCTGCACGCGTTCGGGCTGTCGCAACAGAACCCGACGAACATCTTCCGCATCGCCGGCGTCGTCCTGACGGCGCTGGCCGGAGTCGCGCTCGGCATCCGCCTGATTTTCCTGGCGGTCCCACACGTGATGGGGTGAAAAGCCTCGGTCAGGCGACAACGTCGGCGTGCTCGGGATGCCGTTTCAGCCAGGCGGCGGCATAGGGGCACGTCGGCACGAGCTTCAAGTGTCGGGCGCGGACGTGCTCGACCAGGCCCTCCATCAGCCGGCCGGCCATGCCGCCGCCCCGCGCGGCGATCGGCGTTTCGACGTGCGGAATCTCGACTAGCCCCTCGCTGAGGCGATAGTCGGCAAAAGCGGTCACGCCCTGCTCGGTCAGCTCGTATCGGTGACGCGCGACGTTGTCGGTGACGGAGTTGGCGAGCTCAGGCATGCGGCCTCGCGAACGCGGAGTGAGAATCGGCAGTCTAGCGCCTCATCGATGATGTGGTTGCGTCAGAGCCGCTCGATGGCCATGGCGACGGCCTCGCCGCCGCCGATGCACAGGCTGGCCAGGCCGCGCTTGGCGTCGCGCGCCTCGAGCGCCGAAAGCAGCGTGGCCAGGATCCGCGCCCCCGACGCGCCGATGGGATGGCCGAGCGCGCAGGCGCCGCCGTTCACGTTCAGCTTGTCGTGCGGGATGCCCAGCTCCTGCATCGCGATCATCGCCACGACCGCGAAGGCTTCGTTGACCTCGAACAGATCGACGTCGTCGACCGACCATCCGGCCCGCTCCAACGCCTTGCGCATCGCGGGCACGGGAGCGGTGGTGAACAGGCCCGGCTCGTGTGCGTGCGCAGCATGGCTGACGATACGCGCGACCGGATTCAGCCCCATCTGCGCGGCGGTCGAGGCGCGGGTGAGCACCAGCGCGGCCGCGCCGTCGGAAATGGAAGATGCATTCGCGGCGGTGATCGCGCCGTCCTTGGCGAAGGCCGGCCTCAGCGTGGGAATCTTGGCGGGGTCGGCCTTCAACGGCTGCTCGTCGTCCTTGACCGTGGTCGTCCCGCCGCGCCCCTCCACATGCACGGCCGCGATCTCGCGGGCGAAGGCGCCGCTCTCGACGGCCGCCCGGGCGCGGGTCAGGCTGAGCGTCGCATAGGCGTCCATCGCCTGGCGGGTAATCTGGTAGGCCTTGGCCGTTTCTTCGGCGAAGGCGCCCATGAGCTTGCCGGGCTCATAGGCGTCCTCGAGCCCGTCGAGGTACATGCTGTCGGCGGCGCGGTCGTGACCGATGCGGGCCCCGGCGCGGTGCTTGGTCAAAAGGTATGGCGCGTTCGTCATGCTCTCCATGCCGCCGGCGACGATGATGTCGGCGTAGCCGGCGACCAGCGTGTCGTGGGCGAGGATCGCCGCTTGCATGCCGGAGCCGCACATCTTGTTGACGGTCGTGGCCTCGGTGCGCAGCGGCAAGCCGGCGGCCATACCCGCCTGCCGGGCCGGCGCCTGGCCCAAGCCGGCCGACAGCACGCAACCCATCACGATCTGGTCGATGTCCTGCGGCTCAACCCCAGCCCGGTCGACCGCCGCGCGGACGGCGGCGCCGCCGAGCTCGGTCGCCTTGACGCTGCCGAGCGCCCCCTGGAAGCCGCCCATCGGGGTTCTGGCATAGCCAGCGATGACGATGGGATCGCGGTCGGGGGCGTCGGCCATTGGTTGCTCCTGGGATGCGGACAAAAGGTGGGGCGCGCTTCGGCCGAAGGCAACGTCAGTCGCGCGCGATGAAGCCGCCGCCGAGCACGCGTGACGGCTCGGCCGCGTCGTAGAGGACGCAAGCCTGGCCGGGCGCGACCGCTTCCTCGGGCGTATCGAACGCGACGACGACCGCACCGTCATCCAACGCCAACCGCGCCAGGGCCGGCGGGCGGGTCGAGCGCACGCGCGCGAGCACGGGCGCGCGGCGGCGTGCGGCGTCCTCGATGGTTGCATCCTCGCCCAGCCAGTTGGTCTCGGTGAGCTGAAGGGCGGTCTTCAGCACCGCCTCGCGCGGGCCAACGACGACCTGGCGGCGTTCCGGGTCGATACGGACGACGAACAGCGGCTCGCCCACGGCGATGTTCAGCCCGCGCCGCTGGCCGACGGTGAAGTGGGTGACGCCGGCATGGCGGCCGAGCAAGCGTCCATCGAGATGCACGATCTCGCCCTCGCCGGCGGCGCCCGGGCGTAGGCGATCGATGACGGTGGTGTAGCGGCCCTGCGGCACGAAGCAGATGTCCTGGCTGTCGGGCTTGTCGGCGACCGCCAACCCCATCGCGGCCGCGACTTCACGCACCGCCCACTTGGGCAGGCCGCCCAGCGGGAAGCGCAGAAAGTCGAGCTGGTCGCGGGTCGTGGCGAACAGGAAGTACGACTGGTCGCGCGCCGGATCGACTGCGCGATGCAGCTCCGCGCCGCCCGCCCGTGCGAGCCGACGGGCATAGTGGCCGGTCGCCATGGCCGATGCGCCCAGGTCGCGCGCGACGTCGACCAGGTCTCGAAACTTGACCGTCTGGTTGCAGCGAACGCAGGGGATCGGTGTCTCGCCGCGCAGGTAGGAGTCGGCGAAGTCCTCCATCACCGCGTCGCGGAAGCGGCTCTCATAGTCCAGCACGTAGTACGGAAGGCCGATCGCCTCGGCCGCCGCGCGCGCGTCGTGGATGTCCTGGCCGGCGCAGCACGCGCCCTTGCGTCGCACGGCCGCGCCATGATCGTAGAGCTGCAGGGTGACGCCCACCGCGTCGTAGCCGGCGCGCTTGACCAGGGCCGCGGTGACCGTCGAATCCACGCCGCCTGACATGGCCACCAGCACGCGCGCGCCGGGCGGCAGCGCGATTTCGGATCGCGCTGCGGCGACGGCGTCGGATTCGGCGATATCGAGCGGCATGTCGCCGGCCTTGAAAGTGGCGGGGAGCCGCCAATCTAGCGTTTGGGCCCACGCTTTGCGAGGTTGGGCCTCTCAGCGCCACCGTGGCGTGAGTTTCCCGAGCGCCGAGGAGCCCATGAGCGACGAATACGTCCCGCCGAAAATCTGGACCTGGAACAAGGAGAGCGGCGGCCGGTTCGCCGCCATCAACCGACCGATCGCCGGCCCGACCCACGACAAAGAGCTGCCCGTGGGCAAGCATCCGTTTCAGCTCTACTCGCTGGGCACGCCGAACGGGCAGAAAGTCACCATCATGTTCGAGGAGCTGTTGGCCGCCGGGCATAGGGGCGCCGAGTACGACGCCTGGCTGATCCCGATCAACGGCGAGCAGTTCGGCTCGGGTTTCGTGGCGGCGAACCCGAACTCCAAGATTCCGGCGCTGGTCGACCACAGTGGGCCGAAACCGTTCCGGGTGTTCGAATCCGGCGCGATCCTTCTGCACCTGGCGGAGAAGTTCCACGCTTTCCTGCCTGAAGAACCGGCCGCCCGGGCCGAGTGCCTGTCGTGGCTGTTCTGGCAGATGGGCGCGACGCCGTTCCTGGGCGGCGGCTTCGGCCACTTCTACGCCTACGCGCCGACCAAGATCGAATACGCCATCGACCGCTACGCCATGGAGGTGAAGCGCCAGCTCGACGTCCTCGACCGCAGGCTGGCCGAGACCGAGTACCTCGCCGGCGACGAATACACGATCGCCGAGATGGCGGCATGGCCCTGGTACGGCGGACTGGCGCGCGGCCTGCAGTATGGCGCGGGCGAGTTCCTGGATGTCGCCAGCTACAAGAACGTTCAACGTTGGACGGCCCAGATCGGCGAGCGGCCGGCGGTGAAGCGTGGTGTTCGCGTCAACCGCCCGTGGGGCGACCACCCCATGGCCGAGCGCCACGCCGCAAGCGACTTCGATGCGGCTCTTGCCGAGAAGGCGGCGGAGTGAAGGCCGCCTGCCATTGCGGCGACGTCCGCTTTGAGACCGCCGCGCCGCCGGTGTGGGTGCTGGACTGCAACTGCACGATCTGCCGCCGCCATGGCGCGCTCTGGGCGTACCTGCATGGCCGCGCTCCGATCGAGCTGACCTTGCAGCCCGACCCAAGCTTCACCGAGGTCTACAAGTGGGGCGACGAGGGGATCGCCTTCCACCGCTGCCGGAATTGCGGATGCGTGACTCACATCGAGGCCGTGGCCGCCGATCCGCCTCGAATCTTTGGCGTGAACGCGCGGATGATGGTCGGGCTGGATCCGGCCAAGGTGCAGCTCTTGCAGATCGACAATGGCCACAGCGGTCACTTCTGGACCCACACCGACGAGCCCCGGCTCGTCTCCCGGCACCCGCCCATGCCGCCGCCCGGCCCGAACGACTGGCGCTAGATCAGGACCCGCCGACCCGTTCGACGAACCCGCTCGGCAAGCCGTCAATGCTGGCCCTGTTGTGCTCGGCGCGATAGGCGACGAGGCCATCCGGACCCTTCTTCTCGGCCCACGCGTCAAGGCCCGGGCGCTGTGCCTTGAAGACCAGGTTCGGCACGGCGTACCCGCAGGACGTCTGCACGCTCTCGGCGTCGAGCTGGATCATCTGCCGGGCGCCGACCTGCTCGACACCGCCGAAACGCGTCTTCAAGACCGCCTCGTACTCGCCGCCGCCGCGCGGCAGCGCGCGTCCGCGGCCATACAGCCTGAGGATCATCGGCGGGCCCTCGAAGGCGCAGAACATCAGAGTAAGACGCCCGTCCGCCTTCAGATGCGCGGCGGTCTCGTTCCCGCTGCCGGTCAGGTCGAGATAGACGACGGTCCGCTCGTCCAGCACGCGCAGGCTGTCCTGGCCCTTGGGCGAGAGATTGATCCGCGAGCCCGGCGCCGCGCTGGCCACGAAGAAGACCCGCTGCTTTTCGATGAAGGCGCGGTGCTGTGGTGCGATGGTCTTGAACTGCTCGGCCACGACTCTCGGTCCTTGATTTCGTCTCTGTCCCGTATCGCCGATCCGGCCGCGGCCGTCGACAGGCCCGTGGCTTTGTCGATCGTTCCGTGAACAGAGTGAATAGAAATCGCTGGGAGGATAAGAGGGTGCGTTTTTCCTACGGTAAGATTCGGCGCGCTGCGGCGGCGGTGATGTTCGGGCTGGTCGCCCTGACGCCGCCGACGGCGCTGGCCCAGACGTGGCCGACCACCCTCGCCCAGGCCGAGAAGCTGGAGGCGGACGATGCACTCCTGCTGACGCCTTTCTACGCCACACCGCCCAGCCTGGCGGCAACGAAGCCGGGCGCGCTGCTGCGGCAGGAGGCCTTCCGCCTCTACGCGCTGCCGCCCGGGGTCCGCGCCGTGCGCATCCTCTACCACTCGCTCAATGCGACAGGCGGCGACGTCGCGACGAGCGCGGTGGTGCTCATCCCGCCGGGCGAGGCGCCCAAGGGCGGCTGGCCCATCATTGCGTGGGCGCACGGTACGAGCGGCGTCGCGCGCCAGTGCGCGCCGTCCCTGATGAAGGACGTCTACTACGGCGAGGAGGGCCTCTTCCCGATGGTCCGCGCCGGCTACGCGGTCGTGGCCACCGACTACCATGGCCTCGGGACCGAAGGACCGCACCAATACGTCAACAAGATCGCCCAAGCCCAGGACGTCGTCTTTTCGATCCCGGCCGCGCGCGCGGCGGTGGCCGCCCTCGGCGAGCGCTGGGTTGTCGACGGGCACAGCCAGGGCGGCACGGCCGCCTGGGGCGTCGCAGAGATGGAACACGACCGCCACGACGCGGGCTATCTCGGCGCGGTGGCGGTCGCGCCGGCTTCGCGGCTGGACGAGGTGCTGACGGCGCCGGCGGCGGCCGAGAGCTTCTATCTCGACTACATCGCCTGGGGCATCTCGGCGCGCACGCTGAGCTTCAAACCCGCCGACATGCTGGGCGGCCGCCCGCTGGCCAGCTATGCAGACCTGAGCACGAAAGGCTGCTTCTACTACGCGTACGCGACCTTCCTCGGCGATACGACCCCACCTACGCTGACGCCGGGTTGGGAGCGGACGGACGGCGCCAAGCGGTTCTTCGCCGACACCGCCATCGGGTTCGCCCCGATCGGCGGGCCGCTCCTGGTGATCGCCGGCGACGCCGACCAGACCGTTCCGATCGCAGCGGTCCACGCCACCGTCGCCGTCGCCTGCGCGCGCAGGGCCGCGCTCGAGTTCCGCATCTATCCCGGCCTCGACCACGACCCGACCATGGACAAAAGCACGCCGGATCAGTTGGCCTGGATCGCCGACCGCTTCGCCGGACGGCCGGCCGCCGACGTGTGCAAGGCGCCCAGCGGCTGAGGGCGGCTTGTCGACGACGCCTGGCGGCGCCCTTATGCGGCGATGGAGCAGGCTGGCGAGCGTCGGATCGCCGCGCCGAGAGCGCGGGTCTGGGAGGCCTTGAACGATCCGGAGGTGCTGAAGCGCTGCATCGACGGCTGCGAGGGCCTCAGCAAGACGGCCGACAACGTCTTCCACGCGGTGGTGCGCGCCAAGGTGGGGCCGGTCAGCGCGACGTTCGCGGGCGACGTCACGCTGGCGGAGCTCGACCCGCCGAACGGCTACACACTTGAGGTCAGCGCCAAAGGCGGCGCGGCCGGGTTCGCGCGCGGCACGGCGCGGGTGACCTTGGCGGACGACGGCGACGGGACCCTGCTGACCTACAAGGCGGAGGGACGCGTCGGCGGCAAGCTGGCGCAGATCGGCCAACGGCTGATCGACGCGGCGGCGCGCAAGACCGCCGACGACTTCTTCGAGGCCCTCGCTCGCGAGCTCGGGCCGCCGACCGAGGGCGCCGCGCCGGCCAAGGCCGTCCCTCGATCCTCGCCGATCCTGGTCTGGAGTGGGGTTGCGGCCGTGCTCGTGGCCTTAGGACTGCTGGCTTGGCGGTTGATCGGAGGCTAGGGTCGCCGGCGGGAAGAACAACAAGCGTTCGAAGGGAGGACGCGGACGATGAATGTGTCGATGGTGGTCAACGGCGAGGCCTGTGAGATCGAGGCGGCGCCGAACGCTCTCCTGGTCGACGTGCTGCGCCAGACGCTGCGCCTGACCGGCGTGCATGTGGGCTGCGACACAAGCCAGTGCGGCGCCTGTACGGTCCGGATGAACGGGCGGGCGGTGAAGGCCTGCACGGTGCTCGCCGCCCAGGCCGACGGCTCGGAGGTGACCACGATCGAGGGCTTGGGCGCGCCCGGCGCCCTGCACCCGCTGCAGGCGGCGTTCCAGGAGACGCATGGGCTGCAATGCGGCTTCTGCACGCCGGGCATGATCATGAGCGCGCTCGACCTCATCGAAAGCGGCGAGCGGCTGGACGAGGCCAAGGTACGCGCAGGCCTCGACGGGAACTTCTGCCGCTGCACGGGCTACCACAACATCGTCAAGGCGGTGCTTCTGGCCGCCGGCGCGAACGCCTGACGGAGGAGCAAGACGCCATGAACGCCATCATCGGCCAGCCCATCCGCCGCCGCGAGGACATCCGCTTCATCACCGGGCGCGGGCGCTACACCGACGACATTGCCGTCGCCGGACAGACCTACGCCGTCTTCGCGCGCTCGCCCTACGCGCGGGCGAAGATCCGTGGAATCGACAAAGCATCGGCCAAGGCCCTCGCCGGCGTGATCGAGGTGTTCACCGGCGCCGACCTGGCCGCCGGAGGCATTGGGACCCTGCCGTGCGGCTGGCTGGTGAAGTCGACCGATGGAAGCGACATGAAGGTCGCCCCGCGACCGCCGCTGGCCATCGAGCAGGTCAACTTCGTCGGAGAGCCGTACGCGGTGGTGATCGCCGCCACGGCTGCGGCGGCCAAGGCCGGCGCCGAGGCGCTGGAGGCAGACCTGGAGGAATTGCCGGCGCAGGCCGCGCTCGCCACCGCCATGGAAGGCGTTCAGATCCACGACGGCATCGAGAAGAACCTGTCGTTCCATTGGTCGATCGGCGACCAGGCGAAGACGGACGCCGCGCTCAAGGCGGCGAGCCACATCACCACGCTCACCTTCGCCAACAACCGCTTGATTCCCAACGCGATCGAGCCGCGCGCCTGCGTCGCCGTCTACGATGCCGCAGCCGACGAGATCACGCTGACCACGACGTCGCAGAATCCGCACGTGGAGCGGCTGATCCTGACCGCGTTCCTGAACCTCGCGCCCGAGCACAAGCTGCGCGTGATCTCGCCGGACGTCGGCGGCGGGTTCGGCTCGAAGATCTTCGTCTATCCGGAAGAGACCGCGGTTGCCTGGGCGGCGCGCGCGCTGAACCGACCCATCAAATGGACGGCCGACCGTTCGGAGGCCTTCCTGTCCGACGCGCACGGGCGCGACCACCTGACCACAGCCGAACTGGGCATGGACGCGAACGGAACGTTCCTTGGCTTGCGGGTGAAGACCCGGGCGAACCTCGGCGCCTACCTCTCGACATTCGGCTCGGCGGTGCCGACCTACCTCTACGCAACCCTCCTGGCCGGCCAGTACAAGACGCCCGCCATCTATGCGGAAGTCGACGGCGTCTACACCAACACCGCCCCGGTCGACGCCTATCGCGGCGCCGGACGCCCTGAGGCCACCTACGTCGTTGAACGGATCGTCGAGGCGGCGGCGCGGGAGATGAAGATCGACCCGGTCGAGATCCGCAGGCGGAACGTCATCCGCGAATTCCCCTACGAGACGCCGGTCGCGCTGGTCTACGACATCGGCGACTACGAGCAGAGCCTGGCGAGAGCGCTCAAACTCGCCGACGTCGCGGGCTTCCCGGCGCGGCGTGTGGCGGCCGAAGCGCGCGGCATGAAGCGGGGCCTGGGCTACGCTTGCTACATCGAGGCCTGCGGGCTCGCGCCGTCCAAGATCGCCATCTCGCTCGGCGGCGGGGTCGGCCTGTTCGAGAGCGGTGAGATCCGCGTGAACCCGACCGGCTCGGTCACCGCCTTTACCGGCTCCCACAGCCACGGCCAAGGCCACGAAACGACCTTCGCGCAGGTGGTCGCAAGCAAGCTCGGCATCCCGATGGATCAGGTCGAAGTCGTCCATGGCGACACCGGGCGGATGGAGTACGGCCTTGGCACCTACGGCTCTCGCTCGCTAGCCGTTGGCGGCTCGGCGCTGGTCCGCTCGGCCGAGAAGATCATCGCCAAGGGCAAGCTGATCTCCGCCCACATGATGGAGACGACGCCAGACGAGGTCGAGTTCGACGAGGGCGTGTTCACCGCGCGCGGGACAAACAAGAAGATGACCTTCGGCGAGGTGGCGTTCGCGGCCTACGTGCCAGCCAACTACCCCGAGGGGCTGGAGCCGGGGCTGTCGGAGAAGTCCTTCTACGACCCGGTGAATTGGACCTATCCGGCCGGGACCCACATCGCCGAGGTCGAGATCGACCCCGAGACCGGGGTCGTTGAGGTCGTGGCCTTCACCGCCGTCGACGACTTCGGCGAGATCATCAATCCGATGATCGTCGAGGGCCAGGTGCATGGCGGCGTGGCCCAAGGCATCGGGCAGGCCCTGCTGGAGCATGGGATCTACGACGACGACGGTCAGCTGCTGACCGGGTCGTACATGGACTATGCGATGCCCAGGGCCGACGACCTGCCGAGCTTTAAGGTCGAGACCACCGTCACCCCTTGCACGCACAATCCGCTCGGCGCGAAGGGTTGCGGCGAGGCCGGCGCGATCGGCGCCCCGGCCGCGGTCATGAACGCGGTGACCGATGCGTTGGGGCGCGAGGACGTCGCCATGCCGGCGACGCCCGAGCGGGTCTGGCGCGCGTTGCAAGGCGTCTAAGGGAGGACGCGACGATGCAAGACTGCGCCTATCACCGCCCGGGCAACCTCGCCGACGCCGTTTCGCTGCGCCGGGGCGGCGGCGGGTCCGCCTATCTCGCCGGCGGGATGACCCTGATCCCGACGATGAAGCAGGGGCTGGCCCAACCCGACGCGCTGGTAGACCTCGCCGGCCTGAACGAGCTTGTCGGTTGCCGCCTCGAGAGCGGCGCGCTGGTCATCGGCGCCATGACACGACACGCAGCTGTTGCGCAGTCCTCGGTGGTTGAGGGCGCCATCCCTGCGCTCGCGGCGCTGGCCGGGCAGATCGGCGACCGGCAGGTGCGCAATCGCGGCACGCTCGGCGGCTCGCTGGCCAACAGCGACCCCGCGGCCGACTATCCCGCCGCGGTCATCGGCCTTGGCGCGACCATCCGCACCGACCGGCGCGAGATCGCGGCCGACGACTATTTCAAGGGCCTGTTCGAGACCGCGCTGGACGAGGGCGAGCTGATCCGCGAGGTCGCCTTCCCCATTCCGGCGCGCGCGGCCTATCGCAAGTTCCCGCACCCCGCCTCGCGGTTCGCGATCGTTGGCGTGTTCGTCGCCGACTTCGGCAGTGGCAGGGTGCGCGTCGGCGTGACCGGCGCGGGGCCATGCGCCTTCCGTCCGGTGTCGATCGAGCAGGCGCTGGCCGCGCGCCTCGACCCGGCCGCCTTGGGCGGCGTGGCGATCGACTCGAGCCAGTTCAACAGCGATCTGGCCGCCTCCGCGGCGTTCCGCGCGCAGCTCGTGCGCGTAATGGCCAAGCGCGCGGTTCAGGACCTGCTGTCGTAAGCCAAGTCACTGCCCGGCGGCGGTGAGCACGCTTAGGAGCGAGCTGTCTTTCAGCGACAGGAAGACCTGCGCGCTGGCCTGCATCGCCAGCTGAGCCTGTTGCAGGTTGGCGGACACCTGCGCCACGTTGGCGTTAGTGATGCCGCCGATCATCGTGCCCAGCGTGGTCTGCTGGTTGGTGAGGTCGGTCTGCGCGTTGGCCACCTGGCTCTGCAAGAGGCCGTTCTGCGCGGCCGAGGTGTTGAGCGCGCTCGTCGCGCCGTTCAGGCTGGCGATCTGGCCCTGCAGGAAGGCGGCCTGCGCCGCCGTGAGCTGGCCGGTGAACGGCCCGTTCGGGCCGGTCGAGAAGTTCTGGATCGCCTGCAGGACGCCCATCAGATTGGTCCCGAGCTGGCCAGCGAGGAAGCCGGTCTGCACGGTGGTGTTCTGGTTGATCTGGCTGGTCGCGACGTGCTGGTCGTTCTGGAAGATGCTGGCGATGGACGGCGCGGCGCCGAGCGCGGTCAGCGAATTGACGTTGACCGGAGGGGTAGTCACCTGGCCGCCGGCGAAGACGTATTCGCCGTTGTAGGTGGTGTTGAGACCCTCGACGGCGCTCTGGAACACGTTCTCCAGTTGCGGCATCAGGGAATCGCCGACGCCGGCGGCCAGCGCCTGCTGGATGGCGATCGTGGCGGACTGGGAGGCGCTGGCGACCTGCGTCAGGCCCGTGTTCTGGGTGGTGAGCTTGTCGGCGAGCACGGTGTCGCTGGCAAGGAAGCCGCCCACCTGGCTCTGCACGGTCTGCATCGCCGTGAGCGTGTCGGCGTGCGACGCGTAGCCCTGCAGGTCGCTGGCGACGTTGCCGCTCGAGAGCTGGTTCGAATCGGTGGTGAGTTGCTGTTGCGCCGCCATCATGTTGGCGATCACTTGCGCATAGGTGTCGGCGGTGGAGATACGGTCCATGGCTAGGGTCCAACCATGTTCAGAATCGTCGTGAAAATGTCATTGCTGGCCGTCACCAGCCTGGCCGAGGCGTTGTACGCCTGCTGGTAGGTGGTCAGGTTCACCAGTTCCTGGTCGAGGTTCACGCCGGTGATGGACTGCAGGCGTGTGTTGGCCTCGGTCTGCACCGCCTGGGCGTTGGTTGAAGCCTGGCTGGCGTTGGCGGCCTGGTCGCCCAGCGCGCCGGCCAGCTGAGAGCCGTAGTTGTTCACCGTCGTCGCCATGGCGGCCAGCCCGCCCGCGGCGTCGAAGTGCATGACCGTGTTGTTGGCCTGGGCCTCGAGCAAGGCGCCGGAACCATCTCCGGCGGCGAGCACCGGCTGGCCCGCTGCGGCGCTGAGGTCCAGAGTCGCGAATGCGACCTTGCTCGGGTTCGCGGCGATGTCCTGCCTGATGCTGAAGCTATCTGCGGCTTGCGCCCGCTGCCCAGCGCCGATGCCGAAAAGCTGGGTCACGGACTCGCCGCCGGCCGAGCTCTGCGTGTTGTCCTGGACGACCGAGATGCTGGCGCCGCCTGGTGTCGATGGCGCGAAGCTCAGCTCGCCCGCGGCCGACAGGCTGAACTGGCCATAGAGCCCGACGCCCGAGGTCGATGAGTTCAACGCGTTGATGAGGTTCGTCACGCTGCCGCCCGGCGTCGTCATCGTGACATCGGTGATCTCACCGCCCTGGCCGTTCGAGACGCGGAGAGTCAGCGCCTGTCCGGACGGGAAGTTGCTGGGATCGGCGCCGGTCAGCCCGGTCTGGAAGTTGGTGATCGAGCCCGAGCTGACGAGATTGTTCAGACCGAAGTACTGGCTGAAGCCCTCGCCATTGCGTGCATCAGACGGCGTCGCCGGATCGTCGGCGATGGCCACGCCGTTGCCGGCGCCGGTCGCCTGGAAGCTCAGCACCCCGTTGGCGAAGGTCGCCGACCCGAACGCGCCCAGCGCGGTGTTCAGCGAGGTCAGGAAGGTCGCCGGCGTGAAGGCCGACGGCGCGCCGCCGTTCACGCTCAATGTGCCGGCCGTGAAGTCGATCGCGACCTTTTCCTGCAGCTGCCCGGCGGCATTGACGATAGCGATGTTGGTCGCGCCGCTGAACCCGCCGATCGCCGTTGCGAGGTCCGTGCCGATGTTCTGCCCAGTAAGCGACGCCGGCGGCGGCACGGCCGAGGCGGCGTTGTGCGCCTGGTTGAGCGCGCTCACGGCCTGGGTGACGTATTGGCTGACCTGCGCCTGCACCGCCGGCAACTGGACGTTGCGCAGTGTGACGAGGCCGGCGATTTCCCCCGACGCCAGTTGCAAAGCCGTGGGCTGGCCGCCCCCGGCCGGCGAAATGGTGAGCTGACCGGCCGCGGTCGTCGAAGGGGTGTAACCGAGCGTCGCCGCTCCGCCTTGACCCACCAGAAGCGTGCCGGCCGTGGTGGTAAGGGTGACCCCGCCGTTCGCGTTCGGCTGCGTCTTGATATCCATCAGGCTGCTGAGCTGGTTGATCAGCTCGTTCTGCGCCTCTTGCGGGTTGGTTGGGTTCGTGCCCGACGCCGTGGCGTTGGCGATGTCGCCGTTCAGCGAAGCGATCTCGCCCAGCAGCTGGTTGGCCTGGGCGACGTCGCTGCCGATCTGCGTATCGGCCTGTCCGCCCAGCTGCGTCAGCGAGCCCTGGATGTTGCTCGACTGACCGAGGAACTGGTTGATGTCATTGACGACCTGGATGCCGGAGAGGCTGGAAGCCGGGTCGTTGGCCGCGGCCTGGAAGTCCGACGAAACCTGGTTCAAGAGGTTGAAGTAGCCGCTGGCGGATCCGGGATCGCCGAAGTAGCTCTGCGCCTGGCTGAGCATGCTGGAGATGATGCTTGCCTGGCTCGCGGCGGCGGTGGCCGACAAGCTCGCGTTTTGCAGGAACTGGTTCGACGCGAGCTGGACGCCTGTCGCCTGCACCCCTGTTCCGACGCCGCTCACGGTCTGCGAACTGAGGTCGATGACCTTCTCGACGTAGCCGGGCGTGTTCAGGTTGGCGACGTTGTCCGAGACGGCGTCCATCCCGGTCTGGGCGGAGAACATGCCGCTGGAGGCGGCGGAGATGATCGAGCTCAGCGACATGGGCGCACCGCCGTCTTAACCACACGCGCGGCAAGGCCGGCCGAGCGGCTCGGCAAACTCTGCCGGGAGCGCGCGCGACGGCCGCGCGGGCCGTTCTGCAAGCCTTTGACTCTCATAGTCTTTCCTGTCGGAGCGGCGAGTCCGCGCAAATAGGTTGGCAAGACCTGCGCCAGATGCGCGGCGCACGGCCGCATCGCGGCGCGCTTTGCCTATCGCCGACCCGGCAAAAGGCGCCGCGCCGCGCTCGCCCTCAGTGAGAAGCGGATCAAAAGTCCTTTTGTTTCAATGAATACGGCCCTGGCGCGGCCGTTGCTTCGCTGCTTCGGAATGACCCCGCGCAGGACGCGCGACCACCCATCAACCCGAGGAAGGCCGAGCCCGATCGAGCCATGAACGCTGGCGCGCTCCTCACCAACGTCCAGTCGTCCGCCGCATCCGGGGCCGCATCGGAGCCCGGCGCGTCGCTGCTTGACGTCGGCAAGGCTGGCCAGCCGGGCCAGGTCGACGCGTTCACCCAGGCGCTTGCCGCGCTTCTGGGCCTACCCGCCCAGCCGCAGACGGCGCAGGCGACAACCAACGCGGCGCCGGCGGTCAACGTCACTCAGCTGCCCGTGGCGGTCCCCACGTTCGCCCTTCCGCGGCTGCCAAAGGCGGCCGGCGCCTTCACGCTTCCACCGCCGGCCAACGCTGGCGCTGGCGGGCAGGGTGGGTTGGCGTCGATCTTCGTTCTCCCCGCGGGAGACGGGCTGGCGAAGACCGCGGCGGCGCAGAGCCTCGGCGCGGCGCCGAACGCAGCCCCGCAGCCGGCCGGCCAGCCCGCCGCCGCCGGACCCACGACGGCGCGCGGCGCATCTGCCACGAGCGCAGTGAGCGTGGCCCTGGCCTCCCTCTCGCTGACCGGGCGGACCCAGTCCGAGATCGTCGCGACCCCAACAGACGATGCAGGTGGCGACGGAACGGCCGCCGCGATATCATCGGCGCTGGCGCCGCTGGCGGTCGGCGCGGGTCGGCTAGGCCTGACGCTGCAACCCGCCCAGGCCACGGTCCAGAAGGCCGCGCCGACGGCGCCGCAGACCAAGACCGGCGCAAAGACCGACTCCGCATCGACGGGAACCCAAACCACCGCGAGCGCAGCCGACGAAGAGCCGCCGATCGAGCCCCTGCACGCCGCGGCGAACACAGCCGACGACCAGGGCCAGCAGGCCGGCGGCCATGCGGGCGGCCAGACCGCCGCGCAGAGCCAGAGCGCGCAGCCGGCAGCGTCGAACGCCTCCGCCAACGCCACCGCGACGACGCTGGCGCTGGCGCCCGGCGCCGCGGCCGCGCAGGCCCTCACGAGCCTCTCGCCCGTGGCTCCGCCGATCGCCAGCCAACTCGCCACTCAGGTTGTGAAGGCGGTCGAGGGAAAGTCGACACACTTCGACATCGCGCTCGAGCCGGCCGGCTTTGGCCGGGTCGACGTCAAGCTGCAGATCGACGCGCAGGGCCAGGTGAGCGCCCAGTTCTCCTTCGACAGCGCCCATGCCGCCGCCGAGGCGAAAGCGCAGGTCGGTCAGCTGCAACAGGCGCTCGAGCAGGCAGGTTTCACCGTCGGCCAGGGCGGCCTGAGCTTCGACGTCGGCGGACAGGGCGCGGGCCTTGCCAGGCAGGACGCGCAAAGCCCGCCGCCGACGGCCGTTTCGGCCCTCCAATCCTCCGCGCTCGCCGATGCGACGGCGCTCGCCCCGCAAAGCCTCCCGCGCCGCCCCGTCTCGGGGCTGGACATCACAATCTAGGACCGCAGCCCATGACCGTCACGACAGCACCGGCCCCCACGACGCCAACGACGGCCAACACCTCATCCGCAACAGCGGTGAACAACGGGCTGGCCCAGGTCGCCGACAACTACCAGACCTTCCTGCAGCTGCTGACGACGCAGCTGAAGAACCAGGACCCGCTGTCGCCGCTCGACACCAACCAGTTCACCCAACAGCTGACCCAGATGACCGGCGTCGAGCAGCAGTTGCTGTCGAACCAGCTGTTGCAGTCCCTGGTCAACCAGAACCAGGGATCCGGGCTCACCGCCGGCGTGGGCCTGATCGGCAAGACGGTCACCGCCAGCGACACGACCGCGACGCTCCAGAACGGCAGCGCCAGCTGGGAGTTCGAGCCGGCCAGCGCGCCGGCGAGCATGACGGCGAGCGTCTTCGATTCCAGCAACAACCTGGTCTGGACCGGCGCGCTCACGCCGGGCGGCGCCGGGCCGCAGATTTTCACCTGGAACGGCCAGAACCAGGCCGGCGTGCAGCAGACCAACGGGGGCGCCTACACCCTCAGCGTGACCGCGACCGATGCCTCGGGCGCGAGCATTCCGGTCAGCACCAACCTGCAGGGTGTGGCCTCCGGCGTCGACGAGGTCGGCGGCCACACCATGGTGGCCATCGGCCAGGTGCAAGTGCCCCTCTCCGCGGTAAGCGCCGTGAACTAGCGCCGCCGCCAAACCCTTCACCGGTCTGGCCTCGCGCGCCGAGGAAGCGCCGAGCCGCCAGAACCGAACCCTCGAGAAAGGACCTGTCCCATGAGTCTCAACAGTGCAATGACCGCCGGTTCGTCCGGCCTGCAATCGGAAGCCTCAGCGCTCGCCGCGATCTCCAACGACATCGCGAACGTCAACACCGTCGGCTACAAGGGCGACCAGGTCGACTTCGAGGCCCTGGTCACGGGCCAGACGGGCGGGTCGTTCTCCGCCGGCGGCGTTACGACCACCACCCAGCAGCTGGTTTCCCAGCAGGGGTCGACGACCCAGACATCCTCGCCGACCGACCTGGCCATCACCGGCCAGGGGATGTTCGTCGTAAACAACCAGCCTACGGCGGTAAACGGCGCCTCCAGCCAAGCCGAGTTTACCCGCGCCGGCTCGTTCACGCCCGACGCGAACGGCTACCTGAAAAACACCGCCGGCCTCTATCTCCTCGGCTGGCCGGCCAACGCCCAGGGGCAGATCAACACCTCGTCCACAAGCCTCGACAGCTTGCAGCCGATCAATGTGACCGCGATCGCGGGCCAGGTTTCGGCGACGACCTTCGCCAACGTCGACGCCAACCTCGACGCGAGCCAGGCGGTGTCGGCGCAGGCGCAGGCGGCGGCGCTCGCGCCGCCGGGCGCGGGCGCCTACAACGCTGTCACCAACAGCATGACGGCCTACGACCCGACAACCGGGGCCGGCGTGCAGCCGGATTTCACCATCCAGGTGCCGGTCTCGGACTCCCTCGGCGGCTCGCGCACGCTGCAGCTCGACCTCTTGAAGAGCTCTACCGCTAACCAATGGTACGCCGAAATCCAGGCCGTGCCGCCGACCGACGTGACCTCAGGCGCGGGCCTTGCCCCGGGCCAGATCGCCGCGGGGATCCTGGCCTTCAACCCCGACGGCAGCATCAACATGGCGGCCACGACGCTGTTCGGCACGCCGCCTAACCCCACGCTGTCGATCGGCGCGTCGGCCGCGGCGGCTCCGGGGGCCGGCCAGGTGAACTGGGCCGCGAGCCTCGGCGTCGCGGCGCAGAACGTCGCGTTCGGAGTCGGCGGCACGACCGGCGGCGGGGCCATCACTCAGTTCGCCTCATCCTCCGTCGTGCAGTCGATCAACACCAACGGCACGCCCTTCGGGAGCGTCAGCGCGATTTCCGTCGGACAGAACGGTATCATCACGGCGACCTTCGGCAACGGCACCTCGCGGCAGATCGCACAGGTGGCCCTCGCCACGTTCTCGAACCCCGATGGCCTGCTCGCCGTGAACGGCCAGGCCTACC
This sequence comes from Caulobacteraceae bacterium, assembly GCA_035604135.1. Lineage (GTDB taxonomy): Bacteria > Pseudomonadota > Alphaproteobacteria > Caulobacterales > Caulobacteraceae > Poindextera. The sequence goes on along the minus strand of DATNJB010000060.1, from coordinate 150,052 downwards.
TCGCGTCGCAGACCAGCGGTGACCCAAGTCTGAAGGCGGCTGGCGCGGGCGGCGCGGGCACTTTGACCTCTTCGGCGTTGGAGTCGTCGACCGTCGACCTCTCCGCCGAGTTCACCAACCTGATCATCGCGCAGCAGGCCTATGACGCCTCGTCAAAGGTTATCTCGACGGCTGATCAGATGACTCAAGCGTTACTGCAGGTGATTCAAGGTTAACCTTCGTGAATACTAATTAACAAAATGGAGGCCGAACTAGGGCGAGGGAAACACGGTGCTTAGCTGTTTTTTTACTATCACGATTAAGCCGCTGTTATGTCACCGCGGCTATCGTCTGGCCCAGCAGTGATGGTGGGAAAGGCGTAAAGCCATGTTGCAACAGCAACGCCTCAACAGCAAAGGCGAGAAGTACGTGATCGGTCCGACCGGCGCGCCCCTCACCTTGTCGGACCTTCCGCCGGAGAACACCCAGCGCTGGGTGATCCGTCGCAAGGCCGAGGTGGTGGCCGCCGTGCATGGCGGGCTTTTGTCCCTCGACGAGGCGTGCAGCCGCTACTCCTTGACCAACGAGGAGTTCCTCGGCTGGCAGAAGTCGATCGAACGGCACGGCTTGGCCGGCCTGCGCACGACACGGCTGCAGCAGTACCGCTGAGCCTTCACGATCGCTCGCGGGGGGCCCGTGAGCGGATCGCATCCCGCCAGATTGATCCGCCCGCTCGGCGCAGCAGCCGCATGCCGCGCGGCTTAAACCCACGTTTACCAAGCGCTGGGTAAATCCTGCCTACCCATCGGCGCATCGCGCTCGTGGAGCAACGCGGGAAGGACGCCGGCTTGGAGGCATTCTTAAACGGACTGCAGCGCTTCGGCATTGGACGCCTGGCGGCGATCGTCGGCGTTTCGGCCGGCGTTGCGGCGGCGCTTTTCGCGCTTGTTTTGCATGTGGGCAGCGAGCCGGAAGCCCTGCTCTACGCCAACCTCGACCTGAAAGAAGCGGCTTCGATCAGCCAGGCGCTGGACCAGGCCGGCATCAAGTACGACGCCAAGGGTGACGGCTCGACCATCATGGTGGCGCGCGACAAGGTCGCATCCGCCAGGCTGATGCTGGCGTCAAAGGGCCTGCCGACGTCCGGCTCGGTCGGTTACGAGATCTTCGACAACACCAGCGCGCTCGGCCAGACCGACTTTGTCCAGAACCTCAATCGCCAACGGGCGCTGGAGGGGGAACTTGCCCGCACGATCCGCTCGCTGGACGGCGTGACCTTCGCCCGCGTACAGCTCGTGCTGCCCAAACACGAACTTTTCCAGGACGATGACGCCCAGCCCACCGCCTCGGTGGTGATCGGGGTCGAGGGACGCGAGCCCTCGGCCGACCAGGTGCGGGCGCTGCAGAACCTCGTCGCCGGCGCAGTCCCCAACCTCAAGCCAGACCGGGTGACCATCGTCGACCAGAACGCCCGACTCCTGGGCGGCGGCGACGCCGACGCAGCCGCCGGCCAGGTCGCCGACGATGCGCGCACCGCGATCGAGGACCGCATCCGCCGGCAGGTGAAGGAGCTTGTCGAGGGCGTCGTCGGCCCGGGCCGTGCCCGCGTGCAGGTGACCGCCGACGTAGACATGAGCCAGAGCACCACCCAGGAGGAGAAATACGACCCCGACGGCCAGGTGGCTCGCTCGACCCAGACGGTCGAGGAGACGGCCAAGCAAAACCAGCCCGACACCTCCGGCCAGGCCTCGGCGAGCGCCAACGTGCCAGGCACGCCCGGCGCCCAGTCGTCGGCCTCGAGCACGAACAACACCTCAGACAGCGGACGCACCGAGGAGACGACCAACTACGAGATAAGCCGAACGACGACGACCACCATCGCCCCGCCCGGCACGATCAAGCGTCTGTCTGTGGCCGTGGCCGTCGACGGAGTCTCGACGCCGAGCGGAAACGGCAAGAGCGAGAGCTACCAGCCCCGCTCCGCGCAGGAGATGCAGCACATCGAAGACCTGGTCCGCTCGGCGGTGGGCTACAATGCCGCCCGCGGCGACCAGATCAGCGTGATCAACGTCCGCTTCGACGATTCGGTGTCGGCCGACGCCGCCGCAGCCTCCTCCGGCTCCAAGCTGTTCGACTTCGACAAGAACGACCTGATGCGGATCATCGAGCTCGTCATCCTGGCGGTGGTCTCGGGCCTGATCATCTTCTTCGTCGTTCGCCCCCTGTTGGCCACTGCCGGCAGCGGCGGCGGGCCGATCAACTTCGCCGGCATGCGCGCGCTGGCCGCGCCCGGCGGCGGACCGGCCGGCGGCGCGGCGCAGATCGAGGGCCATTCCGGCGAGTCTCTGGCGCTCGCAGGGCCGAACGCGCCGGAGATCGAGCAGCGGATCGACATCGCCAAGATCGAAGGCCAGGTGAAGACCTCGTCGGTCAAGAACGTCGCCGAGTTCGTCCAGCGGCATCCAGAGGAATCCGTCTCTATCCTCCGCAGCTGGCTGCATGAAGCATGAGCCGTCAGCCGCTCAAGAAGGCGATCACCGACCCGGGGCGCCTGTCAGGCCCCGAGAAGGCGGCCGTCGTGCTGCTGGCGCTGGGCGAGGACCACAACGTGCTCTGGCAGGCCATGGACGAGGAAGAGATCAAGGAGATCTCCCAGGCCATGGCCGGGCTGGGCACCGTCACCTCCGGCGTCGTCGAGGATCTGCTGGTCGAGTTCGTATCCGGCATGAGCGGGACCGGCGCGATCATGGGATCGTTCGAGCAGACGCAGCGGCTGCTCGCCTCCTTCATGCCTGGCGACAAGGTCGACACCTTGATGGAGGAGATCCGCGGGCCGGCCGGGCGGACCATGTGGGACAAGCTCGCCAACGTGAACGAGGCGGTGCTGGCCAACTATCTGAAGAACGAATACCCGCAGACCGTCGCGGTGGTGCTGTCGAAGATCAAGGCCGAGCACTCCGCGCGCGTGCTGGCCGCGCTGCCGGAAGATTTCGCCCTCGAATGCGTCACCCGCATGCTGCGCATGGAGCCGGTGCAGCGGGAAATCCTCGACAAGATCGAGGCCACGCTTCGTTCGGAGTTCATGTCGAACCTGGCGCGCACGTCCAAGCGCGACAGCCACGAGATGATGGCCGACATCTTCAACAACTTCGACCGCCAGACCGAGGCGCGCTTCATCGCCGCGCTGGAGGAGCGCAACCGGGAGAGCGCCGAGCGCATCCGGGCGCTGATGTTCGTGTTCGAGGACCTGAACAAGCTCGACCCGGGCGGGGTGCAGACGCTGTTGCGCGCGGTCGAGAAGGACCAGCTGGGGCTGGCGCTGAAGGGCGCCTCGGACGCGCTTCGGGAAATGTTCTTCTCCAACATGAGCGAGCGCGCCGCCAAGATCATGCGCGAGGACATGGAGAGCATGGGCCCCGTACGCCTGCGTGACGTGGACGCTGCGCAGATGGCCATGGTGCAGGTCGCCAAGGATCTCGCCGCCAAGGGCGAGATCATGCTGGCTGGCGCCGGCGGCGACGACGAGCTGATCTATTGAGCGCGCCCCGATGACCGAACCCTTGCGCAGATTCACCTTCGACACCGTCTTCGATGGCGACGGCCAGGTCGCGAGCGCGCCGGTCCGCGCCAAGCGGTTCTTCACCATCGACGAGGTCGAGCAGGTCAGGACCCGCGCCCATGCCGAGGGCGAGCGCTCGAGCCTGGCGCGCGCCGAGGAGACGAAGGCGCAGGCGCTGACCGCCATCGCCAGCGCCGCGCGGGCGGCGTTGGGCGCGCTCGCCGGCGTGGCGCACGAGCACCGGACGGCCTGCGCGGAGTTGGCGCTGGCCAGCGCCAGGACGATCGCCGGGGCCGCGCTCGAGCGCTTCCCGACAGCGCCGGCCGAGGCCGCGCTCGCCAGCCTGGCGCGCGAGATCGAGGCCACCGCCAAGCTTGTCGTTCGCGCCGCGCCCGAGATGGCGGCCGACCTTCAGGTCGCCCTCGAAGCGACCGCGACCGCCTGCGGGTTCCCCGGGCAGATCGTGGTCAAGGAAGACGCGGCGCTGCCGCTTGCCGCCTTCGTGCTCGACTGGGGCGACGGCAGGGCCGACTTCGATCCCGGCGCTGCTGCCGAGCGCGTCGCCCAGGCCATACACACCGCGCTCGCCGCCGAAGGCTTGCACGCCGAACCGCTGATTTCCGCAAACGAGGCCGACAATGGCTGACGACGTCATTCCCGTTGAACCACCTGCCGAGGCCGAGCCCGCACCGGCTCCTGGGGCCGGCGCCAAGCTGGCGCTCGACGAGTTCGAGCCCTCAGCGCCGCTCGCGACGGACGCAGCGACCGACGCCGAGGACAAGAGCGCCTCCGACCTGGCTCCGGTGTTCGACGTTCCGGTGCACATCTCGGCCGTCCTCGGGCGCGCCAACCTCTCGGTGGCCCAGCTGCTACAGCTTGCCCAGGGCAGCGTGCTGGAGCTCGATCGCAAGGTCGGCGAGGCGATCGACATCTATGTGAACAACCGACTGGTCGCGCGCGGCGAGGTCGTCATCGTCGACGAGCGGCTGGGCGTGACTATGACGGAAATCATCAAGGACGGCGACGCGGCGGCCTGACGGGCTGCCGGTTAAAGGAGAGAGTCGATGCGGTTACTGGTCGTCGGGCGGCTGAACGGACAGCTGTCGAACGCCGTCAAGCTGGCGATGGCGGCGGGCGCCAAGGTTTCGCACGTCGAGACCTGCGCGGCGGCCACCCATGCGCTCCGCGCCGGCCAGGGCGCCGATCTGCTCATGGTCGACTACGAACTCGACATCCGGGCGCTGATCACCGCCAACGAGGCGGAGCGCATCCGCGTGCCGGTGGTAGCCTGCGGCGTGGGGGCCGACGCCAAGCGCGCCGCCGAGGCGATCCGGGCAGGCGCGAAGGAATTCATCCCGCTGCCGCCAGAGACCGACCTCATCGCGGCGGTGCTGGCGGCGGTCTCAGACGATAATCGCCCGCTGGTCGCCCGCGACCCGGTCATGCAGGAGCTCATCAAGCTCGCCGACCAGGTCGCGCCATCCGAGGCGTCGATCCTGATCACCGGCGAGAGCGGCGTCGGCAAGGAGGTGATGGCCCGCTATGTGCACAAGAAATCCAAGCGCGCGACGCGGCCCTTCATTTGCGTCAACTGCGCCGCCATCCCGGAGAATCTGCTCGAGAGCGAGCTGTTCGGCCACGAGAAGGGCTCCTTCACCGGCGCGGTCGGCCGGCGGATCGGCAAGTTCGAGGAGGCTGACGGCGGCACGCTACTGCTCGACGAAATCTCGGAGATGGACGGACGGCTGCAGGCGAAACTGCTGCGCGCGCTGCAGGAGCGGGAGATCGACCGGGTGGGCGGTAGTCGACCGGTGAAGGTCGATATCCGCGTGATCGCCACCTCGAACCGCGATCTCGTCGCCGCCTCGCGCGACGGGAGCTTCCGCGAGGACCTGCTCTACCGGCTGAACGTGATGAACCTGAAGCTGCCGCCGTTGCGCGAGCGGCCGGGCGACGTCATCGCGCTCGCCGAGCACTTCGTGCACAAGTACTCAGCCGCGAACGGCGTTGAGGAGCGGCCGCTCGGCGCGCAGGCGCGCCAGCGCCTCCTGACTCATCGCTGGCCGGGCAACGTGCGCGAGCTCGAAAACGCCATGCACCGCGCGGTGCTCCTTTCAACGGGCGCGGAGATCGAGGAGTTCGCGATCCGGCTCCCCGACGGTCAGCCGATGAGCGCGACCCCGGACGTGCAGACCGCCCGCGCGGCATCGATCGCCGCCGAGGCCGCCGCGCGCGCCTTCGTCGGCCAGACGGTCGCGGCGGTTGAACAACAGCTGATCATCGACACGCTGAGCCATTGCCTTGGCAATCGCACACATGCGGCGAACATCCTCGGCATCTCGATCCGCACCCTGCGCAACAAGCTCAAGGAGTACGCCGACTCCGGCGTGAGCGTGCCTCCGCCGCAGCAGGGGACGGCGTCCGCCGCCTGATTCCCAATGGCGCTGCGTCCCTCCCGCCGAGACCTGTTGATCGGCGCCGCCGCTGGCGTGGGCGGCGGTTGGGCGCTTGCCGCCGATCGGCTGGGCGCGATCGAGGCGCGCACCGGCGGGCGGCTGGGCGTCGCGGCGCTGGACATGCCGAGCGGGCGCAGGCTGGCGCATCGCGCCGGCGAGCGCTTCCCGATGTGCAGCACCTTCAAGGTGCTCGCTGTCTCAGCGCTGCTTGCCAAGGTCGATCGCGGCGGCGAGCATCTGGATCGCTTCGTGGCCTACGGACCGGCGGACCTCTTGCCTTATGCGCCGATCGCCCGCGCCCATGTCGGCGAGGGCGGCATGCGGCTCTCGGCGCTTTGCGCCGCCGCCATCGAGCACAGCGACAACACCGCGGCGAACCTCATCCTGGCCCGGATCGGCGGTCCGGCCGGCTGGACCGGGTTTGCGCGCGCCATCGGCGATCCGATCAGTCGCCTTGACCGCACCGAGCCGGCGCTGAACAGCGCCGAGCCCGGCGATGACCGTGACACCACCGCCCCGCAGGCCATGCTTGCCGACTTGCGCGCGGTCGCAGCGGGGGGCGTGCTGTCGCCGGACTCTCGGGCGCGGCTAGTCGGCTGGATGGTCGACTGCCAGACCGGTCAGAGCCGGTTGCGGGCGGGCCTGCCGCATGGCTGGCGCGTCGGCGACAAGACCGGCACGGGCGACGGGGGCACCGCCAACGACATGGCCATCGCGTTCGCGCCCGGCGGCCCGATCCTGATCACGAGCTACCTCTCCGGAGCGGTTCGCGCGTCCGACGACGAGCGCGACGCCGCCCACGCCGAGGTCGCGCGCATCGTCGTGGACGCCTTCCGGCCCGAGGCGGGCCGTGGCTAACCCCGCCCTCCCATATTCGGCGACCAACCGGCCGAGCCTTCGCGACGTCTGGGGCTGGGTCGCCCGCGGCGACGTCGGCCTGGCCATCGGCGTGGTCGGGATCATCGTTCTTCTGATCCTGCCCATCCCGCCGTTCCTGCTTGACGCCCTGCTCTCGATCTCGATCACCAGCGCGGTTCTGATCCTGATGACCTCGCTGATGATCAAGAAGCCGCTCGAGTTCACCGCCTTCCCGACGGTGCTCCTGGTCACCACGCTGTTCCGGCTTGGCCTCAACCTCGCCTCGACCCGGCTGATCCTCGGCCATGGGCACGAGGGCACGGGGGGCGCCGGCCACATCATCCAGGCCTTCGGCCAGCTGATGATGCAGGGCAACTTCATCATCGGGCTGATCGTCTTCTCGATCCTGGTGATCGTGAACTTCGTTGTGATCACCCGCGGTTCCGGCCGCATCGCCGAGGTGGCCGCGCGCTTCACCTTGGACTCCATGCCAGGCAAGCAGATGGCGATCGACGCCGACCTCTCGTCGGGCCTGATCGATCAGGAGGAGGCCAAGCGGCGGCGCAAGGAACTCGAGCAGGAGTCGACCTTCTTCGGCTCGATGGACGGCGCTTCGAAGTTCGTTCGCGGCGACGCCATCGCCGGCCTGATCATCGTGGCGATCAACGTCGTCGGCGGCATCCTGATCGGGGTGATGCAGCACAAGCTGCCGCTTGCGCAGGCCGCCTCGACCTACACCATCATGACCATCGGCGACGGCCTGGTGAGCCAGGTCCCCGCCCTCGTCATCTCGATCGCCGCCGGCTTCCTGGTCTCCAAGGCCGGTGTCGAGGGGGCGGCGGACAAGGCGCTGGTGCTGCAGCTGGCGATGAACCCGGTGTCGCTCGGCATGGTGGCCGCGGCCGCGGGCGTGATCGCGCTCGTGCCGGGCATGCCTGTCCTGCCGTTCGCCGCGATCGCGCTGGGCTCGGGCGGGCTCGCCTGGCGGCGTGCGCAGACGGTCCGCAACGCCGCCTCGGCGCCGCCGGCAAGCGCGCAGACCGAGCCGGCCGACGAGCCGATCGCCACGGCGTTGGCCATGGACGACGTGAAGATCGAGCTGGGCTACGGCCTGCTCGTCCTGATCAACGATCTGGAAGGGCGCCGCCTCACCGACCAGATCCGCGCGCTGCGGCGCACGCTGGCCGGCGAGTACGGCTTCGTCATGCCGCCGGTTCGCATCCTCGACAACATGCGCCTGCCCACCCAGGGCTACGCGATCCGCATCAAGGAGATGGAGGCGGGGGCCGGCGAGGTGCGCCTCGGCCATCTGATGGCCATGGACCCGCGCGGCGGCCAGGTCGACTTCCCGGGCGAGCACGTGCGCGAGCCAGCGTTCGGGCTGCCCGCCACCTGGATCGACGAGTCGTTGCGCGAGGAGGCGACCTTCCGCGGCTACACCATCGTCGACCCCGCCACGGTGCTCACCACGCACCTGACCGAGATCCTCAAGGACAACATGGCAGACCTGTTGTCGTACGGCGAAGTGCAGAAGCTGCTCAAAGACCTGCCGAGCGACCAGAAGAAGCTGGTCGAGGACCTCGTCCCCTCGGTGGTGAGTTCCACGACCATCCAGCGCGTGCTGCAGGCGCTGCTGAAGGAGCGGGTCTCGATCCGCGACCTGGGCGCGATCCTCGAGGGAATCGCCGAGGCCGCCCCGCACACCACCTCGATCACCAACCTCGTCGAAGCCGTGCGCGCGCGGCTCGCGCGCCAGCTCTGCTGGCAAAACAAATCCGACGACGGATCCCTGCCCATCGTCACACTCTCGCCCGACTGGGAGCAGGCGTTCGCCGAGTCGTTGGTAGGCTCAGGCGAGGACAAGCAGCTCGCGCTGGCGCCCTCGAAGCTGCAGGACTTCATCCGCGCCGTGCGCGAGGCCTTCGAACGGGCGGCGATCGGCGGAGAGTCGGCGGTCCTGCTCACCGGCCCGCAGATCAGACCCTACGTCCGCTCGATCATCGAGCGCTTCCGCGGCCAGACCGTGGTGATGAGCCAGAACGAGATCCACCCGAAAGCGCGGCTGAAGACGGTCGGGATGGTCTAGGCGGTCGTCTCGCCGAACGCCCTTAGGAAGATGTCCACCGACTCCGCGACGTGGGCGCGCAGCGCTTTGGCGCTGAGCGGGGCGAGCACGCCCCACAGACGGCGGAGGTAGACGTCCGACAGGACGAGGTCCTTCAAGCGCTGGCCCATCATCTTGGGATCGGCCGGGCGCACGAGGCCAGCGGCGATCGCGCCCTCGAAGAACTCGGCGAACCGCACTTCGCCGCGCTCAGGACCCGCCTCGTAGAACATGCGGCCGAGCTCCGGGAAGCGGCCCGCCTCGGCGACCACCAAACGATGGAGCGCGATCATCTCCTCGCGCAGGAGGAACTCGAGCAGAGACGCGCCCAGGTCGATGAGACTCTCGCGGATGTCCATGCTCTCGCTGACCGCCGGGAGGCGGCCGAAGATCTCCGCAGCCGGACCTTGGCAGATCTCGACCATGAAGGCCTCGAACAGCTCCTCTTTGGAGCGGAAGTAGTTGTAGAGCGTGCCCTTGGATCCTCCGAGCCTGGTGGCGATCTCCGACATCGAGGTCGCCGCGTAGCCCCGCGCCAGGAAGGCGTCGCGCGCAACCGCGATGATCGCGCGACGTTTCGCATCACTGCGAGGCGAATCCGTATTGGCGAGCTGAGTCGTCATTAGAATTTCTCTGACCATACCGTACGGTTTCGGGCTTGACGAGGCTGGGTTCGCCTCTGCAGTATGACCGTACTGTACGGTCAATTCAAGCGTATGAGCGCGACGCATGGGCCCCCTCCTCAAGCATCGACGGCACGGGTTCGGCGCCTTCGTCGTCGTGGTCACGTTCGGCCTTGCCGCCTGCGCGGCCGTGCCCGCCGCCGGGCCGAAGCCGACGCCGACGGCGATCGCCAACCTCGCCGCCGAGACGAGCCTGGCTGCGCCCGAGAACACCTGGCCAACCGACCGCTGGTGGGACGCCTACGGCGACCCACAGCTCTCCGCCCTGATCGAAGAGGCGCTCAAGGGCTCGCCGACGCTCGCGCAGGCCGAGGCGCGGCTGAGCGAAGCGGACGCGCAGGTCATGCAGAGCGGCGCAGCCACGCTGCCGTTGATCGACGCGACCGGTCAGGCGAGCGAGACCGAGCAGAGCCGCGTCGAGGGCTTTCCGCCGTTCATCCAACAGCTCTTGCCCAAGGGCTACAAGGACCAGGGGCGCGTCGCGCTCGAGGCGTCCTACGACCTCGACCTGTTCGGCAAGAACCGCGCCGCGTTGGCGCAAGCGGTGTCGCAGCGCGACGCCGCCGGCGCCGATCTGGCGCAAGCCAGGCTCACGCTGTCGACCGCCGTCGCGCAGGCATACGGCGACCTTGCCCGGCTGGCGGCGGAACGGGCGGCGGCGACCGAAGGCGTGCGCAACCGCCAGGAAACTCAGACGCTGGTGGCCGATCGCCTGCGCAACGGCCTCGACACCCGCGCCGAGCTCAAGCAGGCCGAGGCGCAGACGCCGGCGTCGCAGGCGGATGTCGAGTCGCTCGACGAGCAGATCCTATTGACCCGGCACAAGCTCGCCGCCTTGCTCGGCGAGGGGCCGGACCGCGGCCTCGCCATCGCCCCGCCCGCGCCCCAGCCGGTCAAGGCGTTCGGCCTGCCTCCCGACGTGCGCCTGCACCTGATCGGGCGGCGCCCCGACATCGTCGCCGCGCGCCTGCGTGTCGAGGCCGCAGCAAAGGGCATCGATGTGGCGAAGGCCGCGTTCTTTCCCGACCTGACGCTGAGCGCCTACATCGGCCAGCAGTCGCTGGGCTTAAGCCAGCTGTTCAGCCCCGCCGCCGCCATCGGCTCCATCGGGCCAGCCATCACGCTGCCCATCTTCGAAGGCGGCAAGCTGCGCGGCGCCTATCGCGGCGCGCGCGGCCAGTACGACGAGGCCGTCGCCGACTACGACGCCACGCTCGTGCAGGCGCTTCAGGACGTCGCCGATTCCGCCACGAGCGCCCAGTCCGCCCAGCGCCAGCTCGCCGACCGCAAGACGGCGCTCGACGCCGGCGAGCAGGCCTACGCCGTCGCCCGCCTGCGCTACCAGGGCGGCCTCTCCTCCTACGTCGATGTGCTGACCGCCGAGACCGCGGTGATCGACGAGCGACGCGCCTACGCCGACGCGCAAGCGCGCGCCTTCACCCTCGACATCGCGCTCGTGCGGGCGCTGGGCGGCGGCTACGCCGGCGCCTGAAGACAGGAAGAGCCCGATGGACGCCCGAAGCGAGACCGCCCCGCCGACGCAAGCCGAAGCCGCGACGCCGTCCCGCGCGCGCAGCCGGCTTACGCGCGGCCGCCTGTTCACCCTGCTCGGAGCGGTCATCGTCGTCGTGGCCCTGATCTTCGGGCTGGACTGGCTCCTGGTCGGATCGCATCACGTCTCGACCGACGACGCTTACGTCAACGCCGACACGGCCGATGTCACGCCGCTGGTCTCCGGCCCGATCATCGAGGCGCCGGCCAGCGACACCATGCCGGTCAAGCGCGGCGACGTGCTGGTCGTGATCGACCCCTCCGACTACAGGCTCGCGGTCGCGCAGGCGCAGGCCCAACTCGGCCAGGCCGAGCGGCAGGTCGAAGGCTACTTCGCCAGCCGCGACACCCAGGCCGCCATGACGGAGGCCAAAGTCGCGGACGTCACGCACGCCCGTGCTCAACTCGCAAGCGCCCAGTCCGACTTCGACCGTGCGCGCACCGACCTCGGCCGGCGCGAGGCGCTTGCCGCGGCCGGCGCCGTCTCAGGCGATGAGATCACCGCCGCCCAGAACCGGTTTAACGAGACGCGCGATGCGGTGGCGGCCGCGCAGTCCGCCGTCGCCGAAGCCGAAGCCGACCAGAAGGCGGCCATCGGCCAGGCCCGCGGCGCCGAGGCGCTGGTCGCCGGCGCCGGCGTCGCCGACAACCCGGCGGTCGCGCTGGCCCAGGCCAAGCTCGACCAGGCGAAGCTCGATCTGGACCGCACCGTGATCCGCGCGCCGATCGACGGGGTGATCGCCAAGAACAGCGTCCAGATCGGCCAACGGGTCGATTCCGGCGCACTGCTCATGACAGTGGCGCCGATCCAGGACGCCTACGTCGACGCCAACTTCAAGGAAGAACAGCTGCGCCACGTGCGGCTCGGCCAACCGGCCGTGCTGACCAGCGACCTCTACGGGGGCGGCGTGACGTTCCACGGCCGGGTGGTGGGCCTGGCCGGCGGGACTGGCTCGGCGTTCGCAGTGATCCCGGCGCAGAACGCCACCGGCAACTGGATCAAGGTCGTCCAGCGGCTGCCGGTCAAGATCGCGCTCGATCCCGACGAGCTCAGGCGCCACCCCTTGCGCGTTGGCCTTTCGATGAAGGTCGACATCGATACAAACCGATAGCCTTTCGGCAGGCAGGCATGTCCCAGTCCGCGCCCTCTTTCGCCGATCCGCCGCCGCTCAGGGGCGGCGCGCTCATGCTGGCGGGCTTCCTGCTGGCGGTCGGCAATTTCATGGTTGTGCTCGACATGACCATCGCCAACGTCTCGGTGCCGAACATCGCGGGCGGCATGGCGGTCTCGCCCAGCCAGGGCACCTGGGTGATCACCTCCTACTCGGTCGCCGAAGCGATCGTCGTGCCGCTGACCGGCTGGCTCGCCGGGCGGTTCGGGGCGGTGAAGGTGTTCGTGTTCGGAATGATCGGGTTCGGGATTTTCTCGGCGCTGTGCGGGATGGCACCGTCTCTGGGCTTCCTCGTCGCGTTCCGGGTGATGCAAGGTGTGTGCGGCGGCCCGATCATGCCGATGTCGCAGACGCTGATGATGCGGGTCTTCCCCGTGCAGCAGCGCGGTCAGGCCATGGGCCTTTGGTCGATGACGACGGTGGTGGCGCCGATCGCTGGGCCGATCCTGGGCGGCACCCTTTGCGACACCGTCGGCTGGCCCTGGGTCTTCTACATCAACGTGCCGGTGGCGGCGGTCTGCGGCTTCTTCGCCTGGCGCATGCTGGCCAGCCGCGACACGCCGACCGAAGCGCGACGCATCGACTTTGCCGGCCTAGCCCTGCTCGTCGTTTTCGTCGGCGCCATGCAGATCACGCTCGACAAGGGCCGCGAGCTCGACTGGTTCGGCTCGCCGTTCATCGTCGGCCTGGCCGTCGTTGCGGTGGTCGGATTCGTCGCTTTCCTCATCTGGGAGTTGACCGATCCGCAGCCGATCGTCGACCTGCGCGTCTTTCGCCACAGGGGGTTCACCAGTGCGGTGATCACCATCGCGCTGACATTCGGGGCCTTCTTTTCCTCGATCGTGCTGGTGCCGCTCTGGCTGCAAACGAACATGGGATACACCGCCAGCTGGGCGGGCTACACGACGGCGCTTGGCGGCGTCCTGGCCGTTGTGTTCTCCCCGATCGTCCCGTTGCTGATGCGGCGTTTCGACAGTCGCGCCTTGGTGAGCTTCGGGGTGCTGTGGCTGGGCGCCGTCGCGCTCATCCGCACCGGCTTCGCCAGCAACGCCAACTATTGGACCATCGCGCTCACCTTCCTTGCCCAAGGCCTGGCGATGCCCTTCTTCTTCATCCCCACGACCCAGATCGCGCTGTCCGCAGTCTTGCCGCAGGAGATGGCGTCGGCCGCGGGGCTCTCCAACTTCCTCCGCACGACGTCGGCCGCTTTTTCGACCTCGATCATCACGACCCTCTGGGAGAATGCCGGAGCCCGCAACCACGCCAACATGGCTGGCGCGCTGAACGATCCGGCCAGAGTGCAGCAGACTCTGATGCACGGCGGCATGACTTCGGCCCAGGCGCTCGGGCAGATCGACAACCTGACGCAGAGCCAGGCGGTGATGTTGGCGACCGATCAGATGTTCTTCCTGACCAGCATCGTGTTCGTCGTCGCCGCCTTGGCGGTCTGGCTTTCGCCGAAGCCGAACATCGCAGGCATGTCGATGGGGGCGAGCCACTGACGCGCCCGCGCGGCGGCTTTGCGTTGCAGGACGGCCTGGACACTGCTAGCGAACCGGGCCGGGGTCCTCCGGCAGCCCCGGCGCCCACTGCAAGCTCCAGGACCATCATGCGCCCAACGATCACCCGAAGCCGCTCAACGGCGAACTCGTTGATCTGGGACATCCTCACCTTCGAAAAGCTGCAGACCGGACCGGTCGTGCACCTGATCTATTGGGCCGGCCTTGGCGTCGTGGCGCTGTTTGGCTTCTCGGCGCTCGGCGCCGGCGTCGGTTTCGCCATCCGCGGCATCGTCGCGCGGGACTGGACCAGCCTCCTCATCGGCGTGCCGGTGGTGGTCGGCGGCCTTCTGATTGTCGCGGCGCTGGCGCTGATCTGGCGCGGGACCTGCGAGTTCTACATCGCGGTGTTCCGCATCGCCGAGGATCTGCGCGCGCTGCGCCGACAGGAGGAAGCCGCGCGCGGCGACAAGCCCGCCTGACCCAGGCGGCCGCCTCTGACATCGAGCGACTCGATCGCGCCGCGCTCCTCGCTTGGCCAGCCCGCGAGCGCCAGCCGGCGTTCGGCTGAGTGTTGCAGGCCACAGACGGCCAGTCGGGCCGGGTCAACTCGACCTGGGCAATCGGCTGGACGGGCGAAATCGCGCTCGCCATCGCGATCGACCGCGTGGAAGCCTGGTACGCCGAGCGCGCGCGGCCCGCCTGGTTCCGTTTGGCGGACGGCTGGGCGGCGCCGGCGGAGCTCGCCCCAGCCCTCGCCGCCCGCGGCTATGCCCCCGACACACGCACCCTGGTGATGACGCGGGCGCTGGCAGCCGAACGCGCCGACGCGGACGTCGCCATCGACGCCCATCCGAGCGACGCCTTCTTTCAGCCGATGCGCGAAGCCGCCCCGAGCGCCGCGGACTTCGTCGAGCGGCGTGACGTGAGCTCGCGCGCGCCCGCGCCGCGCGCATTCGCGATGCTGGGCGCCGACGGGCGGCCGGCCGCTGTGGGCGCGAGCGTCGCGACCGATGAGCTCGCCATGATCTTCCTGATGCGCACCGCCTCCTGGGCGCAGCGGCGCGGCCTCGCCCGCCGCGTATTGCACTCGCTGTTGGCCTGGGCGCAGGACAATGGAGCGCACACCGCCTTCCTGCAGGTGGAAGCGGCGAACGGGCCAGCCGTCGATTTGTACGAGAGCGAAGGCTTCATCACGGCGTACAGCTACGTCTACTGGCGTCAGCGCGCCTAAAGGGCGAGGCCATCGAGGGGGGCGAGCATGCGGTCCGAGCCGTTCGAGTTCCAGAACGCCCAAGGGCTCAAGCTCTCGGGCCGGCTCGACCGGCCCGATGGCGCGGCGCGGGCCTTCGCCCTCTTCGCCCACTGCTTCACCTGCGACAAGACATCCAAGGCCGCGGTCCGCATCAGCCGCGCGCTCGCCGAGATCGGCGTCGGCGTGCTTCGCTTCGATTTCACCGGCTTGGGCGACAGCGAGGGCGACTTCGCCGCGACCGGCTTTTCTTCCAACGTCGCCGACCTGATCGCGGCCGCCGGCCGCATGGCCGAGCGCGGCGTCGCGCCCGCGCTCCTGATCGGCCACAGCCTCGGCGGGACGGCGGTGCTGGCGGCGGCCGGCGACATCGCCTCGGCGAAGGCGGTGGTAAGCATCGGCGCGCCGTCGGAGCCGTCGCACGTGCTTCGCCTGCTCGGCGATCGCGTGAAGACCATCGAGGCGGAGGGCCGCGCCGAAGTCAGCATCGGCGGGCGGCCATTCATGCTCGGCAAGGCGTTCGTCGACGACGTGCGGATGCAGGCGCTCGGCCAGCGTATCGGCCATCTCGGTCGCGCGCTGCTCATCATGCATTCGCCGCTGGACGCGATCGTCGGGATCGACAACGCCTCGGCCATCTTCCTGGCCGCGCGGCATCCGAAGAGCTTCGTCTCGCTCGACACCGCCGATCACCTGCTCACCAAGCCAGCAGACGCCGACTACGCCGCCGCCGTCATTGCCGCCTGGGCCGCGCGCTACGTGGGGAGCGCGCCCGACGCCGCGGCCGCGAGCGCCGATGACGCGGTCAAGATCGAGGAGACGGGCGCCGGGGCGTTCCAGGTCGAGGTCAGCGTGCGCGGCAGCGGCTTCCTCGCCGACGAGCCGGTCGACGTCGGCGGGCTGGGTTCGGGTCCTACGCCGTACGAGCTGGTGGCCGCAGGGCTCGGCGCCTGCACCGCGATGACGACGCGCCTGTATGCGGGGCGCAAGGACTGGCCGCTGCAGCGGGTCCGCGTCGCCGTCCGCCACGAGAAGCTGGCCGGCCAGACGCCGCCCGACACCTTCCACCGCGCGATCGGCTTCGACGGCCCGCTTGACGCCGAGCAGCGCGCCCGACTCTACGAGATCGCCGACAAGTGTCCGGTTCACCGCACCTTGGAGGCTGGCGCGCGCGTGGAGACCACCGAACTCGGACCACCAGGCCAGGATCCGCCGACCGATCCAGCCGCATCGGCGGCCGAAACGCACTTCCGCGACATGGAAGCCACGTGCCAGTCGGAGGGCTAGCTGCCGCCTAACCCGTGCTCCAAGGCGGCGAGCAGCGGCTTTGGGCGGCCGTCGTCGTCGAAGAACAGCGGCGCGTCCCATGGCGGCGACGGGTTCTCCTGCCGCGAACGGAGCCAGGAATCGCCATCGCGCAAGCCCCACGCGGTCAGCGAGAACCGCTGTGCGGCAGGCAGCCGCGCGAAGGCCTCGCCGATCTCGTCGGCGAGCCGCGACTGGCGGTCGATGAGTTCGTCGCGGGAGGTGAACATCCCCCGCGCGCGGTTGAGCGAGATGTCGAGCTCGGACACATGGATCGGCAGGCCCGTCCTGGCCAGCTCCGTGATCGCGGTGGTCAGCGCGCCGGGCTCGAGGTCGGCGGCCAGGTGGCACTGCGTTCCAAGACCGCCGAGCGGCGCGCCGGTCTTGAGCAGGGCCTCGGCGAGGTTGAGGAAGGTCGCGCGCTTCTTGGGCAGGCTCTCCAGATTGTAGTCGTTGACGAACAGCACGGCCTCGGGCGCGGCCGCATGCGCCCGGTCGAACGCACGGCGCATATAGTCGGTGGCGCCGAGGTTGCGGCTCCAGAGACTGCTCCGCAGACCCTCGCCGTCCTCTGCCACCGGCTCGTTGACCACATCCCAGCCCACCGCCTGCCCGCGATAGCGGCCGCAAACGGCGCCGATGTAATCGTCGTAGGCTCTGGCGAAGGCGTCCGCCTGCCCATCGAGGCGCTCGAAGGCGGCCGGGCTCTGCGAATACCAGACCAGATTGTGACCAAAGAGGCTCATGCCGTGGGTGCCGGCGAAGGCGGCGATCTGATCGGGTGCGTCGAAGCGCAGCGAGCCGTCGTCGCTTAGGATGTACTCCATCTTCATCTCCCACTCCGGCGTGAGCTGGGAGAACTGCTCGGTGAGGACGGCGAGGTAGGCCGGATCGGCCAGGTGCTCGATGGTGACCGCGCAGCCGACCGGGAATCGGGCGACCGACTTGAGCGCGACTTCGGCGATCGCCGGCTGGCTCCGCGAGGTCGGCCCGCACGCCGCCAGGCCCGCCGCGACCAGGCCTGCGAGCACGCCGCGCCGCGCCGGGCCGGGCCGGGCCGCGCTCACGACATCCTCTTGCGCCGGCCGAGATCGTCCAGGATCACCGCCTCGCGCCGGGCCTCGACCTTGGCGGCGGCGACGCGGCTGAGCTCGGCCACGTGCTCGAATTTCTTCAGCGCCTCGAACGCCTCCTGCAGCGCATCGCGCGCGCCAGCCTCCTCGGCGATCAAGCCGCCGATCTCGCCCTGCAAGGTCGCGCGACGCGCGCGCACCGCCTGCAGGAAGCCGGCCCGGTACCAGCCGGCCTGGGCGTCCTGTTCGGCGCGGCCGATCTCCACCTCGGCCTCGGCTTCCAGGATGACGAGCCGCATCTCCGCATCGACGCGCCGCCCGACGACCTCGGCCAGTCGCTTCTGCAAGCCCTCGATCTCGTGATTGGAGATGCGGATGAGCGAGTCCTGCCAACTCATCCGCCTACGCTCCGAGAGGAGCTACGGCGCGACAAGTCCGCCGCGACAATGCGCGAGGGCGGGCCTGCCGCGCAGAAGCGCGAAGCGCGGAGGCGGATCATGCCGCGTCACCGGCCATGATGGCGTCCAGGCGCTGGAACCCGTCGTCGAGGGTGGTCGCTTCGTCCTTGTCCTGGGCGAGGAAGGACTCCAGCGCGGGGTTGAGCCGGATCGCGCGGTCGACCAGAGCGTCCGACCCCACGCGGTAGGCGCCGATGCGGATCAGTTCCTCCATGTCGGCGTAGGCCGCCAGCGTCTGCCGCGCCTTGGTCACGATCTCGCGCTCGAACGGGCGCTGGCAGCCCGGCATGGTGCGGCTGATCGATTTCAGCACGTTGATGGCGGGGAAGCGGCCGCGCTCGGCGATCGCGCGCTCCATGACGATGTGGCCGTCGAGGATACCGCGCACGGCGTCGGCAATCGGCTCGTTGTGGTCGTCTCCATCGACGAGCACGGTGAAGAGCCCGGTGATGGCGCCCGCCTCGCTGCCGTCGGGGCGGATCGGTCCGGGTCCCGCCCGCTCGAGCAGCTTGGGCAGCTCACCGAACACGGTCGGCGTGTAGCCCTTGCTCGTCGGCGGCTCGCCGGCGGCCAGGCCGATCTCCCGCTGCGCCATGGCGAAGCGGGTGACGGAGTCCATCAGACAAAGGACGTCCTGGTCCTGGTCGCGGAGGTATTCGGCGACCGCCATCGTCATGTAGGCGGCCTGACGGCGCTTGAGCGCCGGCTCGTCGGACGTTGCCACCACCAGTACGGCGCGCTTCAGCCCCTCCTCGCCCAGCGTCTCCTCGATGAACTCGCGCACCTCGCGGCCGCGCTCGCCGATGAGGCCGACGACCACCGCGTCGCAGTCCGCCTCCCGCGCCAGCATCGAGAGCAGCACAGACTTGCCGACGCCGGAGCCGGCGAAAACGCCGAGACGCTGACCTTTGCAGCAGGTCGCGAACGCATTCATGGCGCGGACGCCAAGATCCAGCCGGTCTCCGACGCGGCCGCGCGCGTGCGCGGGCGGCGGCGGCGCGCGCAAGGGGTAGGCGGCGGGCCCCTGGGGCAGCGGGCCTTTGCCGTCGATCGGCTCACCGAAGGCGTCGATGACGCGCCCGCGCCACGCCATGGTCGGGCGCACCGACGCGCCCTCCGCGGCAATGCGGATCTCCGCGCCCGGCGCAACCCCCTCGACCGGACCGAACGGCATCAGGAGCGCGCGGTCCTCGCGGAAGCCGACCACCTCGGCCGGAAGAGGCGGCGCGGCCCTGCGCTCGATCTCCGCGCGCGCGCCGATCGCGAGCCGCGTCAGACCGCCTCGCGCCTCGATCAGAAGCCCGTTCACGGCGGCCACGCGGCCCGAGACGGTCAGGGGATCGATACGCTCGACCGCGGCGAGGAGATTGCGCAATCCTTGACTCTCCAACGGAAACGAGTCCGTGCGCGACCCTGCCCTTGCGACGCTTAAATTGCTGTGAACTTCGCGAGGACCTTCGCAGATTCCCAACGAATCCAACGCGAAAAATAGTTAACGGACACGCTTGCGACGCGAATCCAAATCACCCTAGATTCGTTTTCAGAAGGTTCACAATTAACCAAGTTTAAAGGTCCTTAAGACCTTAATTCATGGGTACGCTTTCCGGGCGGGAACCGTGTTTCCGTGAATAGATGCCGCCTGCGCGCGGGGAGGGGCTGAATGCGCGTCTTGTTGATCGAGGACGATAGCGCCACCGCGCAGAGCATCGAGCTGATGCTCAAATCGGAAGGCTTCAACGTCTATACCACCGACCTCGGAGAAGAGGGGGTGGATCTGGGCAAGATCTACGACTACGACCTCATTCTCCTCGACCTCAATCTGCCCGATATGAATGGCATGGAGGTGCTTCGCACCCTGCGCGTGGCGAAGATCAATACGCCGGTCATGATCCTGTCCGGCACATCCGAGATCGACACCAAGGTAAAGACCTTCTCCGGCGGCGCCGACGACTACATGACCAAGCCCTTCCACAAGGACGAGCTGGTCGCCCGCATCCACGCCGTGGTCCGCCGCTCGAAGGGCCACGCCCAGTCGGTGATCAAGACCGGCGACATCACCGTCAACCTTGACGCCAAGACGGTCGAGGTGAACGGCGCGCGGGTGCATCTGACCGGCAAGGAATACCAGATGCTCGAGCTGCTCTCCCTGCGCAAAGGGACGACGCTCACCAAGGAGATGTTCCTGAACCATCTCTATGGCGGCATGGACGAGCCAGAGCTGAAGATCATCGACGTCTTCATCTGCAAGCTGCGCAAGAAGCTGGCCGCCGCCACCCACGGCAAGCACCACATCGAGACCGTCTGGGGCCGCGGCTACGTGCTGCGCGATCCGCAAGAGGGTCAGGAAGAAGCGGCCTAGACCATCGCCTGACGGCCCGGCCACAACGTCGTCTCCCGCGATCGACCGGCACCGCGCCTATCAAGCCGCGCTCGCAGCGGCGGAGGCGACGCTTAAGACTCAGCCCGACCATCCGCTCGCCCTGTTCGAGCGGGCGGCTCTGCTCGCCGCGCTCGGCTTCGACGAAGCCGCGCAGGACGCTTATGTCGCGACGCTGCGACGCGATCCCACCCACTTCGGCGCCCTGACCAACCTCGGCGGTCTGGCGCTCAAACACGGCCATCGCGCAGCGGCGCTGACCGCCTACCGCGAGGCCGCCGACCGCCATCCCGAGCGGGCGCCGGCGCAGGTCAACCTGGCGAACCTCCTCTTGGAGGACGAAATCTTCGACGAGGCTGAGCGCTGCTATCGCCAGGCGTTGCGGCTCGAGCCGGACTGCGCTGAGGCGCACCAGGGTCTTGCCATGCTCATGATCGCCCAGGGCCGCGATGCCGAGGCCGAGTCCCATTGGCGGCGAGGGTTCGAGGGCCGCGCCATCCTGACCAAACCCTTCCGGGGCGAGGGCGAGCCGCTGCGCATTCTGCTGCTGGTCTCGGCGCGCGGCGGCAATATCCCGACCGGCCAGATCCTCGACGACCGGCTGTTCGAAGTCTCGGCCCTCTATGCGGAGTTCGAGTCTTGTGCGCCGGTCCTGCCGGCCCACGATCTGGTGTTCAACGCCGTCGGCGACGCCGATCTCTGCGGCGAGGCCCTGGCTGGCGCGGAGCGGGTCCTGACGCGCACCCAGGCGCCGCTGATCAATCGGCCGCGAGCGGTGTCGGCGACGACCCGCAAGGCGAACGCGACGCGGATGGCCGGGATCCAGGGGGCGATCGCGCCTCGCATCGCGCGGCTGCCGCGCCTGGCGTTGATCCGTGACGATGCGTCCCGCGCGCTGGCGGCGGAGGGACTCGGCTTTCCGATCCTGCTGCGCTCGCCGGGCTTTCACACCGGCCGTCACTTCGTTCGCGTCGAGACCCGCGACGAGTTGCGGGCGGCTCTAGGCGCCTTGCCCGGCGAAGAGCTGCTCGCGATCGAGCCGCTGACTGGCGTCAGCCGCGACGGCCTCGCGCGCAAGTATCGGGTGATGGTGATCGACGGCCGGCTCTATCCGCTGCACATGGCCGCGGCGTGCGACTGGAAGGTGCATTACTTCTCATCCGCGATGGCCGACCGGCCGGACCTGCGGGCGGAGGAAGCCCGCTTTCTCTCCGACATGCCCGGTGTGCTGGGCGCGGCCGCGACCAGTGCGCTCGCCGCCATCGGCGACCAGATGGGCCTGGACTACGCCGGCGTCGACTTCGGGCTGAGCGAGCACGGCGAACTGCTCTTCTTCGAAGCCAACGCCGCCATGGCGATCGTCCGGCCCGAAGCAGATCCGATGTGGGACTATCGCCGCGCCGCGATCGACCGCGCTCTGCAGGCGGCACGCCAGCTACTGTTCAGCCGCGCCGCGCTCCGTCCGTCCGCCCTGAGCGCCTAGCGCTTGCGGGCCGGCGCGCGCCGCAAGGAAGCGTCGTCGTAGTGGTCGGGAATGAGCCGCGCCAGGAACAGGCTCGCCGCGAGCACGCAGGCGCCGATGGCGACGGCCGACAGGGGATCGAGCATCTGGCTCTCCACGCGATTCGTGCAAGGCCAGCCTGCGACAGCCTCGCGTAAAGAGTCGATGTCTATCGACGGTCCCGCTGTCGATTCATGCGCCGGCGCTTTTTCGCGACCAGCGGGCGCCTGATTTGGCGGCGGATCAGACCCGTTTGGCGATCAGCACCGAGTTCAGGCCGCCGAAGGCGAAGGAATTGGAGACCAGCGCATCGGCCTCGAACGGCTGGCATGCGCCGAGCGCCAGCGGCAGGTCGCACTCCGGATCGAGGCCGAGATAGTTCAGGATCGGCGGCGCGACGGCCTCCTTCAACGCCAGCACGCCCAGGACGAACTCGATGGCGCCGCCGGCGCCCAGCAAGTGCCCGTGCGCCGACTTGGTCGCGATCACGCGATGACGCGCCAGATCACCGCCCAGCACGCCGCGCATCACCTCGGTCTCTGTCTTGTCGTTCAACGGCGTGCCGGTCCCATGCGCGCTGACCAGAACCGGTGTGTCGACCGCCAGTCCCGCATCCGCGTAGGCCGCGCGCACGGCCTTGCCGGCGCCCTCGGCGCTGGGCGCGGTCAGGTGGCCGGCGTCCGAGGAGCCGCCCATACCGATCAGCTCGGCGTAGATGGTCGCGCCGCGGGCGCGGGCGTGCTCGAGATCCTCGAGCACGACGGTCGCAGCGCCCTCGCCCAGCACCATGCCTTTGCGGTCGATCGAGAACGGCCGGCAGGTGTCCGGCGCCATCGCCTGCAGTGCAAGCCAGGCGTACCAGGACCCGAAGTTCAGGCTGGCGTCGGCGCCGCCGGCGATGGCGATCTTCGTCCGGCCGGCACGGACCATGTGCGCCGCCTCGGCAATGGCGTGCGCCGATGAGGCGCAGGCGCTGGAGATGGCGAACGCGACGCCCCGGACCCCGAAGAGCATCGACAGCTGACTGACCGCTGCACTGCTCATCGTCTTCGGCACGGTGAGCGGGTGCACGGTCGCCTGGCCCTTGGTCAGGATGCGGAGATAGCCCTCCTCGAGGGTGGCGTTGCCGCCGCTCGCCCCACCATAGACGATCGCGGCCTCGGCGAGCTCCGGAGCGCCGACCAGGCCGCCGTCCAAAAGCGCTTCGTGGGTCGCGACCAACGCGAAGGCCGCCACGGGGTCGAGCTGCGCGGTCACCTTGCGGCCGGCGTAGGCCTCGACCGCGCTGGTATCGAGCGAATCGATCTGCGCCGCCGGGCCGTTCTTGACCAGGCGCTCGACGTCGGGGTGGGCCTGCGCCAGCGATGTTATGCCGCACTCGCCGGCCTTCACCCGCGTCCAGTTGGTCGCAACGGTTTGGCCGAGGGCCGAAACGCAGCCCAGGCCGGTCACCGCGACTCGAGAGGTCATGTTTTCGCTGCGGGCGCCGCCTGGCCCGCCGACGCCGTGTCCGTCGCGTTGGCCTTGTTGACGATGATGTCCACGAGCTGATCCACCGTCGTCACGCCTTCGAATTCTGACTGCTCGAGCACAATGCCGAACTTGTCCTCGAGCGCGAAGACGATGCTGATGATATCAAGCGACTGAATCCCAAGCGATTCCAGCGTGGCGTCTGATGTCAGGGCCGATCGCTCGACCAGCGATTCCTGGGCAATGACATCCAGAACATTGTCTCGAGTGACCGACATTACACCCCTCGCGCGCGCGGAACGACTTGAAGAAGCGCCTTATAGGGGATCGCAAGCGCAATCAAACCGGCTTCGTCGCCACGGCGCGCGCGCCGATCGGTTCTCGATGGCCAGCGTTCCGTTAGGGCAGCCCCGGCGCGGGCCCCGGGCGCTACCCCCGCATGCAGAGATCGAACGCAAGTGCAGGGCGTCAAGCCCTTGACTTGCCCGTCCCAGCAGCGCAACGAACATTTGATTGACACTGTAAGCGACCGCTCTGGATCGAACGCAAGAAAAGGGTGTCCCATGATGAAAGATCGTGACCAGGCTCACTCGCCTAACCGCCTCGACGTCGCCCTAGGGTTGCGTATCCGCCAGCGCCGCAAGGCGCTGAACGTATCGCAGACCGCCCTCGCCGACGCGATCGGTCTCACGTTCCAGCAAATTCAGAAGTACGAGCGGGGATTCAACCGGGTGAGCTTCTCCCGGTTGGTCGACATCGCCCACGCGCTGGACTGCCGGGTCATCGACCTGGTCGGCGACCTGGACGACGCGAGCATCCCAAGCCCCCTCTTCCGGCAGGACACGGCGCACCTGCGCGAAGCTGGCGCGCCCGATCTGCTCGCGGCGTATGCGGCCGCGCCGCCGACGCTGCGCAAAGCAGTGCTCCGCTTGGTGCAGGAGATCGCCAAGGACCATCGCTCTCGTGGGACGACCGCCGAGGTGATCGAAGCCGAGCCCCGCCGCCGCGTGGCGCGAAGCTAGCCGAGAGCGGCCGAAAGCGCCTCGGCCTCGGTTGGGTCTGCCGGCGCGGTCACGGCGAGCACGGCGGCGATGAGCTTGTCCGCGGCGATCGGCTTCGTCAGATGGCCATCCGCGCCGGCGGCCAGCGAGGCTTGGGTATGTTCGGGCATCGCATTGGCCGTTAGCGAGAGAATGGGCGTCCGGTGCGCTCCGGCGCTCACCTCGCGCTCACGGATGGCGCGGGTGGCTGCAAGGCCGTCCATCACCGGCATCTGCATGTCCATCAGGATCAGGTCGAAGTCGCCTTCCGCTTCCGCCTCGATCGCCTGAGCGCCGTCCTCGACGCAGGTCAGCTCGACATCGAGGCCCTCAAGGATCAACTGCACGACGCGGCGGTTGGTCGCGTGATCTTCGGCGAGCAGAACCCGGCGGCGACGACCGTCGGACGCGGGCTGAGGCGTGTACGCGGGCTCCAAGGCCGGTGTCTCGTGCTCGGCCAGCGGCAGGCTCAGCGAGAGCCCGAAGGTCGAGCCCTCGCCAACGCTGGAATGGGCGTCGAGCACCCCACCCATCGCCTCCGCCAAGGAGCGGGAGATCGACAGACCAAGGCCCGTGCCGCCATAGCGGCGGGTGATGCTGCCGTCGGCTTGCTCGAAGCGATGGAAAAGCCGCGCCCTGGCCTCCTCGTCGAAACCGATCCCCGTGTCGCTGACCGTGATCAGGAGGGCGAGGCCATCGCCGTCGCGCGCCGCCTCGACGTCCAGCGCCACCGACCCGGCGGCGGTGAACTTGATCGCGTTCGAGAGCAGATTGGTGACGATCTGACGTAACCGCGTGACGTCGCCCTTGACCTTGGCATGCGCCGCCGGCGCGATCCTGGCCTCGAAAGCCAGGCCCTTTGCGCGAGCCGGCGACGCGAACAGGGCGGCGGTTTGCCGGAGGGCGTTGGCCAGCTCGAACGATTCGGCGTGCAGCTCCAGCCGGCCGGACTCGATGCGCGCGAGATCCAGCACGTCCGACAACAGCGCCTCGAGCGTATGAGCCGAGGTTTCGATCAGCCCGACCATCTCGCGCTGCTCGTCGGCGAGCTCGGTGCGGGTGAGCGCGCCCGCCACGCCCATCACGCCGTTCAACGGCGTGCGAATCTCGTGGCTCATGTTGGCGAGGAACTCGCTCTTCGCCCGGTTGGCCGCTTCAGCCTCGTCGCGAGCCCGTTGGATCTCGGCCTCGGCGGCGCGCCGGGCGGTGATGTTCTGCATGGCGCCGATGAGACGAAGCGGCCGGCCGTCATCGTCCATGAAGTACTCCGAGGTGCTGAACGCCCAGACCTCGCGCCCATCGCTCCGCTTGACCCGGTGCTCGACCCCGTAAGGCAACCCTGTCTCGATATGATGGTCCCAAGCAGCCTTGCAGCGCGGGAGATCGTCGGGGTGGACTGTGCACCAGACGTCCGCGGCAACGTCTTGGTAGGTGACGGGCCGTTCAAAGAAGCTGTCGTGAGCCCCGACCTTGAGCAGGGTGTGAGCGCGGTAGTCCACCTCCCAGACGTGAAGGTCGGCGAGCGACGCGGCGAGATTGAGCCGCTGCTCGCTGCGGCTCGCCTGCTCCAGGCTCTCTACGACCTCGGTGATGTTGTGCGGCAGGATCAGCACGCCGCCGACCTCCCCGTCGCCGTCGCGCCACGGGGCGATCTTGACCTGCAGCCAGAGCTGCGAGCCGTCGGCCACGCGGATGCTGGCGCGGTCGGTGCTCCAGATCTCCCCGGCGAGCGCCGTCGCGCAGGCCTCACCCCACCCCCGATCCATGGCGCCTGGAAACAGGTCCTGGAGCGACCGGCCGACAACATCGACGCCCTCAAGCCTCATGTCGGCGCGCCAGCTCGGACTCGAGCGAATGACTCGAAACTCGGCATCCGTCATCACGATCGAGGCCGGCGAAGCCTCGACGAACGCCGCCATCGTCTCGCGCGCCGAGCGCGCTTCGCCCTCGGCGCGAACCAGGTCGCGCTGCAGCAGAATACGCGCGCACTCGTCTGCGACGAAGGCGGCCAGGTCCGCCAGCGCCCGGGCGGCTCGTTCGTCGAAGGGCTGAGGTTCAGGACCGTGCGCCTGCAACGATCCGATGCGCACGCCACTGGCAAGTGCAATCGGCGCGCCGGCGAAGAAGCGCACGTAGGGCGGGCCGGTGACCATCGGGTTGTCGCGCCAGAGACGTTCCTCGCGCGCGTCGGCGATCCACACCACCGAGCCTCCGGCGCGCACCAGCTCGGCGCCGGGAGCGCGGTCGGTGACGATCTGCCTGACCAGGCTCGCACGCCAGACGGTGTCGTCGACCAGCATCACCACGTCGGCGGCGACGTGGCCGAACATGGCTTCGATCACGCGTATGGCGCGCTCGAACACCGGGCGTGCGGCGGCGAACTCGGCGGCGTGAAGGCCGACGGGTAAGCTCGCTGGAGGGTGATCCTCAGGCTGCGAAGCCATGCCTGGTCCCGACATTCCTCTGCGGAAGGTACGGCCGGCGTTCTTAAGAGCTCGTAAGTCGCGAGGGTCTTTTTTCCGCTCTACCGAAGAGGTTCAGTATTTTCGCGTTAGTGGTTAAGTCGATTTAAGCAAGCTCGGATCGATCGGCAGGCTGCGCACGCGCTTGCCGCAGGCTGCGAAGATGGCGTTGCAGAGCGCCGGCGCGGCGAGCGGCAGGGCCGGCTCGCCCAGGCCGGTCGGCGCGTGGTCGGTGATCAGGAACGAGACGTCGACGTCCGGCGCGCGATCGATCGAAAGCAAAGGGTAGTCGCCAAAGTTGGTCTGGGCGACACGGCCCTTGACGATCGTGATCGCCTGGCCAAGCGCCACGCTGACGCCGTCGATCGCCGCCCCCTGCGCCTGGGTCTCCGCCCCGGACGGATTGATGATCTGGCGCCCCACGTCGGCGGCGATCCAGATCTTGTGCACGCCAACCTGCCCGTCCGACGCGACGCTCGCCTCGACGACCTCGGCGAAGTACCCGAGGTGACTGAAATAGCAGGCGAGTCCACGACCCCTGCCCGCCGGCAGCGGCGGCCCTTTGCCCCAGGCCGTCATCTCGGCCACATGCTGGAGCACCCCCTTCATCCGCTCGGCGCTGAAGCCGCCCTTAGGCCCGGGTGGGCGCGCGCCTTCGCGGGTCAACAGCGCGAGCTGAAAGGCTAGCGGATCCTGGCCCGCGGCATGCGCCGCCTCATCGAGGAACGACTGGAAGGCGAAGGCCAGCGCGTTGCTGCGCGGCGCGCGCAGGGGCCCGGTCGGAACCCCCGTCGGGATGAGCGAGGCGCCATAGCTCAGATTGTCGACGAAGCTGGCCGGGAACTCGGTGGCGTCCATGTTGCCCGAGCCGACGTAGCGCTCGCCGTGGCCGAAGCTGACGAAGTGGTCGGAGAAGGCGACGAGCTTGCCGTCGGCCGCGAGACCCGCCTTGAAGCGATGGAACCCACCCGGGCGATAGAAGTCGTGGGTGAGGTCGTCGGTCCGGTTCCAGACCAGCTTGACCGGCGCGCCGGCCAGCTTGGCGATCAGCGCCGCCTCGACCATGTAGTCGACTTGCAGCCGGCGCCCGAACCCGCCGCCGCAGCGCACCAGGTGGATGGTGATGTCGGACGGATCGACGCCAAGCGCCTTGGCCACCTGCGGACGGCCGGTCTCGGGATTCTGCGTCGGCGCCCAGATCTCGACCTTTCCGCCGCGCACTTCGGCCGTGCAATTCTGCGGCTCCAGGCTCGCATGGGCGACGAACGGATAGGCGTAGTCGGCCTCGATCACCCGCGCGGCGGAGGCGAAGGCGGCGTCGACGTCGCCCTCCGTGCGGATGCTGAGCTGCGGTGGCTGACCGAACAGCGTCCTGGCCTGGACGGCGAAGGAGTCGGAACTGTCTCCGACGGTCGGGCCTTCGTCCCAGTCGACCTTCAGCCGCCTGCGCGCCTGATTGGCCCGCCACCAGCTGTCGGCAACGATGGCGACGCCTTCCGACAGGCTCGGCGCGCCGTCGACCCCCTTGACGATGAACGCGCCCTTGACGGCCGGCTGTGACCGAACGTCGTCAAGGTTCGCGCCACTCACCGTTCCGCCGAACACCGGGCACTTCTCGAAGACGGCGTACAGCATGCCGGGCCGCGTCACATCGATGCCGAACAGCGGCTGACCGGTCACGATTTTCGGCGCATCGACCCCCATCTGAGGCTTGCCGATGATGCGGAAGGCGCTGGCGTCCTTCAGGGTCAGGCTGTCGGGATCCGGCGCGGGCAGCGCCGCGGCCTTGGCGGCGATCTGGCCATAGCGCAGGCGCCGGCCCGACGCCTTGTGCTCGATGACACCGCTCATCGTCGAGCACTCCGCCGCGGGCACGCCCCACTGGTTCGCCGCCGCGGCGATCAGCATCTGCCGCGCGGCGGCGCCGACGCGGCGGAGCGGTTCGTAGTTCATCGGCGTTGCGGTGCTGCCGCCGGCGAACTGGCGTCCGAACGCGGCAGGGTCGCTGATCGCCTGCTCGGTGCGCACGTCCTTCCAGTCGACGTCCAGCTCCTCGGCAATCAGCATCGGCAGCGCCGTCTTCACGCCCTGACCGATCTCCGGGTTCTTGGCCATGATGGTGACCAGCCCGTCAGGCGCGATCTGCACGTAGGCGTTCAGCGCCGGCGGCGCCTGCGCGGCCGCCTCACCGATGCCGAACATCAGCAGCATGCCGCCGCCGGCGGCGCTGGCCTTCAGGAATGCGCGGCGTGACGGCTCCAGGCTCATGCCACCCTCGTGTCGGTCGTCGGCAGGTCGGCGGCGGCTTTGATGGCGGCGCGGATACGCACGTAGGTCGCACAGCGGCAGAGGTTGCCGCGCATCGCCGCGTCGATGTCGGCGTCGGTCGGCTTCGGGGTCGCTTTCAGGAGCGCGGTCGCGGCCAGGATCTGGCCGCCCTGGCAATAGCCGCACTGCGCAACGTCGAGCGCCAGCCAGGCCTGCTGCACGCGGCGGCCGACGGGATCGTCGCCAATGCCTTCAACAGTCGTGATCGCCGCGGTCCCGACGGCGGAGACCGGCGTCACGCAGGAACGGATCGGCTCGCCGTCCATGTGCACGGTGCAGGCGCCGCAGAAGCCCGCCCCGCAACCGAATTTCGGGCCCTTCAGGTCGAGCTCGTCGCGCAGGACCCACAGCAGCGGCATGTCCGGCTCGACGTCGACCGAGCGCGCCCGGCCATTGACCTTGATCGAGAACGCCATGCCGTCCCTTTCCGCGAGCGCGATCCTCGTGGATTACTACAGCGTCCCGCAGGCAACGGTGCAAGCATGAGGCGCATTTGAACCGCCCGCGCGGCGAGGCGCTGCGGCGCTAGATCTTCCGGTCCTGCCAGTAGGCATCGCGGAGCACGCGCTTGTAGAGCTTGCCGGTCGGCAGCCGCGGCATCTCCTCGATGAAGTCGATCGTGCGCGGCGCCATGTAGTGCGCGAGCCGGGAGCGGGCGAACTCCATCAGTTCGGCGGCCAACTCATCGCTGGGATCGAGCCCGGGCGCTGGCTCGATCACCGCCTTCACCGCCTCGCCCATTTCCGCATCGGGGATGCCGAACACCGCCACGTCGCCGACCTTCGGATGGGTGATCAGGGCGTCCTCGATCTGCTGCGGATAGATGTTGACGCCGCCGGAGATGATCATGAACGCCTTGCGGTCGGTGAGATAGAGGTAGCCCTCCTCGTCGAGGTAGCCGACGTCGCCCAGTGCATTCCAGTTCGGGTGTTGCGGATGCCGCGCCTGGCGCGTCTTTTCCGGATCGTTGTGGTACTCGAACGTCGGCCGTTCGCGCTCGAAGTAGATCAAGCCCGCCTCGCCGGGCGGCACGTCGTTCCCCTCCTCGTCGCAGACGTGCAGGATCGAGCCCATGCCCGCACATCCGACCGAGCCCGGATGCTTCAGCCAATCCTCGCTGGTGATGAAGGTGGCGCCGGTGCCCTCGGTGCCGGCGTAGTACTCGAACAGGATCGGTCCCCACCACTCGATCATTCGCTGCTTGACCTCGACCGGGCACGGCGCGGCGGCATGGACGGCGATACGGTGCGACGAGAGATCGTACTTGGCCCGAACGTCATCCGGCAGCTTCAGCATACGGACGAACATGGTTGGCACCCACTGGCTATGGGTCACGCGGTATTTCTCGATCATCTGCAGCGCCTGCTCGGCGTCGAAGCGCTCCATCATCACGACCGTGCCGCCGTGCGCGAGCACGTTCGTGCAGAACGCCAGCGGGGCCGCGTGATAGAGCGGCGCCGGCGACAGATAGACCGTGTCCGGCCCATAGCCGTAGACGTTGCCCATGCCGCGCTGGGCGAAACCTTCGGCGGCCGTCATCTGCGGCAGAGGCCGGAGGATGCCCTTCGGCCGCCCAGTGGTGCCCGAGCTGTACAGCATGGTCTCGCCGATCCATTCCTCCGCCAACGGCTTGGCCGGCGCCGACGCAATCGCGTCTTCGTAGGACTCCCAGCCGGGGATGGTCCCGCCGACCATAAGGCGGATCTTGCAGCTGGGGATCAGGTCGTTCAGCCCCTCCGCCGTCTCGCGTTTGGCGTAGGAGATCACGATCGCCGACGCGCCGCAGTCGTTGATGATGTAGGCGGCTTCGTCGGGCGGCAGGTAGCGGTTGACCGTTGTGAGGTAGAGGCCGGAGCGATGGGCGGCCCAGACCGGGTCGAAGAAGCGGAGGTTGTTCTCCATGAGCACGGCCAGGTGGTCGCCACGCCTGAGGCCTCGCGCATAGAGTAGCTGCGCGAGCTGGTTGGAGCGATCATTCAGTTTACGGAAGGTAACGACGTCGCTGGTGTCAGCCGAGATTATCGCCGGCTTGTCGGGCGTCGTCGCCGCGTGGTCGGGGAGGTAGACCATCAGTCCAGGTCCTGGCCGTTCATACCGGCGTTCTTGCGTGCGGTCTTCATCATCTCGGCGACGAGGGCACCGATCTCGTGCGGGTTCTTGGTCGGCTTGGCGGTCGGGCCACGGTGCCAGCCCTCGGCGATTGCGAGGGTTCCTCCGCTCGCCTCGAACACTCGCCCTGAGATCTCGCCCGAATGCTCGCTGGCCAGCCAGACGGCGATCGGCGCCACCCACTTCGGGTCGCCCGACTCGCGCCGCTCCTCCGTGATCGGCCCGCCCAAATCCTCGGTCAGGCGCGTGAGCGCGCCCGGCGCGATGCAGTTGACCGTCACGCCGTAGCGGCGCAGCTCGCGCGAGGCGATGATGGTGAAGGCGGCGATGCCCATCTTGGCCGCGCCATAGTTGGTCTGGCCGACGTTGCCGTAGATGCCGGAGACCGACGAGGTGTTGATGATGCGCCCGCCGACCAACTCGCCGGTCGTCTTGTTGCGGTCGCGCCAGTAGGCGGCTGCGTGGTGCGCGGGCGCGAACGTGCCCTTCAGGTGCACCTTGATCACCGCGTCCCACTCTTGCTCGGTCATGTTGACCAGCATGCGGTCGCGCAGGATGCCGGCGTTGCTGATCAAGACATCGAGCTTGCCGAACGTCTGCACCGCCTGGTCGATCATGCCCTTGGCTTGATCCCAGTCCGAGACGTCGGCGCCGTTGGCCACCGCCTCCCCGCCCTTGGCCTTGATCTCGGCGACCACCTCGTGCGCCGGACCCTGGTCCGCGCCGACGCCGTCGCGCGCACCGCCCAGGTCGTTGACCACGACCTTCGCGCCCTCCTCCGCCAGCATCAGGCAGTATTCGCGGCCGATGCCGCGCCCGCCGCCGGTGACGATCGCCACCCGTCCCTCGCACAACCCCGCCATCACCGTCTCCTCGACATGCGCCAGGCGGTCTTCTCGCCGCCGCTCAACTGATCAAAGGTAAGTCAATGCGAGGCGGGCGTTGTCAAGCGGGCGAGGGCTCGCCGCGAGGCGAATTGGGGACAAGCATGCCTTCGGCAAGGCTCGGCCGGCCGCGGCTCCTCGGACGAAAGTCGTGCCTGTCCCCAATTTGGGGCGCATCCAATCAACATCGGCCGAGCGACGGATTCCGGTTTGTTTACGGTGTATCGTTCAGGGGCCAGCGGTATCCGCATGATGCATATGCATCATGCCTGCACTGAGTCGCGAGCGGGTCAGGCAAGGCGCTGCGGCCATGGTTCCCGGCGCTGCGCCGGCGCGCGATCCGGGCGCAGCGCGCGGTGCGCTGTTTAAGGCCTAGGCCGGCAGTTCGGCGCCGGAGACAGTCGAACTGAAAACGCCGAGGTCGGCCATCCGCTGTATGTCGGCGGCCTTGGACAGGCCCCAGGGACCGACGCGGAGGCCGAGCGCGCGCGCTTCGTCCATGCGTTCGGGCGTGACGTCCGTGAAGTGCGGCGACCATTCAACGCCGCCGTGCGCCTTGACCGCCGCGAGGTCGGATTCGCCGGCGTCGCAGCCGTCGAACCAAGGCGAACGGGCCGTTGCCTCGGCGGCGTCGCGCGCGTGCTGGATCGTCAGGTGCGCAGTCTCGATGCCCGGAACGCGGTCGCGCGCGAGGCGAAGCACGCGCCAGTCGAAGGCGATGATCTTCGATCGGTCGAGCCACGAGGCGGCGGCGAGGTCGCGCAAGACCGCGTCCACGATCGCCGCAGGCGCGGGCGCGTCGGGCGGATCGTCGGGCTTGGTCTTGATCTCGACGTAGATCAGGCGCCGGGCGCCGCGGCAAGCGCTCCGAGGAGCTCCGGCAGGGTGGGAACGACGACCCCATCCATATGCTCGCGCCCCGGATAACGCAGATCGACCTCGGACCGGGGCCGGGAGCGGCCGACGTCGTAGCGGCGGATCTCGGCCAGCGGCATGGCCCTCAGCGGCGCCGGCGGGCTTGCGATCCATTCTTCGCCGAGGCGAGTCTGATCGGGGCGCAGGCTACGGTCGTGGTGGGCGATCACGACGTCGTCAGCTGTAAGCTGGACATCGATCTCGAAACCGTCGAACGGCCCAGCGAGGCAGCGCCGCGCGCCCTCCAGCGTGTTCTCCGGCCAGATACCGTAGCCGGTGGCGCCGGCGATCAGAAGCGGTGGGGTCATGCGGCGATCTAAGCTGAGACCTGTGACAGCTTGGCCGCGTCGAAGGCGGCCCACATCGGGGCGCAGTCGACGACCTGGCCCTCGTCCATGGCGCGGTCGATGGCCATGACGGTCAGGCCAGCGACCATGGAGTCCCAAGGCGTCACCGGGAACGCCGCGCGGCCTTCGAGGGCGGCCAGGAGGTCGAGCGCCATCGCCTGGTCGGCACCGTTGTGGGCGTCGGCGGTCAGGCCGCCGTAGTCGATGCGCTCGGGCTTGGCGCGGTTCAGCGCGCGGCGGACCATCAGCCGGTTGCGCACCAGGTCGGCGATCAGCGTTCCCTCGGCGCCGGCCAGGTACCAGCGTCGCTCGGAGAGCGCGACGTGGCTGTTGGAATGGAACGACAGGCGAAAGCCGCTGTCGTACTCGACCAGCGCCACCTGGTGGTCGGCGAGGTCCATGTCGGACTGGAAGGCGTCGTTCGAGCCCGCCCAGCCGGCGTCGCGCATGGCGTAAGCGGGCGAGCCGTCCTCGTAGGCGCGGGGCGCGTCGGCGCGCTCCGGCGTGAAGATGCGCCGCCCGCCGAAGCTCGCCACCTTCGCTGGCCGCGCCCCCGCCAGGCGGCCGAAGATGTCGAAGTCGTGGCAGACCTTGTCCAGCATGAACGAGCCGCCCCATTCGCCCTTGCGCCGCCAGTTGCGGGCGAGGTAGGCGCCGTGCTCGGGCGGCAGGTGCTCGGTCGCGTCCATCGAGATCAGCGGCCCGAGCTCGCCTGCATCGACTCGGCTGATCACCTCCTTGACGATCGGCATCGAGCGCATGACGAGGCCGATGTAGAGCGGCGGCGCGCCCTTGGCCGTGATCAGCCGCGCCAGCTCAACGGTCTCCGCCTCGGTGCGGACGATCGGCTTTTCGGAGAAGATCGGATAGCCGGCCGCGAAGGCGGCCTTCAGGTGCGTCAGGTGCAGGTGGTTGGGCGTCCCGATCATGACCAGGTCGTACGGCCCGTCGTCGAGCAGCGCCTTCGGCGTCGGAAACGGCCGCCCGGGCAGGATGTTCGCCGCCTGCATGATCGGCATGCCGACCGGCGCGGGGTCGCAATAGCCGTCGACCCGCAGATCCCAGCCCATCTCCTCCGTCGCCGCCAACACGTGCGCGATCCGCTGGCCAAGGCCGATGACGGCGATCCGCTTGGTGGTCATGGGCAGAGGCTCCATTGGCGCGTCCGCCGTGCTCTAGAACCGATAGGCCATCTTGCGCCAGAGCCTCCGATCCGCTTGGCTCGGTCCCATGACCTTCACCAAGCGCCTGCGCGAGCCGATCCGCCGCGGCGAGGTCACCTGCTCGGTGCGAATCTGGCAAACGCCCCGCGTGAGGATCGGCGCGCGCTACCCCCTCCCGCCCGGCGAGATCGAGGTCACGCGGCTGGTCGAGATCGACCTCGCCGATGTCACCGAAGACCTGGCCCACCGCGGCGGCTTCGCCGACCTCGAGGACCTCTTGAGCGTCGCCCGGCATGGCCGCGGCGAGCGGGTGTTCCTGGTCGAGTTCCGCTACCTGGAAGCGGGCGCCTAGCCGGCCGCCGCCGCCGGGGCGGGCTCGTGTTCCTTGTTCAGCGCTTCAAGCGAGATCTTGCCGGTTTCGGGGACCAGCAGCCAGGTGCCGACCGCGCCCGCGACCGAGAGCGCCGCGATCACGATGTAGGCGCCCATCTGGCCGACGCCGCCATGACCGATCGGGCGGAACAGCAGCGGAAAGGCAAAGCCGCTGATCGCCGCCCCGATGCGGCCGCCGGCGACGGTGATGCTCTGGGCGACGCTGCGCACGCGGGTCGGCGCGAGCTCGACGCCCAGGATGCCGGCGCCGGAGACCAGCCCAGGGCCGGTCATGAAGATGTTGAGCAGTCCGTAGACCCCGAACGCGATGGCCGGCATGGCCAGGAGCTGGTGCTGCATCAGTGCGAAGACGACCAGCAGCACCGCGCCGCCGAGGAAGCCCCAGCCCTGCAACGGCTTTCGCCCGAACCGGTCGATGACGAAGAGAGAGCCGATGAAGGACGCTGGCAGGATGAAGAGGACCGAGGTCAGGAAGGCGAACACCGCCGGGTCCATGCCCAGGCTTTTGGCTATGATGTTCGGCCCAAACAGGATGAAGACGTAGACGACCAGGTCGTAGAGCATCCAGAGCAGCGCCGAGGCGAAGATCGGCCGCCAGTGCTGCGCGAACACCGCCCAGAAGCTGCGCTCGTCGCGCGCGGGCGCGGCATGCTGGACGCCGGCGACCTGGTGGATCACCCGCTCGGCTTCTTCCTTCTCGCCGGTCATCTTGGCCAGGAAGCGCACCGTCTCCGGCATCTTCCGCCGGAAATAGAGGACGCCGAGCGCCGGTATGGCGCCGCCGGCCAGAACCAGCCGCCACTGCAGGTCGTCCGGCACGTGCAGCCAGCCGAGCAGGAACTTGAGCAGGACCGCGGCCAGCGCTCCGACCGGCCACATGGTGCCGAAGCCGAGGCCCAGCGCGCGGCCGCGGTCGGCGCGGTTCGAGTGCTCGGCCATGATCACCGGCGAGAGCACATAGTCGGCGCCGACGCCGACGCCGAGCGCGAAGCGAAGACCGATCAGCCAGGCCACGTTTGGCGCGAACGCCTGAGCGATGGCGGCAACGCCAAGGATGAGCACGTCGACGCCGTAGAAGCGCTTGCGTCCCGCCTGCCCCAGCACCCCGAACAGCAGCGCGCCGGAGGCGGCGCCGACAAGCGCGGACGCTGACAGAAGCGCGGATTGGACGCCGGTCAGGCTGGCCTGGCCGAAGGAGTGAAGGACGAGCGTCAGCACCAGCGCCAGCGACGAGAGGTCGTAGCCGTCGCAGAAGACGCCTAGCCCCGTGGTCAGCGTCGCCTGCCAGTGGAAGCCCTTGAACTGTTGCTCGTCGAGCGCCGTCAGCGCCGCGTTGTCGCTCACCACCCACCCCGCATTGAAACCGCCCCGACGGCCGCTCGATCGTCCACCTGACGACGCTAACAAGATTGTCGTCAGGCGATAAGCGACACGCTAGGGAAAGGTCTTAGGCGAGGTTTGTGGCAGTCCGGTGATGGCAGGGGCCAGGCGCATATCGCTAGGTGAGGTCGTTGCCGGAGGGGCGATCGCGGCTCTCGCCGCGCTCGTCCTCTGGTTCGCTGCGCCGCTGGCGGCCGAATCGGGCGACCCGAACGCGCTCTGGCGCATCGTCCACACCCTCTGCGCGACGGACATGAAGGTGAGTGGCAATCCCGCGCCCTGCACGCGCGTCGATCTCGCCAAGGGGTACGCGGTGCTCAAGGACATCCGCGGCGACACCCAGCTGCTGCTCATCCCGACCGATCGCGTCACCGGTATCGAGGCGCCTGAGCTGCTCGCCCCCGATGCGCCGAACTACTTCGAGGACGCCTGGGACTCGCGGCCGCTGTTCGAGGCGCGCGTCGGCCACGCCGTGCCGCGCGGGGACCTCGCGCTCGCCATCAACTCGCTTTACGGCCGCAGCCAACAGCAGCTGCACATCCACGTCGACTGCGTGCGGGTGGACGTGCGTGACGCTCTGGCGGCGAACCAGGATCGCATCGGGCGGCGTTGGGCGATGCTCTATGCGCCGCTGGCCGGCCGCCGGTACGAGGCGATGCGGCTGGAAGGCGAGGATCTCGGTGACCGCAATCCGTTCAAGCTGCTCGCCGAACAGCCGGGCGCGCGCGCCGACATGGCGCGCGAAACGCTGGCGGTGATCGGCGCGAGGTTTCGCGATGGGCGGCCGGGTTTCGTGTTGCTCAGCGACCGCGCCGACCCCGTGACCCTCGACCAGGGCACGGCCGAAGACCTGATGGACCACAGCTGCAAGGTGCTTAGGCCGTAACTGTCGAACGTCTCCAGGAGGGAGAAGTTCGATCTACGCCGTCGCCGCCTCGGTTTCTTCCTGCGCCACGAACCCGCGCCAGTTGTTCATGTACTCGACCATCGCCGGGCCAAGGTGCTCGCCGCGCAGGTAGGCGCGGGTGACGGGGAGCGGGGTCGTGTGGAAGTCCGGGTCGGCCGCGACGCGCTGGGGGAAGTCGTGGTGCAGCACCGCCGCGCGGCCGAGGATGACGAAGTCGGCGCCGTGCTCGACGAGGCTGCGGCAATCGGCGCCGCTCATCAATTTGCCGGCCGCCCCAAGCCGGGTTGCGCCGCGCGGAAGGTCGGTGAACCAGTCGATCAGCGGGCGGGCGGCGAACGCCCCCTGGACCGGCGGCTTGAAGCAGTCCCAGAGCGACATATCGAGGAAGTCGAGGTCGCCTGACGCGAGCAGGCGCTCGGCGAGCGCGCGCTGCTCGGCGAAACGCAAGCCGAACCGCTCGGGCGAGATACGCACGCCGAGCTGGAAATCCCGCCGGGTGCGTTCGCGCACGCCCTTGATGATGTCGAACAGGATGCGCGCGCGGTTCTCGGCGCTTCCACCGTAGCGGTCATCGCGCCGGTTGGTCTCGGGACTCATGAACGCGCAGAGGATGTAGCCATGCGCCCCGTGCAGCTCGACCCCGTCGAAGCCGGCCGTCTCGGCGCGGATGGCGGCGGCGATGAAGTCCTCGGTCAGCTGCTCGACCTCGGCGGTCGAGAGCGCGCGCGTTCCGGTGTCGGCGTCCTCCGACGGCCCGACCGGCGCCTCGCCGGTGAGCTCCTTGGGCGAGCGCAGGCCGGCGTGATGCAGCTGCGCCGATGCAACGGCGCCGAAGGTCTTGATGCGCCCGGCCAAGCGCGTGAGCCCCGGCAGGTGCTCGTCGCCGAAGATGCCGAGCTGGCCGGGGAACCCTTGGCCGATCCGCTGCACGTGAGCGGCGCAGGTCATGACGAGGCCGAACCCGCCCTCGGCGCGATAGGTCAGCCAGTTGAACTCGTCGTCGGAGAGCGTCCCGTCCGGGTGACTCTGCAGGTTGGTCAGCGGGGCCATCATGAAGCGGTTCTTCCATGCGGGCCCGCGCGTCAGGGTCATCGGCGCGAAGAGGTCGGTCATCAATCAGCCTTCGAGGTGAACGGGAGAAACAAACCCCTCCCAAAGGGAGAGGGAGGGGCCCGGAGCGAAGCGAACGGGAGGGTGAGGGGTTACGGCCTCTCGGGCTAGCCTGCAACGCTGTAACCCCTCATCCTCCCACGCCGCTTGCAGCGGCGCGGGCCCCTCCTTCTCCCTCTGGGAGAAGTCTGGGAGGGCGCGCCATTGACGCCGCAGCCCGGGCCTAAGGTATGGTGTCCAGGCGCTGACGCCAGCCCTGGCCGGTATTTGCATGCTTCGCGAGATCACACTGACGGTGAACGGGCGGCCGCGATCGTTCACCGCCGACGACGCCACCACCCTGTTGGATGCCCTGCGCAACCACCTCGACCTGAAAGGCGCCCGCTACGGATGCGGCGCCGAGCAGTGCGGGGCGTGCTCGGTCATCATCGACGGCGACGACAAGCCGTCGTGCGCCGTCGAGGTCGGAACGCTCGAGGGCCGCGCGATCACCACGGTCGAGGGGATGGGGACGCCCGAAAACCCACACCCACTGCAGCAGGCCTTCCTCGACAAGCAGGCCGGCCAGTGCGGCTATTGCCTGTCCGGCATCCTGGTCGGGGCGAAGGCGCTGCTGGATGCGAACCCTTCCCCCACCCGCGCCGAGGTCGCGGCCGCGCTCTCATGGCACCTGTGCCGTTGCGGAGCGCACAACCGCATCATGGACGCCGTCCTCTTGGCGGCCGAACGGATACGCGAAGGAGTGGCGGCGTGATCCCACAAACGCTGCAGAACAACCCGAGCCTGGACCGCTGGGTCTCATTCCCGACCGCCGGACGGGTTCGCATCGCCGTCGGCAAGACCGAGTACGGCCAGGGCATGCTGACGGGCCTCGCCCAGATCGCCGCGGAGGAGCTCGACGTGGCGTTCGAACGACTCGACGTGGTCAACCTGGAGACCGGCGCATCGCCAGACGAAGGCCTGACCGTGGGCTCGATGAGCACCGAGATGTCCGGCGCCTCGATCCGCGCGGCCTGCGCCGAGGCGCGGGCGCTGTTTGCGCAAGCCGCGGCGAAGCGCCTTGGCTGCGAAGCGGACGAGCTCGACATCGACGACGGCGCCTTTACGCGCGCGGGCGCCAGGACCGGGCTGGACTACTGGGCGCTGGCCGGCGAGGTCGATCTCGACCGCGCGCCGAGCGAGGAGGTGAAGGCAAAATCGCCGGATCGGCACAAGCTGGTGGGGACGTCTGAGCCGCGCATCGACCTGCCGCCGAAGCTGTTCGGCGCGGCCTTCCTGCAGGACCTCGTCCTGCCCGGCATGCTGCACGCGCGGGTGCTCCGCCAGCCAGGGCCGGCGGCGAAGCTCACCGGCCTCGACGAGGCGGCCGTGCGCCGCGCAGCCGGCAGCGAGATCGACATCGTGCGGGACGGCCAGTTCGTCGCCTTCATGTCGCAGAGCGAGCCCGCCGCCGTCGCGGCGATCGCCTCCGCCGAGGGCTTGGCGCAATGGGAGGGCGCGCGCGAGCTCTCGCCCGCGCTCTCGGAGACGGAGTCGCTGAAGACGCTGCCGTCCGAAGCCTACCCCTCGGGCGCCCCGGCCCCGGCCGACTCCAACCGCAGGCGGCTCAGCGCCTCCTACGGTCGGCCCTACATCGCCCACGGCTCGATGGGCCCTTCGTGCGGCGTGGCCGAAATGAAAGACGGCAAGCTCACGGTCTGGACCCACGCCCAGGGCGTCTATCCGCTACGCATGATGCTGGCGCGGGTGTGCAAGCTCTCCCCCGACGCCATCCACGTGCTGCACCGCCAGGGCGCTGGCACCTATGGTCATAACGGCTCCGACGACGCCGCGATCGACGCGGCCGTGATCGCGGTGCGCCGACCGGGCAAGCCGATCCGCGTGCAGTGGCGTCGCGAGGACGAGTTCGGCCACGAGCCGCTGGGCACGGCCATGCGCATCGACCTGGCGGCCGAGCTCGACGCCAGCGGCCGTCTGGTCGACTACACCGCCGAGATCTGGAGCGGGTCGCACACCGGCGGCCGCGGCCGCTGCCTGGCCGAGGTCGCGCTCGGCCTCGAGGCGCCGCCGCCGATGACCCCGCCGACCGGTCCCGGCGGGATGCGGTTTTCGGGCGGGGTGCTGAACGCGATCCCGTCTTACGACATCCAGGACCGTCGGTTCACGGAGCATGCGGTGAGCGCGCCCGTGCGCACCTCTTCGCTGCGCGGCCTGGGCGGGCCGGTGAACACCTATGCCGGCGAATGCTTCATCGACGAGCTGGCCGAACTGGCCGGCCAGGACCCGCTGGCGTTTCGACTAGGCATGATCTCCGACCCGCGCGCGGTTGCGGTGCTGACGCGGCTGGCTGACATGGCGGGTTGGGACCGGCGCGGACCCGCGGGGTCGGGTAAGGGGCTTGGACTTTCTTACTGCCGTTATCGCGGGCGCGGCGCCTATGTCGCGGCGGCGGCGGCCGTCAGCGTCGAGACCGAGGTGAAGCTCGACCACCTGTGGTGCGTCACCGACTGCGGACAGGTGATCAATCCGGACGGGGCGACGAACCAGCTCGAGGGCGGCATGATCATGGCCGCCAGCTGGGCGCTGAAGGAGCAGGCGCGCCTCGACGGCCGCGGCGTCGTGACAACCAGCTGGGCCGACTACCCGATCCTGCGCTTCGACGAGATTCCGCCGGTCGAGGTCGAGCTGATCATGCAGCAGCACGAGCCCTCGGCCGGGACCGGCGAGGTCTCCGGTGGCCCAGCGCTCGCCGCAATCGGCAACGCCGTCGCCCACGCGCTGGGCGCGAGGATCCGCGAGCTGCCGTACACGCGGGAACGGATCGCCCACGCACTGCT
This sequence comes from Caulobacteraceae bacterium, assembly GCA_035604135.1. Classification (GTDB taxonomy): domain Bacteria; phylum Pseudomonadota; class Alphaproteobacteria; order Caulobacterales; family Caulobacteraceae; genus Poindextera. The sequence goes on along the minus strand of DATNJB010000060.1, from coordinate 108,880 downwards.
GGCGTGAGCACTCTCCCTCTCCCCCCTCGCGGGGGAGAGGGTTGGGGTGAGGGGGGCGCTGAGTTTCAGCTTGGGCCGCCGCGCCAAGCGGAACCGCTGGCCCCTCACCCTACCCTCTCCCCGCCATTCGGCGGGGCGAGGGTCGTCAGGCCGTCATCGCGTTGACCCAGTTCTCCGGGTTCATCTCGCGGTACTTCCGCTTGTCGGCGTCGCTCGCAAGGCGCTCGATCAGCTGGGCGTCGTTGTAGACTTGGCCGGTGAAGGTGTCGGGCGTCTGCAACGCGAGCAGCACCGCCGCCTCGACGTAGCTATCCGGCTTCGGCCGCGCCGGCCGGTCGGCGGCGACGAAGCCCGCGGGCCGCGACGCGGGGCGCCCGAACAGCAGCCCAGGCGTGTCGATGCCTCCGACGGGTCGCAGCGCGTTCACGGCGATGCCGTCGTCCTTGAGCTCGCGCGCGAGCCCGATGGTCATCGCCTCGATCGCCCGCTTGGTCGCGCCGTAGTGGGAGCCGCCGAACGCCGCGACCGATGAGATGTTGATGATGTTCCCGCTCTTCTGCACCTGCATCGCCGGCAACACGGCCCGCACGCAGCGGAACGGCCCGTGGACGTTGATGTTGAACTCGAGCTCCCAGGACTTGACCTTGATCGTCGAGATCAGCCCTTGAGGCTGCACCGCGGCGTTGGTCATCAGGATGTCGATGCGACCCCAATGATCCAGCGTTTTGGCGACCATCGCCTCGACCGAGTCCATGTCGGCGACGTTGCAGACAACCGGCAGCGCCTCGCCGCCCGCCTCTTCGACCAGCTTGGCCGCGTGATAGATGGTGCCGGGCAGCCGGGGATCGCTCTCGACCTCGGTGCGCGCGGCGGTCACCACCTTCGCGCCCTCGCGGGCATACCCAACGGCGCAATATTCGCCGAGGCCCCGGCTCGCGCCGGTGATGATGGCGACCTTGCCTTGCAATCGTCCGCTCATGATAGCGCTCTCCAATGTCCTGAAAGGGAATGGCGCCACGTTAGCGACCGCCTGACCCAGCGGCAACGAAGCCGAACCGACTTGTCGCGCGCGCCGCGCTGCCGCTAAGTGTGCGGCCATGGCCGACTGGCTGGTAAAATCCGAACCGGAGACCTGGTCCTGGGACGCCCACGTGAAAGCGGGCGCCGCCGACGCCTGGACGGGCGTGCGCAACTTCCAGGCCCGCGCGCACCTGAACGCCATGCAGCCGGGCGACAAGGTGTTCTACTACCACTCGGGCGACGAAAAGGCGGTGGTGGGCGTGAGCGAGGTCGTCCGCGCGGCCTACCCTGACCCCACAGACGCGACCGGCAAGTTCGTCGCCGTCGACCTGAAGGCCGATCACCGGCTCAAACGGCCGGTGACCCTGGCCGAGATCAAGGCCGACCCGGCGCTTGCCCAGATGGTGCTGGTGAAGAGCTCGCGGCTTTCGGTGCAGCCGGTCCGCCCGGACGAGTGGAAACGCATCAGCGAGCAAGGAAGCCATTGATGGCCCGTTCACCGGACTACCTCAGCGCCGTCGGCATCGGCGTGGCCGACCTCGACCGCTCGCTCGACTTCTATTGCCGCGTGCTCGGCATGCAAAAGACCCAGACTTTCAAGCTGCCCCATATGGAAGAGATCATCGTCGCGCACGAAGGGCGCAACGCCGTCGTGCTCATGCACTACACAGATGGTTCAACGCGAAACTATAAGGACAACCCGGTCAAGCTGGTCTTCTACGTCGCCGACGCCAAGGCGCGCGCGGAGGCGATCCGCGCCGCGGGCCAGGAGGTCACGCGCGAGGCTGAGGCGATGGCGACGATGGGAGGCGCCATCATCGGCATGGGCAAGGACCCGGACGGCTACGTCATCGAGCTGATCCGGCTGGCGACCGCTCCAGCGTGAACCTCGCCAAGCCGCACCTCGACGTCGGGCTCTACGTCCGCGACACGGAGCCGGCGCTCCGCTTCTGGCAGGACGAGGCGGGCGCGGTGTTCGACCATGTGCTGCCGCTCGGCCCGGGCACGCGCCAGCACCGGCACGACCTCTATGGCTCGGTGCTGAAGATCAACAACTCGCTCAACCCGCCGCCGGCGAACCCGCCGACCGGCTACAAGGAGCTGCTGATCGCGCGCGAGGGCCTGTCCGCGCCGAAGACGCTGCACGACCCGGAGGGCAACCAAGTGACGCTCGTCCCGCCGGGAACGCTCGGCGTCGAGAAGATCGGCGTCAGGCTCGGCGTCCGCGACCTCGCCACCCACCGCCGGTTCTACACCGAGGCGCTGGGACTGAAGGAAGAGGCGGTCGAAGGCGCAGGCGCGGCGTTTCGCGTCGGCGACAGCATCATCCTGGTCGACGAGGACAAGGACGCCCCGTCCGACGCCCTGATCGGCGGCTATGGCTGGCGCTACATCACATTCCAGATCTTCAAGGTCGACGAGGAGCACGCCTACGCTCTCGCCCATGGGGCAAAGGAGGGCCGCGCCCCCGTCACCCTTGGCCAAACCGCACGCATCTCTATGATCCGCGACCCGGACGGGAACTGGATCGAACTCTCCCAACGCGCCTCGATCGTAGGGTCGTTGGAGCCGAGCTAGTCCAACTCGTCATCCCCGTTGGAGCGGGGCGTGTGGGGCAAGGACCTTAGGCGCGCGGCTTGAGATCCGGCCGCGAGGCCAGGAACGCCGCCTTCTCGGCGGCCGTGAGGGTCTTTCCGCGCTTCTGGCGGCTCACCATGGGGGTGGGCGCCGCGTAGGTCGCCGGTTTAGCGCTCTTGGGCTTGGAGTTCGGGCTCATCAGCGTTCCTACTTCGGATCCGGCAATCCCAGCACCCGCTTGGAGACGACGTTCAGGTTAATCTCCGAGGTGCCGCCTTCGATGGAGTTGGCCTTGGCGCGCAGCCAGCCGCGCGTGGCCGCAAGCTCGTCGGCGCCGAACCCTTCGCCTTCCCACCCGAGACCCTTGGCGCCCATGGCCTCGATGGAGAGCTCGGTGCGGTCTTGGGCGATCTTGGCGCCGGCGTACTTCATGATCGAGGTCGCCGCGCTCGGACCCTGGTTCGACTTCGCCTCCTCGGCCGCGCGACGCACGGTGAGCTGGAAGGCGCGCGCCTCCATTGCATGGTCGATGATGCGCCTGCGCAAGTCGGCGTCCGCCAGGCGGCCGTCGTCGCTCAAGCCCACGTAGCGACGCGCGAGGTCGACGACGCCCACCGGCGCGCCGCCCAGGCCGCCGCCCCCGCCGCCGCCCAGACCCGTCGAGATGTTGTCGCGCTCGAATTGCAGGAGGCGCTTGGCGATGGACCAGCCGCCGTTCAGCGGCCCCATCATGTTCTCCTTCGGGACCTTCACGTCGGTGAAGAAGGTCTCGCAGAACGGGCTCGTGCCGTTGATCAGCCGGATCGGCCTCGTCTCGACGCCCGGCGTCTTCATGTCGATGAGCACGAAGCTGATGCCCTCGTGCTTCTTCGACGGATCGGTGCGGACCAGGCAGAAGCACCAGTCGGCGAGGTTGGCGCCCGAAGTCCAGATCTTCTGGCCGTTGATCAGCCAGTGGTCGCCCTTGTCCTCGCACTTCGTCTGCAAGGACGCGAGATCGGAGCCCGAGCCGGGCTCCGAGTAGCCCTGACACCAGCGGAGCTCGCCTTTGACGATCGGCGGGATGTGGCGGCGTTTCTGCTCCTCGGTCCCGACCTCGAGCAGGGTCGGGCCGAACATCATCACGCCCATGCCGCCGATGGGGTTGCGGGCGCCGAGCTTGCCCATCTCCTCGGCCAGCACGCGCGCCTCGGGCCGAGAGAGCCCGCCGCCGCCGTACGCCTTCGGCCAGGTGGGCGTGCCCCAGCCCTTGGCGCCGACGCGCTCGCGCCAGACCTTCACGTCCGCTGTCTCCGGCCCGCCCATCATGGCCGCCATCTGGGCGGCGGGGTCCTTCTGCAGCGCGGGGGGAAAGTTCTCCTCGAGCCAGGTTCGCGCTTCGCTACGGAAGGCGTCGAGCTCAGCGCCGCCAAAATCGGCCATCTGTGAAATCCTCTGGACTCTGAAAAACGGCGCGACTCTAGCCGAACCTCGCGTGGCTTAGAACACACCGAACCATCAGGCGATGGCGGAGGGCGCGGCGCTCGGCTAGCTTGGCCGCCCAGGAGCCCGATCCCGCATGACCACGCCGGCCGATGCCTATGCTGAGAGCCTGATCGGCCAGCCGGGGTCGCGCTGGAACCTGCCGACGCCAGCGCTGATCGTCGACCTGGACGCCTTCGAGGCCAACCTCGCCAAGATGGCCGCGCGCGCGAAGGACGCCGGCGTTGCGCTCCGCCCGCACGCGAAGACCCACAAGTCAGCCTTCATCGCCCGGCGGCAGATCGAGGCGGGCGCGGTCGGCATCTGCTGCGCCAAGCTGGGCGAAGCCGAGGCGCTGGCCGAGGCCGGCATCGAGGACATCCTCGTCACCTCCCCGATCGCCTCGGCGCCTGTCGCCGAGCGCGCCGCTGCGCTCGCCAAACGCGGCGCACGCCTGGCAGTCAGCGTCGACGACCCCGTGGGCGTCGCGGTCCTGGCGGCAGCCGCCGCAGCCGCGGGCGTGAGCATGACGGTGCAGGTCGACTTCGACGTCGGGACGCGGCGCACGGGCGTCGCCGACGTCGATCACGCGCTGGCGCTCGCCGCGGCGATCGCCGGCGCTCCGCAGCTCAGCTTGCGCGGCGTGCAGGGGTATGGCGGGCAATGGCAGCACGCCGTCGGCGCCGACAAGCGGATGGAGGCGGCCAGGGACGGCATGGCGCGGTTGAGCGCCGTCGTGCAGGCGCTGCGCGGCCACGGCCACGACTGCGCGACGGTCACCGGCGGCGGCACTGGCACCAACGCCGCCGACCGCGCGCTTGGCGTCCTGAACGAGCTGCAGCCCGGCTCCTACATCTTCATGGACAACCAGTACGTCGACGCCCTGGCCGCCGACGAGGACGGCGCGTTCCAGTCGAGCCTCTTCGTGCAGGCGCAGGTGATCAGCGCCAACACGGCGCGCTGGGTGACGGTGGACGCGGGCCTGAAGGCCTTCGCCACCGACGCCTCGCCGCCCCGGCCGGCGACCGGGCCGTTCGCGAAGGACGGCTACTTCTTCTTCGGCGACGAGCACGGCGGACTGATGCGCCCCGAGGGCGCGGCGGTTGCGCTCGGCCAGCGGGTGGAGCTGACGGCGCCGCATTGCGATCCGACCGTCGACCGCTACGACCGCCTGCACTTCGTGCGCGGCGACGTTCTGGAGGCCATCGCGCCGATCGAGGCGGCGCGCCGGTCACAGTAGCGATGGCGGGCTCAAAGCGCGCGCTGGAGCCCTTCTCCCCTCGCATGCCGCGCGCATCTGAAGAGAACCTACGCTAATCTCGGTTTCCGCCGAGGGGGTCGGACCCTTGAAACCTGCGCACACGCTCATCCTCATCGCCGTGGCGCTGATGCTCGGCGGCTGCAATCTCGTCGTCTCGCAAACGCCGGTGTTCCAGGCGACGGACGCGGCCGGCGCGCCGCCGTTCAAGCCGGGCTTGTGGGCCTCGCCCGATCCCGGATGCGACTTCAAAGAGAGCGCGCCACTCGACTCCTGGCCCAAGTGCGCCAACGGCTCTGAGATCCATGCAGACGCGATTATGGCGACGGTGGACCCGACCGCGGTGACGGCCACGTCGGACAACAAGGCCGCAAGTGGCCCGAAGAAGGTCGCGCTGCCCTATGTGCTGGCGGCCGGCGATCCGCTCGTGATGCAGGTCGACCTGCACATCCCGGAAGCCGGGCTCGGCCAACTCGGCTTCTTCTACTTCGTCGCGGTCAAACCGACACGGTTCGACGATGACGGCCGCATCACCGCCGCCCAGATGTGGCCGATCCAGTGTGGGCCTCCGCCGCCGCCGCAGACGACGCAGACGGCCGTCACCCAGCACCCGCTGCCCGGCCTGAAAGTCGACAACGGCGAGTGCACGCCGGTCGACAAGGCTGCCGTTCGCAACGCCGCCACCCCCAGCCGCGCCTGGGCCGACAACGTCGGCGAACTGCACTGGGTGCGGGTGGCGAAGTAGCGGCGCCCGCGTTTCCTTCGCGGCCGGCCTCGGCCATACACGTCTGATGGCCGCAGCGATCGCCCCCGATGCCGGAGCGTTCCGTTATCGCCTCGCGACGCGGCTGGGGTTCTTCATGCCGGGGTTCGCGGCGGCGGCCTGGGCGCCGCTCATTCCGTTCGCGAAGGCGCGCGTCGGGCTCGACGATGGGATGCTGGGGCTCGTGCTGCTGGCCGCCGGCGTCGGCGCGATCGCCACCATGCCGATCGCCGGCGCGCTGGCAGGGCGGTTCGGCTGCCGGCGCGTGATCGCCGCCGCGAGCGCACTCACCGGCCTTTGCCTGCCGCTGCTCGCATCCGTGCCGAGCCTGCCTCAGCTGGTCGCCGTCCTGTTCGCATTCGGCGCCGGCGTCGGCGCGCTGGACGTCACGATCAACATCCAGTCGATCACCGTCGAGCGCGAAGCGGGAACGCCGCTGATGTCTGGCTTCCACGGCTTCTACTCGATCGGCGGCATCGCCGGCGCGGCCGGCACGACCGCCCTTTTTGCGTTGGGCGCCCAGCCCCTCGCCGCCGGCTTGGTCGCCGGCGCCGCCTGCCTCGTGCTTGGCTTGAGCGCCATCCCCGGCCTCCTGGCCGTGGGCGCCGGGCGCGAGGGGCCGGCGTTCGCGTTTCCGCGCGGCGTCGTGTGGTTCCTGGGCGCGCTGGCCTTCGTCCTCTTCCTGGTCGAGGGGTCCGTCGCCGACTGGAGCGCGGTGTTTCTAAGCTCGGTGCGCGCGATGCCGCGCGCCTACGCCGGCCTGGGGTTCGCCGCCTTCGCCGCGGCGATGACCTCCGGCCGGCTGACCGGCGACCTCTTCGTGCACCGCCTGGGCGGCTGGCGGGTGATGCTGCTGGGCGCGCTCTTCGCCGCGGCGGGGTTCGCGGTCGCCAACCTGGTCCCCGGCTGGCCGGCGGCGCTGATCGGCTATGCGATGGTTGGGATCGGCTGCTCGAACACAGTGCCGGTGCTTTACACCGCGGCGGGCAAGCAGACCGCCATGGCCGAGAGCCTGGCCGTGCCGGCGATGACGAGCATGGGCTACGCCGGCATGCTGGTCGGCCCCGCCGCGATCGGGCTGCTGGCGCGCGCGACCAGCCTGCCCTGGGCGTTCACGGCCGTGATCCTGCTGCTGGCCGGCGTCGCTGCAAGCGCCAGCTGGCTGCGGCGCTGAGAGCGGCGCTTCGGCCATTGCCCGCGGCGCCCTTTCCTGCGATTTTCGAAACGCGTTCCATTTCTTCTCCCCGAGGCCTCGATGCCACTCACGCCCCAGCGCCGGTTCGTGACCCCGCTGCCCGACGAAACCGTCGAGGCGCTGGCCGCCCGCGCGCTGCCGGGCGAGCCGGTCACGACCGCCGTCGAGCGTATTCAGGGCTGGAACCTGCACATCTTCGCCATGCGCCGGCCGCGCGGGCTCCTCCTGGGCTCCGACGTGGTCTTCGTCGAGCCGCCGCGGGCCGCGTGACCGCGCCCGTCCGCCAGCTCAAGGCCGAGGCCGCCGAGGCGGTCATCGAGCGCGCCGAGATCGCCGCCGGTCACGATGGCGTGGCCGAGCTGGCGCTCTCCATCCGCTACGAGAACGGCGTCGTCGGCCAGGTGGTCCTGGACCCCGACACCGGCTTTTCCGTCATGCGCGCCTGCGGCGCGGCCGATCTCCAGGGCCTGATCGGGCGCTCCTGGCGCCAGGTTTCAAAGGGACTTTCGAATGTATGACCTGCTGATCAAAGGCGGCCGCGTGGTCGACGGGACAGGGGCGCCGGCATTCGCCGCCGACGTCGCGGTCAAGGACGGCCGCATCGCCGCGGTCGGCGCTGATCTCGGCGAGGCCAAGCATGTGATCGACGCCAGGGGGCAGGTTGTCGCGCCCGGCTTCATCGACCCGCACACCCATTTCGACGTCCAGCTCTTGTGGGATGGGGCCGCGAAGCCGGCGCTGGAGCACGGGATCACCTCAGTCGTCCCCGGCAATTGCTCGCTCTCGCTCGCGCCGCTGAAGGCGAAGGATCGCAAAGCCCTGGTCGGCATGTTCCAGCAGATCGAGGAGCTGCCGCCGGCCGCATTCACGGACGCCTTCGAGTGGACCTGGGAGGACTTCGCCGGTTACCGCGCGGCGCTCGAGAAGGGCCTCGCCATCAACGTCGCGCCCCTGGTCGGCCACAGCGTGATCCGCCTCTGGGTCATGGGTCCCGATGCGAACCAGCGCGCCGCACGGCCGGAAGAGGTCAGGGCGATGCAGGACCTGCTGCGCGAGTGCCTGAAGGCTGGCGCCGTGGGCCTCTCCACCAGCTTCGTCGACGTCGACGAGAAGGCCAGGCCGGTGCCCAGCCGCTTCGCCGACTTCGCGGAACTCGATGCGCTCTCGGCCGTGCTCGGCGAGTTCGGCCGCATGCTGCAGATCGTGCCGGAGTTCTACGACGCCGACATCACCATCGCCCGCATCGACCAGCTGGCCGAGCTGTCGCTGAAGCACCGTATTCCGACCACCTTCTCGCCGGTGTTCGACAGCCGCTTCGCGCCGAACGCGGCGCCCCGCCAGCTCGCCCGCGTCGAAGAGCAGTTCGCCCGCGGCGCGCGGGTGTGGCCGCAGATGCAGACGCGGCCGATCGACATCAGCTTCTCGCTGCTCAGGCCGAGCCTGTTCTTCGCCCGCCTGCCGAGCTGGATGCGAACCCTGCGCCAGCCGCTGCCCGAGCGGTTGGCTGCGTTGCGCGACGCCGAGACGGTCGAGCGCCTGATCGCCGACGCCGGGCCCGACGGCGGCCAGGCGATCTTCGGGTCGCTGGTCGCGCGTGGTGGCGACGCGCTCCCGGCCGAGCTCGCCGGCCAGACGCTGGGCGAGATCGCCAAGGCGCGCGGCGAAACGCCGGCACGGGCGCTGATCACGCTCTCACTCGGGCATGGCCTGGAAGTGGCCTTCATCGCCGCCAACCGCGGCCACGAGGACACCGGCCGCATCGGCCCGATGCTGGCCAGCCCGCACGTGCATATCGGCGCGAGCGACGGCGGGGCTCACATCGCCGCGTTCGCGACCTACGGCGACACCGGATATCTGTTCAGCGAGTTCGTGCGCAAGGCGCATGCGATGACACTGGAACAGGCGGTCAAGAAGATCACCTCGGAGACCGCCGAGATCTGGCGGATCAAGGACCGTGGAACGTTGAAGGAAGGCTTCGCCGCCGACATCGTGGTGTTCGACCCGGACGCCATCGATCGCGGCGAAGAGCATGCGGTGTTCGACATGCCGGGCGACGGCATGCGCTACGTGCGTGGTTCGGTCGGCGTCGATACGGTGGTGGTCAACGGCGAGATCGCCTGGGCCAAGGGCGCCTACACCGACGCCAAGGCGGGGGAGATCTGCGGCCTGGCGTAAGAAAGTCGGGCAGTAAGATGCGCGGTAAGAACAGAGGGAGATGACGATGGCCGACGACGGCTTCGTGCTCGAGATTCCCGAGATGGTCGGGATCGCGCTCTCGCCCCAGCGGGTGGCGCAGGCCGCGACGAGACCCTGGCCGCGCGGCACGCGCATCGTCTCGGCCGACAGCCACATGCTGGAGAGCGACCTCTGGGTCGACCGCTTCCCCGCGCACATGAAGGACCAGGCGCCGCGGATGCTGTTCGAGGACGGCGGCTGGCAGCTCACCATCGCCGGCAAGCCCATGACCCCGCCGCACATCGCCAAGGCGCTCTGCACCTCGCTCGAGTGCACGCCCGGCTTCACCAGCGTCGAGGCCAGGCTCGCGGACCTGGACGTCGAAGGGGTCGAGAAGGAGCTGATCTTCCCGCAGCGCCTGTTCGGCCTCTACATGTTCGGCAAGATGATGAACCGCGCCGAGACGTTCGGCGCCTACAACGAGCACATCGCCGAGGTCTGCAAGAGCGGCAAGGGCCGGCTGTTCCCGGTCATGGTGCCGAGCTACTGGGACATGGAGGCGGTCAAGGCCTCGGTCGACCGCTGCGCCGAGCTGGGCGCGCGCTGCCTGATGGTCCCGATCAAGCCGGGCGAGGACGTGAACGGCGACGTCATCCAATACTCGGACCCCAAGCTCGACCCGATGTGGGACGCGATCGCCGAGAGCGGCATCCCGCTCTGTTTCCACATCGGCGAGGCCGTCCCGACCGCCGCGCCGGGCGCGGCCGGCACCTTCGTGCTGACGCAAATGCAGGGCTTCCGCCAGATCTGGGGCCCGCTGACCTTCGGCGGCGTGTTCGACCGCTTCCCCAAGCTGCGCGTGGTGTTCGTCGAGGGCGGCATCAGTTGGGTCGCCTCGATGGTGCACGACGCCGACATGATCTGGAACTCGTTCCCGACTGTGATGAACCCCAAGCTCAAGCATCCGCCGAGCTGGTACTGGTTCAACCACTGCTACGCGACCTTCATGACCGACCCGGCGGGCCTGGAGCTGTTGCACCGCATCGGCGCCGACCGGGTGATGTGGTCATCCGACTATCCACACCAGGAGAGCACGTTCGGCTACACCCGCAGCGCCATCCAGGCCGTGTTCGACGCCACGACGGTCAAGAACGCCCAGCTCATCCTCGGCAAGACCGCGCTCAAGGTCTTCGCGATGGAGTGACGCGGGTGGCGCAAGCCTCCGGCGGCCTATGATCACATCGGCGATCTTCCGCTGACCGCACAATTGATCGGCAGAACTTGACTGTGGAGGTTGCCCGGAAGCGCCCGCTTACGACCCGCCGGCGAGGGCGGCGGCGCCGTCGATGTCCTCGATAAGGCGAGCATGCGTCAGCCGCCAACCCAGGCGTTGCTGGGTAAGGCGGCTGGAGGCGGGCATATCGATACCGGCGAACATGCCGAGCCAGCCGAAATGGTTCACCGCTTCTTCGGCGCCCAGGCTGGCCGTCGGCAGCCCAAGTCGCCGGCCGATGGCGCCGGCGATCTCGCGCGTCGGCACGCCTTCGTCGCCGACGGCGTGGTAGGCCGCGCCGGGCTCGCCGGTCTCCAGCGCAAGGCGGTAGAGATGCGCTGCGTCGAGACGGTGTCCGGCTGGCCACCGGTTGGCGCCGTCGCCGACGTAGGCGGCCACGCCCTTCTCCCGCGCGATGTTGACGAGCATCGGCAGGAAGCCGCCGTCGCCGCTGTCGTGCGTGATCGGGGGCAGGCGGACAACGGCGGTGCGGAGGCCGCGGCCAGCGGCCTCGCGCACCAGCGCCTCAGTCTCGCCGCGGCCCTGGCGTGGCGGCTGGTCTTCCTCGGTGGCGGTGCGGCCGGGCGCCAGCATCGCCACGCCGGAGGTGGCGATGAACGGCTTTCCGGAGCCCTCCAGCGCATCCAGCATCGCCGCGACCGTCTCCTTCTCGATCTCGATATTTTCGGCGAAGCGGGAGAAGTCGTGGATGAAGGCGCACTGGATCACGGCATCGCACGCCCGCGCGCCGGCAATGAAGCTTTCGGGCTCCGTCAGGTCGCCCCTGTGCGGGTCGACACCTCGGCTCGCTAGGGTCCTCGCGGCCTGCCCGCTGCGGGCGACCCCCAGCACCGTGTGTCCGGCGCCGATCAACTCGCGCGCCACCGCCGTGCCGACAAAGCCGGTCGCCCCAGTCAGGAACACCCTCATCGAAATCTTCCTTGCCGTTCACCAGCCGGACCGCCCGGCAGGAGCATGAGTTTGCCGTGGGCGTGGCCGCTCAGGCTGAGCTCGAGCGCCTCGCGCCAGTCGTCGAGCCGGAATGTACGCCCGATCGGAACCTTGAACCGGCCCTCCGCGGCGAGCTTTGCGAAGTCGCCGAGCACGTCGTAGCGCAGGGCGCTGAAGCTGTGGCGAACGCCCAGCTCGTCGGCGGCAGGGCCATGGTTGCTGATGGTGAGGACGCGGTGGGCGTCGCCGCCCGCAATCCGCACAAGGTCAGGCAGCACGCCGCTGACCGGACCGGCGTCCAAGATCAGATTCGGGGCGCCGCCGCAGATCTCAAGCAACCGCTCGACCAAGGCGTCCCCATAGGGCGCGACCTCGGCGCCCAACGCACGGAGGTCTGCGGCAAAGGTCTCGCCCGCGGTCGCGATCACCCGCGCCCCGCGCATGCGCGCCATCTGGACGGCGGCTAACCCGATCATCGTTCCGGCGCCGTAGACCAGCAGCGTGTGCTCGGCCGCCACGCCGAGCAGGTCGACGGCCCGGTAGGCGGTCTCGACCGCCATCGGCAGCGTGGCGGCTTCGACGAGGTCGAGACCGGCCGGAGCCTCGGTCCAGACGCCCAGGATCGCGTAGTCCGACGCCCCGGCGCTCGGATAGGCGACGAAATCGGCGGGGCCTAGGACGCGGTCTCCGACGTGGACGCGGGTCACGCCGTCGCCGATGGCGTCCACCGTTCCGGACACATCAAGGCCGACACCTCGCGGGAGGTCGGCGGCGAACAGGCCCCTGCACAAGGCCCAATCCGCGGGGTTGAGCCCGCACGCATGCACCCGCACGCGGATGTGACCGGCATGGGGGCTTGGAATGGCGGCGTCCTCCAGGCGCAGCACGTCGGCCGGTTCGCCATACTGGCGGAAGCGGATCGTCCTCATGGCAGCGCCACTATCTCGTCCGTCGGTCATGTCTGGCCCCACGCGCGCTCGTTGCGTCAGTAACTGACACATAGGTGTAGAGACAGTCACTGACAATAGGTGTAGGTTGGGCGCATGCCGCGGAGTGGAGAAGATGCGCGCCGCCGCCTTCAGCAGGCCGCCCTGGAGCTGTTCCGCGAGCGCGGCTACGAAGCGACGACGACGGCCGAAATCGCCGCCAGGGCGGGCCTCACCGAACGGACCTTCTTTCGGCACTTCCCGGACAAGCGGGAGGCCCTGTTCGACGGCGAAGACGCCTTCCGCGCCGCCTTGAGCGAAGCCGTCCTGGCGGCGCCCGAAGACCTGAACCCGATGGGCGCTCTCCTCCTTGCCTTCCGCTCGGTCGAGCGGGTGCTCGAGGGTAACCGGTCGTTCTCCGGGCCCCGACAGGCCGTCATCGCGCAGACGCCCGCGCTGCAAGAACGTATGCGGACGAAGACGGCGGGTTTGGTCAGCGCCTTGTCTGCAGCGTTACGCCGTCGCGGCCTTGAGGACGGGGCGGCAACGCTCGCCGCCCAGGTGGGAATAGCGGCCTTCGGTTACGCCGCGAGCGCGTGGATCGACGATCCGGCGCCGGGGCTGGATGCACATCTGACGCGCGCCTTCGATGAACTGCATGACCTGTCCTCGGCCACTCGCAAGCCGGGCCTGAGTGTCCGCTAACCCCCAATAGCGGTCATTTTGGGGGGGCCTTCGCGCTCTTTCCCCCCTCAGGTCCCATGCAGCGGCTGCCGCCCCATCGGCGACACCCTCGGCGTGCGGAAGCTGAGCAGCAGGCAGAGCCCCGTGATCGCCGCGGCGATAGCGAGCGAGACGCCGGGTGCGTGGAACTGCGGGTTCCTCACCGCCCAGGCGAAGGAGAAGCCGAAGACGCTCGGCCCGACCAGCGAGGCGATGCCGCCCATGGACTGGTTCGCCCCCTGCAGCTGGCCCTGCTCGCTCGGCCCGACGTAGCGCGTCATCAGCCCCTGCAGGCCCGGCGTGATCAGGCCGGAGAGCGAGCTGAACGGCATGCACAGAAGATAGAATAGGCCTGTCGGCGCCCACGCGTAGTAGGCGAAGGCCAAGGTTGCGAAGCTGAGGCCGATCAGGAGTGTCCCGCGCTCGCCGAACCGCCTCACGCAAGGCCCGACGAGGAAGCTCTGCACGCCGACGCCGACCAGACCGCCCGCCATCATATAGATTCCGACGGTGAGCGGCGACCAGTGGTAGCGATAGCCGGTGTAGAGCACGAAGATGGCCGGCCAGATCATCTGGGCCAGCTGGTTTAAGAAGAAGATTCCCGCCAGGCCGAAGAGGTCGCGGTGCGAGCGCAGCAGGGTCAGCGACCCCAGCGGGTTGGCCTTCCTGAGCTCGAAACGCGCGGTCCGCCGCTCGGGCGGAAGGGATTCCGGAACGATGAAGTAGCCGTAGAGGGCGTTGGCCAGGGTCAGGGCCGCGGCGGCCACGAAGGGCGCCCGCAGGCTGATCTCGCCCAAAAGGCCGCCGAGCGCCGGTCCGGCCACGAAGCCGAACGAGAAGGCGCTGCCGATCAGACCGAACAGCCGCGCCCGATCCTCGGGCCGAGCCACGTCCGCGACGTAGGCGTTGGCGGTGGAGAAGGCGCCCGAGGTCGCCCCGCTGATCATCCGCCCGGCCAGCAGCCAGAGCAGGCTGGGCGCAAACGCCATGAACAGGAAGTCCGCCCCCAGTCCCGCCAGCGACACCAGGAGCACGGGCCGTCGGCCGAACCGGTCGGAGAGCATCCCCAGCACCGGTCCGGCGAAGAAGCTCATCAGCCCGCCCACGGTGGAGAAGAGGACGTTCCAGTCAGTCGCTCGCGCCGTGTCGCCGCCGGTGAACTGCTTCAAGAGGTTCGGCAGGATCGGGATCATCAGCCCGAACGACATGGCCGTGGTGATGGCGGAAATGAAGATGAAGACAAACGCCGCCTGGCGTCGGCCCGGCGCCCCCGCGGGCGGACGTCCCGGTTGCGGGAGGCTGGTCATCCCCCAGCGCTACGGCCTCGCCGAGCCTTTGCCAAGGTCAGGGATTGCCGGCGGTGCGCCTACGCCGACGTCTTCACGTTCGCGTCGGGCGGGACAGATGGCCGCGCCCGTTTCACGCCATCGCGGCTCATCTTGACGTGGGCCGAGCAGTAGCAGGCCCCGTTCGTCGGTGCGCCGCATATGGCCATGTCCATCTGACCCGGCTCATCGACGGGACCGGTCGGCCATGCGCATTGGTCGGCGGCGCGATCAAAGAACCGGATCGACTCGCGTTTCATGCCAGACGCCATGTCGGGGATGCCGCGCAGGCTCCATGGCGCAGTTGGAGCCTGCGGCTTGGGTGGCGATGGCGCCTTGGCCGACTCAGACGCGACCCAGCTGACACTGACGCCGGTCACTGTGGCGGCTCGTGCCGACAGATGAGCCCGCCACCATCGTTCCGAAAGACCCGATAGCCTCTTGGTCGCTGGCGATACGGCTGCGTTTGCCAACGCTGGTCGGCTTCCGTGAGCGCATCGGCCTGTTCGCTTGCCTCAAGCGCGAACGGACCGGCCCGAGGAGGTTCTGCCTCTCCCGGCTTCCAGTGGAATCGCATCGAGAATACTGACATGTCCGCCACGATACACATCGATCGAGCAAAAAGCTATTAAGTTCGCTACGGCGAACCCTTGTCCCTCTTATGTTTTTCCACAACCCATTGACGGGAACTACTTAAGTCGGTGAAGGATTTGTCTTAACGCTCGGCGGCGTCGTGCGGCGGGCGAGACATCCGAGAGAGGCGCGCGCCCGCTGATCCGTCGGCGTCAGGCGGCGCCTCCTCCCGCAATAGGAAGAAGGCGCGCTAGTATCGATCCCGCGAACGAGGAGGCAGGTGATGGGTCTTGAAGGCAAGCGCGTCGTCGTGATCGGCGGCACGTCGGGGATCGGGTTTGCGGTCGCGGAGACCGCGATCGGCGATGGCGCGTCGGTGGTGGTGGGGTCGAGCCAGCAGGCGAACGTCGATGGCGCGGTCGGCAAGCTCGGCCAGGCGGCGAGCGGGCGGGCTGTCAACGTGCGCGACGAAGGCAACGTCGAGGCCTTCTTCGCGGGCGTCGGCGCCTTCGACCATCTGGTGTTCACCGCCGGCGACTGGAGCAACCTGCGCACGCCCACAGCGCTGGCCGAGACCGACCTCGAGGCGGCCAAGGGTCTGCAGGACGTCCGCTACTGGGGTGCGGTCAGGGCCATCAAGCACGCCCTGGGGCACATATCGCCGGAGGGCTCGATCACGCTGACCAACGGCACGATCGCGCACCGGCCGCGCAAGGGCACGCCGCTCTCGACCGCCATGGCCGGCTCGATCGAGCATCTGGTGCTGGGGCTATCGGTCGATCTCGCGCCGCTGCGCGTCAATTGCGTCTGCCCGGCTGGCATCCGCACCGGCGTCTGGGACTCCATCCCCGAGGAGACGCGCGCGGCGTCGTTCGAGCGGATGACCGCGCGCCAGCCGATCGCGCGCATCGGCGAGCCGGCGGAGGTCGCCGAGGCCTACCTCTATTTGATGCGCGGCGGCTACACGACAGGCCAGGTGCTGCGGGTCGATGGCGGCGGGCCGATGCTCTGAGTGGCCGGCAGCGCCCTGCCGGCGAACCGTAAACAAGCTTGACTATCCGGCTGTGGGCCGGTCGGGTGGACCGCGGCCGTCGACGCCGCCAGGGGGAATTCATGCCAATCGCCATTATTACCGGGACCAGCACCGGCATCGGCCAGGCTTCGGCCGTCGCGCTGGCGCGCGCGGGCTTCGTCGTCTACGCCGGCATGCGCAACCTGGGCGCCGCCGAGCCGCTGAAGAGCGTCGCATCGAACGAGAACGTCCGCATCGTTCCGATCCGCATCGACGTCGACGACGACGCTTCGGTCGACGAGGCGATCGCCGGGGTGCTGAGGGCCGAGGGCCGGGTCGACCTCTTGGTCAACAACGCTGGCGTCGGCGGGGGCGTCGGCGCGGTCGAGGAGATGCCGCTGGACGAGTTTCGGGAGGTGATGGAGACCAACTTCTTCGGCGTGCATCGCTGCACCAAGGCGGTGTTGCCGGGCATGCGAGCGCGACGGAGCGGCTGCATCATCAACGTCTCTTCGGTCGCAGGGCGGATCGCCAACGCGCCGCAGTCGGCGTACGCGGCGTCGAAGTGGGCGGTCGAGGCGATGACCGAGTGTCTGGCCCAGGAGATGAAGGCATTCAACGTGCGCGTCGCCCTGATCGAGCCAGGCGTGATCGCGACCGCCATCTTCGGCA
Source organism: Caulobacteraceae bacterium (assembly GCA_035604135.1). Lineage (GTDB taxonomy): Bacteria > Pseudomonadota > Alphaproteobacteria > Caulobacterales > Caulobacteraceae > Poindextera. Next base: position 91,975 of record DATNJB010000060.1, on the reverse strand, counting down.
AGGTTCCACCCCTGATCGAGAACAGCCCTTACCCCCAAGGCCGGCGGCTGATGGCGCTGTTCAACTCGTCCCTCGAGCACCCAGTGCCGCCCGACATCGTCGCCGTACGGATCGTCGCGATCGCCAAGGGCGAGACAGACCTCCTGCGCCACCCGGTCGGCCCCGACGCCGAGCCCTTCATCGCCTGGCGGCGGAGCAAGACCGACGAGGAGATGGTGGCGATGGGCGCCTTCACCGACGCCGAGTACATGGCGATGGCGAAAGCCGAGTTCGGGCTGGACCTCGATCTCTGAGGCAACGGGATCTGCCCGACCGGCCAGGTTCCTGTGCTCGGCGTCTGCCTGGGCCACGGCAACCTGCTGGCTCGGTGAGTGGGCGCCCCTTGCCGGCTCCATGCGTTAGGGTGAGATCTGAAGGCAGGAGGCGATCGCCATGTACAAGCGGATTTTGCTTGCCTACGACGGCTCGCGCGAGGGCGCGATCGCGCTGCGCGAGGGGGCGCTGATCGCCAAGGCCTGCGGCGCGCAGGTGTTCCTGCTCTCAGTCGTGCCCGAGACCGGCGGCGTTCTCATGGTCGAGGGCGCCCAGGGCGGCGTCGTCCCCAAGATGGCCGAGGCTTACAGGGAACAGCTGCAGCGCGGCGTCGAGCGGCTCAAGTCCTTCGGCTTCGATCCCGTCGCGCGGCTGGTGGTGGGCGAGCCTGCGCCGACCATCGGCGCCGTCGCGCGTGAGATCCAGGCGGACCTGGTGGTCGTCGGCCACCGCAAGCAGAGTCTGCTGGCGCGCTGGTGGTCAGGCGCGACCGGCGCCTACCTCAGCGAACACGTGCCCTGCAGCCTGATCCTCTGCCGCAACCCGATCAGCGACGAGGCCTTCGAGGCGGCGATGCGCGAGACGGTGACGGCCTAGTCCTTCAGGTCGCCCTGGAAGACGGCTTCCTGGAAGGCCTGGAAATCCATCACCGCGCCGTCAGGACAGCGCACGCGGACGTGGCGGCGGTCTTCGCGCACGAAGGCGACGGCGATACGGGCGGCGGCGCCGAGGGTGTCGGCGGCGTGCTCCGAGGGGCTGTCAGCCGCGCCGTGCAGGACGGTATATGTCACATAACTGTCATACAGTACCGCGCGCGGCGGCCGCTAGAGGGACTTGGCGAGTTCCAGCTGATAGGGGGCATAACCGGCGCGTTGGTAGATTTCGGCGGCGCGCCGGTTGCCGGCCAGCACGCCGATCATGATGCGCTGCAGGCCCAGCCGACGCGCTTCGTCCTCGCAGGCCGCGATCAGCGCCTGACCGACACCCTGTCCCCGCATCGCGTCGACGACGTAGAGCTCGATGATGAAGCCCTCGCGCCGCTTCTCCTCGACGACGTAGAGCGGGGCGTTCTCGACGAGGAAGATTCCCCAGCCGATCGGGCGTGCCTCCTGCTCGGCGATGAAGATCCGGCCGCTGCCCTTAGCCACCCGATCGAGGAGAACGGCATACCACTCGCCAGCGACGGCGGAATCCAGCCGGCGATCCGACTCGATCGCATGCTCGAAGGCCTGAGAGCCATCGATGAAGGAGAGCGCGGCGGTCTTGTCGATCGCCGGGTCGAAGTCGCGCTGGCGGAAGCTCATCAGGCTCCTTCGCCCACGCCGGTTCGATTGCCAACCCCTCGCGCCGGACCGTAGAGAGCGGGGCGAATGAGCGCGGGAGGCGCCAATGAACCGATACTGGACGCTGTCGGGCAAGCCGCTGGGCGGCTGGCCGGAGGCCGATAGCTTCGTGCTGCGCGAGGGTCCGACGCCCGACCCCGGTCCGGGCCAGGCGCTGACCCGGACCCTCTACGTCTCTCTCGACCCCTACCAGTGGGGCTACAAGAAGCGCGGGGTCGAGCCGCTCGGCGCCCCCTGCCACGCGCGCACCGTCGCGCAGGTGGTCGAGAGCCGCATGGACGGCTTTAAGGCCGGCGATCTGGTGTTCAACACCAATGGCTGGGCCGAGTACGGCCTGATGGGCGAAGGGGTCGAGCGGCCCGCTTACATGGTCCCGCGCAAGCTCGATCCGGCGCAGGGAAGAATCTCGCAGGCGGTGGGCGTGCTCGGCATGCTGGGGCTGACCGCCTACGCCGGCATGGGGCTGCAATGCGAGCCGAAGGCCGGCGAGACGGCGGTGGTCTCGGCCGCGTCCGGCGGGGTCGGCCAGATCGCGGGCCAGCTGGCCAAGCTTCGCGGCCTGCGGGTGGTCGGCATCGCCGGCAAGGCGGCCAAGTGCCGGTTCGTCGTCGACGAGCTCGGCTTCGACGCCTGCGTCTCGCACCTCTCGCCCACGATGGCCGCCGAGCTGAAGGCGGCATGTCCGGCCGGCGTCGACGTCTATTTCGAGAACGTCGGGGGCGCGGTGTTCGACGCGGTGCTACCGCTGTTCAACACTGGCGCGCGGATGACCATCTGCGGGCTGATCGCCTTCTACGGCGACCCGGCGGGGACCGACGCCCGCGCCGAGCTGATGAAGAAGGGCGAGGCCATCTTTCGCGATCGCGGCGTGAAGGTGCAGGGCCTCTTCGTTGGCGACTATATCGGCCATCACGACCAGATGCTGGCGGAAGTCGGGCCAGCGGTCGCGGCCGGAAAGCTCAAGTACCGCGAGGACATCCGCCAGGGTCTTGAGAGCATCCCCGCCTCGTTCGCCGAGATGCTGCGCGGCGACAACTTCGGCAAGATGATCGTTCAGATCGCCCCGGACCCGACGCTCTAACCTTGCGAGCCCGCGAAAGCGGGACCGCCCTATCTGACCGCCAAGGACGCCAAGATCGCCAAGGTGCGCCAAGACGAGGCGCGACGGTTGCCGCTGCACCCTTGGCGTCCTTGGCGCGCTTGGCGGTCGAATTCTGAGCCGCCGTCGCTACGCGCCGGCGATCTTGCTCAACGCTCGCTCGAAGAGGCCCAAGGTGCGGGCGTGGAGGGCATCGCCGGTGGGTTTCGGCGCGCGGCCGGCGCAGGCGCGGGCGTAGGTGCCTTCCAGGATGCAGCCGATCTTGTAGCAGGCCAGCACCTCGTACCAATCGGCGGCCGAGACGTCGCGGCCGCTCATCTCGGCGTAGCGGGCGATGAACGCCGCGCGGGTCGGGAAGCCGGACCAGGGCATGACCGGCCCGGTCTCGGCGCCATCCTCAGCCCAGTTAGATAGCAGGACGCCGAGGTCGACCCTCGGCTCGCCGACGGTCACCAGCTCCCAGTCGACCATCGCGGCGATGGCGCCGGAGTCGTAGCGGAACAGCACGTTGCCGAAGTGGAAGTCGCCGTGGATCAGGCCGGGGCGGTAGTCCCTCGGCCGGTTGTCGTCGAGCCAGCGCCCGATCGCGTCCACGCCAGGGAGGCCCGCAAGGCCCGGCCAGCCGGGGTGCTCGTGATAGCTCTCCAGCTGGGCGCGCCAGCGGGGAACCTGACGCTCTAGGAAACCGTCGGGGCGGCCAAGGTCCGAGAGCCCGCGCGCGACGTGGTCCACCCTCGAGAGCGCGGCGATGGCGTCGGCCATCTCGAGCCCCATCTGATGGCGGATCTTCGGATCGCCGGCGTGCAAGGCTGGCATCTCGTCGCGTGGCGTGAAGCCCTCGACCGGCTCCATCAGATAGAAGGCCGCGCCGATCACGTCCTCCTCCGGGCAGGCGGCGATCAGCCCCGGATGGCGGACGTCGGTCCCGGCGAGCGCCGCCAGCACACGCGCCTCGCGCCGCATGGTCTCGTTGGAGTTGCCGCGCAGGTGCTTGGGCGGGCGGCGCAACAGGTAGGCGCGGCCGCCGCGGTCGAAGCGTAAGAGGATGTTCTGCGTGCCGCCGGCCAGCAGTCTCGGACGCTCGATCGGCCCGGCGCCCAGGCCGCGCACGTCCATCCAGCCGGCGAGCGCGTCCAGCGGAACCAACGCCTCCCAGTCCTGGTCGCCCCCTGGGACCGCGGCCTTGCCCGGCTCGGTCATGCGAACGTCCTCCGCGCTTTCCGGCAAGGACTATCGCCGCGGGCGAAGCAAGAGCAAGGCGGAGACGCTCAGGCGGGATCGATCGGCGTCTCCAGGCCGAGCCTGGCCTCAATCGTCTCGGCGGCATCGAGACAGAGGTCGTCGCGCAGCCTTGCGCCGGTCACGAGCACCCCGATCGGCAGGTTGGTCGCCTCGTCGCGCCCCGCTGGCACGCAGGCCGAGGGGAGCCCAAGCAGGTTGGCCGGCGTCACGGGCCGCATCAGCTCGAGCGTCGCCAGCGCGCTTTCCGGGCTGGCGACGTCGAACCCCACCTCGAACGGCAGCGTCGCCCAGGTCGGGGTGAGGATCAGCGGATGCTCCGCCAGGAAGAGCGACCAATCGCGCGCGACGCCGTCGCGCTGGGCGAGCAGGCGCGACATATCGGCGGCGTTGGCGAGCGGGGACACGCTGGCGTTCGCCGCGCCAAAGAAGGCCAAGGCGTCGGCCCCCATCATCGGCGCCAGCTGGTCCAGCACCGAGGCATAGTCGCCGATGATGAAACGCGCCCAGACCGCGACCGCCTCTTCATAGCGGGGCGGACAGGCCTCCACGACGTCGTACCCGGCGTCGGCGAGCGCATCGGCGGCCCGACGCACCGCGGCGGCGACGGCCTGGTCGACAGGCCCACCGGGAGGCTCGGCCGCCACGGCGACGCGGATCGGGCGGGTGAGCGGCGGCCCGTCGAACGGCGCGTCGATGGACCAGGGGTCGCGCGGATGCGCCCCCATCAGGACTTGGAGCCCCAGCCGCACGTCGGCGACACGTCGGGCCATGGGGCCTTGCACGGCCATCAGCTGCACGGCGAGCAGTCGGTCTGCCACGGGAACGAGTCCGGCGTCGGGAACGCGGCCGAACGAGGGGCGGATGGAGGCGATGCCGCAGGCGTTGGCCGGGTTGCGCAGCGATCCGCCGATGTCGTTGCCGAGCCCGATCGGGCTCATCCCTGTCGCCAGAGCGACCGCCTCTCCGCCGCTGGAGCCGCCGCAGGTGCGGTCTGCATTCCAGGGGTTGCGGGTGAGGCCATGCAGGCTCGAGTCGGTGTGCACGCGGAGCGCCATGTCCGGCAGGTTGGTGCGCCCGATCGGGATGGCGCCCGCGGCGCGCATCCGCTCGACCACCGGTGCGTCGAGGGGAACGACCGCGCCGGCCAGGGGCCGGACGCCCCAGGTCGACGGCAGCCCGGCCATGTCGATGTTCTCCTTCACCGTCATCGGCACCCCATGGAGCGGGCCGAACGGGCCCCCTTCGGCGATACGAAGATCGGCGGCGCGGGCCTCTGCGCGGGCCTCGTGCGCCAGCAAACGCACGATGGCGTTCAGCCCTGGATTGACGGCCTCGATGCGCAAGAGATGGGCCTCGATCACCTCGACGGACGAGACCTCCTTGGCGGCGATCTTGCGCGCGAGCTCGCCCGCCGACAGGCGCCATAGTTCAGGCATCTGCGTTCCCTTTCCCACTCGGCTTCTGAAGCCCCGCGCGAACCTGGCGGAAACAGGACCGGCTTGTGTTCGAAGCCCGTTCTACGCTTATGAAGGTCACGGCCGTGGGAGGACAACAAGCGATCATGCCGATCGATATGGCCAAGGCCAGCGAGGACTACGCCCGCGACGGCGTCGTCAAGCTGCCGGGCGTGCTGGACGAGCGCGCGCTGGCCGATGCGCTGGCCGCCTACGATTGGAGCTTCGCCAACCCAGGTCCCGGCGCAACCAAGTTCAAACAGCATGCGGCCGAGGCGACGTTCTACAACGACCTCGCCAACCCCCGCTGCCTCGATGGCTACCGTCCGATGCTGGAGGCCTCGCCCATCCCCGGCCTGATGGCGGAACTCTGGGGGTCGGACGACGTCTGGTTCTTCTACGAGCAGGTGTTCCTGAAGGAGGGCGGCGAAACCCGTCGCACGCCCTGGCACCAGGACTCCTCGTACCTGTCCATCGACGGGCGGGACTTGGCCGTCGCGTGGATTACCTTCGATGCGCAAGCCAAAGAGGATTCGCTGGAATTCGTCCGCGGCTCGCACAAGGCCATTCTCTACGACGGCTCGCGCTTCGAGCTCGACGACGACACGGCGCCGCTCCACCCGGGGGGTGAGCTGCCCCGGCTGCCGGACATCGAGGCGCGCCGCGACGAGTTCGACATCGTGTCCTGGGCCGTCGAGCCGGGCGACCTCATCGTTTTCCACCCGAAGACGCTACACGGGGGCGCCGCCACCCACCCCGGCAAGCGCCGGCGCACGCTGACGCTTCGCTTCTTCGGCGCCGACGCCATCTACGACGCCCGCCCCGGCCGCGCCGGCCCGGCGCTCAGCGGCTTTCACGCCCGCATGCGCCAAGGCGACCCGTTCAGGGACCCGTCGTATCTGAAGTTGCGCGGATAACACCTCTCCCAAAGGGAGAGGTTTTAGGACGACGCCGGCGTGCGGAGTTGGTCGCGGAGTTCGGTTTTCAGGATCTTGCCGCTGGCGTTCTTTGGGAGTTCCTCGCGGCGGACGTCGATGAGGATCGGGACCTTGTGCGAGGGCAAGAGCTTGGCCACGTGCGCGCGCAGTTCTGCGTGGTCGGCGTTCGCGCCATCGCGCAATCGGACCGCCGCGCCCACCTCTTCGCCGAGCACCCGGTGCGGCAGGCCGACGACGGCCGCCTCGATCACCGCCGGGTGGGCGTAGAGGGCGTCCTCGATTTCGACGCAGTAGATGTTCTCGCCGCCGCGGATCAGCATGTCCTTGATCCGATCCATCACGTAAACGAAGCCGTCCTCATCGATGCGGCCGACATCGCCCGTGTGATACCAACCGTCGATGAAGGCCTTGGCGTTCGCCTCCGGCTTGTTCCAGTAGCCCTCGACCACGTTCGGCCCGAAGACGCAGATCTCGCCGACTCCGCCGGGCGGCAGGGTGGTGTCGTCGGCATCGACGATCTTGATGTCGTCGACCGGCACGGCGAGGCCGACGCTGTCCGGGTGCGCCATGTAGTCCTCGCCGGCGTTGGCGGTGGCGACCGAGGTCGTCTCGGTCGCGCCATAGCCCTGGCCGGGCCAGAAGTTGGGGAAGAGCTGCCTGACCCGCTGGGTCAGCTCGGGCGCCGCGGCGGCGCCGCCGTAGCCCATCCCTTGCAGCGATGAGGTGTCGCGGGTTGCGAAGTCCGCGCACTCGAGCAGCTGCCAGACCATGGTCGGTACGCCGGTGAGGCCGGTGATCTTTTCCTTCTCGATCAACTCCAGCGCCTTGGCCGGCGACCAGCGGTACATGAGCACGAGCTTCATGCCGGCGGCGATCGCCGGGATCAGCACCGAGTGCGAGCCGGTGACGTGGAACAGCGGCACGGGCAGCAGGAAGGCCGCCTGCGGGCCGCCGGCCGGCGGCGGGGGCGGCGGCGCGCCGGTCCGCCGCACGACGGCGCGGGCGGCGGAGAAGCCGACGCTGATCAGGTTGGAGATGGCGTTGCGATGGGTGCCGAGCGCGCCCTTCGGCCGCCCGGTCGTGCCCGAGGTGTATAGGATGGTCGCCGGATCGTCCGGCCGGATGCCGTTGTCGGGCGCCGGCGCGTCGGAGAGCGCGCCATAGCCGGATGCCGGACCGATCAGATCCTCGAGCGGGACGGCAGGCCCGAGCGCCTCTTTCGGCGTGCGCACGGCGATGACGCCGGCAAGCTCAAGGCCGTCGAGGTACGGTTTCAGTCGCTCCAGCCGCTCGGTGTCGACGATCGCCACCTTGGCCCCGGAGTCGCTGATCCCATACGCAAGGTCGTCGCCCGTGCCCCAGCCGTTCAGCGGCGTGACCACGCAGCCGAGCGCGATCCCGGCCCAGAACGCGATCGACCACTCCGGCAAATTGCGCATGGCGATCGCGATGCGGTCGCCCTTCTTCGCGCCGTAGCGGTCGGCGAGCACGCGGGCGAGGGCGGCGACCGCGCGATAGTGCTCGTCGAACGTCATCCGCTCGTCGTCGTAGACCATGAACTCGCGCGCGCCATGGGCGCGGCTGGCCTCCAGGAGGACGCGCAGGTTCGGCGGGGCGTTCTTGTAGACCCGGGTCGGGCGACCGCGGATCGGGACTGTCTCCATCTCGAACGGCATGCCAGGCGCGGTCAGGATGGCGTAGGCCTCAGGGATGCTGACGGCGGGAAAAGCGGCGGCGTCGGTCATTCGGCGACCTCTTGGCGAACGGGCTTGGGCGGATTTCCAGTACACGTTACGATTATCGCGCGACCGTCGCCAGGGAGTGCCCGCTTGAGCCGCCGCGAAGACGCCAAGACCGAACGCCGCCACCGGATCGTCACCGCCGCACGCGACCTGATCCGCGAGACCGGCGACACCGGGCTCTCCATGCGCGCCATCGCCGCCCGCGCGCACGTCTCGCTCTCCACGCCCTACAACCTGTTCGGCTCCAAGCGGGCGATCGTGCTGGCGGTGCTGGAGGACATCGAAGAGTTCCACGAACGCTTCGCCAGGCTGAAGTCGCTGGACGCTGTCGAGCGCATCTTCCAGGCGCTGGCGCTTTCGATCCGCTTCTACGTCGAGGACCCGGACTTCTACCGCACGCTATGGACGGGCGTGTTCGACATGAGCGGCAAGGAGGTGCGCCAAGCGCTGGCCCGGCCGGAACGCGGCGCGTTCTGGCTCTCGCTTATCAACGCCGCCGCGGCGGAGGGCGCGATCGCGCCGGCGATCGACGCCGCACTTCTGATGCGCGACCTCGACTTCGCCTTCGGCGCGGTGATGCTGAACTGGGTGCTGGGAGCGCTTTCGACCGACGAGCTCGACCCGGCCGCCGCCCACGCCTATGCGCTGGCGCTGGGCGGCGCGGCGACGCCGGCCTGGCGCGAGCGGCTGGCCGCGCGCGTCGCGGCCACGCAGGAGACGCTGCTGAAACTCCGCCGCCCGGCCGACGCAGCCTAAGCAACAGTTTCAAAGTCAACTTGGCGCGGGGCGTAGCAAAACCTTCTCCCCTCGCGGGAGAAGGAGCGCGGTGTAGGCGCCGCCGCGCGAAAACATCGAAAGATCTATTCCGGCGGCGCGGGGGGCAGGACAGCCTCAACGCCGCGCTCGCGGTCGATCTTCCACATCGGGATCTCCAAGTGGAAGATGGCGGCCTTGTCGCGCAGCGGGATCAGCACGATGGCCACCGTGCGGTCGAGCCCGCACATCTTCAGCGGCCAGACCTCGATCCACGCCTTCGAGACGTCGAGCTTGGCGCGTTCGGATTCCTGCTGCGGCGCGAGCCGCACGTTGATGCGCCCCGCCTGCGGCGCGGCTGCCGCGTCGCCGGGCGGCGGCAGCGCCACCTGTCCGGGGCGGGCGGCCACATAGACGTCGTCGAGCTCGTGGGTCTGGCAGGTCTTCGGGACGTCGGCGCCGGCTTCGGCGAGCAGTATGGGCCACAGGTTCTGCTGCAGGCCCGGGTCGGCAAGGCTGTCGCCGGGCACGGCCGCGGCCATGCGCCAGGGCGGCGCACCGGCGACACGCACGGCGTTGACGTTCTGGACCGAGCTGCGCCCGCAACCGGTGACGCGGACGCGGGCGCGGACGGCGGCGATGTCCGGACGCCCGGCTATGTCGACCAGCTCGAGCGAGACCGGCTCGACCTTGGCCTCGGCGCAGATCGCGACGCCGCCGTATTGGGCTTCGGAGCCGAGCGCCGTCATCCTGATCAGTGCTTCGAAGGCCGGGCGCTCTTCAGGATGGACGACCTTGGCCGGCGGTGCGGCGATGGCGACGGCGATCATGGCTCCCAGGATCATGGGCGCAGTCTAGCTCAGGCGTCGCTGCGCCGATATGGCGTGCGGAACACGGTCCCTCAGGTGCGCCGCGACCTGGGCGAGCGCTCGAGCGTCCACTCGAGGTCGGCGCGGTCGAGGCCGTCGCACGTCTCCGCCATCCAGAGCAGGAAGACGGTGAGGTCGCGGTCGATCGCCGCCTCGTCCAGCGGCCGCGGCTCAAAGCGGGGCCAGAAGCCATAGAGGATGGCCATCGACGGGCGGCCGCGGCCGAAGTCGCCCAGCTCGACGGCGTAGAGATGGCCCGACGTCCCACGCCAATACTTGCGCCCGGCGCGAAAGCCGAGCGCGCACTCGAGCGCCTCGGCGATCTCGGGGCGGACATCGAGCTCCTGCTCGAAGATCAGGGGATCGGCGCGCGACGCGGCGAGCTCGGCGTCCGTCGGCTCGACGAAGGTCATGCGACCACTCCGACGACGCGGTCGAGGAAGGCCACAACGTCGGCGGCGATCTCGGGTCCGCGGTCGTCCTGCAGGAAGTGCGCGGCCTTGTCGTAGGTCTTCGGCCCCTCGGCGTGCGGGAGCTGTTCCTTCATCCGGCTTGCGTACTCGATCGGGAACACCTGGTCCTCGGGCGCCCAGAGGATCTGGATCGGCGTGCTGGCCAGCTCGCCAAGCCTGGACTGGATCATAGACATGTCGGCCCATCCACGGTCGCCGGGCCGCATCGGGATCGTGCGCGGCCAGGTCAGTGTCACGGTCTCGGAATCGGGCTCGTCGTAGACGTGGTGATAGCCGGCGATCTCGCCCGCGCTCATGCCGCGGCGCGTAGTGCGCGAGGGGCCGCCGTGCGAGAGCGTCTTGCGGCGCTTGAGGAAGAACGGGCCGATGATCGGCGCGTGCCAGGTCGTCCACGGCCGGGGCGAGGTGTGGAAGCGGCCACGGTAGTCGGTATCGAGCCAGGTGTTCATCAGGACGAGCGCCGCCAGCCGATCGAGGCGCTGCAGCGCCGCGCCGACGCCTTGCGGCCCGCCCCAGTCCTGGCCGACGATGGCGAAGCTGCGCAGGTCCAGCTGGTCGACCAGGGAAGCCAGATCGGCGATGTGGTGCGCGAGGCTGTAGCTCGCATCGACGCGCGGTTTGTCCGAATAGCCGGAGCCGATGCAGTCGGGCGCGACCACGCGGTAGCCGGCCGCGGTGAGCGGACGCACGAAGTCGCGGTAGAGGAACGACCAGGTCGGATTGCCGTGCAGCAGGAGCACCGGCCGGCCGGTCCGCGGACCCTCGTCGAGATAGGCCATGCGCCGGCCGTTCACCCAGAGTCGCGCCTGGGTCCAGGGATAGAGCGAGTCCAGCCAGTCGGGTCTTTCCGGCATGCGCCTTCCTACGCGTTGCGGCCTGGCGCTGTCACGAGGTCGGTGTCGATGGCCGCCGGTCGGGCGCTTCATCCGTCTTTAATTCGAGGCGCAGTATCGTCCTTGCGCTACAAGGTGGGCGGCGCATGCTAAAGCAGAAATTGTCAACGACCGCAGTGATAGTACTTGTGGTTGTTGTCGCTGCGCTGTGCGCAGACTATGTCTCCAACACCTTCATCTTGCGGACGCCCGGCGCTTTCACTCCGCTGAATACGTTTGCGATCGCTTTATTCGTCTCTCTTCCGGTCTGCTACTATCTGGTCAGCCAACGGTTCGACCTGCAGCGAACCAAGGAGGCGCTGGCCGCCGCGGTGGCGGAGGGGCAGGCCAGGCGGGAGGACGCCGAAGCGGCGCTCGAAAGGCTGCGCGAGAGCGAGGCGCTCTATCGCCTGCTGGCGGACAACCAGAGCGACGTGATCTCGCTCTGGACCGCCGATGGCGTGCGCAAGTACAGCTCGCCGTCGGCCGAGCGGACTTTCGGCTTCACGGCCGAGGAGATGATGCGTCTGCCACGCAGCGCCAATGCCCACCCGGACGACGTGGCGATCATCCAGGCGCTCACCGCTTCCCTCACGCCTGGCGGCGAAAGCAAGAGCGCCGAGTACCGGCTCATGCATCGCGACGGTTCGGCGATCTGGGTCGAGGGCACGTTCCGGAAGCTGGGCGATGGCAGCAACGGCATGCTGTCGACCACCCGAGTGATCACCGAACGCAAACGGCTACAGCAGGAACTCCTCGGCGCGCTCGACGACGCCAAGGCCGCCCTCAGCGCCAAGTCCGACTTCCTGGCCAACATGACCCATGAGCTCAGGACGCCGCTGAACGCGATCGTCGGCTTCTCGGGCCTGCTCATGCAGTCTTCCACGCTCGCCGCCGCTGACGTCCGGCATGCCGCGCTGATCCACGACGCGAGCCAGACGCTGCTCAGCGTCGTCAACGACGTCCTCGACTTCTCGAAGCTCGACGCCGAGGCGGTCGAGTTCGAGGCCTACCCCATCGATCCGGCCGCGATCGCGCAGTCCTGCGTCGACCTGCTGGCCGGCCAGGCGCAGGCTAAGGGGCTCACCCTCGAAGCGCGCGTCGAAAGCGCGACCGAGACACTGCTCGGCGACGGGACCCGGCTGCGACAGGTGCTGATGAACTTCATCTCGAATGCGCTCAAGTTCACGACGAGCGGGGGCGTCCAGCTGGCGGTGTCGCAGACGCCGGAAGGTGAGCGCCATCGTCTGCGTTTTTCGGTGACCGACACCGGCATCGGCGTCCCGGCCGACCACTTGGATGCGATCTTTGGCCGTTTCACCCAGGCCGATGCATCTGTCTCGCGTCGGTACGGCGGTACCGGGCTCGGTCTTGCGATCTGCAAGCGGATCATTGACGGCATGGGCGGCAAGATCGGGGTCGAGAGCGCGCTTGGCTTCGGCTCGACCTTCTGGTGCGAGGTTGCGTTGCCTGTCGCCGGCAACCAGGCGACGGCGGGCGACGCCGAGACGGCGCCCGTGACGTTAGACCGGAGCATCCGGGTGCTGGTCGCCGATGACAACGCAGTGAACCGCGAGCTGATCGCGGCCCTCCTCGCGCCCTTCGCGGTCGACATTGTCGCCGCAGCCGACGGCATCGAGGCCTACCAAGCCTGGGCGCGGCAGCCATTCGACCTCATCCTGATGGATGTGCAGATGCCGCACATGGACGGGCTGACCGCGGTTCGCCGCATCCGTGCTTCGGCGCTGGCCGAAGCGCCACGCGTGCCGATCATCGCCATGACCGCCAACGTCCTGCCCGAACAGGTGGAGCGCTGTCTCGAGGCAGGCATGGACGACCACATTGGCAAGCCGATCGATCCAGCCAGGCTCCTGGAAACCGTCGCCCGCTGGGCCGACGGCGCCGCCGCGACCACGGCGGAACGCGCGATTGCGGGCTGAGCACGCGTTGGAGCCGAACCGCTAGCGCCTGAGGCCCTCAAGCAGGCTCTCCAGCGCCCGCGCGTGCGCGAGGCCCGTCCGCCGCGGGTCGTCCGAGCCGGCGCAAGCGACCGCGGCCTCGGTCATCGCGCCGATCAGGAGGCGGGCGAGCGGCCCCGCCGGCTGGCGCGGAATGGTCCCCTCGCCCATCGCCGCCTCCAGCGTCTGCGGCAGCATGGCCAGGAAGTAGCGCTCGTCGATCTCGCGCCAGCGGTCCCAGCCGAGCACGGCCGGGCCGTCGCTAAGGATGATGCGGTTGAACGGCGCCCGCGCGCAGGCTTCGAAGTAGGTCCGGGCGCCGGCGGCAAGCGCCTTCAGCCGGTCGCTCGAGGCGGCGGCCACCGCGCGCACCTCTTGCTGTAGCGCCGCCGAGGTGCGCTCGAACACCGCCTCGAAGATTGCCTCCTTGCTCGGAAAGTGATGGTAGACCGCGCCCTTGGCGAGCCCGGCGGCGTGGGCGATCTGGTCGACGGTGACAGCGGCGAAACCCTGGTCGGCAAACAGCCGCTGGGCCGCGGCCAGGATCGCCTGCCTGCTCGCCTCCCGCCGCTCGGCCTGCTTCGCCATGGCGGTACTCTAGCGCCGAACCCGCGCTAAGCGAATTGACATACCGACTCGTGGTCGGTAGTTACCGACCGACAGTCTGTTTCTCTCAGCGCCGGAGCCTGCCATGCCAACACTCGCGACCGTCGAAGCCTTCGTCAGCGCCGTGGAGGCAGGGCGTTTCGTCGAGCGAGCGAGACTTACTACGCGCCCGAGGCCTCGATGCGCGAGAACGAGGATGCGCCCCGCGTCGGCATGGCGGCGCTGGTCGAGAACGAGCAGCGCATCCTCTCCGTCTTCAAGGGGACAACCGGTCGCCGCATGGGCCCCGTGCTCATCGACGGCGATCGGGTGGCGATCAACTGGGCGTTCGACTTCGTCCGCGCCGAGGCGCGAAGGTCCACATGGAGGAGATCGCCTGGCAACGCTGGCAAGGCGACAAGATCGTCGAGGAGCGGTTCTTCTATAACCCCGCCCAGTTGCAGGCGGCGGTCCCCGCCTAAACCGCGGCCGGCCGCCCTTCACGTCGCGGCCGATCACAGACATTGTGGCGGCCTTGCTGGAGAGGCTCGCCCATGCCCGACCTGCCATCTGACGCGTCCAGAGGCGCGATCTCGCCCCAGCCGAGCGCCCTCACCGTCCGACCGCTCGATGAATCGACGTGGGAATCGTTCGCCGAATTGGTCCTTCGCAACAACGGGATCTATGGGGGTTGCTGGTGCATCGCGTTTCACACCGCCTACCAGCGGGGCGTCAGCGACCCCCGTACGCTGAAAGAGCAGCTGGTGCGGGCGAACCGCGCGCATGCAGCGCTGGTGTTCGACGGGAACGGCCTCGTGCAGGGCTGGTGTCAGTTTGGCGGCCCAGACGAGCTCGCGCTCCGGCACGCGCGAGCCTACCACAGGGACCCGCCGCGCCGGGCCCAGTGGCGGATCACCTGCATCTTCGTCGACAAGCGCCATCGCGGAGAAGGGATTGCCCGAGCGGCCCTCGAAGGGGCGTTGACACTGATCGCCGCAGCCGGCGGCGGACGCGTTGAGGCTATCAGCGAAACGACCGCCGGCCGCGACGCTCAGGGCAGGTTCCTCTTCAGCGCGACCGTCGAACTGTTCGAGCGGTTCGGCTTCGCGCGCGGACGGCAGGTTGGCAAACACGCATGGATCGTGAGCCGCGAGGTCGCCCCAGCGTAGTCGCGCCGACCTGCGCCCACCGCTAAGCGCATTGGGATTTGGCGGAGCGAAATTGCTATGCGCTTCAGGCACGGCGCGCCTTCTCCCCTCGAGGGAGAAGGGGCGCCCATCGCTAGACGTCGAGCACCGTGAAAGGCCCTGGGCGGTCGCGGTCGCGCGCTTGCTCTTGGCGACCGCCGGCGGCGGTCCGTCCGGGCGGTAGTTCAGCTCGATGTTCGCGCCGTTGGGGTCGCGGATGTTGATCTGCCGGATCTCGGTGTTGGGGATGTCGACCGCCTGGTACTTGACGCCCGCCGCCTTCAGTCGGGCGAGAATCCCATCGTAGTCCTCGATCCGGAACGCGAAGTGGTCCAGCGCCGCCTCGCGGGAAGGCAGCTTCGGCTCGGAGAGCTGGACCAGGTGCACGACGGCGGTGTCGCCGGCGTAGAGCCACGCGCCGCCAATCGGGAAGTCGGGTCGCCAGCCTGGCTGCAAGCCCAGGATGTCGCGGAAGAAGGCGACCGTCTCCTCGAGCCGGTCGGTGCCGATGTTGATGTGGTCGATGCCGCGGATGGTCATCTGCAAGCTCCCGGTGGGGTAGGCACGATATCAGGACCCGGCGCTGGCCGGAACTACATTGGCCTGCGCCGCGGCCGCTTCCGCCGCCGCGCGGCGGGCGGCGCCGATGCGCCGGGCGCGTTGGGCGTACCAGAAGGTCCAGCCGGCCAGGAGGCCCGTCGAGACATAGCCCAGCACAGGGTTGATGGCGAGGAAGGTCGGGATCGAGACTTTGAACACCAGATAGACCGCGATGGCGGTGCGAGCGATCAGCCCCAACCCCCAGACCAGCGTCATCGTCCGCATGGTGCGCTTGAAGAAGGGGTTGTCCCGCAGGGACTGGAACTCGGCCGCCTCGCCGGCCTGGTTGTTGCGGTTCATGCCGGCGCGGGCGAGGTGATAGATCAGCGGCTGGCCGATCGCGATGGAGCCCAGGAAGATCGCACCGATGACGCCGGTGACCAGATTCTCGCGCAGCTGCAGGAACTTGGCGCCGCCGCCGCCGAGCAGCGCCAGGAGCGAGAACGCGATCCCAGCTATAATGAGCAGCGAGAGCGCGTCGATGCGCCGCGCGCGCACGAACTGGTAGATGCTCCAGATGATAGGCGGAACGGAGGAGGCGATGAGCGCGCCGACATCGCCCAGCCGCTTGTCGGTCAGCTGGTAGATCACCAGCGGCAGGACGCCGTTGACGAGGATCTCAAGCCCGTAGCCGGGGCCGTTCTGCCGGATCCCCGCCCAAAGCCGCTCCAACCTGGACGCCATTGTTCGCTTAGCGCCCGGCGACGGCGGCCGGCGCCCGCGCCAGCCGGGCGACCGCGGCATCGAGCCAGGCGAGGAGATCGGCCACCACCTCGGCGCGGTTGGTCTCGTTCAGCATCTCATGCCGGCCACCCGGATAGACCTTCAGCGTCACGTCGAGCCCGGCCGCGCGATAGGCGTCGATCAGCGGCGTTAGCCGCGCGAGCTTCTGATTGATCGGGTCTTCGTCGCCCACGAAGACGTAGACGGGCAGACCCTTCTTCACCTTGGCCAGGGCCCCCGGGCCAGCGTCGCGCTCGCGCAGCGCTGCGAACGATGCGGCCGAGTCCGGCGTAAAGCGGATGCCGCAGAAGGGGTCGGCGATGTACTTGTCGACCTCGGCCTCGTCGCGCGACAGCCAGTCGTAGTCGGTGCGCGGGTTGGCGTAGCCGCTGTTCGGCCCGCCAGGGCCCCGCGGGCCGGGGCCCGCCGTCCCCGAGAGCACCAGCGCGTCGATCAGGTCCGAATGATCGAGGATGTAGGCCTGCGAGAACATCGCTCCCATCGAGTGGCCCATCAGGATCAGCGGCAGGCCCGGGTTCTCCGCCCGCGCCCGGCGGCTTAAGGCCGCCATGTCGTCGATCGCGGCCGGCGCGCCGCCGGGGCCGAAATCGCCGAGGCTCGCCATGCCGCTGGTCAGGCCGTGGCCGCGATGATCGGCGGCGTAGATCAGGTAGCCGGCCCGGACGAGCGGCGCGAGCGGTTCGCGGTAGCGCCCGCTGTGCTCGCCCGCGCCGTGGGCCAGCTGCAGAACCGCCTTCGGCTTGGCCCCCGCGCTCCAGCGGAAGCCGGCGAGCCCGGCGCCGTCGCCGCCCTCGTAGCGGAACCGCAGCTCCTGAACGCTCATCGCGGGACCTCCTTCAAGGCGACTTGTCGCCAATTGCCCGCATCAGGGCCGCCCCTGCAAGCTCCGCCGGACACGCTATCGTTACACAGGGGTTGGCGCGGCCGCATGCGCCACTACCTGTCCAGCAGGACGCGAACGGAGGCCGCCCTTGGCTGACATCCCCTATTCGACCGCGCTGATCGTCGGGGCCGGCCCCGGGATCAGCGCCTCCGTGGCGCGCGCGCTCGCCGCCGCCGGCCTCAAGGTCGGCCTCGCCGCTCGCAACACCGACAAGCTGGCGGCGCTCGCGGCCGAGACCGGCGCGGCGACCTTCGCAGCGGACGCGTCCGACCCAGCCGCGGTCGCCATGCTGTTCGACGCGGTCGACGCCAAGATCGGGACGCCGGACGTCGTCATCTTCAACGCCGCCGCGCGCGTTCGCGGGCGGATCGCCGACCTCGACCCGACCGAGCTTAGACGGGCCATCGACATCTCCGCCTTCGGCGGCTTCCTGGTGGTCCAACAGGCGGCGCGGCGCATGCTGCCGAACGAGCGCGGCGCCATCCTCATCACCGGCGCAACGGCCAGCGTGAAGGGGTTCCCGCTCTCCTCCGGCTTCGCCATGGGCAAGTTCGCCCTGCGCGGGCTTGCGCAGAGCGCCGCGCGCGAGCTCGGGCCGCAGGGCATCCACGTCGCCCACTTCGTCATCGACGGTGGCGTGCGCAGCGCCAACCGCGCCGATCCGGCCGATCACCCCGACAGCACGCTCGATCCCGACGCGGTCGCTGAGGCCTACCTCGACGTGTTGCGCCAGCACCGCAGCGCCTGGAGCTGGGAGATCGAGCTCAGGCCGTGGGTGGAGCGGTTCTAGGACCCGCTTGACGGCGCCGCCCCGACGGCCTGACATCGCCGGAAAGGAGGGCCGCTGGATGCCCGAGCTCAAGCACGTTCCGGCCGATGTGTCGCCCGACGTGATCGTCGAAGCCCTGAAGACCGACGGCGCGCTGATCATCGACCGTGTGCTGGACGACGCCGGCATCGCCAAGGTCAGGGCCGAGATCGACCCCTACATCGAGGCGACCGGCTATGGCCGCGACGCCTTCTCCGGTTTCCAGACCACGCGCACCGGCGCGCTGGTCGCCCGCTCGCCCGCCTGCCGCGAGCTGATCATGCATCCGCTGATGCTCGCCGCCTGCGACGGCTTCCTCCTGCCGACCTGCGACCGCTACCAGCTGCACCTGACACAGGTGATCCGCATCCGGCCGGGCCAGCCAAAGCAGCCCCTGCACCGCGACAAGCTGGCGTGGGGCGGCTACCTGACAGGCATCGAGCCGCAGCTCAACACCATCTGGGCGATGACCGACTTCACCAAAGCCAACGGCGCGACGCAGCTCGTGCCGGGCAGCCCGTCGTGGCCGGACTCGCGGCGGGCGACGCCCGACGAGGTAGGCTATGCCGAGATGGAGCGTGGCTCGGTGCTGGTCTACTCCGGCTCGGTGATCCACGCCGGCGGCGAGAACACGACAGGTGAGGATCGCATCGGCATCAACCTCACCTATTGCCTGGGCTGGCTCCGGCAGGAGGAGAACCAGTATCTCTCCTGCCCGCCGCACATCGCGCGAACGCTCGATCCCAAACTGCAGGCGCTGCTCGGCTACGCCATGGGCAGTTACGCCCTGGGCTACTTCTCCCCGCCGCTGCCGCCGGGCGAGGGGCCGGAGGGCGTCCCGCCTCAGTTTGCGCTGGGCGCAAAGGTTAAGCCGGGTTGGGACGATGGCCTCTACGAGCAGGTCACCGAGCGCTTGAAGAAGAAGATGGACGCGGCGTAGCTCGCTCGCGACCGGCGCCCTTCTCCCCTCGCTCGCGGGAGAAGGGGCGCCCATCACGGCAGGCCCGCCCTACCCTGTCATCACCATCTTCAGCGCCCCGTTCTCGCGGGCGTCGAACAGCCGGTAGGCTTCGGCGCCGTCCGCGAGCGGCATGTGGTGACTCACGAACCGCTCAGGGTGCAGGCACCCCTGGCGGATCAGCGGCACGAGCTCGGGCCAGTGCTCCGGCACCGAGCAGGTCCCGGTCGTGAAGGTGAGGCCGCGGAAGAAGGCTCCGGCCATGTTGAAGCTGAAGGTCGGGTTCTGGTTCACCCCGATGCATGAGACGACGCCCGAACGGCCGACCGAGGCGATGGCGAGGTTGATGGTGGCGTCCGCGCCGACCGCCTCCACCGCCTTGGCCGCCATCCGCCCTTTGGTGGCTTCGGCGATCGCCTGCACGGCTTCGCCGGCGTCCAGCGCGATCGCGCCAAGGGCCTCGGCGACCGCGCGGCGCTCTGGAACGAGGTCGATGGCGAACATGCGGGCCGCGCCCATCACGTAGGCGCCCTCGACCGCCATCAGGCCGATGGGGCCGAGGCCGACCACCGCCACGTCCTCGCCCGGCTCGATCGCCGCGCCCTTCAGCCCGAACCAAGCGGTCGGCAGGTTGTCGGTCAGCATCAGCGCCTGGTCGGGGGTGAGGCCCTCGGGGATCGGCGCGGCGTTGAAGTCGCCGGCCGGCACCCGGATCGCCTCCGCCTGGCAGCCCTGCAGCCGGCTGGAGAGGCCATAGCAGGCCATGGCGCCGTTCAGGCAGCGGTTGACGTCGCCGGCCAGGCAGGACGCGCAGGCGCCGCAGCCCACCGCGGCCGAGATCATCACCTGGTCGCCGACCTTCAGGCGGCGGACAGCGCGACCGACCTCGACCACCTCGCCGACCGCCTCGTGGCCGACGCAGAAGCCGAGGTCCGGGCTGAACCCCTGGCCGTGATAGATGTGCAGGTCCGAGCCGCAGATGCCGCAGCGCTCCATCTTCACGATCACGTCGCGCTCGTCGGCGATGGCCGCATCGGCCATCGAGTCGTACCGGATGTCCCGGGCCCCGTGGTAGCAAAGCGCCTTCATCCTGCTCTCCTTGAGGCCCCTCTCACCCCTCGAGCACGCGCGTGCGGTAGGCCTCGGAGAAGAACTCCGGCGGCAGCGCTTCCGGACCGGCCATGATGGCCGCGGCGAAGGCCCTGACGCTCGGGTCGGACGCGGAGCGCTCAAACACCCGCTTGCGCCGCTCGCGCGCAGCCTCGTCGAACTCCATGTCGAGGGTCGCCTGCAGCGCAGCGACGAAACGCAGCCGGCGCATGCGTTCGCGCCGCTCCTCGCCGTAGCTGGCGAAGGACAGCGACGCCCAGTCGTCGGTGGACTTGAGCAGGTCGCTGACGATGCGCACGTCTCGATAGGTGATCGAGAGCCCAAGCCCGATGATCGGGTCGTTCCAGCCGGCGGCGTCGCCGATCAGGACGGCGCCCTTCGCGAACGGCTCGTCGGTCCAGGCGTCGTTGTTGAAATAGCTGAACAGCGGCCCGGCCGGCTCGCCGGCAACCACATGCCGGTTTTCCGGACTGGAGGTCATCGCGAAGGCGTCGAGGAACCGGCGCGGTCCGTCGGATCCGCGGAACCGCTGCGCCTGATCCAGCGCATAGCCGCCGTAGACCCGCGCGCGGCCGTTGCCCTGGGGGGAACACCAGGAAACCGAAGTCGCCCTCGGTGCCGATGGCCTGGACGTCGGGATCCCAGCCTCCAGCGCCGTCGACGAGCAGGCCGGCGAACCAGTGGTGCGGCTTGTCCTGGTGCAGCGGAACCCCGATCGCCTCGCGCACCTGAGATGTGCGCCCATCGGCGCCGACCAGCAGCCGGCCGTTGGCTTCGCGCCGCTCGCCGCCGATCTCGTAGACCACGCGCGGAGCGTCTCCTGCCCCAACCTCTAGCACGTTCACGCCGCGCAGGGCCTCGGCGCCGGCGGCCTTCGCGGCGTCGAACAGCGCCTGGCAGTGGACCGGGTGACGCAGACAAAGCGGCCCCGGCACGCCTTCCGCAAAGACGCCCAGCGGTATGGCGAAAGCCTCGGCCGCCTTCGGCTCGAGGGACTCGTCATAGCTCACGTGCCGCGTCACGTGGTGCCCGCCGGCGGCCATCAGGATGTCGTAGAGCCCGAGCCGCTTGGCCTCGGCGACACCCCAGGGCGCCATCCACTCGCCCCGCACCTTGTCCTCGTACACATCGGACGTTTCGAGCAGGAGCACGGATTTGCCGGCGCGCGCCATCACGGTCGCCAGCGCCGAACCGCCAATGCCGCCGCCGACGATGATGAGATCGTAGGTGTTCAACTGCGCCCCCAGCGTCCGACCGCTGGCACCCTCCCCCACCCGCCGTCAGCTGTCCAGCGCGGCTGCGGCGCCTGGCGGCGTTTGCTCCGCGGCGGCCGTCGAGCCATAGATGGGCGCACGAACGCGGGAGGGAGCCGGAATGGCCAAAGTGCTCATCACGGGCGCCAGCAAGGGGATCGGGCGGGAGGCGGCGCTGGTGCTCGCCCGCGCTGGGCACGCGGTCGTCGCCGCCATGCGCCGTCCGGGCGAAAGCGACCTCGCCGGCATCGCGGCGCGCGAGAAGCTGCCGATCACGGTGGCCGAGCTCGATGTCGCCAGTGACGCCTCGGTCGCCAGGCTGTTCGGCTCCGACGTCGCCAAGCCCGAGAGCATCGACGTCCTGGTCAACAACGCCGGCATCTATTCGATCAACGCCGTCGAGGACGAGACGCTGGCGCAGTTCCAGGCGGTGATGAACACCAACTATTTCGGCACGCTCCGCTGCATCAAGGCGGTGGCGCCGGCGTTCCGCCAGCGCCGGAGCGGGCTGATCATCAACGTGACCTCGATCGCCGGCAAAATTGTCGGCATGGGCTCGGGCGCCTATTCCGCCTCCAAGTTCGCCGTCGAGGGCATGAGCGAGGCGCTGGCGCAGGAGCTGGGCGCGTTCGGCGTGCGCGTCGCGGTCGTCGAGCCCGGCATCATCGCAACGCCGATGACGATCGAAAACCTGCCGAAGGTGAAGGAGGGCACCGCCTATCCGCACGGCGGGCGCATGCGCGCCTTCTATGCCCCGACCGCTGTCGCCGGGCCGCCGCCCTCGATCGTTGCGGACGCAATCCTGGACATAATCGACGGCAAGATCACCGGCTTCCGCACGCCGTCGGGGCCGGACGCGCAACCGTTCCTCGACCTGCGCGCGAGCCAGACCGACGAGCAGTGGATCGCGCTCTCGGACACCCTCGACGACGATGTCTACTTCGACCGCTTCCAGGCCATCTCCGGCCTCGACCTCCGCCCCGCGAAGGGGTGAACGCATGCGCCGCTGTCGCGGCAGTGCTCGACTCGACCACCAAGCACACCAAGCACACCAAGGGGCTCTGAGCGAGCGAAGGCGGCGCGGCCAACCACGGCGTCTTGGTGTGCTTGGTGTGCTTGGTGGTGAAAAGCTGAGGCCGACGCTGGCGCGCCGGCCGGGGGTTTGGGCGGCGCCGCTTCTACCGCAGGTGGGCGGGGAGTTCGACCCACTCGCCTAGGCCCTCGCTGGTCTCCGGAAGGGCCTTCAGCAGATCGTATAGGCCGAAGGTCTTCAGGTTGGAGCGGTAGTTGGCGAAGGCCTTGCGCCACCACATGCGCTGGCGGAGCTCTTCGGGCGTCAGGTCGGCCTCGGTCGCGCCTTTGCCGCCGAGCTCGATGCGTGTGGGAAGCTCATTGCGCGCCCCGCCCTGCCAGTACGCCGCGCCCATGCCGACGAAGTAGACGATAGGGACCATCGTCATCATGGCGAACTCCTCGACGAACCTTTCGTAGGCGTAGTCCTTGTAGAGCGACGTCCTGGCCATGAACTGGTCGTAGAAGGCGCGAAGGACGGTGTTGAGACCGTCGCCGGAATAGACTTCCGGAAGCACCGAGCCCGAGCTCATCACGTACGCGAGGTCGGAGGGGACAGGCCCGCGGAAGAGGAGCTGAAAGTCGATGCAGAGCCAGCCATCCGGGTAGTCGGCCGAGGGTTCGCAGAAGAAGATGTTGTCTCCGCGCAGATCGCCGTGGCTGAGCGTGCAGGTGGCCCCGTTCTCCGGCCGCGCGCGGCGGAAGAAGGCGTCGATCTTGCGGGTGAACAGCTCGGCAAAGCCCGGCCCTATGTAGCCATCCCAGGTCGGCTCGCCGACCACGGTCGAGTTCTTCGTCGCGGTGAACCGGTCGAACAGCTTCGCCCCGCCGGGCATGACCGCCTTGTAGATGGCGAGATTGGCGTCGGAGGCCCAGAAATCGACGCCGAGCGCTTCCAGCTGCGCGGCCTTCTCTCCGGTTTCGCAGCCCTCCCAGGCGACCGCGACTTCGACCATCTTCGGGAGCATCGACATGACCTCGTCCAGGGCCATCTCGTTCTCGTGCACCTTGTGCTCGGCGAAGCTGTCGGCGTCCTCCATGATCAGCGCCCAGCGGTTGTCGGCGTGGTCGAAGGCGGCCAGGTGGGTCTTCGGGCGCGGGTAGAAGCCGGCCTGCGGGAAGGCGTAGGCCTTGATGTCCTTGACGAACATCGCCTCGATCGCCTCGTGCGGCAGGATCTCGAACGGCGGCCATGCCTTGACCACGAACGAGTCCTGCACGCCCCTCGCCTCCCGGTACGCGCACTTCACCTTCTTGATGGCGGAAAAGTAGCCGGCGGTCATGCCGACGCCGCACTCCTCCTGAGTCACCACCACGTCGGTCACTGCGATGTGACCCGAGGCGCGCAGGGCCTTGGTCATGAACCGCGCGTCGATCTCGTCGAGGTGCTTCGGCAGCACGAATTCAGGGGTGTCGACCGACATGGGCTTCGTCCTCCCGGCGTAACTTCAAGGCTCTATCGGCCTCTGCGCGGTCATACACCACAGCCCGACGGGACCGCCAAGCTAAGGCGGGAGCTAGGTTTCGCTCGCCGCCTTCGCCTTGGCGCGTTCGCTGGCCAGGGGGTGCATCGCGCCGGCCCCGGCCGGCCACTCGCCGGGCCGGGTCTTGATCCGGCCGGAAATCGCCTGCGCGTGAGGGCTAAGGTCGGCCCAGATCTCGTGCGGCATCGAGGGCTTGAACATCGTATCGTCCAGCCACGGCGCGCCGTACTCGACGTTCGGCATCGCGCGGATCTCGCGGCTGAGATTCGGGGTCGCGCCGTGCCACGCGCGCGTGTCCCTGATGACGCCGGCGCCGGCCGGGGCGCCGACCAGGGTCGAGAGCCGCATCCACATGGGCTCGGCGCCTTGCGTGGGCGGGCTGTCCGGCCGCACCTGGGTGCCGGGGATCTGGCGGATCGGACCGTTCTCCCAGGTCAGGTCCGACATCAGGAAGTTGATGGTGATGCGCGGCGGCGTGCGCACGAAGATCAGCTGCCGCGTCTTGTGGTCGAGTTCGTCGGAGCGGAGCTCGACGCCCAGGCGGGCGGCCTGCTCCAGGCGGCCTTGCGGCAGTTGGTACTCCTCGCGCGCGTCGGAGTGCAGCGTCTGGTACTCGATCGCCCCCGGCAGGCAGAGATCGCCGCCCGCGCCGACGACCCAGTATTCGCCGCCGAACAGGCTCTCGACCAACGGCGTCGTGGTCGGCCGATCGATCATCGACGCCCAAACCGGATCGTGCAGCAAGTGGCGCGAGGCTGACGAGGTGCCGTAGCTGTAGCGGTGCGGCAGGCGATTGGTCTCGGTCACATACTTCCGGCCGCCGAACCCCGGTATGGCCAGGATCTGGCTGAGCGCGCGCGCGCTCGCCTCGCGGAACGCGGCCAGGGCGTCAGGATCGAGCAGGTCGCGCACGACCACGAAGCCGTCGCGGAAGAAGATGCGCCGCGCGCGCTCGATTTCGTGCGGCGCGAGGATCTCCAGGCCCGGCATGCCGTTGCCGCGCCGCAGGCGCTCGCGCAGCGCGCAGACTCCCGGGTCGTCATAGGCCCTGTGCTTTGGCGCGGTCGGGTCGGCGGCCGAAAAGCCCTCGGTGCGCACCAGCGGGCGACCGTCATCGTCCGACGTCTCGTTCGGCGGTGTCGCGGCGCACCAGCCGACGTCGGTCTCGCCAAAGACCTGGACGTTTTCGCGCTCGATCACTTCCCGACTCTCGTCGTTGCGCCCCCGGGGGCGGGCCGTCGGCAACAAGTTATCGGAGTTCCGCCTGAGTCCGAAAGCCATCCGAGCAGGCCCGGCCAAGCTTGACAGTGCAGATCGGCGGTGGACGGATGATCGGCCGATGGGAACGAGCCTCGGGGAGGACGCCATGATCGCAGTGCCGACAAGCGCCGAGGACATCACCGCCGCGTGGCTGTGCTCAGCCGCGCCCGAGTTTTCCGGGGTCGCGTCAGTGACGGCCGAGCGCCTCGGCGAAGGCGTCGGCATGACGACCGAGATCTACCGGCTCACGCTCGGCTACGGCGAGGGCGCCAATGGCGGGCCGAGGACGCTGGTCGCCAAGATCCAGGCCTCCATCCCCGCCATGCGCGACCTGGCCAACGCCTACGGGCTCTACGAGCGCGAGGTCCTGTTCTACCGCGAGATAGCCAAGACCATCTCCATGTGCTCGCCCCGCTGCTACGTGGCCGCGTTCAACCCAGACACCGACGCCTTCGTGCTGGTGATGGAGGATCTGAACAAGACGATGCCCGGCGACCAGGTGGCGGGCCTCAGCCCCGCGCAGATCAAGGTCGCCATCGACCAGGTCGGCGCGCTGCATCAGCGCTGGTGGGACCATCGCGAACTGAAGGCGTTGGAGCACAAGGTGCAGCCGTTCGGCACGCCGCCCTACTG
The DNA here is from genome assembly GCA_035604135.1 of Caulobacteraceae bacterium. Lineage (GTDB taxonomy): Bacteria > Pseudomonadota > Alphaproteobacteria > Caulobacterales > Caulobacteraceae > Poindextera. Next base: position 66,344 of record DATNJB010000060.1, on the reverse strand, counting down.
CGAGTTCAGCGCCAGGCACGCCGCCGGCTGGGAGACCTTCGACCGCTGGCTGGAGGGCCGCTGTTCGCCGGAACTGCGCCGCATCGGCGCGCGCATGTGCACCGAGCTGGACCGCATCGCCGAGGACATGGCGAGAGAGCCGCGCACGATCTGCCATGGCGACTTCCGTGCCGACAACCTTATGTTCACCGGCGGCGACGCGGCCGAACCGGGCCTGACCTGCGTCGACTGGCAGATTGCCATGCAGGCGCGCGGGCCGTTCGACATCGGCTACATGATGTCCGGCAGCGTCAACACAGACGTGCGGCGCGAGCACGAGACGCGCCTGCTCAAGGGCTACCACGACAAGCTCGTCGCCTCGGGCGTTACGAACTACGGCTTCGACGAGTGCCTGTACGACTACCGCCGCGCACTGCTGATCGGGATGACCTACCTGTCGCAATCGGGCGCCGTCGCCGACCTCACCCACCCGCGCACCGAGGCCCTCTACGACGCCGGCATGAAGCGCATCGACGCCGCCATCCAGGACCACGGCCTGGCGGAGTTCGTGGGCTAGGTCTCGCTCTGCAAGCTGGCGTTCCGGCTTCGACAAGCTCTTCCGCGCCTCCGAAAGGCTGGGTAGAGAGCGCGCATGAGCTTGACCGAGACCTTGTCCATTCCCCTCACCCCCGTCGGCCGCGGGCGGTGGACGACGCTTGTCGGCCCCGAATGGAGCAACCCCGGCGGCGGCCTCTGGGGCGGCTATGCGATCGGCCTCTGCATCCGCGTGTTGGAGAGCGAGCCGGAAGCGCTGGGCGAGGCGCTGTCGCTGACCCTGACCTATGCCGAGGGGCTGCCGTCGGGCGAGCTCGACGTCCGCACGCGGCGGATTCGGCAAGCCGGCTCGGTCGGGGTCTGGGAGGTGGAGCTGCTGCCGGTGGGAACGGACCGGGTCGGCGTGCACGCCATCGTCACCCTGGCGCGGCGGCCGAAGACCCCGGATTTCGCCTTCGCCAAGTTGCCAGCCGCTCCGGACCCAGAGACCCTGCCGAGCCCGGATACGCCGAATGCCGCGCACTACGGCGCCGGCGCTTTTGAGAGGCGCGCCCTTGAGGGGTTTCCGCCGAAGCCGTCCGGTGATTCGCGATCCCTCACCTGGGCGCGCTCGCGCCGCGGGCCGATGGACAAGGCGCTCTTGGGCATGATGACCGACAATTCGGCGCCGCGGGCGATGTACGCGCTGGGGCAGACGGTCATGACCACCACGCTCTCGCTCACGGCCTATCTGCACGCCACCGTCGAAGAGCTCGCCGAGGTCGGCGACGACTTCATCCTGGTCGAGTGCGAGGGCCGGGTCGGCGGCGGCGGCGCCTCGGACGAACGCTCGAGCTACTGGCGGCGCGACGGCAAGCTCCTGGCCACCAGCGAGCAGCTGGCCTGGTACCGCGAGGTCCGGCGCAGTTCACCGGAGTAGCGGGTCAGGCGCCGTTTCCGAGCGCAGTCCCGGCTGCTACGACGACCGGGCAAGCTTTCAGGAGGCCCCGCCATGCCTGCTTTCGACGCCGTCCTCGACGCCTATGCCAAGCGCGCTGAGGCGCTGGAGCACCGGGGCGGTCCCTACGCGAAGGGCATCGCATGGGTGGAGGGCAACCTTGCGCCCGTCGCCGAGGCGCGGATTCCACTGCTCGACCAGGGGTTCCTGCACTCCGACCTGACCTATGACGTCGCCGGCGTGTGGAACGGCCGCTTCTTCCGCCTCGACGACCACCTCGACCGTCTGGAAGCCGGCTGCGCGAAGCTCCGACTGCGCTCGCCGCTGCCCCGCGCGGAGCTTCGCCGGACGCTGGTCGACATGGTCGCCAAGAGCGGCATCCGCGACGCCTTCGTCGAGGTCATCGTCACCCGCGGCCTCTCCTTCGTGCGCGAGAAGGACCCGGCGACGGCCATCAACCACCTCTACCTGTTCGCGCTGCCCTTCGTCTGGGTGCATCCGCTGGCGTTGCAGAACCGCGGCGCCTCGGCGGTGGTCACCCGCTCGGTCCGGCGCACGCCGCCCGGCGCCATGGACCCCACGGTCAAGAACCTGCAGTGGGGCGACCTGATCCGCGGTCTGATGGAAGCCGCAGACCGCCACGCAGTCTATCCGATCCTGCCGGACGGCGACGGCAACATCACAGAAGGTTCCGGATACAACGTCTTCGTCGTGCGCGACCGCGTGCTCTTCACGCCAAGGCGCGGCGTCCTCGAAGGCGTCACGCGCAAGACCGTGCTCGAGATCGCCCAGTCCAAGGGCTGGCGGGCCTGCGTCGAAGAGGTGCCGGTCGAGGCCCTCTACGGCTGCGACGAAATCTTCTTCTCGACGACGGCCGGCGGCATCATGCCGGTCACCAGGCTTGACGGCCAGTCGGTCGGCGGCGGACAGGTCGGCCCGGTCACACGCGAACTCTGGGAGACCTATTGGGACCTGCACGACGACCCAAAGCTCAGTTTCGCGATCGACTACGTCGACGCGGCATCCACCTGAGGGGCGCGCATGGCCGTCCCTGAGAGCGCTGGCGCCGCTGCCGGGATCGAGGCTTTCGGCTACCGCCAGGAGCTGAAGCGCTCGCTCTCGCCGTTCGACCTTTTGGTCTACGGCCTCGTCTTCATCGCCCCGATCGCGCCATGGAGCACGTTCGGGTTCGTCTTCAACGCCAGCCGCGGCATGGTGCCGCTCGTCTATGTGGTCGGGCTGGTGGCGATGGTGTTCACCGCGCGCAGCTACATGGTCATGTCGGCCGCCTTTCCGGTGGCGGGATCCGTCTACGCCTATGCCAGCCGGAGCATCGGAGAGAGCGTCGGGTTCCTGTCCGGCTGGGCGCTGCTGCTCGACTATCTGCTGCTGCCGACCCTGGTCTACGTGATCTGCGCGGTGGCGATCCACGCCATCTTCCCGATGCTGCCGAAGCCGCTGCTGGTCGCCGTCTTCCTGGCGGTCAACACCACCGTCAACGTCCTGGGCATCGAGAGCACGGCTCGGCTCAGCATCGCCCTGCTCGCCCTCCAGCTCGTTCTGCTGGCGGTGTTCATGGGGCTCTGCCTGATCGGGCTCGCGCACGGCGTGGCCGGCGCGCATCTGTCGCTGTCGCCGCTCTTCGACGCCCACAAGGTGACGCCATCCCTGATCTTCGGGGCGCTGTCGCTCGCCGTGCTCAGCTTCCTGGGCTTCGACGCTATCTCGACCCTGACCGAGGAAGCCAAGGGCGGCGCCCGCGCGGTGGGCTTCGCCACCATGCTATCGCTCGTGGTGGCGGCGGCCCTCTTCATCGCCCAGACTTACCTTGCGTCGCTCTTCGTGCTCGGCCGCACGGCCTTCGCGCCTGGAGACGAGGCCGCGACCGCCTTCTTCATCATCGCCAAGACCGTCGGCGGCGAGCCGATGCGATGGTCGGTTTCCATCCTCGGCGTCCTGTTCTCGGGGCTGGCGGGCGCGCTTACGGCCCAGGCGGCGACGGCGCGTCTCATCTTCAGCATGGCGCGCGACGGCATGCTGCCGAAGGCGCTCGCCCATGTCGGCGCGCGGCGACAGACGCCGGCCCGGGCCATCGTCCTCATCGCCGCCATCACGCTCGTGCTCGGCGTCGTCCTGGTGAACCAGCTCGAGCTCCTGACCTCGATGGTCAACTTCGGCGCGCTCACCGGCTTCCTGGCGCTGCACGCATCGGTGATCGCCTTGTTCATGGTGCGCCAGAAGAGCCGCAGGTGGGTCACTCATCTGCTGGTTCCGCTGATCGGCTTCGCCATCGTGGCCTACGTGCTGGTCAACGCGCAGACGAACGCCAAGGTCGCCGGCCTCGCATGGCTCGGCGTCGGCGCGATCATGCTTGTCGTGATCAAGCTCCGCGGCGGCCGCCCCGCCCTGCTCGCCGAGGAGGAGACCTAAGGGGGCGAGCAGCGCTAGTCAGGCCGCCGCGTGGTGACGTCGGAGTAGGGCTCGCCGGCGCGGATGGTCTTCTTCCGGTAGATGATCGCGCCGACCACGTTTGGTTTACGCTCGAGCGCCTGGCATAGGGCGTCGAAGTGCTCGGACGGCACCCAGAGGCAGGGCGAGCGCGCGTCCTCGTCGATGGCGATGTCAACGAGTTCGCGGATGTGCATCCTCGCCCCCCGCGCGCTCAGGCATCGAACATGATCACCGAGCGGGCGATCTGGCCGGTCTTCATCTCCTCGAACGCCTCGTTGACCTCCTCGAGCTTGATGCGCCGCGAGATCATGTCGTCGAGCTTGAGTTTGCCGGAGAGGTAGAAATCGATGAACCGCGGCATGTCGATGGGAAAGCGGTTCGAGCCCATCGACGAGCCCTGGATGCGCTTCTCGCCGAGGAAGGCGGCGCCCATCAGGTTCACCGTCTGACCGGGCGGGATCATGCCGATGATGTTCGCCGTCCCGCCGCGGCGGAGCATGTTGAACGCCTGCTCGGCGGTCTTGCCGAGGCCGATGGCCTCGAAGCTGTGGTGCACGCCGCCGCCGGTCAGCTCCATCACCTTGGCGACCGGATCTTCCTTGCTGGCGTCGATGAAGTCGGTGGCGCCGAAGTTGCGCGACATGTTGTCCTTGGCCGGCGAGGTGTCGATGGCGATGATGCGCCCGGCGCCGGCGATCGCCGCGCCATTGATGGCGGCCAGCCCCACCCCACCGCAGCCGATCACCGCGACCGTCTCGCCGGGACGCACGTGGCTGGTGTGGATCACCGCGCCGACCCCGGTCGTGACGCCGCAGCCGATGAGCGCCGCGCGGTCGAGCGGCATGTCCTTGCGGATCGCAACGCAGCCGTGCTCGTGCACAAGCATCTGCTCGGCGAAGGAGCCCAGGTTGGCGAACTGGCCGATCGGCGCGCCGTCCTGCGTCAGCTTGGGCGCCTTGTCGCGGCGCTGGCGCGCGTCGGGACTGCGGCAGAGCGACATGTGCCCGCTGAGGCAGTCCTCGCAGTGGCCACAGAAGACGGAAAGGCAGGTGATCACGTGGTCGCCCACCTTGACCGTGCGTACGTCGGAGCCGACCTGCTCGACGACGCCGGCGCTCTCATGGCCCAGCACGATCGGCATCTGGGCGGTGAACTTGCCCTCGACGAAGTGCAGGTCGGAGTGACAGACGCCGGCCGCGACGGTGCGGATCAGCACCTCGTTCGACTGCGGCTTGTCGATGGCGATCTGCTCGATCGTCAGAGGCTTGCCCACCTCGCGCAACACCGCAGCCTTCATGGCTTTCTCCCATCTGTGCTTGTCGGTTTAGATCAGCGGCCGGCGCGGCCGCAACCCGCCCCTAAGCGCAAACTTGACCGTAGGCGGCCAAGCGCCTCTAGTTGCGGGACTTTCGCTTGGGGGAAAACACATGCGAATTCCGACAACTGCACAGGCGGCTGCATTCGCGACCGCTACGTTCATTGCGGCGACCAGCGCGGCGGCCGATCCGGCCGCGGACGTAACGGCCGACGCTCATCAGATCGTCGCATCGTTCAATGCGCATGACGCGGCCGGCGCGGTGAGCCACGACGCGCCGGACTTCGTGGGCATGTTCCACGGGGCGCCGAACTACATCGGCCCGGCCGGCGACCTGGCGATCACCAAGATGCAGCTCGCCGATCCGGCCGCCAAGGTCGTCGCGACCAACGAGACCGTCGATGTCGGCGCTTCCGGCGACCTGGCCGTCTATCGCGCCACCTACGCCTATACGTTCACCGATGCGGGGACCAAGGCGGTCATGACCGAGCAAGGCAACTGGCTGCTCGGCTATCGTCTCGAGCCGGATAAGACCTGGAAGGTGATCTGGTCCATCGTGTCGAACACTCGGTAGGAGCCCTCGCGGCTTCAGTGGCCGGCAAACGCGACTAAGGCCGCGACCTCGATGCCGAGCGCGCGGACCTTCTCGGCGCCGCCGAGGTCGGGAAGGTCGATGACGAAGGCCGCGGCGTCGACGCGGGCGCCGGCGCGGCGCAGCAGTTGCGCGGCCGCGATGGCGGTGCCGCCGGTGGCGATGAGGTCGTCGACAATGGCGACGTGCTCGCCGGCTGCGCAGGCGTCGATGTGCATCTCCATCTCAGCTGCACCGTACTCGAGCGCATAGTCGACCGAGAGGGTCCTGTATGGCAGCTTCCCCTTCTTGCGCAGGGGGATGAAGCCGGCCGACAGGCAAGCAGCGACCGCGCCGCCGAGGATGAAACCGCGCGCCTCGATGCCGGCGACCTTGTCCACGGCCTTGCCTGAAAGCGCCGCCGTCAGCTCGTCCACGCATTGCGCGAAAGCGTGGGAGTCCCCGAGCAAGGTGGTGATGTCGCGGAACATGATCCCGGTCGCCGGATAGTCGGGAATGGTCCGGATCGCGTCCTTGAGGTTCATCGCGCCAGCGCCCGCCCTGCCACCGCGCGCAGCTTCTCGACCATCGCCGGGTCGCGGGCGGCGGGCGCGGTGATGATGGCGGCGTCCAGGCAGGTGTCGATCGGCGACGGTGGACGTTCGCCGGCGAGCTTCGCCGGCATGTGGGCGACCAGCCCCTTGGCGGTCGCGGCGTTGGCGTTGAGCACCGCGATGACCTGGCTCACTTCGACGTGGGCGACCTCCTCGCGCCAACAGTCGTAGTCGGTCACCATGGCGACGGTGGCGTAGGGCAGCTCGGCTTCGCGGGCGAGCTTGGCCTCGGGCATGTTGGTCATTCCGATCACGTCGCAGCCCCACGAGCGGTAGAGCTCGCTCTCGGCCCGGGAGGAGAACTGCGGGCCTTCCATGGCGAGATAGACCCCGCCGCGCCTGACGCTCGCGCCCGCCTCCTCCGCCGCCTCGGCTGCGAAGGCCGAAAGGCGCGGACAGACCGGATGGGCCATCGACACGTGGGCCACGAGGCCGGGGCCGAAGAAGCTCTTCTCGCGCGCAAAGGTGCGGTCGACGAACTGGTCGACGAGCACGAAGGACCCCGGCGCGAGGTCCTCTCTCAGCGATCCGACGGCCGAGAGCGAAAGCACGTCGGTGCACCCCGCGCGCTTCAGGGCGTCGATATTGGCGCGCGCATTGATCGCCGTCGGCGGCAGGGCGTGCCCGCGCCCGTGCCGGGGCAGGAAGACGAGCTTCAGGCCCGCCAGCTCGCCGGTGAGGAGTTCGTCCGAGGGGTCGCCCCAAGGGGTGTCGACCTTGACCCAGCGCGCGTTCCTCAGGCCTTCGATCTCATAGAGCCCCGAGCCGCCGACGACGCCAAGCGTCCAGCCGCTCAACCGTCCACCTGCATGTCGAACTTCTGCGCGTCCAGGGCTGGCGCGGCGCTGAACACGGCATCCTTCTCGGCCGCTTCGCCCAGCGCCACCCGCGCCGCGGCGGTGATGTTGTTGATGATGGCGTCGATGTCGCCGGCCGTGTGGTCGGGGTGGGTTGGGACCATCACCGTGCGGTTCAGGATCTCCAGCGACCGCGCGCACATGTCCTTGGAATAGCGCCGCCGGCACTCGGCGTTGGCCGGCATGTCGAAGGGGTTCATGGCCGGATGGGCGGCCCCCGCGCCCATCAGGATCTGGTCCCACTCGGTGTAGTTGTGCCGGCCGGTCTTGCCCACGATCACGCAGGGATAGAGCTCGACGAACCGCTTGGCCGCCTCCGGCGTCGGCAGATTGTACATGACGTGGGTGGCGCAATCGTCATCGGGGCTGTGCATCGGCGTTTGCTTCAGGCCGCGGTTGCCCAGCGAAGCCGTCGCCTGAAGGATCGCGCGCTTCTCAGCCCGCATGGCGCCGATCATCGGGTCGATGCGGTCTAGCTGCACGTTCAGCATCGCGCCCATCAGCTCCGACGCCCGCGCGCCGTTGCCGGAGAAGGGCTGCACCGCGTCGCTGCGCCCCTGCCAGTAGAAATGACAGGGGTCGATCGCGCACCGCGCCCGCTCGGCCAGCCGGCCATCGTTGACCGCAACGCCGCCGCCTTCGCCGCACGTCATGTTCTTGTAGTAGTTGAAGCTGAAAGCCCCGATGTGGCCGACGGCCCCGAACTTCTTGCCCCTGTAGCCGCCGCCGACGCCCTGGCAGGCGTCCTCGATCACGATCAGGCCCCGGCGAGCGGCGATCTCCATGATCGCGTCCATGTCGCAGGCCGCGCCCCACATGTGCACGGGCACGATGGCGCGCGTGAGCGGCCCGATCGCAGCCTCGATCGCGCCCGGATCGATGGTGATGCTCTCGTCGATGTCGACGATCAGCGGGATGGCGCCGCAGGTCAGCACCGAGGTCGCAGTCGCCATGTAGGTGTGGGCGGGGATGATGACCTCGTCGCCGGGGCCAAGGCCCACCGCGGCCATGGCGGCGGCCAGAGCATTCGAGCCCGAGGCGGCGAGCGCGAAGTGCTTCACCCCGAGGTAGGCCGCATAGCGCCGTTCGAACGTCTCGCACTCGTGGCCGACGCCATAGCGGAACAGCGCCCCGCTCTCGACCACGCGTGTCAGCGCATCGATCTCCGCCTGGCCGACTTTGTACATTGCCTAGATTCCTCGCGACGATCAGGGCCGAAGCCTTAGCACACGAACTTCTCCCAGAGGGAGAAGGGGGGACCCGCGCCGAAGGCGGGGGGCGATGAGGGGTTACGGCGGTGGGGGTTTGCCTGCGCGCCGTAACCCCTCCCCGCTCGCGCCTCGCCGCGCTCGTCCCCGCCCTCTGGGCGGGGTGTCGCTTGCGCAACCGGCGCAGCCGTGCGGCTATGCCGAACGAGCTGCGGGAGAGCCGCCATGACCTCGCCATCCCCATACGCAAAGGGCCGCAAGGCGGTCGTGATCCACGAGGACGACGTGGGCATGACGCATGGCTCGAACGTGGCCTTCGCAGAGCTTTCGGCGCGCGGGGTGATCAGCTCCGGCTCGGCCATGGCCCCCTGCCCCTGGTTCCCCGAGACGCTGGCGATGGCCGCGGCCAACGCCAGCCTGGACATCGGCGTGCATCTGACGCTGAACAGCGAGAAGCGGCCCTACAAGTGGCGCCCGCTCACCCAGCCGCCGCGGGCGGCCGGGCTGACCGACGAATCCGGCTACCTCTGGGAAGAGCCGAGCGCCGTCCGCCGCCACGCCGCGCCCGAGGCGGTCGAGGCCGAGCTGCGGGCGCAGATCGACGCGGCGATCGCCGGCGGCATCGACGTCACCCATCTCGACGCGCACTGCGGCGCGGTGATGAGCCCTGAATTCATCGACATCTATCGCCGCCTGGGCGACGACTACGACCTGCCGATCGTGCTGATGAGCCGCTTTGCGGGCGGCAATCCACGCCCTGCCGGCGTGCCGGCGCTGTCGAGCGCGTTCGAAGGGTTCGCGGCCGAGGCGGCGACGCGCGGCGAGCCGGTGTTCGATCTGTTCTACGAAACCCCGTGGGACCGGACGGCCGACGCCGAGAGCGCCTATCGCGAGATCCTCGGCAGCGCCGCTGTTGGGCTCAACTTCTTCGCCTTCCACTTCAATGCGCCTGGGGATTTCGAGGCCGTCGAGCCCCAGTTCGCCCGCTACCGCACCGACGAATACGCGCTCTTCAACTCCGGCAAGATCGAGCCCGTGCTGGCCGACCTTGGCATCGAACTCATCGGCATGCGCGAGATCCGCGACGCCCGCCGTCAGATGATCTCGAAGTAGCGTTCGAGCTCCCAGCTGGTCACGGCGCGGCGGAACTGGCGCTCCTCCCAGAGGCGCGAGGCGGCGTAGTGCTCGACGAACGCGCGGCCGAAGAGGTCCTCGGCGGCGGCCGAGGCCCTCAGCCGCTCGGCGGCCTCGCTGAGCGTGGCCGGAAAGCCGAGCTCCGGCGCGAACGTCTGCGCATAGGCGTTACCACTCACCGCCTCGGTCGGCTCGACGCGGTTTTCGATCCCCCAGAGCCCAGAGCCCAGCGCGCAGGCGAGCGCGATGTAGGGGTTGATGTCGGCGGCGGCGACCCGGTACTCGACCCGCTGGCTCTTCGCCCCGCCGCCGATAACGCGGAGCGCGGTCGTGCGGTTCTCCGCCCCCCAGGTGGCGCTGGTCGGGGCCCAGAAGCCGGGCACGAGGCGGGTGAAGCTATTGACCGTGCCCGCGATCATCGAGAGCAGCTCGGGCATGAGCCGCTGCTGGCCGCCGACGAACCAGCGCATGGATTGCGACATGCCAAGCGGCGCGGCCGCATCGTGGAACACCGGCTTGCCCGCCTTGTCGCTCAGCGAGACGTGGATGTGGCCGGACTGGCCGGGCCAGTCGGTCGACCACTTGGCCATGAAGGTCGCCATCAGGCCGCGGCGCTGGGCGATGACCTTGGCGAAGGTCTTGAACAGCGCTGCCCGGTCCGCCGCTTCCAGGCCCTCGTCGGCCACCAGCGCCGCCTCGAGCACGCCCGGGCCGGTCTCGGTGTGCAGGCCCTCGAGCGGCATGCGCATGGCGGCGCAGGTCTCGAGGATGTCGTGATAGAGCTCGGCGTGCACCGAGTTGCGCAGCACCGAATAGCCGAAGGCGCCGGGGGTGAGCGGCTTTAGGTCCCGATAGCCCTTGGCGCGGAGGCTGTCTGGCGTTTCATCGAAGACGAAAAACTCGAACTCGAACCCGGCCTTGACCGCAAACCCCGCGGCCTCGGCGCGCGCCAGCACGCGGCGGAGCAGGCCGCGCGGGCAGATCGCCTCGGCCGCGCCGGCGAATTCGCCGAGCAGAAGGAGCGTGTCGGGCTCGAACGGGATGCGGCGGGCGGTGTCGGCGACAAGCCGCACCTCGACGTCCGGATAGCCGGTGTGCCAGCCGGTGTAGGCGACGTTGTCGTAAAGCTGATCGGCGGAATCCCAGCCCAGCACGACGTCGCAGAAGCCGAAACCGTTCTCGAGCGCCGAGGTGAGCTTGTCGCGGTGCATGTACTTGCCGCGCAGGATCCCATCGATGTCGAAGGCTCCGACCTTGAAGGCGGAGAAGGCGTCCGAGCCGATCAGCTCGATCAGCTGGTCTATGCTCAGGCCGGCCAGGTCGTCGGTCATCGAAAGAGCCCCTCACGCAGCCTTGGAGAGTTCACCGGCCAGCGCCTGCGTCAGCACGGCGGCGTAGTCGTCGACGGTGAAGGCGACGGGATTGGTCGCCGCGGACGGATCCTCGACCGCCATGCGCGCGATGCGGCCGACCTCGTTCCCCGGCACGCCGACTTGGGCGAGCGTGTTCGGGATGCCGATGGCGCGGCGCAGCTCCAGGACCCAGGCAACGAGGTCGCCGGCGTCATCACCAACGCCCAGGCAGCGCGCGAGGTAGGCCGCGTCGGCGTCGATCGCCGGCCGGTTGGCGGCGATCACGTAGGGCATGAGCACGGCGTTCAGGAGGCCATGGTGGACGCCGTAGACCGCGCCTAGCGGATGCGCGAGCGCGTGCATCGCGCCTAGCCCGCGCTGGAAGGCGGTGGCGCCGGCCTCGGACGCCGCCAGCATGTTCGACCGCGCTTCGATGTTGCTGGGCTCGGCCACCGCCGTGGGCAGCCAGGTCCTGACCAGCCGGGCGCCCTCGACGGCGATGCCGCGCGCCAGCGGGTGATAGCCGGGCGCGAAGAAGGCTTCGAGGTTGTGGGAGAGCGCGTCCATGCCGACGGCGGCCGTGATCGCCGGCGGCAGGCCGACGGTCAGCGCCGGATCGGCGACGACCACCTTCGGCAGCATGAGCGGGTGAAAGATGATGCGCTTCAGCGCCGCGTCTTCGTCCTTGATCACGGCCGCGCGGCCGACCTCGGAGCCCGTGCCGGCCGTGGTCGGAACCGCGACGACCGGCAGAATCTTGGCCGCGTCGGCGCGCGCGAAGTTGTCGCCGATGTCCTCGAAGTCCCACAGCGGCCGGGCTTGGAAGGCATGGAAGGCGATCGCCTTGCCGGCGTCGAGCGAGCTTCCGCCGCCGAAGGCGATGACGCCATCGGCGCGGTGCGCGCGCAGCGCCTCGCAACCCCGCGCGACATCGCGCCCGGTCGGGTCGCTGGCGATGTCGCTGAACAGGGCGGTATCGAGACCCGCTGTCCCCAGGGCGGCGAGCGCGCCTGTGATCATGGCGTTCGCGGCGAGCCCGCGGTCTGTCACCAGAAGCGGCCGGGCGATCCCGGCGGCGCGGCAGGCGTCGGCCAACTCGGCGATGCGCCCGGCGCCGAAGCGGATGCGCGTCGGATAGTTCCAGTCGCCGACGGGCGCCCCCATCCGCTCAGACCTTCAACCGCGTGAGCCAGTAGTCGGCGTCGTAGGTCGGGTCGTCGACCAGATAGCGCCAGAGCTTGATGCGGTTGACGTATTCGAGCCGGCCGGTGTCCTGCTCGAACCAGGGCTCGGGCGTGGTCAGGATGGTCTCGACCGTGCCCTTCGCCGGCGGCGATTTCGTAAAGAAGATGGCGCGCTGGGCGTTCGGCCTGGCGATGTCGTCGACATCCCACTGCCGCACCTGCGAGCCCGAGGCGCGCATGCGGATCTTGAACATGTAGCGGGCGGTTTCGGCGAGGTTCACCCCGCCGCCGTGCCAGATGCCGTGGTGCAGGAAGAGCAGCGTCCCGCCCTCGCACACCATGTGCTGCTGGCCCCGGATGTTCTGATAGCGGCCGAGCGCGACCTCGCTGACCTTGCGCAGGTGGGTGCCGGGGATGAAGCGCGTGCCGCCCATCTCCCGCGTCACGGCGTGCGGGAAGTACATCATCTGCACGTCGAACGAGAGCCTCGGGTCGATCGTCGAGTCCTGGTGGGTGTGCTGGGAGACGTTCTCGTGTTCGGCCCGCTCATGGAAGCGCGGCGGGAAGCTCACGTGCAGAAAGTGGTGGTCGAAGATGGGGTCTTCACCGAGCAGGCTTTTGATCGCGCCCCTGACCAGCGGCAGCGCCATCAGCCTGCCGAGCGCACTCTTCTGCGCATAGGCCTCGGCGAGGGGCGTTCCCGCGGAAACCTCGGGAATCCGGTTCTTGGCGAAGACCTCGAGGAAAGCCTTGCCGATCTTCTCGCCCGCCTTCAGTTCCGAGACCTTGCCGGCCTCCTTCATGAACTGGTCGTTGATCGCCTTCGGCACGGCGGCGTCGAACCGCAGGAAGCCGCGGGCGACGAAGCTCGCCGCCTGGGCGGAGCTCAAGAGCGGAAGGTCGGTTTCCGGCACGGGTCAAATCTCGACGAGTTGTTCGAAGAAGAATTCGTACTTGAGGTAGGCCACGTCAAACTCCTCGCCGCGCGCATGCGGCAGGAGTTGCGCGGCCTGGAACAGCCGCCAGCCGTCCTTGAGCGCATCCAGCCCGGTCGCGTACGGCGGCTGATCCTGGTCGCCGGCCATGTGCAGGGTCTTGCCCGTGCCGTCGTAATGCGCCCAGGCGATCACCGGCGCATCCAGCGCCGAATTGGCCAGGTAGAGCACGAGCACCTTCTGCCGGCGTGCGCTCACGCACCCCTCCAGGCCGCGCCGTCGGGGAACGCGTACTCCGCGCGGCTCTCCGGCTTCATCTCGGCCGAGTAGCCGGGCTTTTCCGGCGCGCGGTAGCGGCCGCGCTCGATGGTGATCGGGTCGAGGAAGTGCTCGTGCAGGTGCCCGGCGTGCTCGATCATCCGCCCCTCGTCGCTCGAGCGAACGCAGGTGGCGTCGAAGAAGCTGAGATGCTGGACGTATTCGCACAGGCCCACCCCCCCGGCGTGCGGGCAGACGGGCTTGTCGAAGGCGGCGGCGAGCAGCAGGACCGCCAGCGCCTCGTTCACCCCGCCCAGCCGGCAGGAGTCGAGCTGCACCACGTCGATCGCGTCGGCCTGCAGGAACTGCTTGAACATCACCCGGTTGTGCACGTGTTCGCCGGTCGCCACGCGGACCGGGGCGACCCCCTTGCGGACGCGCGCGTGGCCAAGGATGTCGTCCGGGCTGACCGGCTCCTCGATCCAGTAGGGGTCGACCGGCTTGAGCGCGTTCACCCATTCGATTGCCTGCTCGACCTCCCAGACCTGGTTCGCGTCGGTCATCAGGATGCGCTCGGACCCGAGGATCTCCCGCAGCAAGCCGGCGCGGCGGATATCGTCGGCGAGCGATCCGCCGACCTTCATCTTGATCGCGGTCCAGCCGTCGGCGACGGCGGCGCTCGCCAGAGCGCGGATCTTGTCGTCGCCATAGCCCAGCCAACCGGCTGAGGTGGTGTAGGCGGCGTGGCCATCGCGCTTCAGCGCCGCCATCCGCTCGGCGTTCGCCGGCAGCCGGGCGCGCAGGATGGCGAGCGCGCGCTCGGGCGGCAGCGCGTCGGTGATGTGGCGGAAGTCGATGGCGGCGATGATCTCCTCCGGCGACATGGCGGCGAGGTAGCGCCACAGCGGCTGGCCGGCCTGCTTGGCCAGCAGATCCCAGACCGCGTTCACCAGCGCCGCGGCGGCCAGGTGCACGACGCCCTTCTCCGGACCAAGCCAGCGGATCTGGCTGTCGCCCACCATGTCACGCCAGAAGCCGGCGAGGTCGCCGCTGATGCCGTCAAGCGTACGGCCGACGAGCTTGGGCGCCAGGCTTTCGATCGCATGCACGCAGAGCTCGGTGCCGCGGCCGAGGGTGAAGGTGAACCCATGGCCCTCAGGCCCGTCGGAGGTCGAAAGGATGCAGTAGGCGAGAGAGTAGTCGGGGTCGGGATTCATCGCGTCCGACCCGTCGAGGAAGCGCGAGGTCGGGAAGCGGATGTCGTATGCCGAAACGGCCGTGATCGTCGTCATGCCCCTCCCCTTGCGGCGGCCGTGAACATCTAGCATGGGCGGGCCAGGGCGCTCGACACCCAACAATCCCCGCGCAGCCGTTCCAGCTCGGGCTAGTCCGCCGTTTGCCAGGCGACGGATTGCGGGTCGAGGACCCTCGCCAAGAGGTCGATCACCGCCCGCACGCCGGGGAGAAGGCCGCGCCTGGACGTGAAGACCAGGTGCAGGATCCCCTCGCGCCCGGACCACTCCGGCAGCACCCGCTCCAGCCGGCCGTCGGCCAGCGGCTCGCGGCAGGCGTACTCCGGCATGAAGGCAACGCCCAGGCCGTCGATCGCCGCCTGCCTGAGGATGGCGAACTCGCTGGCGGAGAGCCGCGGTTCGTGCACGACGGTTTCCTCCTCGCCGGAGTCGCTCACCAGCTCCCATCGATCGAGCCCGGTCCGCTCCCACTGGCTGAGCGTCGGCAGCTCGGCGAGCTCGGCCGGGTTTGCCGGACGCCGCTTGGCGTCGAGGAATGCCGGGGCGGCGACCAGCATCCTGCCGGTGCGGCCGATGATCCTCACCTGCAGGTCGGCGTCGGTGTCGAGCTTTTCGCGCACGCGGATCGCCACGTCGACACCCTCCTCGATCAGGTCGACGCGGCGATTGCTGACGATCACCTGTGCGCGCAGCTTGGGGTGCTGCTGCAGGAATGCCGGCAGCGCGCCGGCGAGGATGCGGTCGGCGCCCTGCGGGCAGCTCACGCGGACCAGTCCCTGCGGCTCGGCCTTCAGGCGCGTGGTGATGTCCTCGATCGCCTCGGCTTCGGCCAGCGCCGCGCGCGCATGGCGGTAGACGTCCTGTCCGACCACGGTGACGCTGAAGCGGCGGGTGGAGCGCTCGACGAGCCGCACGCCGAGCTGGGCCTCGAGCGCGGCGACCCGGCGGCTCAACCGCGACTTGGGCACGCCCAGCGCCCGCCCGGCGGCGGAAAAGCCGCCGTTCGCGACCACCGCCGCGTAGAAGCCGAGGTCATTTAAGTCGCGCATGTGTTCTCCACGTGGAACGATCTGTTGCAAAATCGCCATCTAGTCCCATCATCGTTGCATCTATACCTTCGCTGCATCCAATCGAAAAGGGCTGCAGTGCAACCATGAAACTCCTCCACATCGACTCCAGCATCACCGGAGCCAACTCCATATCGCGCCAGGTTTCGGTCGAAGTCGTCAGCGGCTGGCGGGCGAAGAACCCTGGCTTGCAGGTCACCTATCGCGACCTCGAGAGCGAGCGCCTGCCGCACCTGGACAGTCGCCTGCTCGGCGCGGCCTTCGCCGGCTGGACCAGCGACGATGCGGCGATCGCGCCAGAGGTCGCGACCAGCGCCGCCATGCTGCAGGAGTTCCTCGACGCCGACGTCGTTGTGATCGGCGCGCCGATGTACAACTTCGCCATATCGAGCCAGCTGAAGGCGTGGCTCGACCGCCTGCTGATCGGCGGCAAGACCTTCCGCTACACCGAAGCCGGCCCGGTGGGCCTCGCCGGCGGCAAGAAGGTGATCATCGTCTCCAGCCGCGGCGGGCTCTACACGCCAGGCATGCCGAACGAGGCGATGGACTTCCAGGAGCGCTACCTGCGCGCCGCGCTGGGGTTCATGGGCATCGACGACGTCGAGGTGGTGCGCGCGGAGGGTGTCGCCATCGGGCCTGAACAGCGGGAAGCTGCCGTCAAAGCGGCGCTGGCCCACGCTCCGCGCACCGCGGCCGAAGCGTTCTCGATAGCGGCCGCTTGAGCCGGCGATAGAGCCAGATCGCGGCCGCGCGCGCCCGCCGAGACCTCACCCCTGTCCCGGCGGGCCGCACCATTGTTGATCGGCCGGCAAGCCGCAAAGCGGCTGCTCGTCGGCGCCCGCCGCGGCGCTAACGCCCAAGCTGACCTTCAGCTTTCCGCAAAGAAGTGCCGTTCGGTGATGGCGTCCGCATCGACCGCGTCGCGGCGTGGCTGATCGGCCAGCGGGGCAGTCCCGGCGGCGAGGGTCGTCGTCGCCACCGTCGAACCCTCTGCGCCCGCCGCGTCGGTTGGCGCCGCTCCGCCCTCGCCCTCCCACTGCTGCAATGGGAGCTCCTTTGCGGGGGCATGATTGATGGCGACGGCGCGCGCCGGACAAACGTCGATCGGTTGCTCTTCGATCATTCCGTTGGCTCCTTAAAGATTCAGCTAGATGCGGCCGCCGACCAGCCAAAGCACCACCACGGCGACGACAACAACGCCGATGACGCCCCCGAAGCCGCCGCCTCCGTAGTAACCACGCCGGTAACCGTAGTATCCGCCACCGCCTCCAAGCAGCAGAAGCAGAACGATGATTATGAGGATCAGGCTCATGGTTTACCTTTCGGGCGGATAGCGTGTCGTCTGCTCGCCGCCGGCCTTAGTCAGAGGGCTGCCCCTGCCCGAGCGCACCGCGGCTCGGGACTTGCGTGGCGGAAATCCTAGTAGAACACGCCGGTCTCGACCGCGACGATCTCGCCCGTGTACCGGTTGATCAGCAGCGCATCGTCGCCGACGCGAACCCAGACAAAGCCTGAGGGCGGCCCGTAGAGGGCGTACAGCAGATAGTCGTTAATCCAGTAGCCGCGGGCGTAGTAGGCGGCTGGCAGGTATTGGCCGTAGCCCCAGTAGCGCGACACATAGCCCATCGGCGGACGGTAGGATCCGGCGTTGAAGCGTTGCGACGCCTGCACGTTTCGGTGCGAGGCGGTGACACTCACCTGTGCGTAAGTCGACGTCGTCCTCGTTACACCGACGACCGCCGGTGCGGCCCGCGTGGCTCCATACAGCTGGGCCCGGGGCGCGGTCTGAGCGACATAGTGCGGCGCTTGCCGAGACCGGACGGATGCCGCGCCGCTGACGGGTCCGCGCAGCGTTGCGCCGGTCGAGGAGCGGACGAAAGCGCTGGGAGCGCCCTGAGCCGTGGATTGCCGCCCGTGCTGCGCCGACGCGACGCGCCCAACGTTAGCCGCGGCCTGGTGGTTGGAATGCTGTCCGCCCTGGGGAGCGCCGCCGTCGTGTCCGGACGGTTGCGCCCAGCCCACGCTGGCGCAAGCCATGCAAGCTGCTGCTGCGGTCGAAAGAAGAAATGCGTGTTTCATCTCGATGGTCCTTGTGAGAGGCGGGGGATGGCCGCTAAACGCGACCCGGATGCAGGCCGCCAAACACCCACAACAGGACCAGAACGACCAGGACTAAGCCGATCACGCTGCCTAGGCCCGGCAGCCCATACCGACGATGTGCGTAGTAACCGCCGCCGCCTCCGAAGAGGAGGAAAAGTACTATGATGATCAGGATCAAGCCCATGGCTTATTTCGCGGTTGGAGCCGCCGATAAACCAGCGGCAAATACCTAACGACCTGAGGCGATTAACGTTCCCATGCGGTCGCTTTATATGTTGCGGGGGGAATTGCCTGCGCACGACGCGTTCAGTTCTGGGCGTCCGCGGACGGCGGCAAGCCCTACGTCACGCGCTGGCCCTCAAGAGGCACCGTTTCGGAGGACTGCGGCGGGGCTCGCCAAGACAGCGCGTTCGATCAGGTCACGAATGAAAGAAACGACAGGTAGATCGGGATGTCAGCCCCGGCATGGAAGATCGCCGGAGCAAGGACGCTGTCGGTCCTGCGCATCAGGTAGCCACAGAACAAGCCGAGTGGGAAAACAAAGAGGATCAAGAATAGGATCACGTTGGTCGTATAACTTATCCCGACGTGCGCGATGGTAAACACCAGCGCCTGGATGACGTTCGCGGTCCAAAAACCAAATATGGAGATAAACTTCCTGAGGAATAGCGCCCGGAAGAGTATTTCCTCCTGAAATCCATTTGTGATTACCATGAGCAAGAGCGGAGGGGTCAGGCTGACATACCGGCTGATCGTCACGGCGCCATGGACTGGAAAGCGATGCGCCGCAGCCCTTGGCGTAAGCAAATACATGGCCAAGAAGAAGACGAGGGCGGCGCAGAACCAGAAACCGATGCGGCCCTGCTGAAGGTATATTTCGCCGGCTGACTGCCTCGATGCCATCGTGAGCAGGAATATTGGGACGAGCGCGATCGCGGTCTCCGTCAGCTGGATGACGATGGAACCCCACATCGTCGAAGCAAGCGGATTTCCGGCCGTCCCCGCTTCCTTCAGGAGATGCGTGAGAACGAATTTAGGAACGGTGTTATTCAAAACCTGAACCGCCGAGAAAGCAAAGAAAGCAAGAAATAAGGGCTTGAAGGCGTGTAGAGACGGGCGTCGACTCAGATAAAACGCTGACGCGCCAAAGATCGAAGCGACGATCAGGCCATAGATGATCGCCAAGGACTCGTTCGGCAACCAGCGGGCGACGAGAGGCGCCACGCCTGACAGCAGACATACCGCCGCCAGAACGACCTTATTGCTGTCTTCGAGCTGCGTCGGCGCCGTTTCCATCTTGGGGCCTAGCGGAAACCGTGGCGCGTCCACCGGTAAGCCTGGCCTTGCCGCGAGTCTAGCGCAGGCGGGTCCTGACCTACGGCGTCACGATGTTGAAGTTCGGCGTCGGGGGCTCGAGGAGGTCGATCAGAGCAGCGTAGAGCGAGGCGTCGCCTTCGATGATGATGTCGCCGGACTCGACGCGCGGCGCCAAGGGCATGCGCGCGATCAGGGTCATCACCAGGTCAGGTCGCTTCAGGCGCACCGTGGCGCCGGCGGCGGGATCGGCGACGCCCTCCTCGTGGATTAGCACGCCTGAGCCGACGGTGATCAGGTGGGTCTCGCGCCGGTCGGTGATCTCGATGTTGAGCGAGAAGGCGCGCTGGGCGGCCTTGTCCGGATTGACGCGAACGGCGGCGAAGTCGAGCAGCATCGCGGTGGTGGTGGCCTGCAGCACGTCGGGACTGAAGCCGGCGCCGGGGCCGGGCGCGATGCCGTGGAGCAGCTCCTGGGCGCCGGTCAGGTAGATGTTGCGCCAGGTGCCGGCCTCGCAGTCGAAACCGAGCTTGGTGTAGACCGCGGCGAGCTCGGCGCGCGCCGGGGCGTTCTCCGCATCGTCGAAGACGACGTGGTTCAACAGCGTCGCCGCCCAGCGCAGCTCGCCCTCGTCGACCGCGGCCCTGGCCAGCGCCATCACCGCCGCCGGCCCGCCCATGGCCGCGACGTAGCGCTTGGCCGCGGGCTCCGGCGGCAGCGGGTTCAGGCTGGCCGGATTGGCGTCGTACCAGCCGAGGTAGCGTTGGTAGATGGCCTTCGAATTGTGGCTCATCGTCCCGTAGTAGCCGCGGTTGAACCACTGTTTGGCCAGCGCCTTGGGCAGCGCCAGCGTTTCGGCGATCTCGGGCGCGGTCAGCCCCGAATTCATCAGCCTGATCGTCTGGTCGTGCAGGAACTTGTAGGCGTTGCGGTGACTGGTCAGGAAAGAGACGATCTCCTCGCGGCCGAAGCGGGGGATCCCGTGGGCGGCGAACATCACGTCGCTCTTGTCGGCAAACAGGCGGATGGATTCGGTCAGATAGTCGGCCCAGGCCTTGGCGTCGCGCACCAGCGCGCCGCGCGCCGGCAACAGGTTGTGCATGGTCAGGTTGGCATTCTCGGCCATGAACACGGCGCGAAACTGCGGCAGGTAGAAGTTCATTTCCGCCGGCGCCTCCGTACCCGGCGTGAGCTGGAAGACCATGGTCACGTCGCCGACGGCGATCTCCTGGCCCGTGCGGGTGATGAGGTCGGTGGGCGCGATCAGCGAGAGCGCGCCGGCTGACGGGCGAGGCCCGAGGCCCGAAGTCATCTCGCCGTGGGCGCAGCACTCCAGCGTATGGCCGAACTGGAAGCGCGCGCGACGGAGCATCGCCGGACCCACGATGATGTTCTCCGAGACCGCGTGCTCGAGGAAGCCTTCGGGCGCGATGACCCTGACCTTGCCAGCGGCAACGTCGGCCGCGCTCGTCACCCCGCCGACGCCGCCGTAGTGGTCGACGTGGCTGTGGGAATAGATCACCGCCAGCACCGGCTTTTGCGCCACGTGCTCGCCCACGAGCTCGAGCGCCGCGCGCGCGACCTCGACCGTGGTCAGCGGATCGACGACGATCCAGCCCGTCCCCGCATCGATGAACGACACGGTGGAGACGTCGAAGCCGCGCACCTGCCAGATGCGCTCGGCGACCGTGAATAGCCCGTGTTTGGTCAGGATCTGCGCCTGCCGCCAAAGGCTGGGGTTGGCCGTCTCCGGCGCGTCGGCGGCGAGGAAGTCATAGGCCGCCAGATTGTTAGCGGGACGGCCATCCCCGCGGGCGATCACCGGATCGGCGCGCGTGGCGACGAAGCCGCGGCTGGCGAACTCGAAGTCCTTGCGGTCGTCGGCGGCGACCAGAGCCTTAGCCTCGGCAAGCGTCGTCATCGGCGTCCTCCTCGCGGAACGACTCTCGGCCTAGCCCGACATGCGGCGGAACTCCAGGTTTCGGGTGCGGGCGGTGTTGAGGCGGAAGCCGGTTGCGCGCCCGCCCTCGACATCGAGACTGATCACGTTGCGCAGCTGCGCAAGCGCGCCGCTGGGCCGCGAATAGGCAACGCTCGGCGAGAGCGGGATCAGCGGCGCGCGCACGCGGCCGAGGCCATCGGACTGGCTGACCACCAGCCCCTCGCCGTCGCGCTCGATCGCCGCGATGGTGTCGGCGTCGTCGCTGACGTAGCGGCCGAGCGCGGCCGCCGCGAACGCTTCGGCATTGGCGTCGTCCTCGACCAGGCGCTGGAGGCGATCCGTCTCCTGCCCGAAGCGGACGAGCAGGTCCTCGCCTTCGACCTTGACAGCGATCTCTCCGAGACCGCCTGCCGGAAGCAGCATCCAGCCGTCGGCGGCGGGAACGAGCGCCACGCCCACCTGCCCCTTGCAGAGCGAAAGCTTGAGGACGCCGCCCTCGTCGGAGAGGCTGTAGACCATGCGCGTCTTGGGCGACCAGTAGTCGCCGAGCGCGCCCTTGAGCGCCTCGGCCTCGATGGTCGGCGTCTCCGGCCCGACCCGGTCGGCGAGCACGATGTCGGCCACCTGCTGAGCCAGCCGGACGACGTCGCAGGCTCTCGCTCCGTTGGTGCGGATGACGATGTCGAGACCCTCGTCGAGGAACAGGATCATCTGCGCGGTGCCACCCATGACCCCGCCCGAGTGGTGCAGGGTCTTTAGGCCTCGGTACTCGTTGAGTAGCAGCCCGAGCGCGTAGACGCCGAGCGAGCCATCCGCGTAGCTCGGCAGCTCCGTAAGCTCGGCCCAGGTCTTGGGCGAGCCGAAGCGGTCGCGGGCGCGCAGGTGCGCCACCCAGCGCAGCATGTCGTCGACGGTCGAGACGATCGCGCCCTCGCCGCGCACCTCCTCGGACGGGAAGAGCCCGCGCCGCCAGGCGCCGCGACTGGGGATGTGCATGGCGGCGACGCCGGGCGTGATGTTGTGGTCGGAGGGCAGCGAGATGGTGTCCGGCATCCCGACGGCGTCGAAGAGCCGCGCCTTCAACTGCTGCTCGAAGGGGGCGCCGCCCGCGCGCTCGATCGCGATCGACACGAGATGGTAGCCGCCGTTGTTGTAGATCATCGCCTCGCCGGGAGCGAAGTTGCGGCTCTTCTGGCGAACTTGGATCTCGAGCGCGTGGCCGACCGGCGGTACGGCCATCCCGTGACCGATGAAGCTGATGTCGAGATAGCAGCGCGACCCGCCGCGGTGCTGCATGAGCTGGCGAAGCGTCGGCTCGCCGCCAGGACCGGTCAGTTCGGGGATGTAGGTGCGGATCGGCTGATCGAGGTCGAGCTTGCCATCCTCGGCGAGCAGGAGCGCGAGCAGGCAGGTGAAGTGCTTGCTGATCGAACCGATCCGCATGCGCGTCGAAGGCGTGTTGGCCGACGCATGCTCGAGGCTCGCCATGCCGAACGCGCGCCGATAGGTGAACGCGCCGTCCTTGACCACGCCGACGACCATCCCCGGCTCGTCGGTCCGGTTCCACGGCGCGAACAGCTCGTCCAGCTGTTCCGTGACCGTCTTGGCCCGCGCCTCGGCCGCTTCGGTGTCTTTCGCCATGGATCGCGCTCCTTCTCCGTAGCGGCGACTTTGCGCAGACCGACCGCCCGCCGAAAAGCCCTGTCCCGGCCCGCGCCGATGAGGTCGCCGCGCCGCATTGACTGGCCACGGAAAACACGGAAGGCAGGACGGCCGCTTCGCGGCCTGGATGGACCGACCGCCGCGCCCAGGAGGCCAGTCCGGAAACGCTGCAGGTCAGTGCTTTCCGTGTTTTCCGTGGTTCGCTAGCGGCGCTGCGATCGTCCCCGCGGCTAGCGCGCGGCGCTCGCCGGCGGCGCGACCGCGCTTAGGTGCAGGTCCTGGTAGTCGAAGCTGAAGTCGGCCAGCGGCGAGACGGCGTTCATCGTCGCGCCGGCCACCTTGCCGTCCGCGTCCAGCGTGAAGCTGACGAAGGCGTTCTCGATCCCGGGCTTGTCCCAGTGGGTGATGAAGGTGTCGTACTGCCAGTGGGTCAGATCCCCGACCATGCCCGGCGAGTGGGTGAAGTCGATCCGGAGCTTGTCGCCGCCCGCCGGCGTGACCCGCACGGTTCCGTACCAGGGGTCGGCGTAGTCGCCAGCGTAGCTCGCGAGCGGCAGAGACGGGCCGACCTTGGCGGGCTGGGCCATCTCGGCGTGCAGCGCCTTCAGGGCCGCTTCGACCTGATGCTGCTTGTACTCGCCCCACGCCGCCGCCCAATCGGTCGGCGGGCCGTCGAGATAGTGGTCGAGGAGCTGGTCGCGGATCGCCACCAGCGGCACGCCATCCTCGGCGTTCGAGAGCACTGCAAACCCGATGTTCTTGTCGGGGATCAGGTCGATGAGCGCGCGGAAGCCGAACACCGCCCCGTCGTGTTCGATGATCTTGTGACCGCGCCAGTCGCGGATGAACCAGCCGAGCGCGTAGTCCTCGAACTGCGGCGTTGAAGCGGCGACCGGCGGCGGCGCCGGCGTGATCGGGATGATCACCTCGGGCGTCCACATCGCCTCGGCCGACGCCTCGCTGTAGAGCCGTCCGCCCCCGGGGATCGCGCCGTGGCCCAGCTGGATCTTGATCCACTGCGCCGTGTCCTCGGCGCTGGCGCTGATGCCGCCGGCGGGGCTCACGTTCTTGCCGAGGTCGTCGGTCTCGTCCAGCACGGCCTGGTCGCCCAGCCCGCGCATCGGCCCGTTCAGCCGCGCGTGCGGCCAGGCGCGGTCGGGATCGGCGAAGCGGTGCGGATCGTCGGACGTGGAGTCGAGCATGTGCGCCGGCTCGAGCACGTGGGTGCGCATGTAGTCTTCCCACGTCTGGCCGCTCACCGCGTAGATCAGCTGGCCGGCGACCGCATAGAGGACGTTGTCGTAGGCGTAGCCGCTGCGGAAGCTGGTCTTCGGCTTCAGGTAGCGCAATCGCTCGACCGTCTCGGCGCGCGTCAGGTTCGAGCTCGGCACCGCCATGAGATCGCCCTCGCCAAGGCCGAGGCCGCTGTGGTGCACCAGCAGGTCGCGGACCGTCATCTCGCGCGTCACCCACGGGTCGTACATCTCGAACCCGGGCAGCTTGTCGGTCACGCGGTCGTCCCAGCTGAGCTTGCCGGCGTCGACCAGGGTGGCGAGCGCCGCCACCGTGAAGGCTTTGCCGGTCGAGCCGGTGGGGAAGATCGTCTTGGCGTCGACCGGTGTCGGATCGCCCAGGCGGCGGACGCCGAATCCCTCAGCCATGGTCGTCTGGCCGTTCTCGACGATGGCGATGGCGATGCCGGGGATGCCGTACTGCTTGCGCAAGGCGTCGGCGTAGGCCTGGAAGTCCGCCGGCGGGGCGGCGAGGGCGGGGACGGACGCCGCCGCCCAGGTCAGCGCCAGGAGAGCGGCGAGTAAACTCGCGCGCCCCCAGCGGCGTCTGCTGGCGATCCTTCTCCCCTCGAGGGAGAAGGTGGCCGGGCGGAGCCCGGGCGGATGAGGGGCCGCGCCGCGCCTGCCGGCTGGCCCTGCAGCGATAATCGTCAGACGCATACGTGAAATCCGTTCATCGCGGCGCGAGACAGGCGTCGACGAGGCGGGCGAACTCAGGCCCGCCGCGGATGGGATCTGCGGCCGGCAAGCCCAGCCGCGCCGCCGTCGTCTTCAGCGTGTCCGCAGCCTCCGCCCCGGTCATCGCCGCGGTGTTGAGGCTGACCCCGGCGCAACGCGTGGCGGGGTTGGTGCGCCGCGCGAGCCGGACGTTGAGATCGATCGTCTCTTCGAGGCTCGGAATCGCGAAGCCGGGGTGGCCGAGCAGCTCCAGGCGCCCGGGCTCGTGGCAGACGACGATCACATCAGGCTGGCTGCCGTGCAGCAAGCCTAGCGACACCGCCGCGTACGACGGGTGGAACAGCGACCCCTGCCCTTCGATCACGTCCCAGTGGTCGGGGGCTGCGGCCGGCGTCAGCAACTCGGCGGCGCCGGCCTCGAAATCGGCGACGACCGCGTCCATTGGCATGCCGCCGCCGGCGATCAGGATGCCGGTTTGTCCGGTGGCGCGGAAGTCGACTGCGAGCCCGCGATCGCCGAACGCGCGGGCGATCGAAAGCGCCGTATACTTCTTCCCGAGCGCACAGTCGGTGCCGACGGTGAGCAGCCGCTTGCCAGTGCGCTTCTCGCCGGTGCCGACCGGGATGCCGGGCGGCGGGCGGCGAATGTCGACCAGCTGTCGCCCATGCGCCTCGGCGGCGCTGCGCACCGCTGGCACGTCGGCGAGCTTGGCATGCAGGCCGCTGACCAGGTCGAGCCCAGCCTCCAGCGCCTTGACCAGCGACGGGATCCACGCGTCGGCGATGTAGCCGCCCATGTTCGCGACGCCGATCACCATGGCCCGCGCGCCCCGCGCGCGCGCCTCGAGCGGCGCCAGCCTCGGCAGGCCGAGGTCGATGGCGTCGGCCGAGCAGGAAAACTGGCCGACGCAGGCCTCGGGCGCCCAGTCGCGCAGGCCGAACGCGGTCTTGGCGAACGCCGCTTCGGCGACATCGCCCACGAACAACAGGTAGGGGCGCGGCAGCTCCAACGGCGATTCGGCTCTCAGCACGCTTTGCGCGGCCCGGGTCATGCGACGCCGCCCGAGTGCGCGGGCGCCGCGTCCGAACCCGGAGCCGCGCGTTCGTCCCGCAACCCTAGCACCGATGCCATGCAGCGCCTCGCTAAACCCGCGCGGATTATCGGGGCGTGTGGCGCGCCCAGTCAACGGTCTTTCGCAAAAAGTGAAAAAGCACTTGCATGATGGGAAACCATGTTGCCATCCTAACGCTCGTGGGATTGCGCATGGGGGATCGCATGCATCGACACCTGGGCCTGGGTCTCTTGGCGGCCGCTTCAACGCTCGCTCTGGCCGCCGCCGCGGCGGCGCAAACCGGCGCGGCCGGCCAACCGACCGCGCAACAGACGCCGGCGCAGCAGACGGCCGCCGCCAGCGCGAACGTCACCGTCACCGCCAACTTGCGCACGGAACGGCTGCGCAACGTCGCGCAAGCGGTAAGCGCGGTGACGGAGCAGAGGGTCGAACAGCTGCAGGCCTTCAACTTCGCGGACTACGTCAAGTTCGTTCCCGGCCTCACTCTGGTGGAGAGCGCGCCCGGACAGGATCAGCTGATCCTTCGGGGCCTGAACAGCGGCGGCGACGCCAGCACGGTCGCCACCTACATCGACGAAACCCCGTACGGGTCGAGCAGCGGCCTGGCCAACGGCACCCTGCTGCCGCCAGACATCGACGCCTTCGACATGCAGCGCGTCGAGGTCGACAAGGGTCCGCAAGGCACCCTCTACGGCGCCTCGACGCTGGGCGGCCTGCTGAAGTTCGTCACCAATCCGCCGGATCCGTCGCATCTCGCCGCCGAGGCTGAGGTGACCGGCGACGAGGTCGAGAACCAGGGCGGCTGGGCCGTAAAGGGCATGGTCAACATTCCGCTCGGCTCGGACGCCGCCTTCCGCATCGTCGGGTCCGACGTCGGCAACCCCGGCTTCATCGACGACGCCGTCCGGCATCTGAGCAATGTGAACAACAGCGGCGAGCAGGGGGTGCGGGGTTCGTTCCTCTGGCAGCCGACCAGCGACGTGACCATCCGCCTGACCGCGATCGGTCAGGACTTCGACGAGAACGACGCCAACGACGAGGACATCGTGGTCAACGGGTTCGGCGTGCCGGTCGAGCCCATCACGCCGCTGTTCGGCAGCCTGAAGAACGGGCGCGTCCTGTCGGGCTTCGACCACATCCAGAACCGTCTCTACAACGGGACGGTCGACTGGAACCTCGGCTGGAGCAATCTCACGTCTTCGACCAGCTACGGGACCTACAACAGCCAGACGCTGGCCGACACCACCGCCCTCTTCAACAGTGAGGAGGCGGCGACGCTGGTCGTGAACAAGTTCACCGAGGAGGATCGGCTGGCGTCGCCGGCCGGTCAGCGGCTCGAGTGGCTGGGCGGATTCTTCTACACACACGAGACCGGCGACCTTGACCAGCGGGTCATCGGCCTAGGCGCGCCGTTCGGCGCCGGCACGCTGATCGAGTCGGCAAAGCTTCCCTCGGACTACGAGGAGGAGGCGGGCTTCGCGACCGTGACCTATCACTTCACGCCGCAGTTCGATGTGGCGGTGGGAGGCCGCTACGCGCACAACGACCAGACATCGACCACCGCCGAGGTTGTGCTCGGCAACGGACTCGTCGTGCATGGCTCGTCGTCGGACTCGAGCTTCACCTACTCGGTCGCGCCCAGGTGGAAGCCGAACGACGACACGACGGTCTACGCCCGCATCGCTTCAGGCTATCAGCCCGGCGGGCCTAACGATGTCGCGTTCGGCGCGCCGAACGCGGTGCCGCGGACCTTCGGTCCCGACTCGGTCGTCAGCTACGAGGCCGGCGTCAAAGCGGACGTCTTCCAGAGCATGCTGTCGTTCGACGTCGATGCCTTCTATGTCGACTGGTACAACATCCAGCTGATCGCCGACATCGACAACACCGGGGTCGACATCAATGGAGGCCGGGCGCGGAGTGAAGGCGTCGAGGCGCAGGCCACCCTCACGCCTATCGACGGCTTGGTGTTCACCGGCAACGCCGCCTACACCGATGCCCGCCTGACCACGAACACCAACTTCCTGCTCGGAGGAAAGGTGGGGGATCGCCTGCCCTTCACACCGGACTGGGCCGCGACGCTTGATGGCGTCTACAACTGGTCGATCACCGGCGACGTCAGGGCGTTTGTCGGCGCGACCTGGTCCTACATCGGAGATCGTGTTTCGTCGTTCAGCGGGTCGATCGGACAGGTCGCTCTCCCGAGCTACAACACATGGGACCTGCGCGCGGGCGCGAACGTCCGGCGGAACTGGACCGTCGAGCTTTTCGCCAAGAACCTCGGCGACGCACGCGGCATCAGCTCGCTGAACGGCAACCTGAGCGCTGTCAGCAGCGGCGAGAGCGTGGCCATCATCCAACCGAGAACGATCGGCGTCACGCTGACGGCGCGGTACTGAGCGGGTAGCGGGTTGTCTATTTCTGAAAGTTAATTTGCAAAATCGGCAACTCTGCGGATGATGCGCCGGGGCCGGCCGCCGCGCGCGGCGAGCTAGCGGCCAGGTTCTTGGGAGACGACCGGATGCGGTTCAAATCGATCGCCGCGGCCTTGCTCGCGTTCGCCTTTGGCGTGTCGCCCACCTTGGCCCAGGCGCCGCTCGCGCCAACGCCGACCGCCCAGCCGCTCGCCCCGTCGGTGGCCGCGGCGGTCGCGCCAGAGCCGCCGGCGCAGCTGACCAAGCAGGACGTCGACACCTGGCTCGACGGCTTCATGCCGTACGCGATCTCCTCCGCCGGCATCGCCGGCGCCGTGGTCGTCGTGGTCAAGGACGGCCAGGTGCTGACCGAGCGCGGCTTCGGCTACGCCGATGTGAAAACCAAGAAGCCGGTCGACCCGCAAACGACCCTGTTCCGGCCCGGCTCGGTGTCGAAGACCTTCACCTGGACCGCGGTGATGCAGCAGGTCGAGGCGGGCAAGCTCGACCTCGACACCGACGTGAACCGCTACCTCGACTTCACGATCCCGCCATACCAGGGCCAGCCGATCACGCTTCGTCAGCTGATGACCCACTCCGCCGGCTTCGAGGAGCAGCTTCGCGACGAGTTCGTCTCCAAGCCGGAGATGATGCCGTCGCTGGAGACCTTCCTGAAGCGCAACATCCCCAAGCGCATCTACGCGCCGGGAACCGTCGTCGCCTACTCGAACTACGGAGCGACGCTGGCCGGCTACATGGTCCAGCGCGTCTCCGGCGAGCCGTTCGACGCCTACGTCAAGCGCCACATCTTCGACCCGCTGGGCATGAACCACTCGACGTTCGACCAGCCGCTGCCGCCGTCGCTCGCCGCCGACATGTCGAAGGGCTACGTCACCGCTGACCAGCCGCCGCGTCCGTTCGAGATGATCACGGTAGGCCCGGCGGGCAGCCTATCGTCGACCGGCGACGACATGGCCCGCTTCATGATCGCGCACCTTCAGGGCGGCTATAACGGCGACAAGCTGCTGCAGAGCCCGCAGATCATGTACGCGCAGCAGACGCAGTTCGACCCGCCGCTGGCGGCGTTCGCGCTCGGTTTCTACCACGAGGACCGCAACGGCCAGGTGATCATCGCCCACGCCGGCGACACCAACTACTTCCACTCCGACATGCACCTCATCCTGGGCGCGCACGTCGGCCTCTTCATGTCGGTCAACAGCCCGGGCCGCCAGGGCGCCGCCGGGCCGCTGCGCGAAAACCTGTTCCGGGAGTTCATGGACCGCTACTTCCCGGTCCCGGCGCCTCAGGACCTGCCCACGGTCGCGACCGCCAAAACCGACGCGAAGCTGATGCAGGGTCTCTACTGGTCCAGCCGCCGGGCGGACTCGAGCTTCCTGCGCATCCTGAACCTGCTCGGCCAGGCCAAGGTGGTCGCCAAGCCCGACGGGACGCTGGTCGTCTCCGACCTGGTCGACGCCTCCCACGCGCCGGAGGTCTGGCGCGAGGTCGGACCCTACCAGTGGGTGGACCGCACCGGCGGGCGGCTGGTGGCGGTGGTGAAGAACGGCAAGGTCGACAACTACATGACCGACGAGCTGCCGCCGGTGCTCGAGTTCATGCCCGTGCCCGGCTGGGCCAAGGCAAGCTGGAACATGCCGGCGCTCTTCTTCACGCTCGCCGTCCTGCTCGGCTCCCTGCTGCTCTGGCCCGTGCAGGTCTTCATCCGCTGGCGCTACAAGCAGGCCTTCCCCCTGACCGGCCGCCGGGCGACGACCTATCGGCTCGCCCGGTTGGGCGCGATCGTCCAGGTTGCAGCGTTCGGCGCCTACGCCGTGATGTTCCAGGCGCTGCTGGGCGGCGCGCTGAATGCCGACGCCTCGCTCACCCCCCTGCTGATCCTCTGCAAGGCGCTGTGCTGGCTTGGTCTGGTGGGCGTGCTGGTCGAAGCGTGGAACACGGTGACCGTCTGGACCACCCAGCCGTCGAGCTGGTGGGCGAAGGCGTCGTCGCTGCTGATCCTCGCGGCAGGCCTGGGTTTCGCCTGGTTCGCGCTTTCGCTGCACCTCGCCTCGCCCAGCCTCCACTACTAGGCGAGGCGTCAGCGCGTGCGTCTGTCTGGGCGCCCCCCTTGCGGAGGGCGAAAAGTTCGGTATTTTGCTACTTAGCAAAGTACGAAACAGAAGCTGACGGTCGGGCGATGGCAGCAATCTGCGGCGCCGGGCATTATGGCTGGAACGAGCGAGTCACTTAAGGCCGTGACCGACGCGGAGCGATAGATGGCCAAGACGCCCAAACCCGCCGTCGCCAAGCCCGGTACGGCGCTCAGACGCCTCAGGCTGGAGCACAGCTGGACGCTGGCCGAGGTGAGCCGGATGACCGGGCTGCCCGTCTCGACCCTGTCGAAGGTCGAGAACAACAAGCTCTCGCTCTCCTACGACAAGCTCGTGCGCATCGCCCAAGGGCTCGATGTGGACATCGCCCGCCTGTTCGCCACCGACCTCGCCGGCCCGGCCGACAGGCACGTCCGCGGGCGGCGCATCATCACCCGCGCGGGCGAAGGCAAGCGCATCGACACCGACAACTACAGCCACCTGTACCCGGCGGCCGAGCTGCTCAACAAACGCTTCAACCCGATCATCGCCGAGCCGCAAGCGACCTCGCTCGAGGCGTTCGGCGAACTGGTGCGCCACCCCGGCGAGGAGTTCACGATGGTGATCCAGGGCGCCGTCGACTTCTACTCCGAGCACTACGCGCCCGCCCGGCTCGAAGCCGGTGATTCCGTCTACTTCGACAGCAGCATGGGCCACGCCTACGTCAAGGCGAACAAGGGCAAGTGCCAGGTGCTGTCCATCTGCTCGGCGACGGAATCGCAGCTCATGCGCTCGCTGCAGACCGAAGCCGCCAACGACGAGCCCGAACCGCCGCGCGTCGTCCGCCGCTGACGCTTGCCTCGGCGCGATTCCGCTTGATCGAGTTGCAAAATATGAAAATGTCTTTCGATTAGAGCGAAGGCGTCGGCATGGGCGAACGGTTGTGCCTTGAACTGTCGATCGAACGCTGGCCGTTGTTGCGCCCTTTTAGGATCAGCGGCTTCACCTTCGAGCACTCGGAGGTCGTGGTCGCGACCCTGTCCGAGGGCGCCGCCCGCGGGCGCGGCGAAGCTTCGGGGGTCTATTACCGCGGCGACACGCCGGACGGCATCGTGGAGACGCTGGAGGCGCACCGCGACCTGATCGAAGGCGGCGTGACGCGGGACGCGTTGCGCGAGATGTTGCCCCCTTGCGGCGCCAGGAACGCGATCGACTGCGCGCTGTGGGAGCTGGAGGCCGCACGCGTCGGCAAACCGGTCTGGCGCATCGCCCTCGACTCGGCCCCCAGGCCGCTGCTCACGACATGCACGGTCGGCGCCGACACGCCCGACGCGATGGCGGACGGCGCGCGCGCCTATGTCGGCGCGCGGGCGATCAAGCTGAAGCTGATCGGCGACCAGGACGACGCGGCGCGGGTCGCCGCGGTGCGCGAAGCGCGGCCGGACGTGTGGCTCGCCGTCGACGCCAACCAGGGCTTCTCGCTGGCGAGTTTGCGCGACCTGATGCCGGCGCTCCTGGCCGCCGACGTGAAGCTGATCGAACAGCCGCTGCCGATCGGCGCCGAGGCGGAGCTGGAAGGGTTCGCGAGCCCGATCCCGCTCGCCGCCGACGAGAGCGCCCAGGGGCTTGCGGACGTCGGCGCGCTGGCCGGCCGCTTCCAGGTGGTCAACATCAAGCTCGACAAGTGTGGCGGACTCACTGAGGGGCTGATGATGGCGCGCGAGGCCAAACGGCTCGGGCTGCAGGTGATGGTCGGCAACATGAGCGGCACCTCGCTGGCCATGGCGCCCTCATTCATCGTCGGACAGCTGTGCGACGTCGTCGATCTGGACGGGCCGCTGCTGCTAGCCCGCGACCGCGATCCGCCGGTGCGCTACGTCGACGGCTACATCCACTGCGACGAGGCGGTGTGGGGCGCCGGCGCCCCCGTAGGCGGCGCTTAGGCTCGGGTTGGGACTGATCAACGACCGTGCTTGGCGCGAGCCGCTGAGCCCAAACACCCGCTCATCCCCGCGCAAGCGGGGACCCAGTCTTTTTTCACCACCAAGCACACCAAGCACACCAAGGGTTCTGAGAAGGCCCACGCGCAGCGGTCAGTCGCGGCCTCTTGGTGTGCTTGGTGTGCTTGGTGGTTGAATCGATCCGCCGCGCAGAGACGGTAACGTCGGCCCACCCGGCCGCCGCGGATGACGATGTCATAGGTCGCCGTCACCGGAACGGCTTGACCGATCGCGGCGGGCCAGTCGCTACAACGCCAACCCTATCGCCAGAACCGGCCGACGAGGGATCCCAGAACGGCGGCGAGCGTGACGTAGGGCGACTCGACCACCAGCTCGGCGAAGTAGGGCGGCGAGATGTTCCGCGCGCGGTCCGCCGAGTAGAAGGGCAGGATCAGAATGCCCCCAAGCGCGATCACGGCCGCCACCCACAGGGGCTGCTGGTTCGCCGCAGCCCACGCCGCCACGACGATCACCACGCCGTACCGCATCGGAAAGTTGATCAGCCACCACATGAAACGGCGCGCCTCGATAGTCGAGGCCCCCATTCCACGCCCGCTCGATTAAGGAGCCGTTTCGGAAGAGGGTGAACGCGCGCCACGCGTTCGCCTAAGGGGTCTCCACCTTCGGCCAGTAGCGCGCCTTGAAACGTTCGTAGGGGATGTGCGCGAAG
This sequence comes from Caulobacteraceae bacterium, assembly GCA_035604135.1. Classification (GTDB taxonomy): domain Bacteria; phylum Pseudomonadota; class Alphaproteobacteria; order Caulobacterales; family Caulobacteraceae; genus Poindextera. The sequence continues at coordinate 33,443 of DATNJB010000060.1, read as the reverse complement.
TCGGAGCGGATCGCGCCCGGGGTATCGACATAGATCACGTCGGTGGCGATCGGGTCGAAACCGGCGCGGAAGTGGTTGGTGGACTTCACGACCACCGAGCGGAGCGTGGTCGGATCGAGGCCGAGCGCGGTGAAGGCGCTCGGGCCGAAGCACTGGGTGCGCTCCGAGGCCAGGATGACGTGCACGCCCGCGACCTCGATCCACGCCGCATCGCCCAGGCCGACCAGACCTGAGAGCCCAACCTGCGTCGCCTTCTTGGCGATCCCGCGCACCGTGGCGTGCACATCGAGCGGATCGCCTGACGTCGGGCCGAGCTTGCCGCCGATGCGGAGATCGATCTCGGCCCCCTCCCCCACCTCGTGGCAGAACGCGACGGCTTGCGGGTCGTACATCAGGGCGATGCCGACGTCGGTGAGCCCGCGTTCGAGGACGGCGCGCGCGACGAAGGTGGAGTCGGCCGGCGCCCCGCCGCCGGCGTTGTCTGCGATGTCGGCGACGACCAGCGGCCCCCGATTGACCGCCGCCATGCGGTCGAGAGCGGCCGCCAGCGGCATGTCGCGGATCTGGGTCTCCCGCCGCAAGTCCCAGATCTCGCGGCCGAGGGATTCGGCGAGCGCCGCCGCCTTCGCGCGATCGCCGTCGGCGTAGACGAGCATCTTCGCCCCGGTTACCGGCGTGTCGCCCCAAGGAAATCCGTGCACGAATGAAATCGACAGGACGCCATCGCGATTGCGCCGATCCAGCAGGCGATCGACGAACCCCCGCATCGGCTCGCTCTGGGTCGGCCAGAAGGAGACCATCTTGCAGTCGTGCACGGCATGGACCGGTGAAACCTCGCCGCGCGCCACGCCGAGGCAGACGCGCCAGGCGTCCTCCAGCCGCGCCATCCCATCCGTGTGCGGATACTCCTGCATGAAGCAGAGTACGGTGGCGTTTGCGAGCATCGCCTCGGTCAGGTGAGCATGCGGGTCGAGCGCCACCCCGATCGGCGTCTCGGCCCCGACGATCTCGCGCACCATGGCCAGGATCTCGCCCTCGCAGTCCCAGCAGGCTTGAGAGATCATCGCGCCGTGCAGGAACAGCATGACGACGTCGACAGGCATCGCGGCCCTCAAGTCCTCGAGCAGGATGTCGCGCAAGCGCTCGTAGACCGCCTGCACCGTCGGGGCGCCGGGCTGGGCGAAGGCGAACAGGCCAGGAGAGACCACGCCCCCCTCGGCCATGACCAGCTCGCGAAGGCCAACCGCCAGCGCGCCATACATCCCCCGGTCGGCGAACACCGCCTCGCCACGCCGTTGGCCGATCGCGAACGCCGCTTCTGCGGTGGGGATCGAGGAGAAGGAGTTGGACTCAGTGGCGAGCCCAGCGAAGTAAACGTTCATCATGTAGGCTCTCCTCGGCGTGCCAATTTCTCGCGACGCCTTGACCAATAAGGCCTGGCCGACCATCGTGGAAGGAGACGCCGGCTTCATCGAGGCCGTGCGCATTGCGTCGACAAGGAGGCCGCTTGCCCGAACTCGAATTTGTTGCGCCGAAGACGGCGGAAGAGGCGGTCCGCGCGCTGGCGGCCGGGGCCGGCAAGGCCAGACCGCTGGCCGGCGGGACCGACCTTCTGGTGCAGATGAAGTCCGGCCGCGCAAAGCCGTCGGCCATCGTCGACCTGAAGCGCATCCCCGGCATGATCGGCATCCGCGAGGCCGGCGGCGCTTTCGTTATCGGAGCGGCGACGCCCGGCGTGCTGCTCGGCGAGCATGCGGCGCTGGTCGCCGCATGGCCTGGCGTCGTCGAAGGGGCCAACCTCATCGGATCGACGCAGATCCAGGGCCGCGCAACGCTGGCCGGCAACCTGTGCAACGCCTCGCCGGCCGCCGACAGCGTGCCGGCGATGATCGCAGCGGGCGCGACGTGCGTCATCGTTGGCGCCAAGGGCCGGCGGGAGATCCCCGTGGAGCAGGTGGCGACCGGGCCTGGGCAGACGTCGCTCGCGGCCGACGAATTCGTGCTCGAGATCAAGTTGCCGGCGCGGCCCCCGCGATCGGCCGACGCCTACCTGCGCTCGATCCCGCGCACGGAGATGGACATCGCCGTCGTCGGCGCGGGCGTCAACCTGACGCTGGACGCCGGTGGGAAGATCACCGCCGCGCGGGTGGCGTTGGGCGCTGTGGGGCCGACGGCGTCCCTGGTTCCCGAGGCCGGCGCGGCGATCGTCGGCACGACGCTGGACGAGGGCGCGCTTGATGCGCTCGACGCCGCGGCCAGGGCCGCCGCGCGGCCCATCGCCGACAAGCGCGGCACGGTCGACTATCGGATCAAGATCGCCGGCGTTCTCGCCAGGCGCGCGGCCAGGATCGCCTACGAGCGGGCGGGGGCGAGGTCATGAGCAAGCTGCACATCACAACGACGGTCAACGACGACCCGGCCGAGTTCCTCACCGATCCGAGCACGACGCTGCTCGACGCCTTGCGCGACAACCTGGGCCTGACCGGGGCCAAGGAAGGCTGTGGCTCGGGCGACTGCGGCGCCTGCAGCGTCATGGTCGACGGGCGGCTGGTCTGCGCCTGCCTGGTGCTGGCGGCCGAGGCCGAAGGCCGGCGGATCGAGACGATCGAGGGCATGGCCCAGGGCGGGACGTTGCATCCGCTGCAGCAGAAGTTCCTCGAGCATGCGGCCCTGCAGTGCGGGTTCTGCACGCCGGGCCTGTTGGTCGCGGCCAAGGCGCTTCTGGCCGAGAACCCCGATCCGACGGAGACCGAGGTCCGCTATTGGCTGGCGGGCAACCTCTGCCGCTGCACAGGCTACGACAAGGTGGTGCGCGCCGTGATCGACGCCGCCGCCGAAATGAGACAGGTCCGGAGAGCCTCATGACTGATATCCTCGATCCCCCCAAGCTGAAGGTCGTCGGCACCCGGCCGATCCGCCCCGACGGCGTCGACAAGGTCACCGGCCGCGCCCAGTACGGCGCCGACCTGGTCATGCCTGGCATGCTGGTCGGCAGGATCAAGCGCAGCGCGCACGCGCACGCGAAGATCGTCTCGATCGACACCAAGAAGGCGCGCGCGCTGGCCGGCGTGAAGGCGGTGATCACCGCAGAGGACCTGCCGAACCTTGGGTCGGAGGAATACGAGGCCGGCGAAGGCGGCGGAGACCTGCGCGACCTGTCGCTGAACGTGATGGCGCGGAGCAAAGTCCTGTATGAGGGTCACGCCGTAGCCGCCGTCGCCGCGACCTCGGCCGCGGTCGCCGAAGCGGCGCTCGACCTCATCGAGATCAAGTACGAGGTCCTGCCGCACGTGATCGAGGTCGAGGCGGCGATGGCGCCCGGCGCGCCTGTGCTGCACGCGAACATGTTCACCCAGGGCCTGCCCGAAAAGGCGACCAAGCCCTCGAACATCGCCAGGGTGAACAAGCTCGGGCGCGGCAACCTCGACGAGGGCTTCGCCGAGGCCGACGTGGTCATGAGCGGCCGCTATACGACCCAGGGCGTGCACCAGGGCTACATCGAGCCGCACGCCTGCGTCGCCTCGTTCAGCGAAGACGGCCAGAGCACCGTCTGGAGCTCGAGCCAAGGCCAGTTCATGGTCCGCACCTACTGCTCCAAGCTGCTCGACCTGGACGTCGCCGACATCCGCGTCATCCCGGCCGAGATCGGCGGCGGCTTCGGCGGCAAGACCACCGTCTATCTGGAGCCGCTCGCGCTGGCGCTCTCCCGCCAGGCCGGCCATCCGGTCAAGCTGGTGATGACGCGCGACGAGGTGTTCCGCGCGACCGGGCCTACCTCCGGCGCGGTCATGGAGGTCAAGCTCGGCGCGAAGAACGACGGGACGATCACCGCCGCCGACATCGTGCTCAAGTACCAGGCCGGCGCCTTCGCCGGCTCGCCGGTCGGCGCCGGCTCGATGACCGCGGTCGCCTGCTACAACATCCCGAACGTGGCGATCACCGGCTACGACGTGGTCACCAACACGCCGAAAGTCGCGGCCTACCGCGCGCCTGGTGCGCCGATCGCCGCGTTCGCGATCGAGAGCGCCATCGACGAGCTGGCGCGCAAGCTCGACATGGACCCGATCGAGATCCGGCTGAAAAACGGCGTCGCCGACGGGATGAAGGCGGTCTACGGGCCGACCTACACCAACATCGGCTACCTCGAGACGGTCGAGGCGATCAAGAACCACCCGCACTACGCCGCGCCGCTCGGGCCGAACCAGGGCCGCGGACTGGCCGTCGGCTTCTGGTTCAACATCGGCGGCGAGTCCACCGGTGCGGTGCACATCAACGACGACGGCAGCGCCACCGTGGTGACCGCCAACCCCGACATCGGCGGCTCGCGCGCGTCGATGGGGATGATGGCGGCCGAGGTGCTGGGCCTGCCGGTCGAGCTGGTGCGTCCGGTCGTCGGCGACACCACAGCGATCGGCTTCTCCGGCCTGACCGGCGGCAGCCGCACGACGTTCGCGACCGGCATGGCCGTGACGCGCGCGGCGGAGAAGGTGGTCGAGGACATGAAGCGCCGCGCCGCGCTCACCTGGGACGTGCCGGTCGAACAGGTGGCTTGGGAGAACGGCGCCGCCGTCTGTCTCGACGCCAGCAAGGACGTCAAACCGCTCAGCCTGAAGGCGATCGCCGGCCGCTCCGGCCGCACCGGCGGGCCGATCAGCGCCGAGGTCTCGCTGACCGCCCAGGGCGCAGGCCCCGGTTTCGCCGTGCACCTATGCGACGTCGAGATCGACCGCGAGACCGGCCACGTGACCATCGTGCGCTACACCGCCGCCCAGGACGTCGGTCGCGCGATCCACCCCTCGTACGTCGAGGGCCAGATCCAGGGCGGCGTCGCCCAGGGTGTCGGTTGGGCGCTGAACGAGGAGTATGTCTACGACGCCGACGGGCGGATGGAGAACGCCGGCTTCCTCGACTACCGCGTGCCGGTGGCGTCCGACCTGCCGATGATCGAGGCGATCATGATCGAGGTGCCCAATCCCCGGCACCCGTTCGGCGCCAAAGGCGTGGGCGAAGTGCCGATCGTGCCGCCGCTCGCGGCCGTGGCCAACGCGGTGCGCGGAGCGCTGGGCGTGCGGATGTGCGACCTGCCGCTCTCGCCGCCGAAGATCCGCGCCGTGATCGACGCTCAGGCGGGGTGACGGGAGGGCTCGTACCGTGCCCCACGTGGTCCTGGCAGGCTCGCAGGGGCGGGAGTTCACGGGCGGTGCGTCGGAGTTCGACGTCGGCGCCGATACGGTACGGCGTCTGATCCTGGAGCTCGACGCCCGCTATCCGGGCTTCGGCGACTACATCGACCGGCGCATGGCCATCGCCATCGACGGCGAGATCCACCAGGACGCCTACGCCGCCGCGCTCCAGCCCGACAGCGAGATCTTCCTGATCCCGAAGATCGGCGGCGGGTAAAGGCGTTCGGGCAAAGATGACGCAAGAGTCACTTGCGGTTAGGCTCGGTGCGGTAAATCTTCCGCGACCGTAGCCTTGAAGGAGACGAAGCCATGGCCGACGGCGCCGTCAGCGCACTCCAACTCGCCCGCGACGAGGCCTATTCGACGCCGCTCGACCAGATCGACGTCAGCGTCCAGGATCGCTTCGTCACCAACACCTTCTGGCCGTTCTTCGAGCGCCTGCGGGCCGAAGACCCGGTGCACTACACGCCCGCGTCCGAGTTCGGGCCATATTGGTCGGTCACCAAGTTCGAAGACATCATCGCCATCGAGACCAACCACCAGGTGTTCTCGTCGGAGAAAAGCATCTCCATCGGCGACAACGAGGGCGATGCGGCCGCCGACGACTTCCAGCTGCCGATGTTCATCGCCATGGATCCGCCCAAGCACGACGCGCAGCGCAAGACGATCGCGCCCATCGTCTCCAGCGAGAACCTGCGCAACATGGAGCCGCTCATCCGCGAGCGGGCCGGCAAGATCCTCGACGAGCTGCCGATCGGCGAGCCGTTCGACTGGGTGCAGCGCGTGTCGGTCGAGCTGACCACCCAGATGCTGGCCACCCTGTTCGACTTCCCGTTCGAGGAGCGCAGCAAGCTGACCTATTGGTCGGACCTCATCACCAATCCCAGCACGCCCTCAAAGCTGAATCCCGGGGCGGATATGGACTTCGAGGAGATGAAGGCCGAGCTCCTGGGCTGCGCCGCCTACTTCAAGGGCCTGTGGGACCTGCGCGTCACCGAGCCGCCGAAGACCGACCTGATCTCGATGCTGGCGCACGGCGAGGCGACCAAGGACATGCCGCTGTTCGAGTTCCTCGGGAACATCCTTCTGCTGATCGTCGGCGGCAACGACACGACGCGGAACACCCTCAGCGGCGGCCTCCTGGCGCTGAACGAGAACCCCGACCAGTACGACAAGCTGCGCGCCGATCCCTCGCTGATCGACTCGATGGTGCCGGAGATGATCCGCTTCCAGTCGCCGGTCGCCCACATGCGGCGCACGGCCAAGGAAGACTTCGAATTCCAGGGCAAGCTGATCAAGAAGGGCGAGAAGGTCGTGATGTGGTACGTTTCGGGCAACCGCGACGAGACCGCGATCCCCAACCCGAACGCCTTCATCATCGACCGCGAGCGGCCGAGGCATCACGCCGCGTTCGGCTTCGGCATCCACCGCTGCGTCGGCATGCGGCTCGCCGAGATGCAGCTGCGGACCGTCTGGGAAGAGATCATGAAGCGCTACCCGCGCATCGACGTGGTCGGCGAGCCCGTGCGGCTGAGGTCCTGCTTCCTGCGCGCCATCCGCTCGATGCCGGCGCAGATTCCAGCGCGGGCGTAACCGGCCGGGCCTCGGCCAGCCGGAGAGAAGCCATGGCCGACGGCGCAGCTCTGAACGCACTCCAAGTCGCCCGCGACGAGGCGTACTCGACGCCGATAGACCAGATCGATGTGAGCATCGGCGACCGGTTCGTCAACGACACCTTCTGGCCGTTCTTCGAGCGGCTGCGCGCCGAGGATCCGGTGCACTACACGCCCGCATCGAGGTTCGGGCCCTACTGGTCGGTGACTAGGTTCGAAGACATCATCGCCATCGAGACCAACCATCAGGTCTTTTCGTCCGAAGGCGGCATTTCGATCGGCGACGACGACGACAACCAGAACAGCTTACCGCTGCCAATGTTCATCGCGATGGACCCGCCCAAGCACGACACCCAACGCAAGGTGATCGCGCCAATCGCCTCCAGTGCGAACCTCAGGAACATGGAGCCGATCATACGGGAGCGAGCCAGCAGGATCCTGGATGCGCTGCCGATCGGCGTGGCGTTCGACTGGGTCGACCGGGTCTCGATCGAGCTCACCACCCAGATGCTGGCGACCCTGTTCGACTTCCCGTTCGAGGAGCGGAGCAAGCTGACCTACTGGTCGGACCTCCTGACCAACCCCGAGATCGAGATGCCCTGGGAGGAGGCGAAGGCCGAGCTCCTGGCCTGCGCTGCCTACTTCAAAGGTCTGTGGGACGTGCGGGTGAACGAGCCGCCCCGCAACGATCTCATCTCCATGCTGGCGCACGGGGAAGCGACCAAGGAAATGCCGCTATTGGAGTCCATGGGGAACATCCTGCTCCTGATCGTGGGCGGCAACGACACGACGCGGAACACCCTCAGCGGCGGCCTCCTGGCGCTGAACGAGAACCCCGATCAGTACGACAAGCTGCGCGCCGATCCCTCGCTGATCGACTCCATGGCGCCGGAGATGATCCGCTACCAATCGCCGGTCGCCCACATGCGGCGGACCGCCAAGAAGGACTTCGAGTTCCGCGGCAAGCTGATCAAGAAGGGCGAGAAGGTCGTCATGTGGTACGTCTCTGGCAACCGCGACGAGACCGCGATCCCCAACCCCGACGCCTTCATCATCGACCGCGAGCGGCCGAGGCATCACGCGGCCTTCGGGTTCGGCATCCACCGTTGCGTCGGCATGCGGCTGGCAGAGATGCAGCTGCGCGTGGTCTGGGAAGAGATCATGAAGCGCTTCCCGCGCATTGACATCGTCGGCGAGCCGGTGCGGCTGAAGTCCTGCTTCCTGCGCGCGATCCGCTCGATGCCGGTGCAGATCCCCGCGCAGGCGTAAGGGCTGTCCTGTGATCCTCCCCCGTTGGTGGAGGATCGCGGACCTATCTCGCGAACAGCATCCCCAAGTCGCGGAAGGCTTTGAACTCTAGCGAGTTGCCCGCCGGGTCGCGGAAGAACATCGTCGCCTGCTCACCGGCCTCGCCCTTGAAGCGCACGTGCGGCTCGATCCCGAATTGGACGCCAGCTCCGCGGAGCCGCCCGGCCAGCGCTTCCCAGGCCTCCAGGCTGAGCACGACACCGAAGTGCGGAACCGGCACATCGTCGCCGTCCACTGCATTGGTCGCCGCGTCAGGCGCGGCGCGGCGAGGCGCCCGATGGACGACGAGCTGGTGGCCCATCAGGTCGAAGTCGATCCAGGTCGCCGCGCTCCGACCCTCGGGACAGCCGAGCACGCCGCCGTAGAAGGCGCGGGCCGCAGCAAGGTCGTCGACGGGGATGGCGAGGTGGAAGGGTCTGAGCGTCACGCGGTCGCCGTCTCGCTCTCGAACTCGAAGATCTTGCCGGGGTTGAGGGTGTTGGTGGGGTCGAGCGAGCGCTTGATCAGCCGCATCACGGCGAGCTCCTCGGGCGAGCGCGAGAGGGCGAGGTAGGCGCGTTTTTGCAGGCCGATGCCGTGCTCGGCAGACACCGACCCGTGCCGCGCCTTGAGTGGGCCGTAGACCACGTCCTCGATGGCGTGGCGCGCGCCGGCGTCGCCGACCCCGGCCACCAGGTGCAGGTTGCCGTCGCCCAGATGCCCGAACACGGTGAGCGCGGCCCTCGGCCAGCGCCCGGTCAACGCAGCGCGAACCTCGGCCAGGTAGTCCTCCATGCCGGCCAGCGGCAAGCTGATGTCGAACGCGACGATCGGGCCGTTGCGCGCGGTCTGGGCGACGTCGTCGCGCAGCGCCCACATCTGCTCGCGCTCCGGCCCCGACTTGGCGATCACCGCGTCGGTGATCCATTCCGCCTCGAATGCGCGCGTGATGGCGCGCTCGAACCTGGGCGCATCCTCGGCGGTGTCGGCGCCCAGCATCTCGGTCAGCACGTAGAACGGCGATCCGGCCGCAAGGATCGGCCGCCCTTTGGCCGGCGCGGTGGTGACCAGCTCGTAAAACTCCGGCCACATCACCTCGAAGGCGGAGAGCGCGCCGCCGAGGTCCGCTTCCAGTGCACGGAGCAGCTGCGGCAGGGCCGCGAACGCCGGGACCGCCAGGAGGGCCGTCTCCCGCGACGCCGGCTCGGGCCTGAGGCGCAGCACCGCGCGGGTGCAGATCCCCAGCGTCCCCTCGGTCCCGATGAAGAGCTGCTTTAGGTCAAAGCCGGTGTTGTTCTTGATCAGGTGGTTCAGCGCGTTCACGACTGTCCCGTCGGCGAGCACAACCTCCAGCCCCAGCACCATGTCGCGCATCATGCCGTAGCGCAGCACGCGGTTGCCGCCGGCGTTGGTGGAGATCACCCCGCCGATGGTCGCCGAGCCGCGCGCGCCGAGGTCGAGCGGCAGGAAGAGGCCTTCGGCCTCCGCAGCCTCGCACGCCCGCGCCAGCACGCAGCCGGTCTGCACGGTCATCGTCCCCTGCAGCGGATCGATCTCCTCGATGGCGCTCATCCGCTCGAGGCTGAGCGCCAGCGCGCCCTCGGCCGCCGCGCCGCTGACCAACCCGGTCAATCCGCCCCAGGGGACGACGGCGACCCCTTCCTCGCGGGCGAGCTTGAGGATGCCGGCGACCTCCGCCGTCGAACGCGGTCGCGCGACGGCGCGTGGCGCGCCGACGCGGGTCCACGGGCTGAGCCCCCGCTCCTTGGCGGCTTCGCCGGTGAGCACTGCGCCTTCGCCGAGCAGCGTTTCGAGTTTGTCGACAAACGCGTCCATGCTTGCGCCCTCCAGCTCTAAGCCGCAGCCGTCGCCTTCGTCATCGTGGCGCGCGCCGCAGCTGTCGCCCCCGCGGCGCCGGCGCCGATGAAGCCGGCGTCCGAACCCACCGTAACGAAGGTGAATCCGGCTTCCAGCCGCCGGCGGGCGTAGTCGGGGGACGAGGTGTGGATGCCGGCCGCGACGCCGTGGGCGCGGCACGCCGCCTGGATACGAGCCACCGTGGCCAGGTGCTCGGCGTTGTCGGTGTCGCCGAGCGGCGGCAGGCCGAGCGCGAGCGCCAGGTCGCTCGGGCCGATGTAGACGCCGTCGAGGCCGGGTGTCGTGACGATCTCCTCGACCTTCTCGATCCCTTCCTTGGTCTCGATCATGGCGATCACGGCGATCTCGCCGTTGGCCTCGGCGGCGTACCCGCGGCCGCCGTAAAGGGCGGCGCGGATCGGACCGAACGAGCGCCAGCCAACGGGGGGGTAACGACAGGCCTCGACGGCCGCTTGCGCCTCGGCCCGATTGTTGACCATCGGCACGATCACGCCCATCGCGCCGGCGTCGAGCACCTTCATGATCTGGTCGGGGATATTGGCCGTGACCCGGACGAGCGGCGTCGTCTCGGTGGTGGAGATCGCCGGCAGCATGTGGCGCAAGTCGCCGTAGTCGATCAGCCCGTGCTGCAGGTCGACGCAGAGCCAGTCGAATCCCGCGTTGGCCATCATCTCGGCGGAATGGGTGTTGGCCAGCGAGAGCCAGGCGCCGATCGTCTGCTCGCCGTTCCGCCATTTGGCCAGCGCCTGGTTCTTGCGCATCTCGTCGACCCTCTCCTAAGCCTTCGTCCGCTTGATACATCCCTGCCGCGGTGCAGGCCACGGCCGGTGCTCGGAATTGCCTCGCCGCCGTCTTCCATGCGAGCATCGAGGGCATGATCAAGGGCCTGCACCACAACGCCTATCGCTGCCGTAACTCCGAGGCGACGCGCGCCTTTTACGAGGACTTCCTCGGCCTGCCGCTTTCCGGATCGCTGGTGATCCAGGAGACCAAGAGCGGCCGAAAGACCAAGGTTCTGCACACCTTCTACCGGATGGACGACGGCTCGTTCCTGGCCTTCTTCGAGGCGCCGGACATGCCGTTCGCGTTCAAAGACCAGCACGACTTCGACCTGCACATCGCGCTGGAGGTGACGCCCGAGGCGCTTGCCGACATGTTCGCCAGGGGCAAGGCGGCCGGCATGGAGCTCCGCGGCGTCTCCGACCACGGCTTCATCGACTCGATCTACTTTCGCGACCCGAACGGCTACGTGGTCGAGCTGACCGCCAAGCGGCCGAACCACGACACCGCGATGGACCCGGCGCGGAACCGGGCGCGCGGCATCCTTGACGACTGGACCGCCGAGCGCGCGGCGAGCGTCTGAGACTCCCAAGGTCGATCCGGCAGCCGCGCGCCTCGAAGGGAGTTCGCACGACGGATCGTTAGGTCAGGGCAACCAGCGAGAGCGTCGCCCCGGCGCTTAACCGAAGGAGCCCAACAGTGAACAGAGTCATCCACACAGCCGCGTTGATCGCCATCGTCAGCGTCGCGGCCACCGCGGCGAGCGCCGGCGGATGGCGCGGCTCGCACCCCCGGCGGGTTGAAGTCAACGCCCGGCTGGAGAACCAGCACGACCGCATCTCGGCCGGCCTGCAAGACGGCCAGCTCTCGCAGAGCCAGGCGCAGGGCCTGGCGCACGAGGACCACACCATCCGCACCGAGGAGCGCGACATGGCGCACCTGGACGACGGCCACATCACCAGGGCCGACCAACGGTCGCTGAACCAGCAGGAAAACGCAGTCAGCACCCAGATCTACGAAGAGCGCCACTAAACCCGCGCCACCCCCTCCCGACGAGCACCTGGCCCCTTCTCTACGAAGGAGAGGGGGCCCTTTCTTTGCGCGGGCTCAGCCGCGGCGACGGCCGCGCGGCGGGTGCGCTTTGAACTGGTGGAACGGGCGATTGTCCGCCCGCCGGCCCCAGCCTTGCGGCTTTGCCCAAGGGTGATCGCGGTTCGCCGCCCAGGGGCGATCGCCGCGGTCGGCCGCCCAGGGCCGATCGCCAGCATCGGCCGCCAAGTCGCGGCGAGCAACGTTGTCGCGCGCGCGCCAGCCGCGATCGGCGGTCGCCTGTCGACGGGCGTACTCGTCGGCATCGTGGAAGCGCAGCGCGTCATCCTTCGCCGTCCGGTCGACATCCTCGTGCGTCGTCTGGGGTTGTCCGGCCTCGACGGGCGGCGAGAGACGGGCGGCCGGGGCGGCGAACGCGGGGTGGTCCTCCGCGCGCTCGGTCCTCGTGACGTCGAGCCGGGCCGGGGCGCGCCTGTGCTCGTCGGCGAAGCGTGCTTCCGGGCGGAGCCGGACGAGCGCTCGCAGCGGCCGCGTCGCCAAGGGGTGGTCGCCGGCGGAGCGCTGCGGGCGCGGCTGGCCGATCTGCGCGACGCGTTCGCCGCGATCGGCCGCAAGCGGGGCAAGGGGATGCGGTGCGGCCGCGACCGGCGGAATGAATGCCGGAGCTTCCGGCCGCGACGGCGCCGCCCGCGCCGCGCGAACGAACAGAGGCCGGCGCGGATGATGCGGCGCCCAGCCTGCGGCGCGGACGATCTCTTGCGGCCACTCGAGCACGCGAGCGAACTCGAAGCGGCCGGCGGCGGCGGCAGCCGTGACCGCGCCGGCGGCGGCGAGGATGGTGATCGCCCACCAGATGCGGCGACCGATGCGGCGACCGAAGCGGCGCGGCCGCGCGGCGTTTGCGGCGATGACGTTGGCCACGATCCGGTCGGTCAGGTCGGCCGAGGGCGGCGGCGGGTCCGGCATCTGGGCGAGCAGGCGTCCGATATCGGCGTCGGTCAGCCCGGCGTTGGGGTGGCGGCTCATGACGCGCTCCCCACGTCGGCGGCGGTGACGCCGGCGGCGGCGACGAGCTTGGCCAACGCCGCCCGCGCCCGCACGAGCAGGGATTCGAAGGCCTTGACGTTCATCTGCATCGCATCCGCGGCGGCGGCGTTGGGCAGCTCTTCGAAATAGGTAAGCACGATGGCGGCGCGCTGGCGCTCGGGCAGCTGCGCCACCGCGTCGGCGGCGACCTTGGCCAGACGGCTTGCGTTCACCGCTTCGTCGACGGGCGCGGCCGCGTCCGGCCGATCCGGCGGATCGCCATCGACCATGCGCCGGCTGCGTCGCTTCCGATCGATGCAGAGGTTGGTGGTGACGCGCCTGAGCCAGGCGCCGAGCGCCCCCTGGCCCTCCCGCCAGTCGCCGGCTCGCGTCCACACCTTCACGAACACATCCTGGACCACGTCTTCCGCCTCGTTCGCGCGGCCGATGAATCGGTAGGCGTACCGGTAGACGGCCGGCGTGTGCCGATCGACCAGCTCACGAAACGCCAGCGCATCCCCGCGCGCGACAGCCGCCATCAGCTCGCCGTCCGACGGCGCGATCGCGGCCGCGGCCACCGGCGCGGCGAGCTTTGACGATGTCGGAGTCACCGCCCTCGACCAACCTCCACGTCGCGCGAGACAGCTAACGCACGACCGCCAATCTATCCTTCGTAACGCGTCCTTTCTGAACCGAGCGCCGGCCGGCCGTTCGGGTCAGGTTCATCTTCGCCGTCCGCGCGAAGATCGCGACCCAAGACGCCAATCTGGCGCCCAGCGCCGGGAAAAGCCCTCTTGCACAAGCGTTTCTGCGGGTGGAGCATGCCCTGACGCCCAGCCGGCGCGAGCCCGTGGGCCAACAACAAAGGAGCTCGCCGATGACAGCGCATACCCCTGGCGTCGTACGCGCCGTGGCCCTGGTCGGGCCGACCGGCGTCGGCAAGACCACGCTGATGGAAGCTCTGCTCGCCGGCGGCGCCGGCGGAAAGCGGACCGGCGGGCGGGCGACGGTGGGGGACGCGAGCGCCGAGGCGCGCGCCAGAGGACACTCGGTCGAGATCAATCTCGCCGGCTTTGAGTACATGGACGACCGTTACGCGGTGATCGATTGCCCGGGCGCGGTCGACTTCGCCGCCGACGGGGACTTCGCGCTGCCGGCGGTCGATCTGGCCATCGTCGTCGCCGACCCCGATCCGGCCAAGGCGGTTCTGCTGCAGCCGACGCTGCGGGAGCTCGAGCGGCTGGGCGTGCCGCGCATGATCTTCGTCAACCGGATCGATCAGTCGCAAGGCCCTCTTAGCGAGCTGCTCGCGGCGCTGTCGGCGGTGAGCTCGGTCCCGGTCGTCGCTCGCCAGGTGCCGATCCGCGACGGCGAGCACGTCACCGGATACCTCGACCTCGCTCTGGAACGGGCCTTCGCCTACCATGAGGGCGCCCCGTCCGAGCGTGTGGCGCCGCCGCCCCACGTGGCCGCCGAAGCCGCCGACGCCCGCTTCCACATGCTGGAGCAGCTGGCCGACTATGACGACGAGCTTATGGAAAAGCTGCTGTCGGACGAGACGCCCGACCTGGCGATGGTTTTCACCGATCTGGTGCGCGACCTGAACGAGGGCCTGGTCGCACCCGTGCTCTTTGGCGATGCCATGAAGGGCTACGGCGTGCGGCGCCTTCTGAAGGCGATCCGGCACGATGTGGCGGCGCCGACCGCCGCCGCGCAGCGGCTAGGCGTCGACGGGCCTGGGGCCTTCGTGTTCAAGACCAGCTATGCCGGCCAGGCCGGCAAGCTCGCCTATGCGCGGGTGCTCGGCGGCGCGGTCGGCGACGGCGCGGACTTCGTCCTGCCCGACGGGGCGCGAAACCGGGCCGGCGGGCTGTTCTCGGTGCAGGGCGCGGCGCTCAACCGGATCAACCGGGCCCACCCCGGCGACGTCATCGCCATCGCCAAGGTCGAACAGGCTAAGGCCGGCCAGTTCCTCTCGCTGAGCGGCGCGGCAAAGACCGTCGCCTGCGAGCTCGCACCCCGCCCACCCGCCTACAGCCTGGCCATCTCGGCTAAGGCGCGCCAGGACGACGTCAAGCTGTCGACCGCGCTCGCCAGGCTGATCGAGGAGGACCCGGCGCTCAGCCTGACCCAGGAGGCGGAGACGCATCAGAGCCTGCTGAGCGGCCAGAGCGAGACGCACCTTCAGCTCACGCTCGAGCGGCTGAAGCGCCGCTTCGGCATCGATGTGGCGGCCGCGCCGCCCGTGACACCCTACCTGGAGACGATCTCCGGCGGCGTCACCCAACACGCGCGGCACAAGAAGCAGACCGGCGGCCACGGCCAGTTCGGCGACGTCACGGTCGAGATCAAGGCGCAGCCGCGCGGGGGCGGTTTCGCGTTCAGCCAGCGCATCACCGGCGGCGTCGTGCCGCGGCAATGGATCCCCGCGGTCGAGCAGGGCGTGCGCGACGCCATGGCGAAAGGGCCGTTGGGCTTTCCGGTCGTCGACGTGGCCGTGGCCCTGATCGACGGCGGCTACCACAGCGTCGACTCATCCGAAATGGCGTTCCGCCTGGCCGGGCGCGCGGCGATGGACGAGGGGCTGCGCCACTGCGCCTCGCACCTCCTGGAGCCGGTCGAGCGCGTCACCATCCACGTCCCGACCCACTGCACCTCCGGCGTCACCTCGCTGCTCTCGGCCAAGCGCGGGCAGGTGCTGGGCTTTCAGCCGCGCGAAGGCTGGAAGGGCTGGGACACCGTCGAGGCCTACCTGCCCAAGGCCGAGCGGTTCGGCCTGATCGGCGAACTGCGCTCCCTTTCCCAGGGGCTAGGCTCGTTCGAGTTCGCGTTCGACCACCTGGCCGAGGTCACCGGCCGCCTAGCGGACGACATCGTCAAAGCCCACGGCGAAGACCGCCGCGTCTCGGCCTGAGTCTCTTCGACCCGCTCATCCCCGCGAAAGCGGGGACCCAGGTGTTTTGATTGAGCGGCCGGTGGTGTCGCCGTTTTGTCCGACCACCAAGCACACCAAGAAGCCGTGACCGGCCGCGGCGCTTGAGCACTCTCAGAACCCTTGGTGTGCTTGGTGTGCTTGGTGGTTGAAAAAGCGTGGGGTCCCCACTTTCGCGGGGACTAGCGGAGTGGGGACTCAGATCACGCCCGCGCCCGCCAGCCGCGTCTGTTCCGCCTGGTCGATTCCTAGCAGGCCGCCGAGGATTTCGGGGTTGTGCTCGCCGACGGTCTGCGGGGCGATCGAGCGGATCGCGCCGGGGGTTTGCGAGAGCTTCGGCATGACGTTCTGCATCTTCAAGCCCTGCCAGCGCGGATGCGGCACATCGACGATGGCTTCGCGGGCGGCGAAGTGCGGGTCGGCGACCATGTCCGGGCCGCGATAGACGCGGCCAGCCGGCACCGCGTGCTGCAGCATCAGCGTCTCGACCTCGCCCACCGTCAGCGTCGAGGTCCAGGCCTCGATCAGCTGGTCGAGCTCCACCTGGCGCACGCCCCTGGCCGGATGCGTGCGATAGCGCTCGTCCTTGGCCAGGTCGGGACGGCCCATCGCCTCGGCGAAGCGGGCGAAGATGGCGTCGTTGTTGGCCCCGATCATGTATTCGCCGTCCTTGCAGCGATAGACGTTCGAGGGGGCAATGCCCGGCAGCACGGCGCCGGAGCGTTCCCGCACGATGCCGGCGACGGAATACTCGGGGATCAGGCTCTCCATCACCTGCAGCACCGCTTCGTAGAGCGCGGAATCGACCACCTGCCCCTCGCCGGTCTTCTCCCGGTGATGCAGCGCGGCGAGCGCGCCCATGCAGCCGTATGTCGCCGCCAGGCTGTCGCCGATCGAGACTCCCATGCGCGAGGGCGGCCGGTCGGGCTCGCCGACGATGGCGCGCCAGCCGCCCATCGCCTCGCCGATGCCGCCGAAGCCGGTGCGGCTCGAGTACGGCCCGTCCTGGCCGTAGCCGGACATGCGCACGACGATCAGGCCAGGGTTCTCGCGCCTGAGCGCCTCGGGACCCAGGTTCCAGCCCTCGAGCGCGCCGGGGCGGAAGTTCTCGATCAGGATGTCGGCCTTAGCGATCAGTCGTCGCGCCAGCTCCTGCCCTTCCGGAACGCGCAGGTTGATCGACACCGACTTCTTGTTGCGGGCGATCACCTCCCACCAGACCGGCTCGCCGCGGCCCCAGACCCGCATGGGATCGCCGGCCCCCGGCGGCTCGATCTTGATCACCTCGGCGCCCATGTCGCCCATCAGCTGCCCACAGAACGGCCCGGCGATCAGGGTCCCCATCTCGATGACCCTAAGGTCCTTAAGCGCGCCGGTGTTTTCGGCGCCGAGCCTGGCCTGCATGAGAACCCTCGAATCCTGATCCGACGCCGCCGGTGTGTCCCGCCGGCAGCCGGGATTGCTGGCGCTCAGCGCATCGGCATCACGCCATGCAACCGACGGGGTGTCTAGGCGAGTCCCAGCCGCTTCAGCACCCTCTCGGTCAGTGCGTCGCAATCGACGCCGGCGAACAGGAGAGACGCGGCGCGGACCTCCGCCATCTGTGGTTCGAGCGCGGCCCTCAAGCCCTGTTTGGCGCGATGCAGCCGCGTGCGGACGGTCTGCTCGGTGAGTCCAAGCGCCTCGGCGGTAGCGGAAACGCTCAGCCCCTCGATCTCGCGCAGCACGAAAACCGGCCGGAACGTCGGCGGCAGGCGCAGGATCGCAGCCTCCATCAGCCGGGCGAGCTCCCGCCGCATCAGCGCCTGTTCAGGCGAGCCCCCATCGGTCGATCCTTGCATCAACGCCTCACGATAGTCCTCGATCACGGCCACGCCGCGGCTTTCCAGCATCGTCGCACGGTGCTTGGCGCGGCGACGCCGATCGAGCGCCTCGTTGACCACGATGCGTGTCACCCACGTTGAAAGGGCGGCCTCGCCCTTGAAGCCTGGCATGGCGGCGAAAGCCTTCAGATACCCGTCCTGCACCGCCTCCTCCGCCTCGGCGCGGTCGCCGAGGATGCTCCAGGCGGCGCGGAAAAGCCGTTGGTTGTTGCTCTTCAGCAGATGGCGGGCGGCAGCGGCGTCGCGAGCCAGGATGCGCCCGGCCAGCTCAAGGTCGTCCATGCCTCGGTAGTCCAGGGTCTTGGCGGCGGCGGTCATGCGCTCGCGCTCCGTTTCGAGCTCGTCGCGGCGCTCACTTCGCAACCACGAGTTGGCTCTTCATACCGGGGTGGTATTTGCAAGTGTAGCCGATGGTTCCGGCGTGTGTGAGCTTGACCGTTCCGGTCGCGCCCGGCCGCAACTGGACGTCGAAGCTGTGGTCGGTCGCCGTCGCCGAGTGCAGGAAGATGTCGTGGTTCACCCATTCGACCGTGTCGCCGACGTGAAGACCGGCGGGCGGCGACCCATAGGCCATGTTGGCGATGACGATGATCGCCGGCGCCTTGGCTTGGTGGACCACCGCCCGTCTGGCCACCGCGGCAGCCGGGGAGGCCGCGGCGACCATGGCGAGGACGAGAAAGAGCCGCCGCATCATTTGCTGAGCGCCGCGACCATCTGCTCGGCGTGCTGCTCATGCATCTGAAACAGCTTCAGGCCCGTTTCGAGCAGGCTCTTCAGCTCCGGATTGTGCGCGTCGGGAATGAGGGTGTTGGCGAGCGCGCCATTGACGGTCTGGTGGTAGGCGACCTCGTTCTTGGCGCAGGCTAGGTCGAACACATGGCCAGAAAGGTGAGCAAAATCAATGCCGCTTCTGCTCGGCCGCCTGCGTTAGCGACGCGCTGGTCGGGTTGGCCTCGGGCGTGACGTGCAGCTTGTGCACGAGCGCCAGCGCCTGGACGTTGACCGCCGTGTGGTCGCGGACCATCTCGCGGGCGAAGTCCCGCACGGCGTGATTGTGCGACTTGGCGAGCGCCTGGTGAGCGGCGGCGATGTCGATGGCGCCTGCCGTGTAGGCGATGTCGGCGATCTGGGCGTCGTTCGGCCCACTGGCCGGCTGGGCGATGGCGTAGCTCGCGCCGCCAAGCAGCGCGGCGATGACGAGCAGGTCTCTGGAGTGCATGTCCCTTGTCCCTTTGGGCGTTACGCGCGCGAACCGGCGCGTCTGAAAGGATTGGACGACGACAGCACGAGGATGTTCCCGCCTGCGCCGACGCCCCAGGACCGGGGCGGGGTGGTTCACAGGGACTTCAGGTATTCGACCAGGTCATGCCGGTCGGCGTCGCTCAGCCCGAGACCGAGCGTCTTGTTGTAGTGGTCGACCACCTCGCCCAGCGTCGCGAAGCGCCCGTCGTGATAGAAACCGCCCTTCATTCGCGACGCGGCGATGCCGCGCAACGGCGTCGTGCGGTAGGCGTGATCCGGCGCCCGGTCGGCCTGGAAGTCGTCGATGCCGATCTCCTGGCCCGTGTGCATGTCCCAGCCGGCCTCGGTGAACTGAGGGGCCTGGTGGCAAGAGGCGCAATTCGCGCGTCCGTCGAACAGCGCCTGGCCGCGAGCGGCCGCGGCCGGGTCGAACGATCCGGTGGGCGCGGGCGGGGCAGGCAGTGAGAGCTGATAGGCCTGCAGGGCCGCGAGCTTCGACGTCACCAGGTCCGGCGTGTTGCGGACGTGTCCGAAGTGCGCCCTGGCGGCGACCGGGAACTGCGCGGCGTTGTCCAGCCGCGGGTCGGTGAAGTTGCCCTGGCCGTGCATCTCGAGGACGGCGACGAAGGCGTTCCAGTAAGGGATCGAGCCCCAGCCGGTGTAGGTGTGCAGGTTCACGCCCGCCAGGCCGTAGGCGGCAGGGATGAGGGTGGCGGCTGATTGTCCATCCGGCCGGAACGCCTTGCCATCGAGGAAGAGCTCGGCGTCGAACTTGCCGGGACCCCAGCTGTGCAGGACCTTGTCGACCGTCGGACGGTCGGCGCCCAGCAGGTTCTGGACGACCGTGAGGTCGGGCGCGAGATCGATGATCGCCCCGACGTTGAGGTCGCGGTTCGGCCAGCCGTCGAGCCGGTGGCCGATGCCGGGCGCGACCGAATTGTCGACGTTCGAATGGCAGAGGCCGCAGGTGATCCCGATCGACCTCAGCCCTTTGCTGTCGCCCGGGTCGAACCGGCCGACCACGCCGACCACGGCGTTGGCGCGCAGGAGCGCCACCGTCGTCGCCGGGTCGTTGAGGTCGACCTTGCCCGCCTTGATCGCCTCGATCACCGGCGCCGGCAGCCGATCCACATCGACCTTGAGGCCGACGCTGAGCGCTGTCGCCGGGCTCACGCCCGCGCCGACGCCGCCGAGCGCCGCGCCTTCGATCGCGCGGTGCAGCTTCAGCGTGTCGCCCCAGAACGCTTCGTCGCCGAAGGTGTCGTCGCGGAAGACGGCGCGGCCTTGCTCGACCAGCGCGGCGTGGTCGTTCCCTCGCGCGCCGGCGTCATTGTCCTGGGCGACCGAGGTCGGGCCAAACGTCGACGCCACGACGCCAAGCGCGAACGCGCAGACGCCCGCGCATGCGAGGTAAAGCGAACGCCTTGACGATGGAGGTTGCACAGCCGTCTCCCCAGCCGCGGGCAGACGCGCGCGTGCGCGCCTATCGGCCGCCTTGCGTTTCATTGGATGGCGGGCGCGGACAAATGTTCCCGACGACCTTCACTATTCGGCAGGGCCGCCGGCGCAGGCCGTCTCAGCCTCTTCCGGCTGGCCGCCGACGCCAGCTCTCGAGGACAAGTCGCTTCCCGTGATCGAGCTCGCGTGTGCGACCGCGGACGAGCCCGTGGCGCGCGAGAACCGCCTCCGGCGACCGCGCCGGAACGTCGGGAAAGACGGGCCGCCCGCCGGGCAGACGAACGCCCGGCGCCCGCGTCAGGAAGAAAACATCGTAGAGGTCGAGAAAGAGCGCAAAGACGCGCGTTCCACCGATCACGCCAATTCGGGCGTCGGGCCTTCCAAGCGCCGCCAAGGCTTGCTCGAGCGAGGCGCCCGCGGGGTTCCAGAAGAGCGCCTTTGCATTCGAAGGATCGGCGACCAGCGCGGGGACTTGCCCGGTCACGATCAACCGCTGGCGCAGGTGCGAGTGGGGCTGCTGCTCATGGGAGTGGCGCCCGTGCACCACAACATCGACGCGGTCGAGGCCGCGCTCGAAGAAGCACTGATCGGCCTCGAACTTGAGCGCGTCCGGCATGACCCCCGCCGCGTCGGCGAGCATGCCGTCCTCCGAGACGATTGCGAAGCCTTCGATGCGCCGGGAGCGCGACATTTGATCACCTGGCGCCGAGGCGCGGAACTCTAGCGCGCGGCAGACCCGAGCCGTTGCAGAACCGTATCTGTCATCGCTCGACATCGCTCGCCCAGGAAAGGGAAAGCCTCGGTGACGCTCGATGAGAGCTTGGCGTGCAGCGCCTTGCGCAAAATCTGGCGAGCGCGAAAGAGTCGGGTCCTGACCGTCTCGGGCCGGATGCCGAGCTGGTTCGCCGTTTCCACCACGGTGCACTCCTCGACGGCCCGCATGATGAAGACGATCCGAAAGTCGTCGGGCAACGCGTCGATGGCGACTTCCATCAGCCGCCGAGACTCCGCGCGGGCAACGTCGCTCTCGGGCGTGCCCTCGCCGAACGATCGGGGAAACATGGCGATCCGCGCGCCTTCCTCCTGAGCGGTCTCGACCGCTTCCAGCCCGATTGTCGGATGGCGCTTACGCAGGCGACCGCGCGCCTCGTTCAATGTGATCGTCGTCAGCCAGGTGAACAGGCTCGACTCGTCCCGAAATCCATCCAGGCCGCCGAAAGCGTGCAAGTAGGCTTCCTGCAGGACATCCGCGGCCTCGTCGTCGTCTTTGACCACCGCGCGGGCGATGCGGAACAGTCTCTGATTGCATCGTTGCGTGATGGCGCGGAACGCGTCGCGGTCGCCTTGCGCGGCCAACGCGGCAAGGTCTGATTCAGCCAACTGCGAGTAGTCGTAGCTCATTCTTCGCCTGATAGTCGCAAGGTGGTTGCATGCAAAGCCGAAAGGAGGCCGAGGCCTCAGGCTCCGCGGCTGATGGCCGACAGGAAGTCGCTTCGCACAGGATCGACGTCGAAAGCGCCGAGCAGGCGTTTGGTGATCATGCTGACGCCCGGTGTGTTCACGCCCCGCGCGGCCATGCAGTCGTGCGTCGCCTCGATCACCACGCCGACGCCGAGCGGCTCGAGGCTCGCTTGCAGCGTGTCGGCGATCGACGCCGTCAACCGCTCCTGGATCTGTAGACGGCGGCTGTAGGCCTCGACGAGCCGCGCCAGTTTCGAGATTCCGACGACGCGGCCGGCCGGCAAATAGCCGACGTGAGCGACCCCGCGGATCGCCGCCATGTGGTGCTCGCAGTAGGACGTGACCGGGATGTCCTTGAGCAGCACCATGTCGGCATAGCCGCCGACCTCCTCGAAAGTGCGCTCGAGGATGGCCGCCGGATCTTGGCCGTAGCCCGCGAACCACTCCTCATAGGCGCGCACGACCCGCGCCGGCGTCGCCCGCAGACCTTCTCGCGTTGGGTCGTCTCCGGCCCAGCGGATCAGCGTGCGGACCGCCTGTTCCGCCTCGGCCCGCGAAGGCGGGGCGTGCAGCTCGATGGGCTCGATCTTGTGAGGGTCGGCTTCGATTTCGAGATGGCTGGCTCTGAGCATCGCGCGTCCATTGGTTTGCATGCGGCCAATGGACGTAAGGGCGGCCGATAGGTTCCCGAGCCCAACGCTCGAGCTACGAGGCGCCCAGCCAGCCCGTCAGCCGCCGCACCCCCTCGTCCAGCGCCTCGTCGGCGGCGGCGAAGCACCAGCGCAGCCAGCCCTCGCCTTCCGGCCCGAAAGCGGCGCCCGGCGCGAGGCCAAGCCCAGCCTCGTCGATCAGCCGCTTCGCCAACGCCACGGAGTCGTCCTCGCCGGCGATGCGGAAGAAGACGTACATGCCCCCGTCGGGGACCGTGAGGCTGAGTTTTGGATGCCGAGCGAGCGCGGCCGTGAGCCGATCTCGCTTTCGGAGCAGGTCGGCGCGTAGCTGGACGATGTGGGCCTCGCCATCGGTGAGCGCCGCGAGCCCGGCCGCCTGGACGAAATCCGGCACGCAGGAGGTGTTGTACTCGATCAGCTTGCCGATCTCCGGCTGCAGCGCCGGCGGCGCGACCAGCCAGCCGAGGCGCCAGCCGGTCATCAGCCAGGCCTTCGAGAAGCTGTTGCCCCCGACGATCCGGTCGTCCGCGTCGGCAAGCGGCAGGAAGGACGGGGCGCTGTCGCCGGCGCCGTAGTAGAGCCGCTCGTAGACGTCATCGACCAGCAGCCAAACGCCCAGCCGCCGGCAGTGCTCGAGGATCGGCGCGCGCTGCTCGGCCTCGAGCGTCCAGCCGGTCGGATTGCCCGGCGAATTGATCAGCACGAGACGCGTGGACGGCGTGACTGCGTCGAGGAGCTGATCGAGGTCGAGCCG
This sequence comes from Caulobacteraceae bacterium, assembly GCA_035604135.1. Classification (GTDB taxonomy): domain Bacteria; phylum Pseudomonadota; class Alphaproteobacteria; order Caulobacterales; family Caulobacteraceae; genus Poindextera. The sequence continues at coordinate 10,225 of DATNJB010000060.1, read as the reverse complement.
CCAGCGCCCCTGTTGCGGGGCAAGCCCGACGCGCACGACCTCGGCGCCGAGGATCTTCGGGATCTCGACGAGGTTCGGCCAGACCGGCGTGACCGCGACGACCCGGTCGCCGGGATCGAGCAGCGCCTGCATGGCGATCATCAACGCCGAGACGCCCGCGCTGGTGATCGAGAGGCGTTCGGGGTCGAAGGCGCGCCCATGCAGGGCGCTCAAGTACCGCCCGAGCGCCTCGCGAAGCTCGGCCAGGCCGTGGTTGTGGGCGTAGAAGGTCCGGCCGGCGGCGAGCGCCTGAACCGCCGCGTCGCGGATGAAGGTCGGCGTCGGCGTATCGCTCTCGCCGAACCAGAACCTGAGCACGTCTGCACGCCCGAAGCCGGCGTTCGCCACCTCACGCACCTTGGAGAGCTCAAGCCGTCGCACGGCGTCGCGGGCGAGAGCGTGCGGCGGGGCGGGGCGCGGGGACATTTCGCCGTCCCCTAGCATGTTTTGGCGCGCGCTAACGCCCGCCGGGATCAGAACTGCGCGTGCAGGCGAGCGGCCACGATCGGCGCCGGGCCGCGGTCGCGGTTGTAGCCGGGATTGGTCACGAGCTGCCCATCCAGGCTGAGCGCCAGGCGCGATGTGAGGGCAATCTTGTAATAGGTCTCGATGATCTCCTCCGGCCCGGGATGCGGCAGCTCGCCGTCGCCGACCAGGATGCCGAGCCCGCCATCGGCGAAGTACTCTTGGTGGATCTTCGAGATGCCGTTGATCACACCGGCGACGCCGAGGGTGTCGTCCTTGCGTCCCCAACGCTTGCCGCTCAGCGAGAGGCCGGCCGCGAACGTGGCGTCGACATCGGTGAACTCGTACGACTCGAAGTCTCCATCCGCTATGCCAGCCCGCACGAACAGGCCAAGGTCATCGGCGAGCGTCTGCTCGAGGTCGAGGCTGACACCGGGCCGGCTCCGATAGCGGCGCACGCTGGCGGTGCTGGGCGGTTGGCCGGTCGTTGCGGCAAGCGCGATGGCGTCGGCAAACGTTCCCATCCGCCCGCGGGTCAGATAGCCGGTCAGCATCAGCCGGCCGGCCTGACCGCCGATCGTGTGCCGCTCCTCGATCTCGACGACGTACTGGTCCTGGCCGAGGGTCGAATCGAGCCTGGAGTTGTTGGGGATGACGGAGAGGTCGAAGGCCCCGGCGCGCAGGGTCCAGCGACCTTGGTACCACTCGACCGCGGCGCCATAAGTGTAGCCCCAGGCGTCGGCCGCATAGTCGAAGGTCGCCGTATCGACCAGCGCCCAATTCAGGAAGTCGCCTCGCGGATCGTGGGCGTAGGCGTTGGTGTCGAACACATCGGTGACCCCGAACTTGCCAAGCGTGATCACGACCCGGTTGGCGGTCTGCGATCCGGCCAGCTGGTTCAGGTCGGCATCGACACTCTGTTTCTTCCCGCCGAGATCGATGGTTTGGCGCAGGAACAGCCGCGGCAAGCGGAAATAGGGCGTGCTCTTGCCGACCTTGTAGGCCTCGCCGCTCGGAAAACCGGCGACGCCCAGGGTGTTGTCGAGGCCGAACCCCTGGTCGAGCTCAGGATTGGCCCAGACCTCGGCGCCGCTCCAGGGCCGGAAGCCCACGTAGAGCGTCGCATCGAAGGTCTCGCGCCCGATCCGCGGGGTCAAGCTGTTCGTCCCGGCATCAGGCGCGTGGAACGGCAGCGTGCCCTGGTCGACGACGGTCGCCTGGCCGTGGATGGCGACGGTCTCGGTCTTGGGTTTGCCGGTGTCGGCGTCATCGGCGCGGGCCGGGCGAGTGCTTGCGCAGATCGCCGCGACCGCGAGCAACGCCGCGCCGAAGGTCCACCGCCGCTGGGGCGTGCGTCTCTTCATCTCAGCCCCTTGCCGCCAGCGCCCGCGCAAAGTCCTTCCTGCCTGCCTTTCGTGACGGTCTCGCGTCGATCACGGCTGACCCGACGCGCGGCGCCAATATACTATACTGGGCTATGATACAAGGCGCTCTCGGCCCAGCTCCGACCGAGAGGACGCCGCGATGGACGGCGTGGCCCAGCTTGGGTCAACTCAGGCGCACGAGCTTTCGGCTGAGTCGCCGACGTGGGCGTCGCCCGGCAGGGCGATTCCCTCCTCAAACGGGAGACAGAACACAATGGACCACACCCCACACGCTCAGTTGGAAGAGCGGAAGAAGCATGGCGTGCACACCACCGCCAGGGAACACACCGGTTTCAATGGCTGGCTCGCTGTCAACATTACCAACGTCGTCGCCACGATGTGGTGCGCCTACGCGTTCGCCATCCTTGCTTTCATCAGCCTTCCTGATGCCTTGAAGGCCGGCACCGCCGCCTTGATCGCCTGGATCGCGCAGACCTTCCTGCAACTCGTATTGCTGTCGATCATCATGGTGGGACAGAAGGTCGCCGCGTCGGCGTCCGACAAGCAGGCCCTCCAAACCTACAAGGACGCCGAGGCGCTGCTCGAGATCAGCAATGACGTGCATAAGCTGCTCAAGCAGAACAACGAACTGACGGAGCAGATCCACGCTCTCGTCGCCAAAGCGACGCCTGCGTAGCCACGGGCGACGAAACCCGGCGGCAAGAGGCCCCAGCTGTGCGGCGTCAAAACCTGTGTGATACGCCGACGTAGGCCTGCACGCCCGGCGTTGCGCTGTTCAGGCCGAGATTCACGCCGCCGTCGAGCTGGAAGTTCGGCGTCTTCGCCGGGATCCACGCCGCGCCGAGGTCGAACGACGCCTGAGTCACCGTCCCGGCCGTCGGATCGAAATTGGCGTCTCCCCATAACTCTGCGGAGAGCGTGACGGTCTTGCTCGCGGGGTAGCTCAGGCTGACCAGGTCGATGACGTTCGCATGCCGCCCCGACCCGACGGCGTCGGCCAGCACATCGACCTCGGGGTCGAACAGCACCTGCAGGTTGTTCGACAGCGTGAACTGGACCGGAACGACGAGGCCGCCTTCGACGGCGCCGTTGCCGATGCTCAAGGGCGCGGTCGGAACCTTCACGAACGGGACGAGGGCGAGGCCGAAGCTGCCGCCATCGTCGCCGGCCAGCGCCCACTTCGCGCGCAGGAAAAGATCGCCTATCCCCGAGGCGGTCTTGGTCACGCCATGCTGGCGCACCGAAACCTGTTCGTAGGGCGCGATGTTGACCTCGAGGTCGAGGGTGTTGGTGACGCCGAGCTTCAAGGTCGGATTGGTGAACAGCTCCGTCGTCGTCGCGACCCCGTCCGCGCTGTCGTAAGTGTAGTTGTAGACGTCCGACTCCACCTGCCAGACGCCGGCGTCGACCGTGCAGGGCCCGGTCGATTTCGTCGGGCGGTCGGTGCAGAAGCCGCGCAGATCGGCGACCGGCGTCGGATTGAACAGCGTGAACCCGCTCTTGTCCGGCGGCGCCGGGGCCGGAGCATCGGCGCTGGCGCCTCCCGCGACCATCAAGCCGAGCGCGACCAGCGCCGCGACGAGGTACTGCTGCATGTGATCCGTCCTGCTGCACTGCGGCCCCCGCCGAACTGGTCTCCCTTCGCTCCTGCGGAGCGTAGGGTGGCGGTGGGCGCAGGCATACGGCAACTCGTCTCCGTCGTAACGCTCTCCCACGAAAGTGAACCGAGTGTTAGCTTGTGACTGTCCGGGGTGCTGTCAGACTAACGGCAACTCGTCTCCGGTGTGACGCACGGCGCCCAAACTCAACCGGCGCTTACCCCATGACGTTACTCAGGCAGGGGGATAAGCGGGCCCCCGGCCATCTCGGCCAGCGTGCGCTCGGCACCGTAGAGAAGGTGTTCCGTTCCCCCTTCCAGGACGCGCAACTCGTTCTGCAGTAACCGGTCTTCGCTGTTGGTCAGCGCCAGCGTCTCGACTGCTTCTAGGTCGATCGCGCGACAAAAGAGCGCTGCGTAAACCTCGTTCACCGACCCATAGCTCCTGATGATCGCCGACCAAATTGAGATCGAGGCCCGCGTCATCTCGCCGATGGCTTCGGTCCAGGCGAAGGCGAGGGTCAACGGCATCGCCAAGGGGTCGAACCGGTCAGTGCGAGCACCGGCCATGGTCAGTCCTCCAAACTTGGTCAGCCGACGGCCGCTAACCGGCGCCGGTTAGCGGCCTGTGAATTTGCTCTGACAATGTCCGGCCAAGCAATCACGATCTGGCGATATCGCTAAGGAAGTTCGTTCGTGTTCGCCGTCAGTAGGAGCGGGGCATGCCGAGCACATGCTCGGCGATGTAGCTCAGGATGAGGTTGGTCGAGATCGGCGCGACCTGATAGAGCCGCGTCTCGCGGAACTTGCGCTCGATGTCGTACTCCTCGGCGAAACCGAAGCCTCCGTGGGTTTGAACAGCGGCCTCCGCGGCGGCCCAGGACGCCTCCGCAGCCAGCATCTTGGCCATGTTCGCCTGTTCTCCGCAGTTCTCCCCCGCCTCGAACAGCTCCGCCGCTCTGTGAACCATCAGCTCGGCCGCCCGCATCTGCGCGTACGCCCTGGCTATGGGGAACTGCACGCCTTGGTTCTGGCCGATCGGGCGGCCGAACACCCAGCGTTCGGAGGCGTAGGCGGCGGAACGCTCGATGAACCACTTGGCGTCGCCAATGCATTCGGCCCCGACCAGGATCCGCTCCGCGTTCATTCCGGAAAGAACGTATCGGAAGCCGCGCCCCTCTTCGCCGATGAGGTTTTCGGCCGGCGCCTCCACCCCGTCGAAGAAGACCTCCGTCGTCGAGTGATTCATCATCGTCCGGATGGGCCGGATCGTGAGCGTGCCGGCGGCCAGGGCCTCCCGCATGTCGATGAGGAAGATGGAGAGGCCGTCGGTCTTCTTCTTGACCTGTTCCTTGGGGGTCGTGCGGGCGAGAAGCAGCATCAGGTCCGAGTGCTCCGCGCGGGAGGTCCAGATTTTCTGGCCGTGGATGACGAAGATTTCGCCACGCCGCACCGCGGTGGTCTTAAGCGAGCTTGTGTCCGTTCCGCTGGTGGGCTCCGTTACCCCGAAGGCCTGCAGGCGTAGTTCGCCGCTGGCAATCTTCGGCAGGTAGGCGCGCTTTTGAGCGTCGCTCCCGTGTCGAAGCAGGGCGCCCATGATGTACATCTGCGCATGACAGGCTGCGCCGTTGCAGCCCGCGCGCTGGACCTCCTCAAGTATGGCCGCGGCGGCAGATAGGGGCAGGCCCGAGCCGCCATACTCTTGAGGGATCAAGGCCGCCAGGTAGCCGGCGTGGTTGAGCGCTTGTACGAACTCGCGGGGATAGGCCTTCTCCCGGTCCAGCTTGCGCCAATATTCGCCGGGGAAGTCCGCGCATAGCTTGGTGACACCCTCGCGGATCTCTGGATGGTCCTGGCCCTCAAGGCTCGGCATGGCGGTTCGACCTCGTCGGTGCTTACCCACGAATCCGACTTTAGGGCTGCCGCCCATTGGGTGGCAGCACGGGACAGGCAAGTCAGCTATTCTAATTCTCGATACGTCAGCGAGGCACAGGGATGGACGTCAATCAGCTCAAAATCACGCGAGCGGGACTAGGCGTAGCCTCGTCGAGGTGCCATCGCCAGTGGGTGAAGGCGCGCATGTGCTCGACGCGCTTCCTGCGGATCTCGGCGGCGAACATCGGGCCGAAGCGTTCCACCAATGGCGGACGGTCTCGTAGCTCACGTCGATCCCCAGCTCGGCGAGCAGGTCTTCGACGTTCCGAAGCGAGAGAGGGAACTTCACGTACATCATCACCACCAGGCGGATGACCTCGGGCGATGAGTTGAAATAGCGGAACGGGTTGGCGGGCTTGGTTCATCCAACGGCCGCTAACCCGCGCCGGTTAGCGGCGTGTGAATCTTAGTCTGACAAAGCCTGGACAGCGGACCTTCTCATCGGTTGCCCTACCGGGCTCCGCGAATGGCGAGGTGCTGGAGAGCGGCCCCCTCGAGCCAAGCCTTTACGTAAGGAGCAAAAGAACGCCGGCACTCGATGCGATACAAGCTGGAGTGGTCGGGCCTCATGAGCACGATGTCGGCCTTTCCGAGAAGCGTCCGGGTCGCCGCGCGTGCCGGAAAGGCCTCGTCACCCAGATCTAGAGGACAGCCGGAATTCAGCACGTCGGGCGTGGCGTCGCCCGACACGGTGAACGCGGAATCACGGTGACTGATGTCGACCAATGAGTGGCGGCGGCCCACCAGTGCGGCGGAGACGCCAGTCATCGATGCTTCCCCGACGCCGAGGTCAATCACTAGAAGCCACTCATCCGGTCCAAGGCGCCCGCACAAGAGACCATGGCTGCGCGCCAGTCGGTTCGTCGGAATGTCGAGCGGTCAAGACCCCTTACGGCGACTACGTCAACCACCGCGCCGAGGGCGAAGCGCTGCATCCAAGCCGCGAGCCCCTCGAGGTCCTGGAGAGGCTCCGCCGCACTATGGGGACGGCGTTCTTCTCAGCCCAGTATCAGCAGGCGCCCATGCCGCTCGGCGGCAACATCGTCAAGGAGGCCTGGTTCCCGCGCTTCGATCTCGACAACCGGCCGGCGTTCGACAAGATCGTTCAAAGCTGGGACACGGCCGGCAAGGTGGACGAGCTGAGGGATTATTCCGTCTGCACCACTTGGGGCCTGAAGGGTAAGCACCGCTACTTGATCAACGTCTATCGCGAACGCCTCGAGTACCCAGACCTGAAGCGCGCCGTGCGCTGGCAAGCCTTGTTGCACGAGGCGACGACGATCGTGATTGAGGACCGCTCCTCCGGCGTGCCGCTCTATCAGGATCTGCGGAACGAGGGGATGAAGGGCCTCGTCGCCTACAACCCGAAGGGCGACAAGGTGATGCGCCTGCACGCGCAGACCCCCGAGATGGAAGCCCACTTCGTTCACCTCCCGATCGCCGCCCCATGGCTCAAGGGCTATCTCCACGAAATGATGAGCTTCCCGAAAGGAACCTATGACGATCAGGTCGATTCCACCTCCCAGGCCCTCGACTGGGCGCGAGACGGCGCCAGCATCAAAGAGTGGGCGGAGTTCTATGCGACGCAGTTCGGTGGACCCGCCCCCCGCCCCGACCCGGTTCCAACGATCCGGGTTCGCCACCCGAACGGGGGTTCTTTCCAGACCATCACCGGGCGAAACCCCCCGCGCGAGCCAGACGGGTGCTTCCTGATGACGGAGGAGGAATGGCTCCCGTTCAGAGCGATCGGAGCCATCCGCGAGAACTAACCATCCGACCGCCGTTTGGAGCTGGACTTCACTCAGGAAGGACGCACTGGTCCGTGGGCGCCGCGAGCTTCAACGGCGCGCCCCGCAGCGGCCAAGAGAGCTGAGCCGGGGCCTTGGGGTCGTGGGACCGGCATGCATCCACGCACGCTGGCCCACAAACCTCGAGAAGGGCCGCATGGCCGCCCAAACCAAGAAGACTGCACGCAAATCAACCGGGTCAATCACGTCCGTGCCGGTCGCCGCCGCGCCCGCCGTAACGGCAGCGCACGAGGACGGCGCGGACGCGCGCGCGTCCCGTCCAGACCCGAAGGGCAAGCTCGGGGCGCTCGTCACGCTCTTGCGCCGCCCCGGCGGCGCTCAGCTCGCCGAACTGATGGCGGCGACCGGCTGGCAGGCTCACTCGGTGCGCGGGGCCATCGCCGGCGCGCTGAAGAAGAAGCTCGGCCTGACGATTATCTCGGCGAAGACCGAGACGGGGAGGATCTACAGGATCGTCGAGGCGGGCGCATGAGCCTCGACGATGACGTACGCGCGCTCGAGGCGATGGACCTCGAGGCGCTCAGGGGGCAATGGCGGCCGCGCTTCGGCGCCCCGCCGGGCTTGCGCTCGGTCGACCTGCTTCGCCGCCTTCTGGCCTGGCGCATGCAGGCCGACGTCCACGGCGACCTCGGCGCCGACCTGCGCCGCCAGCTGCGCTCGACGGCCACGCCCCGACCTTTCGATCGACGGGTGCGACCGGGCGCGCGTGTGGCCCGTGAATGGCAGGGCCAACGCTATGAGGTCGAGGTGGTCGATGGCGGTTTCCTCCACGCCGGCGCGCGCTACAACAGCTTGTCCGAGATCGCCCGAGCGATCACCGGCACGCAGTGGAACGGGCCTCGCTTCTTCGGGCTGCGCGGTGGAGGCGAGGCGTGAGCCCGCCAGCGCTGCGCTGCGCCATCTACACCCGGAAGAGCTCGGAGGAGGGGCTGGAGCAGAGCTTCAACTCGCTCGACGCCCAGCGCGAGGCCTGCGAGGCCTATATCAAGAGCCAGGCCCATGAGGGCTGGCGCATGCTCGCGGCCCGCTATGACGACGGCGGCTTCTCGGGTGGTACCTTGGAGCGGCCGGGCTTGCGCCGGCTACTCGCCGACATCGACGCCGGCCGGATCGACACGGTCGTCGTCTACAAGGTCGATCGGCTGACGCGGGCGCTCTCAGACTTCGCCAAGATCGTCGAGCGGATGGACGCTAGGGGCGTCTCCTTCGTCTCGGTGACTCAGGCGTTCAACACCACGACCTCGATGGGTCGATTGACCCTGAACGTGCTCCTTTCCTTCGCCCAGTTCGAGCGTGAGGTCACCGGCGAGCGCATCCGCGACAAGATCGCCGCCTCCAAGGCGAAGGGCATGTGGATGGGGGGAACCACCCCCCTCGGCTATGACGCCAAAGATCGGACCCTAGTAGTGAACCCGGCCGACGCCGCAACGGTGCGCGTGGTGTTCGATCGGTACCTGGCGATCGGGTCCGTCCATCGGCTCAGGGACGAGCTCGAGCATGCAGCGGTCCGCTCGAAGGGCGGAGCGGTCCTGAGCCGCGGCGCCCTCTTCCATCTGCTTCGCAACCGGATCTACCTCGGTCAGATCGTCCACAAGGACAAGGTCCATCCGGGCCTTCATCCGCCCATCGTCGACGAGGCCCTGTTCGCCCGCGTCCAGGCGATGCTGGACGCCAATGTCGTCGCCCGCACCAAGCCAGCCAAGGCGACCTCGGCTTCGCCGTTGACCGGGCTGATCTTTGATTCTGGCGGCGCGCCGATGTGCCCATCGTTCTCCCTCGGGAAGGGCGGTCGCGCCTATCGCTACTATGTCTCCAGCGCGGTGATCACCGGTCGGTTCGCCGAGGACGACGACGCGATTCGGCGGGTCCCCGCCCCCGCGACCGAGGCCTTCGTTCTCGGCCGCCTGCAACGTCACGACCCAGCCGTGGCTGGGCTAGGCGAGTTGGCGGCCCGGACTCAAAGGGTGTGCCTTCGCGCCGGGTCTGTTCGGCTCCAAATCAAGTTCCGGCATGACCAAGTCCGCGATCGCCACGACCGGAACGTCATCCTCGCTCGCGCGGACGCGAATGACGAAGTCAGGTTCGACGGCGACGTGCTCCACCTGACCGCGCCGCTGCGGATGCAGTTCCGCGGCGGTCGCACCTGGCTGGCCGGGCCGGACGAGCGCAGGGCCGCCGCCCGCATCGATCCGGTGTTGGTCGGCGGGCTGAAACGGGCTCACGCACTCCTTGCCAAACTAGGGGCCGCCCCGCATTCCAAGCCCGCTCAGCTTCAGGATGCCCGAGGGCCCGGCGATCCCTATCTGCGCAATCTCTATCCGATCGCCATGCTCGCGCCCGACATCCAGCGCGCCGTCCTGGCCGGCCGACAGCCCGCCGGCCTCACGCTTCAGCACCTCCTCGACAGCCGGATTCCGGTCTCCTGGCACGAACAGCGAGCGATGCTCGGCTTCCCCGACGCCTGATCCAAGTCACCATTATCAGGTCCAGATCGGCACCTGTTCCGCACCTGATATCGCCCTGTTATCGACCTGTTTCCGCGGCGGCTTTACGCCTGATATTTCGGATCCGCGCGCCGGTCGTGCCCAGGAATAGCAGCGACTTTACAGGCCCTTACGCTCGAGCCAGCTCGGGACCCAACCGCGCGAAAGATGCAGAGACTGAAAATAACAGGAAGAACAGGGTGAAAGGGTACTGCGGCCCGGTAGGGCGGAGACGACGCAGCACAGTTCGCCGATAACAGGTGGGGTTGGGCCCGGAGAAAGAGGGCCTCGCCACCGTTTCGTGTGGAAATCGGGCGAACAATCAGTCGGTTAAATGACTGAAATCATTTAGAGATTAGCGCTACAGACTGCCTGGCGGAGAGGGGGGGATTCGAACCCCCGATACCCTTGCGAGTATGCCGCATTTCGAGTGCGGTGCTTTCAACCACTCAGCCACCTCTCCTGATGGGCGCGCGCGAGGGCGGCGGAAGCTAGCGACGCGCTGAGCCCGCT
>DATNJB010000059.1:0-73472 GCA_035604135.1 Caulobacteraceae bacterium | reverse complement strand
CCGGCGACGGGCGTTTTGGCGCGACGCTTCTCATCGCTGCCCCCGACGCGCCAGCGCAAGCTGGAACATGTTGACGATGAAGAGCGCGCCGAAGGAGAGCACCAGCATCGCGAGGCCGACAGCGGCCGCCCCCGCGTAGTCACGGCGGCCGTGCAGCAAGCGAATGCCGCGGCGCAAGCGGCAGCGGCGAAGGCCGACCAAGCCGAGGGCGACGAGCAGGCCATGCGCGGCCAGATCGAGGGTCAGATTCAGACTGTTCCCGGCGAGATCGAGGCGGCCGTCGACAAGGCGAAACCGAAGCCCGGCTGGGCCGACAACACCAAGGTCGGCTTCACCGTCTTCGACGACGTCTCGTACGTCAATCAGACGCCGACAACCGGCAAAGCCGCCACGCCGCCGATGGTCAAGGCCAACGGCTATGGCGACGACATCAAGCGCGCCTACATCGCGATCGACCACACGTTCAACTCGGTTTACTCGGCCAACCTGACGGTCGACTTGGCGCCGAACGGCATTATCCTGAACGGTGGGACCTTCGGCACTGGCACGCTGCAGGGCGGGGAGGCGGTCAAATACGCTTACATCCAAGGCGCCTATAACCCGGCCTTCATCCTCCAGCTCGGCGCCGCGAAGACGCCCTGGATCCCGTTCGTCGAGGAGGTCTACGGCTACCGTTTCATCGACAAGGTGTTCATCGACCAGAACAAGTTCGGCAACTCGTCGGACTGGGGCCTCAACGCCCATGGCGAACTGGCCGACGGCTTGCTGGAATATTCCGTCTCGGCGCTGGACGGGGACGGCTACAAGACCCCGCTGCGCTCGAAAACGATGGACGTCGAGGGTCGCGTCAATCTGAAGTGGCGCGGGTTCGTGCTCGCAGTCGGCGGTTACAGCGGCGATCGCTCGAACTACGTCACCTTGCCGGCCACGACACCAGCGACCGCGCCGGTGTTTTTCCAGACCGCGAGCCGCTGGGACGCCTTCGCCGGCTACACCGACGACCGGATCCGCGCGGGCATCGAGTACGTCGAGGCCAACAACTGGAAGGTCACGACAAAGGTGACGCCGGACAGATCCGAGGGCTGGTCGATCTTCGGGTCCTACGTCGTCATCCCGCAGTGGTCGGTGTTCGCGCGCTACGACTGGCTCGAACCCAGCGAAGATCTCGACGCGCCGGAGCGGTACCAATACTTCAACGTCGGCATCAACTATGAGCCGGCGAAGAACCTCGAGTTCGCGCTGGTCTACAAGCACGAGGCCATCCAGGACGCGATCAAGGGCGGGTATACAGACAACACCACGACGCTGGGCGCCCAATCGCTTGCGACATTCAGCCCGATCACAGGCTTCAACCCGCACGGCTCGAACACCAGCGGGGACTGGGACGAGTTCGGGATCTATTCGCAGATCAAGTTCTAGCGCCGCCGGGAAGTCGAGTGGACCTGCCGATCGTCGCCAAGCGGCGCGACGGGCAAGTCGCACTTGGCGGTACACGCGCCGTCAGCGTCCGGCTTCGCTAAAGGCCGCGCCGGACCTTTGCCGAACGGTGGCGAACCACTAGGCTTCCGCCATGTCGTTGCTACCCGTCGATAGCGCGGCCGCCGAGCCGGATGCCCAGGGCTTCGCAGCCCTGGTCGACAGTTTGCCCGATCCGGTGATGGTCATCTCGGCGCGGGATTCCGAGGACGCCTCCGACCGCCGGATCGTGTTCGCCAACCTGGCCGCGCGCGAGCTCTTGCGCATCACCGCCCCGGGCGGGCCGCTGGTCTCGGCCATACGCCATCCTCAGGTCCTGGAGGCTGTCGACGAGAGCCTGTTCGGCAACCTGAACGGCGAGGCGGCGTACGAGACGGGCGGCGCGCAGGACCGCTTCTGGCGCGTGCTCACCCGACCGCTGGCGCCGGCCGCCGACGAGGCGCGGCTGGCGCTCCTGGTCATCCGCGACGAAACCGACTCCCGGCGCAACGAGCGCATGCGCGCCGACTTCCTTGCCAACGCCAGCCACGAGCTCAGAACGCCGCTCGCCTCGCTGACCGGCTTCATCGAGACGCTGCGCGGCCACGCGCGCGACGACCCGCAAGCGCGCGAGCGGTTCCTGGGCGTCATGGCGGCGCAGGCCGGCCGCATGGCGCGCCTTATCGACGATCTGATGAGCTTGAGCCGCATCGAGCTCAACGAGCACATTGCCCCGGCCGGCCGCGTCGACGTCGCGCAGGTGACCCGCGACGTGATCGACGGCCTCGCCCCGTTGGCCGCCGAGACAGGGGTCAGGCTCGAAACTCGGCTCGCCGAGCGCGGCAAGGCGATGATCACCGGCGACCGCGACCAGATGCTGCAGGTGGCGCAGAACCTGATCGACAACGCGCTGAAATTCTCACCACCCGGCGCGTCCATCGAGATCGACGTGATCGACGACGTGAGCGCCGAGACGGCGCTGGCGCCGACGAGGCCGGGCGCAGCCCGGCTCTCGCTGCTCAATCCGGACCTGGTTGGCGGCGAGCGGTTCGTGATCCTGAGGGTCGCCGACCACGGACGCGGCATCGCGCGCGAGCACATGCCGCGCCTCTCCGAGCGCTTCTATCGGGTCGAGGGGCAGAAGAGCGGCGAGCGGTTGGGCACCGGCCTCGGCTTGGCCATCGTCAAGCACATCATCAATCGCCATCGCGGCGGGCTGGCGATCGAGAGCCTGGAGGGGCAGGGCGCGACGTTTACGGCCTATCTGCCGCGGTTGTAACAAAACTGTCGCAGAACCGTCGCATAGCGAAAGCAATCGCCGGGCAACGTCCTTTGCTGGCGCTCTTGAGTCGGCCAGTTGCCTTGCGGTGTAACGGATTGAAATGACCGATCCTTGGGTTAAGCCGAGCGCCGATCTGGTCGAACCCTTGGTCGCCGAGGTCGCCCGCCTGGGCGGCTTGGCCGAGGCGCAGATTGCCGACTGCGTCGATGCCATCTCCCGCCGGGACGTGCCGCTGGCGCAAGCGGTGATCGCCCGCGACGCCAAGCTCGACGCCCTGCAGGCCGACGTGGAGCGCCGCGCGATCGAGCTGATCGCTACCCAACAGCCGGTCGGGCGCACGCTCCGCCGCACCGTCGCGGCGCTCAAGATCGCCATGAACCTGGAGCGATGCGGCGATCTGGCGCGCAACATCGCCAAGCGCTCGCTGGTGCTCAGCGAAAGCGAGCCCTTGACCCCGCTCACGCGGCCGATCGAACGGATGGGTCGGCTTGTCGGGGCGCGGCTGAAAGAGGTGTTGGACGCCTATACCGCCGGCGAGCTTGAGAAGGCGGCCGGCGTCTGGGCCCGCGACGAGGAAGTCGACGAGCATTACAACAGCCTGTTCCGCGAGCTTCTAACCTACATGATGGGCGATCCGCGCACGATCACGCCCGGCGCGCACCTGTTGTTCATCGCCAAGAATCTCGAACGCATCGGCGACCACGCGACCAACATCGCCGAGATCATCCATTTCGAGATCACGGGCGAGGAGATGACCGGCGAACGCCCGAAGTGGGACGCGCTGCAGCGTCGCAGCGGAGCGGCGCCGTTGGAGGCGATCAGACCCTCGACCGCTGGCAAAGAGGCTTAGGAGGCGACCATGGCCCCGCACGTGCTTGTGGTCGAGGACGAGGACGCGCTGTCGGCGCTGTTGCAGTACAACCTCGACAAGGAGGGCTACCAGGTCACCGTCGCCGCAGACGGCGAAGATGCGCTGGTCGTGATCGACGAGGCGCAGCCCGACCTGATCGTGCTCGACTGGATGCTGCCGCAGGTGTCGGGCGTCGAGGTCTGCCGGCGGCTGCGCGCGCGGCCCGAGACGCGCAACATGCCGATCATCATGCTGACCGCCCGCGGCGAGGAAACCGATCGCATCCGCGGTCTCGACACCGGCGCGGACGACTACATCGTCAAGCCGTTCTCGATGAGCGAGCTCGCGGCGCGCATCCGTGCGGTGCTTCGCCGCATCAGGCCGGGCCTGGCCGAGGACCGGCTGCACCACGGCGACATCGTGGTCGATCGCGTCGCCCACCGCGTGCGCCGCGCGAACCTCGAGATCCACCTCGGCCCCACCGAGTTCCGCCTGCTCGACTATCTGATGCAGCACCCCGGCCGGGTGTTCAGCCGCGAGCAACTGCTCGACGCCGTCTGGGGTTCCGACGTCTACGTCGAGGCGCGCACCGTCGATGTGCACATCGGCCGCCTGCGCAAGGCCCTCAACCGCACCGGTGAAGGCGACCCGATCCGCACCGTCCGCTCGGCGGGCTATTCCCTGGACGCCGCGGCCTAGCCAAGCCCGCCCGGGCGGCGCACTGTCGAGGCCGCCTAGGGAGCTGCAGGATCATTGACTGAGTTGACGGTCGCCCGCCAGGCCGCCGCGGCGTTGAACGCCGGACAGCGCCCGGAGCGAGCCGTGCGCGCGTTGCTCCTGTTCGGCGACGATCGCGGGTTGCTCGCCGCCGCCACGCTCATCTGGCTGGCCATGACGGCCTTCAAGGCGGTGCTGGCGGCCAACGTCGGCGTCGTCTGGGAGGAAGCGCACTTCGTCGTCGCCGGCATGCACCCGGCGCTCGCCTATCCAGACATCCCGGCCGGATGGCCGCTGTTCGCGCGCGCCTGTATCGCGCTGTTCGGCTGGTCGCCGCTGGCCATCCGCCTGCCGGCGCTCGCCGTCACCCAGACGCTGCCGTTCGCCATCTATTTCCTGGCCGAGCCGGTCGCTGGCCGCCGCAACGGCATTTGGGCGGCGCTGCTCTCGATGATCATGCCGCCGCTCGCCGCCTCCGGGGTGATTTTCTACTCGGAAGCCGCCATGCAGATCCTGCTGGCGCTGATGCTGGGCGGGCTGATCCGCGCCCAGCGTTCCGGGCGCCTCGGCTGGTGGATCCTGACCGGGGCCGCAGGCGGACTCGGCCTCTTCATCCACTACCGCTTCGCCGTTGCCGGCCTTGGGGTGCTGGGCTTCGCGCTCGCGACCCGCGCCGGCCGCGCGCTGTGGCGGGCGCCGGGGTTCTGGCTCGCGGGCGGTCTGGCCGCGGCCGGTCTTGCGCCATCCATCGCCTACAACATCGTGAGCCGCGCGCCGGCGGTGACCTACCACTTGATGGACCAGCAGGGCTGGTCGCTAAGCCTCGCAGGCCCGCTCGGCTTCTTCGCCATCCAGGTCGCCGCCTGCACGCCGGCCTTCTTCGTGGGCATGGTCGGGGGAGCCTGGAGCGCCTGGCGCCGCGCCCGCGCCGGCGAAGCGGCGAGCGCCCTGCTGCTCTGGGTCGGCCTGCCGCTCTTCGGGCTCTATGCGGCTTTGAGCCCATTCGACAAGACCGTCGCGCCGCAGTGGCCGATCGAGGCCTACGTGGCGCTCATCCCCTTCCTGCCGGGCGCGCTAGTGGGCTTCGTCGATTCCACGCCCAACGCGGCGCATCGGAGGTTGCGCGAGGCGCTGGTGGCGACCAGTCCGCTGATCACGCTCGCGGGCGTCGTTATGGCGTCGCTGTGGGTGCTCGTCGGTTGGGCGCATCCGGAACGCGTTCCGCTGGCCATCCGCGAGCAGATCACCGCCGAGCATGAGCCCTTCGGCCAGTTCGAACCGCTGATCGCGCGCGCCAGGGCGTTGGCGACCGCGCGCTTCGGCGCGCCGCCGCTGCTCGCAACCGCCGGCCACGTGGAGGCGGTTAGGCTGGAGTTTCCCGGCCAGCCCGGCCGCCAGGTGTTCGCGCTCGGCGATCCGCGCGAGCATGCCGCCCGCTTCGATGTGTTCCGCCACGCCATCGGGCTGGACCGAGACGCCTTGCTCACCGGCCACACGGGCGCGCCGGTCGTCATCCTCCTGCCGCTGCCGCCCTATCTGTACGACGACCCCGCCGAGACCGCGTTTCGCGTCCAGCTCTGCCGGAGTTTCAGCGGCATCGAGCCTGTTGAGACGGTGACCGCCCCGCCAGGGCGGCTCGTCATGCAGACCTTCATCGCCCGCGTCGGCGCAGATGCGCCCGGCGCGGCCGCGCCCTGCCCCTTCCTGCCGCCGGTCTACGTCGGCTGGCCACGGCGCAACGCCATCCTCAGCGGCGCCGGCCAGCGCACGGTGAACGGGCTTGCCGCCGCGCCGAGCGGCGTCGCCCGGGTCGATATCCTGCTGGACGACCGGGTCGTGGGCCAGGCGAAGCTCGGTCTGTCGCCGCCGGACACGCCCCGACCAGCGGCGCTCGCCTACGATCCCGACTATCCGCGGCTGCGCTTCACCTTAGACCTGCCGCCGGCCGCGTTGACGCCCGGCGCGCACCAGCTCGCGGCCCGCATGACGGCGCGCGACGGATCCGTCGCGACGACCGAGACACGGACGATCTACGCCGGCGGGTAGACGCTAGATGTAGCGGCGGAGCGACCGGGTGAGCTCGGAGACGGCCGAGCGCTTACGCGGCTGCTGCGGCTGGTAGGCGATGCGGGCATGGTTCACGCAATAGGGCCCGTCGCCGTCCGAGCGGCGGCCGCAGAAGGTGAAGCTGTCGGTCGCCGGATCGCCGATCGGCCACTTGCACATGTGAGCGCCCAGCGTGAGCACCGTCGCCGATCCCGGCTCCTCGACGAAGTAGACCGGGGCCGGCATCGGCTGCGGCCTGGGCTCCAGCCGGCGCGGCGTCGCGTGGGTGATCGGCCGCGGCGGCCGCGGCGTCTTGAAGGTCGGGCGGCTCGGCTGCGAAGGGGTGGCGCGGCCCGAGAGCCCCAGCCGGTGCACCTTGCCGATCACGGCGTTGCGAGTCACCCCGCCGAGCTGCTTGGCGATCTGGCTGGCCGAGAGGCCCTCCAGCCAAAGCTTTTTCAATAGTTCGACGCGTTCGTCCGTCCAGCCCATTGCGCCCTCCAGCCTTAAGCTAGTGCGCCGGCGACACCATATTTAGCGCCCCATGGTCGCGCCGGCGAACCATCCCTACTAAATATGGTAAACAAATGGTTAACGGACACAATGAGCCGGTGCGATCTATCCACAGAGATCAATATTTTGAGTCAATTTGTCGCGGCCCCGGCCGCGTCGGGCCGACGCCGCACGCCTGAAAACCTGAGTTGACACGCCGGGCGGGTGCGGCGAAAAGCCCTGCCCTTGAAGTCCCCGTCGCCCAGCGGCCTCGGGGACGTTCCGCTTTTGGGAGGCTGCCATGGCGGACGGACAGGCCCCTTCGCCCGACACCCACATCATGGGCGTCTACAGCCGAGCGCCGCTGGCGTTCGAGCGTGGCGAGGGCGTGCGCCTGTGGTCGACCGATGGCGAGGTCTACCTCGACTGCGTCGCCGGCATCGCCGTCGACGCGCTGGGCCATTCGCATCCCAAGCTGGTCGACGCCCTGACACGCCAGGGCGGCAAGCTGTGGCAGGTGTCGAACATCTACCGCATCCCCGAGCAGGAGGCGTTGGCCGACCGCATCTGCGCGGCAACCTTCGCCGACGTGGTCTTCTTCACCAACTCCGGCACCGAGGCCGTCGAGTGCGCGCTCAAGACCGCGCGCCGCTACCACGCCTCCAAGGGTGACGCCGAGCGCATCGACGTGATCGGCTTCGAGGGCTCGTTCCACGGGCGGAGCTACGCCGCCGTCAACGCATCGGGCAATGCGAGCTACCTCGAGGGCTTCGGCCCGCGGCTGCCTGGCTATCGCCAGGCGCCGTTCGGCGAGCTCGATGCGCTCGAGGCGATGATGGGTCCGACGACGGCGGCCGTGATCATCGAGCCGGTGCAAGGCGAAGGCGGCGCGCGCTCTCTCAATCCCGCCCAGCTCGATCGCCTGCGCGCCCTCTGCGACGAGAAGCGCGCGCTTCTGATCTACGATGAGATCCAGTGCGGGCTCGGCCGCACCGGCCGCCTCTTCGCCTACGAGTGGGCCGAGAACGCCGCGCCGGACATCATGTGCATCGCCAAGGCGCTGGGCGGCGGCTTTCCCGTCGGCGCCTGCCTCGCGACCGCCGAGGCCGCCAAGGGGATGACCGTGGGCGCGCACGGCTCGACCTATGGCGGCAATCCGCTGGCGATGGCGGTCGGCCTGGCGGCCTTCGAGGAGCTGACCAACCCCGATCTCTTGGCGCACGTGCGCGAAGTGGCCGGCTACTTCGCCCAGCAGCTCGCTGGACTGAAGGATCGCTTCCCCGACGTGGTCAGCGAGATCCGCGGCCATGGCCTGCTGATCGGACTCAAGCTGATCCCGAACAACCGCGAGTTCATGGTGCTCGCCCGCGACCAGAAGCTGTTGATCGCCGGCGGCGGCGACAACTGCGTGCGGCTGCTGCCGCCGCTCATCATCAGCCAGGCCGAGGCGCGCGAGGCCGTCCAGAAGCTGGAGCGCGCGTGCGAGGCGGTGCGGGCCAAGGCGCCGGCGTGAGCGACCGGCGCCGCATGCCGCCCCGCCATTTCATCGATCTGTGGGACATCGAGCCCGCGAGCCTGCGCGCCATCCTCGAGGACGCCAAGGCGCGCAAGGCAGCGCGCGCCGGCCGACGCAAGGGCGCGCGCGACGACGACCAGCCAGCCAGGGACTGCACTCTGGCGATGATCTTCGAGAAGAACTCGACCCGCACCTGGTTCTCGTTCGACGCGGCCATCCGCCAGCTGGGCGGCGCCTCGATCATCGCCACCAATTCGGACATGCAGCTCGGCCGCGGCGAGACGATCGAAGACACAGCGCGGGTGCTCTCACGCATGGTCGACATCGTGATGATCCGCTCGAACACGCAAGCGACCCAGGAGCGGTTCGCAAGCGCCGCCAGCGTTCCTCTGATCAACGGACTCTCGGACAAGGGCCACCCCTGTCAGATCGTCACCGACCTCATGACCTTCGAGGAGCGCCGGGGGCCTGTTGAAGGCAAGACACTGGCCTGGGTCGGCGACGGCAACAACATGTGCGCGAGCTTCATCCAGGCGGCGGCGAAGCTGGATTTCCGGCTGACCATCGCCTGCCCGCGGGCCTACGAGCCTGATCGGGAGGCGCTCGCGCGCGCCATGCGCGCCGGCGCCAAGGTCGAGCTGACAGACGATGTCGCGGCCGCCGTGCGCGGCGCCGACGCGGTGATGACCGACACATGGGTATCGATGGGCGACGGGGACGGAGAGGCCAGGCTCAAGACCCTGCGACCCTACCAGGTCGACGAAGCGCTGATGGCGCTGGCCGCGCCCGATGCCCTCTTCTTGCATTGCCTGCCCGCCCATCGCGGCGAGGAGGTGACCGCCGGCGTCATCGACGGGCCCCAGTCGGTCGTCTGGGACGAGGCCGAAAACCGCATCCATGCCCAGAAAGCCATCATCGCCTGGTGCCTCGGCGCGATCGCATAGCGTGGCGCTTCAGCGCGCTCGCCTGGCTTCATCCGCCTCCCACTCCTCACGGGTCAGACCGAACAGCAGTTCGTCGTAGAAGCGGCCGGCGGTGAACACGTTGCGGCGGATGCGGCCCTCCTCGCGACAGCCGAGCAGTGCCGCGTGGCGGATGACGGCTGCGTTCGTCTCGAGACAGCGGATGTTGTACTTCTGCAGCCGCATCTCGTTGAACGCGTAGCGCAGCACGATCCGCTTGGCCTCGAGCGCATAGCCCTTGCCGCGATGCTCAGCCGAGAGCCGCGTTCCCGTCCCGAACGTGCCGTTCCGGCGATCGACGCCACCGAGGTTGAGGCTGCCGACGTAGTCGCCGGCGTGGGTTTCGATCGTGAAGATCATCGCCTCGTCGGCGTTCTTGAAGTCGGCGAACCGTTCGGCCCACTCCTCGGCCTGGCTCGGCGAGCGAGGCAGGCTGATCCCGAGGTTGAGCGTGCGGATCGCCTCCGAGTCATCGTCGAACACGAGCCAGTGGGCGGCGTCCGCCTTGGCGAGCGCGCGCAGCCGGATCCGCTCTCCGCGCCAGAATGGAGCCGTCATCTCGGGAGCCTGCATCGTCTGCGTCCGCCCTGGCGCCGGGGCGCCGGGGCGCCTATCTTCGCCTCGACTTTTCCTTAGCACCCTACCCCGTTCGCGCGCTCCGCGCCGCGTCCGCCGAGCCACAGCTTGTCCCAGACCGACACCCGGCGCATCGACGACGACCTGGTCGCGGCCTTTCAGATCGAGGGCCGCCCGGTACGCGGGCGGATCGCGCGGCTCGGCCGGGTTGTCGACGAGGTGCTGAGCCGCCACGCCTACCCGGACGCCGTGGCCAACCTGCTGGGCGAAGCCTGCGCGCTCGCCGCGCTGGTCGGCGCCAGCCTGAAGTTCGAAGGCAAGCTGATCCTGCAGGCGCAGGGCGACGGGCCGGTCGCCTACGTCGTCGCCGACTACGACACGAAGGGCGCCCTGCGCGGCTATTGTCGCTACGATGCGGCGCGCGTGGCGGCGGTCTCGGGCGGGTTCGCCCAGCCGGGCGCGCGAACCCTGCTCGGCCAGGGTCTCTTCATCATGACCATCGACCAGGGCGACGACATGGAGCGCTATCAGGGCGTCACGCCGATCGAGGGCGAGACGCTGGCGCTGTCGGCCGAGCACTACTTCGCCCAGTCGGAGCAGACGCCGACCCGCGTTCGGCTATCGGTTGGCCAGGTCCGCAACGACGAACGACCGCGGTGGCGGGCCGGCGGCCTGATCCTGCAGAACGTCGCCGCCGACGACGCGCGCGGGCCGACGGAGGATGCGTGGGAGACGGCCGAGGCGTTGATCAGGACCGTCGGCGAGGACGAGCTGATCGACCCGGCCTTGCCGCCCGACCGCCTGCTCTATCGACTGTTCCACGAGCGCGGGGTTCGCCTGTTCGAGCCGAAGCCGCTGAGCGCCTTCTGCCGCTGCTCGACGGAGCGGATCGAGCGGGTGCTGAAGTCGTTCCCGGCCGCCGAGCGCGCCGAGATGGTCGAGGCCGACGGGATGATCCGCGTCACTTGCGAGTACTGCTCGCGCACCTACGCGATCGAGCCGACGACCGTCGGCTGACGTTCAGTCCAGGACGACGTCGGGATCGACGATCACCCGCGCCGGATGGCCATGCCGGGCGAGCACGTCGGCCATCGAGCGCGCTTGGGTCAGCGCGGCGTCGAGCGACAGATAGAGCGTCGAATTGGCCAGCTGTTCGACGCCGTAGATGCGCCAGCCCGCCGGCGAGCGAACGACGCGGAACGTGATCAGCTTGACGTCGTCGGCTTCGTCTTTCGCGGCAGACATTGGAGTTCCTCGCGTGCGGCGGCATCCCCTACGGACGCCGAGCCCTCGCGTCAAGAACAAAGTGCAGATACACATAATGTGGTTCACAAATATATCGCTTGCACCTTGTGTAGGTTCGCATAATCTGGTTCTCTGAATTTGACGAAGGCCGAGCTCAACCGTCGCCCAGGATTTCCGATGACGGCCCCCAAAGCCCAGCGCCCGGCATCCACGACCGATCCAGAGGGCGAGTTCCCCTACGACGTGATCACCTACGTCTTCCATCTTTTCGCGGTCCTGGCCCGCCACCGGGAAGCCGTGCTCGAGGAGGCGTTTCGCCCACTCGGTTTGAACGTCGCGCGCTACCGCGCGCTCAGCGTCATCGCCCGGCTTGAACCGCTTGGCATGTCGGAGCTCGCAGACTTCAGCGCCGTCGACCGCACGACGATGACCCGTACGGTCGACCAGCTGGTCGCCGGCGGCCTCGTCAGTCGCGAGACCCCGCCAACGGACCGCCGTCAGGTTCTGCTTCGGGTCACCCCCGATGGCCGCACGGCCAACCAACAGGCGCTGAGGGCCGTCTATCGGGTCAATCGCCGCGCGCTGGACGGGATCGAGGAAGAGGACCAGCGCCGTTTCGCCCGCCTGCAGCAGGCCATGCTCAGCAACCTCGTCGCCGATGCGGCGCTTGTTCGCCGGCTCGTGCTGCACACCCGCGACGGCGCCGACTAGTTCAGATTGCGCCTCGCGCTGGGTAGGTGCAGCGAAAACGCCGGGATCTCGACCTCGAAGACCGCGCCCGCGTCGGTGATCATCTGGTAGGCGCCGCGCATCTCGCCCGAAGGCGTGCCGAGCGGGCAGAAGGAGGTGTAGCGAAACGCCTGCCGCGCACCGAGCGTCGGTTGCTCTCCACGCACGCCTTCGCCGACCACCGTTTCGGTGCGGTTCAGCGCATCGGTGATCAGCCAGCGCCTTGAGAGCAGCTGGACGGTCTCCTCGCCATGGTTCTCGATCTCGACCGTATAAGCCCATACGTACCGACGCTCGCGCTCGTCGGACTGTTCCGGCAAAAAGCGCGGCTCGACGCGCACGATGATCTGGCCGGTGCGGGCTTCGTAGACCGCCCGATCGAGCGCGGGCCGGCTTTCACGAAAGCTTGGGCCGGCCGAGGGCCGGGGGCCGCGGGTCATGCGCCGGCCAGCGCGCGCTCGAGGTCGCGCCAGAGGTCGGCCGCGCTCTCCAGGCCGACCGAGAGGCGAACCCAGCCCGCGGTCAGACCGATCTCCAGCCGCTGCTCCTCGGTCATCGCCCGATGGGTGGTGGTCGTGGGATGCGTGGCCAACGAGCGCGCGTCGCCGAGGTTGTTGGAGATGTCGATGATCTTGAGCGCGTTCAGCACGTTGAACGCCCGCGCCTGATTGCCGAGGTCGAAGGCGATGAGCGTGCCCCCGCCGATCATCGCGTTGCCGCCGCCGGTCATCTGCCGGCGCGCGAGCTCATGCTGCGGATGGTCCTTGCGCCCAGGATAGCGGCAGGTCACGACCTTCGGGTGCCCGGCAAGCCGATCGGCGAGGATCGCGGCGGTCTCGCTCTGCCGCCGCACCCGCAGGTCCAGCGTGACAAGGCCGTTCAGCAGCACCCAGGCGTTGAAAGGCGACAGCGCCGGCCCGGTATGGCGGATCGGGTCGCGGTAGGCGTCCTCGAGCAGCGCCTGCGCGCCCAGAACCGCGCCGCCCAGCACGCGGCCCTGGCCGTCGATGTGCTTGGTCGCCGAATAGATGACGACGTCGGCGCCCAGCATGAGCGGTTTCTGCAGGATCGGCGATGCGAAGACGTTGTCGACGAGGACCTTCGCGCCAGCCGCGTGGGCGAGCTGGGCCACGCCCTCGATATCGGTGATCTCCAGGAGCGGGTTGGCCGGGCTTTCGATGAGGACGAGCTTGGTGTTGGGCCGCAACGCCGCCTTCCAGGCCTCGAGGTCGCTCGCCGGAACCATCGTCGCCTCGATGCCGAACCGGGGAAGCCAGTTGTTCATCAGCCAGCGGTTTGAGCCGAACAGCGCCTGGCCCGCCACGACGTGGTCGCCGGCGCGTAAGAGCCCCATCAGCGCCAGGTGCACCGCCGCCATGCCGGTCGCCTGCGCGCGGCAGGCTTCCGCGCCTTCGAGTAGGGCCAGGCGGTCCTCGAACATCCTCACCGTCGGATTGGCGTAGCGCGAGTAGATGAAGCCCGGCTCGGTCCCGGCGAAGCGCGCGTCGGCGCTCTCGGCCGAGTCGTAGATGTAGCCTTGGGTGAGGAAGATCGCCTCGGCGGTTTCGCCGAAGCTCGAGCGTAGCGAACCGCCGTGCACCAAGCGGGTGGCGACGTCCCAGCCGGACGGATCCTCGTTGTCGCGGTCGGCCATGCGGACCCTCGGGAAACTTGGAGCGGCATGACCGCCGCGGCACGCGAGGTCAAGCGCGGCGGGCGTGGCTGGCGTTGGCCGGATCGGAACGGCTATAGGTCGCGCCATTCCCGCAACAGCCCCGTCCGAGAGCCCTTGGCCCCGCCCGCCATCGATCAGCTGACCGCCCTCCTGTCCGCCGCGCTCGGCCGCCCGACGACGATCGCAGCCGCCCAGCCCTTGGCGCCCTGGTCGGCGATGCGCTGCGCACTGGCCGGCGCCGGCGCGCCTGCGAGCGTGATCGTGAAGTGGCTGCGCGAAGATCCAAACGGCTTCCGCGTCGACCCGCGGCGGGATGGCGACCGAGCGGGCGGCGCTCGAGTTCCTCGAGGCGATCGGGTTCACCGCGGCGCCCCGCGTCGTCGCCGCCGACCTGCAGGCGGCCGTGCTGGTGCTCGAGGACGTCGGGGGGACGCCCCTCGCTGACCTGATCTGCCGCGACGGCGCCGGCGCGCACGCCGACGATCTTCTGGCTTTCGCCCGCGGCATGGGCGCGCTCGGCGCGGCCACGGCCGGCATCGAGGCCGACTACGCAGCGATCCGCGCGCGCTACGGCGCTCCAGACCGGAGGGCGGGGCGCGCGCGCGGGCTGGGGCCGGCGTGGCCGGCGACGCGCGAGCGGCTTGCCGCCCTTGGCCTGCCCATCGAGGGCGAAGGGGCGGCCGAGCTCGCCAAGGTCGAGCGCACGATCCTAGAGCCCGGTGCGTTCCTCACGCTGACCAACGGCGATGCGCAGCCGAACAACGTCCTCATCGGCGCGGGCGGCGGCCGGCTGATCGACTTCGAGTTCGCCGACTATCGCCACGCGCTGGTGAACGCGGTCTGGATCCATGTTCCCGGGCCTGCCTGGATCACGGTTGAACATCCGCGCAACGCGGCGCTGGAGGACGCCTTCCGTGGCGCGCTGGCCGCGGGCGTGGCCGAGGGGGAGGACGACGTCCTGTTCGGCCACGGCATGGCCGCGGTCTGCCTTGCGGAGGCCTGCGATCGCTTCGCCCGGTTTCCGACGCTCGACGCCCGCGCGCCGGGAGATGCGAGCCGCGTCCAGATGCTCGCCACGCTGGAGGCCGGCGCCCGGACCGCCCGCCGGCATCGCGCGTGGCCTGCGCTAGCCGGTTGGCAGGAGGATGCCGCAGCCTGGCTCCGCCGGCGCTGGCCGGATGCGGACGTCGATCTGGCGACCTATGCCGCCTACACGCCGCGTGGCTGAAGCGCCTCGTAGAGCGCCTGGGCGGCGGCGAGGTCCTGCACGACGTGGCCGAGCGACTTGTAGACGGTGATCTGTTCGTCCGATTGGCGGCCCGGAATGGCGCCGTCGAGCACCTGGCCGATCTCGCCGACGACGTGGTCGTCGCCGATCAGGCCTTTCTCCTTCGCCTTCAGGAACTCCGCGCCCTGCGCCAGCACCCCGTCGCGATGGTCGGCGATGAAGCGGGACCGGACGACCAGATCGTCGTCGACCTCCACCGGACCGGGGGCGCTGGAGCCGACGAGATTGACGTGCGCGCCCGACTTGACCCAGCGGCCGAGCAGTATGGGCTCGCGGGCGTTCGTCACCGTGCAGATGATGTCGGCCTCGGCCACGGCCGCTTCGGCGGCGGCGTGGGCGCGGACCGGCAGGCCGAGCTCGTCCCGCATGCGGCCGGCGAAGGCGTCCGCCCGATCGAGCGAGCGGCCCCAGACCTCGATCGAGGCGATCCGGCGGACGCGGGCGATCGCCCGCGCGTGCGTCGTCGCCTGTTCGCCGTAGCCCAGGATCGCCAGCCGCGAGGCGTCTTGCCGCGCCAGCGCATCGGTGGCGACGGCGCTTGCGGCCGCGGTGCGGATGGCGGTCACCTCGCCGGCATGCACGACGCAGGCGACGGCGCCGCTCTCGCCGTCGAACAGGACGACGACGCCCTGGTGCGACTGGATGCCCTTGTCGAAGTTATCGGGGAAGACGCTGATCAGCTTCGCGCCGAAGGCGGCGTGCTCGCCGAGCGCGCCTGGCATGATGCCGAACGCATGCCCGCCGCCCAGCGGGATGATCGTGCGCAACAGCTGGCGCGTCTCGCCTCGCGACAGCGCGATCATCGCCTTGCGCACGAGCGGAATGCAGACCTCGTAGGTCAGCCGTTGCCGGACCGCTTCCCGATCGATCACCAGCATCGGCCTAGGCCCTCCTCAAGGCGGCGCGCCAGGGCGCTAGATCGAGCTTCGGATAGCGCTGGGCCGCACCGGCCAGCGTCTCGGCGTCCCAATACGCATGGCCGGGCGGCGGAAAGCCGAGCGCTTGCAGCTGGCGCACGCTGAGCGCCTCGACCAGCGGCGTCCAGCCCGGACTGATGCCCTTGCGCGGCCAGGGATTGCCGCCCACCCAGTCTGCGTCCGCCGCGCGGTAGGCGAGGTTGAAGAAGAAACGGCCGCCGCCTTCGAGCGTCATCTCCGTGCCGCGGTGGACGACATCGGCGCTGTAGGCGAGGAGCGAGCCGCGCGGTCCGACCGCGCTCGTCGCCGCCCCCTCCCAGTCCGCGTGACGTTCGGCCGATACCCGCGCGCGCGGAAACGACAGCGCCACGAGCGGCGTGTCATCGGTGAGCGTGCGGCTGACGATGCGGGTCGGCCCGTGCGCTGCGGTCACATCGCTCAAGTAGAGGAAGAGGTGAATCTGGCGCCAGCGGCCGTCGCGCCGGGGCGGCAGCATCACGTGGTTTGTGTAGTCGGCGTGGAACGGCTGATCGTACTGGGTCACGCCTGTGTACTTTGCGAAGGTCTCGGCCTGGTAGAGGCGAACGTCGCGGGTGTGCAGCAAGTCCTCGGCGACGGCGATGATAGCCGGGTGCAGAGGCAGCAGGTTCAGCGCCGGGTCCGGAAACGGAAACTCTTGTAAGCCAGCGAACTGCAGCGGCCGAAACCGCGGGTCCTCGCCCTCGTTCTCCGGCGCGTCCGAACCGCTGCGGAAACGCGCGACACGGGGATCGGCGCCCGAGCGGAACTGCTCCGGCGTCGGGTAGAGCTGGAAGAGGCCGGGGTGGGCGGCGTCGATTTCGGCCTCGCCGAGCAACCGCTCGATCAGCACCCAGCCGTGCCGCTCGAAGTGCGCGACGTGCGCGCTCGTATGTCGCCTGTCCATCCCGCCGTCCTATCGGCCGCCGCCGGATTGGACGCTAATAGGGACGAAACGGGGAGAGGCGACAAGCATGGCCCTGGCGCCCAGGGACTACCGCACGGCCGAGGCCTTCGATCGCGAATGCCGCGAGAGGTTGGCGGCAGCCTGGATTCCAGTCTGCCGCTCCGAGGAGCTCGCCGTGGCCGGCGCCCAGAAGGCGGGCATGGTCGGCGCGACGCCGGTGCTGGTGACCCGCGACCGGTCCGGCGCGGCGCACGCGCTGTCGAACGTCTGCCGCCACCGCGCGATGACCCTGGTCGAGGGCGAGGCGCAGGCCGACGCGATCCGCTGCCCCTATCACCTGTGGACCTACGGGTTGGACGGCGCGCTGGCGGCGGCGCCGTTCATGGGGGACGTCGAGATCGCCGGTTGCGACCTGCCGCGCTACGCCGTCGCCGAATGGGGCGGCTGGGTGTTTGTGAGCCTCGCTGGCGCGCTCCCGCCGGTTGCGGAGCAGCTCGCCCCCCTGCGCGAGGCGCTCGACCCCGCCCACCTGGCCACGCTTCGGATCGGTTACCGCATGCGCTTCGATCACGCCTGGAACTGGAAGGTGATGGTCGAGAACTTCGGAGAATCGTACCACCACATCGGACCGCACGCCGGGACGTTGCAGCCGCCCTGGCCCGGCGGACAGACGGACGCGTCAGTGAGCACCCACCAGTGGATCGAGATCCGGCATCCTGTGCACCCGGAGGCCGGCGCGCTTCGGGTCTTCGTCATCTTCCCGCTCTTCCTGCTTGCGATGACCGCCGCCGACGGCTCGGCCGTTTGGTACCGGCTCACCCCGACCGCGCCCGAGCGCATCGAGCTGGACATCGTGGGGCTCTACCCGCCCGAGCGGGCGTCCGATCCCGAGGACATGGAGCGCGCCCGGGCCCAGCTCTTCGCCATCCATCAAGAGGACATGGTGGTCTGCGAGCGTGTGCAGGCGGGCCTGCGCTCGCCGGACGCTATCCTGGGTCCGCTATCGCCGCTCGAGGACGGTATCGCCCGCTTCCGGGCGTGGGTCGCGGGCGGTAGTCCATAAGCGTCACGCCCGCCGCGGCGACCTGTTCGTCGATATCGGACGTCGCGCCGGAGACGCCAACAGCGCCGGCGCACTGCCCGTCCTTAAGGACGGGCAGACCACCGCCCAGCGCCAGCAGATCGGTCGGCGGCAGCCGCCCGGCTCTGGCCATCTGCTCGAGGATCGCCGTCGAAAGGCCGAGCGCCGCCGCGGTCCGGGCCTTGCGATGAGCAAGGTCGGCGGCATGCGCCTTGGCGCCGTCAAGACGCTGGAGGTGCAAGAGCCCGCCGGCATCGTCGACGACGGCGATCGCCACAGAGGCGCCGGCGTGTTCGGCCGCGGCGCGGCAGGCGACTGCGATCGCTTCGGCGTCGGCAAATTCAAGGGAGGGCTCCATCCGCATCGCTGTTCTCCGAATACGGCGCCGCGGCGCCACGCGCCGCAATCCAGCGGGCCATGACGTCCCTTTCTACCACATCGGCGCCGACCCTAGAACCGGAGCGCGCGGGCTTCCTTCACGTGCGGAAGGGCCTTCACCTTGGAGAGCAGAGCCTCGTCCGGCGCCGAATCGATGCCGACCAGCGCGATGGCGTCCTCGCCGGCCGCGCGGCGACCGAGGTTGAAGGTCGCGATGTTCACGCCGGCATCGCCCAGGAGCGCGCCAAGGCGGCCGATGAAGCCGGGCTTGTCCTGGTTGTTGACGTAGAGCATGGCCGGACCGAACGGGGCGTCCAGGTCCATGCCCTTGACCTCGACCACGCGAGGCGCGCCGCCGATCAGCGTGCCCGCGAACGAGCGCTTGCCGAGTTCGGTCGTCACCACGATCCGCATCAGGCTGTCGAACACCGGCGAGTTGTCCTGGCGCGATTCCGAGATGGTGACGCCGCGCTCCTTCGCGATCGCCGGCGCGGAGACCATGTTGACGTCGGTCAGCATCGGCCGGAGCAACCCGGCCAGCGCAGCGGCCGTGAGCGGCTTGACGTTCAGCGCCGCCACGTCGCCCTCGTACGCAAGGTCGATGGCTTTCAGGCCCACGTCGACCATCTGCCCAGCGAAGGCCCCAAGCTTTTCGGCGAGCGCGATATACGGCGAGAGCTTGGGCGCTTCGTCTGCAGTGACCGAGGGGCTGTTCAGCGCGTTGGTGACCGCGCCGGTCAGCAGGTAGTCGCTCATCTGCTCGGCGACCTGCAGCGCCACGTTCTCCTGCGCCTCGAGCGTCGAGGCCCCGAGATGCGGGGTGGCGATGAAGTTCGGCGCGCCGAAGAGCACGTTGGCGGTCGCCGGCTCCTCGACGAAGACGTCGAAGGCCGCCCCGCCGATGTGGCCGGAATCAAGACCCTCGCGCAGCGCCTGCTCGTCGACCAGGCCGCCGCGGGCGCAGTTGATGATCAGGACACCCTTCTTGGCCTTGGCCAGCGCCTCGACGCTCAGGATGTTGCGGGTCTTGTCGGTGAGCGGCGTGTGCAGGGTGATGATGTCGGCCCGCGCCAGGAGCTCGTCGAGCTCGACCTTCTCCACGCCCAGCTCCACCGCCCGCTCGGGCGACAGGAACGGATCGTAGGCGACCACTTTCATCTTCAGTCCGTTGGCGCGGTCGGCGACGATCGAGCCGATGTTGCCGCAGCCGATCAGCCCGAGCGTCTTGGCCGACAGCTCGACGCCCATGAAGCGGTTCTTCTCCCACTTGCCGGCCTGGGTGGACTGGTCGGCCTGGGGCAGCTGGCGGGCGAGCGCGAACATGAGCGCGATCGCGTGCTCGGCGGTGGTGATGGAGTTGCCGAACGGGGTGTTCATCACCACGATTCCCGCCGCGGTGGCCGCCGGGATGTCGACGTTGTCGACGCCGATGCCGGCGCGGCCGATCACCTTCATCCGCTTCGCGGCGGCGATGACCTCCTTGTCGGCCTTGGTGGCCGAGCGCAGCGCCAGGCCATCGTAGTCGCCGATGATCTTGAGCAGCTCGTCCTTCGAAAGGCCGGTCTTCACGTCGGCATCGACGCCGCGGGCTTTGAAGATGTCGATGGCCGCCGGCGAGAGCTTGTCGGCGATGAGAACTTTCGGGGCCATGACGCTCACGCAGCCTCGAGCAGTTCGTCGGCGACGGTCGCGAACGCCCAGTCGAGCCACGGCGTCAGCGCCTCGAGATCGGACGCCTCGACCGCGCCGCCGCACCAGATGCGCAAGCCCGGCGGCGCATCGCGATAGCTGGCGGCATCGAGCGCCACGCCCTCCTTCTCGAGCAGGTCCGAGAGCTTCTTGGCGAATTCGGCCTGCCCCTCGTTCGGCAGGCTGGTCACCCTTTGGTCGACGATCTTGAAGCAGACGCTGGTGTTGGACCGCGTGGCCGGGACTTCGGCCAGGAAGTCGATCCAGGGGGTCTTCTCGACCCAACGGCTGAGCACCGCTGTGTTCTCGTCGGCCCGATGGTGCATGGCCGAAAGGCCGCCGATCGAAGACGCCCACTTCAGCGCATCGAGATAGTCCTCGGCGCACAGCATCGAGGGCGTGTTGATGGTCGCGCCCTCGAAGATGTCGCGATTGAGCTTACCCTTCGAGACCATGCGGAACAGTTTCGGCAGGCCCCACGGAGGCGTGTAGGTCTCCAGCCGCTCGACCGCGCGCGGTGAGAGGATCAGCATCCCGTGCGCCGCCTCGCCGCCCAGCACCTTCTGCCAGGAGAAGGTGACGGCATCGAGCTTGGGCCAGTCCAGCGGCTGGGCGAAGGCGGCGCTGGTCGCGTCGCAGATCACGATGCCCTTGCGGTCGGCGGCGATGAAGTCGGCGTTCGTCACTTGCACGCCTGAGGTGGTCCCGTTCCAGGCGAAGACCAGGTCGCAATCGGGGCGCACGCGGCTGAGATCGGGCAGCCGGCCGTAGGGCGCGTCGAGCACCTCGACGTTGGACAGCTTGAGCTGATCGCGGGCGTCGATGGCCCAGTCCTTGGAGAAGCTCTCCCAGGCCAGGACCTGCACCGGCAGAGGGCCCAGCATAGACCACATGGCCATCTCGACCGCGCCGGTGTCGGACGCCGGAACGATGCCGATGAGGAAATCGTCTGGGACCTCGAGCACCTCGCGCGTGCGGTCGATCGCCTCCTTCAGCCGGCCCTTGCCGACCTTGGAACGGTGCGAGCGGCCGAGCGGGGCGGCTTGCAGGTTCTCGAGCCGCCAGCCGGGATGCTTGACGGTGGGACCGGAGGAGAATTGGGGACGAGCCGGGCGCATGGCCGGCTTGGGGATATTGTGCATTTGACTTCCCATCCTTGCAGATGGGCAGCGCCCCGTTGGGAGGGCGTGGCCCAGGGCGGTGTCTACACCATCGCGCCCTAAGCGCCAGTGAATTGTCGCTACCGCAGCCTGAGAAAATCTGCTCTCGGCGTCAGCCGCTCGGATCCAGGCGCAGCCGGCTCTCGACCACCGTCACCGCCTGGCCGCGCAGCAGCACGCGATCCCCCCGCATCTCGGTCTCGATCTCGGCGCCGCGGCCCGGATAGGCCTGGTGGAAGCGCACGCGCGCCCGGCCGAGTTTGTCGGCGAAGAGCGGGGCCAGGATGCAGGGCATCGAGCCAGTGGCCGGGTCCTCCGGCACGCCCGCGCCCGGGGCGAAGAATCGGTCCACCACGTCATACCGTTGGCCGGCGTCAGCCAGGGCGGCGACTCCAACGTCGCCGCGCTTGGTGGACTCGCTGGAGATGCGGTGCAGGGCGACGATGTCCGGCGTGAGCGTACGGATGGCGGCTTCGCTGTCGAGCACGACGATCAGGTAGGCCGCCGTCCAGACCTCGATTGGCTGGGCGCCAAGCGCGTCGGCCAAGCCAGCAGGCGTGGGCGAGAGCGTCGGCCGGTCCGCGGGGAAGTCCATCTCGAACCCCTCCGGGGTCCGCCGCACGATGAGCGCGCCCGAGCGGGTGTCGAATGTCAGCGCATCGGCGCGTAGGCCCAGTTCCTCGAACAGCACGTGCGCGGAGCCCAGCGTCGCGTGCCCGCACAGGGGCACCTCGAGGCTCGGCGTCATCCAGCGCAGGCCGAACCGGGCCGGATCTTGGGTGGGCAGGAGGAAGGCGGTTTCGGCCTGGTTGTTCTCCGCCGCCAGCGCTTGCATCCAGCCGCTCTCCGGCCAGGCGTCGAACGGCTCGACCACGCAGGCCGGGTTGCCGCGGAACGGCTTGCCGGCAAAGGCGTCGACCATCCACTGCCGCACGGTCAGACCGCCTCGACCAGGCGCGCGGCGAGCCGCGCGCGCACCGCCGGCCATTCACTGGCGATCACCGAGAAGTAGACCGAGTCCCGCAAGGTGCCGTCCGACCGCACCATGTGAGCGCGGAAGACGCCTTCGCGGAGGGCGCCGAGCTTGGCGATCGCCGCCTGCGAGCGCTCGTTCCTGATGTCGGTCTTGTACTCGACGCGATTGAAGCCGAGGTCCTCCAAGGCGTAGCGCATGAGGGCGAGCTTACAGGCGGGGTTGACCCGCGTCCCCCATGCGTCGGGGGCATACCAGGTCGAGCCGATCTCCAACCGCCGGTGCGCCGCTTCGATGGCGAGAAAGCGGGTCGAGCCGACGAGAGGGCCCTCCGCGGAGGCGCGGACGGCCCAGACCGCCTCGGCGCCGCTCGCGGCGGCCGCGAGCGAATGGTCGAACCAGGCGTCGAAGCCGCGGCCCCGCGCCGCGTAGGGCATGTAGGCCCAGATCTCCGGCGACTGGCCGGCTTGGCGCAAGCCGACGCGGTGATCCTCGGCGAGCGGCTCGAGGCGCACGCCGGCGCTTTCGAGCGCGATGGCGCAGACTGCGGCCGGCGCGCTCATCGGCGACCCATCCCGAACAGGCTGGCCCATCGGCGCGCGGCGCCGGAAAGCCGGCGACCCCAGTCCGGCGACGCGCGCTCGCCGCCACGCTCGCACGCCTGCGCGCGCATCAGCCGATAGCCGACACGGGCGATCGTCTCGATGCAGAAAGCGCCCTCGAGCGTCGCGGCCAACGCCCGGAGCCGCACGATGCAGCGGTAGATCGCATCCTCGCCAACGATCCGCCCGCTCCAGCAGGCGTCGATCAACTCCCGTTGCGAGACGACGCCGCCCTCGGCGCGGGCCAGCGCCACCAGCACCTGCATCACCCTGGGCTCCAGTCGCACGCGTCGCCCTCTCGCACGACGAGCTCTCGCCGCGAGGGTCTGACAAGCGCCGCGCCCAGCCGAATGTCGCGCTCGCGCGCAAGCTCGACCGCGATCGACGGTGGCCGAACGCGAGGCCGCACGGCCGAGGGTGGTGATATGGCATGAGCCTGGACTGACATTGTCACAACCGATTGCACCGAGACGAGAGAAGGTATTGATTGCCCTGCGGCGCACTCTCTCCGCATTGTATGCATGGTCAATCAGAATATTGTCACGGCGACAAATGAGAACGAGCGCACAATGGCGACCGGACATTGCCGATGGGCAAGGACGGCTTAGCGACCGGATCGTGGCCGCGTTGGCGGCCGACGTCGCCTCCGGCAAGCTCGCGCCGGACGTCAAGCTGCCGACGCAACGGCGGATGGCCGAGATGCTGGGCGTCGGCGTCGGAACGGTGACGCGGGCGTATCTGGAGGCCGAGGCGCGGGGCCTGGTTAGCGCGACCGTCGGGCGCGGCACCTATGTCGCCGGGCAGGCCGAACGGTTGGAGGGGTCGGGCGATTCGCCGATTGACCTGGCCATGAACGTAGCGCCGGCCGGTCGGGCCGAAGCGCACCTGACCGAGGCCCTCGGACGGGTGCGGCGCAGAAGCGACCTGCGCGCTCATCTGGGCTATGCGCCGCAGGGTGGGTTCGAGAGCCATCGGCGGGCGGGCGCCCGCTGGCTGACCGACACCGCCAACCTCGGCGGACTCGACTGGAAGCGGGTGATCGTCACCGGCGGCGCGCAGCAGGCGATCGCCGTCTCTCTCATGGCCGCAAGCCGTCCCGGCGCGCCGCTGATTGTCGAGGCGCTCACCTTCTCGGGCGTCAAGACGTTGGCCGCCACCTTCGACCATCGGCTGTACGGAGCGGCGATGGACGCCGAAGGGCTGACGCCTGAGGGCCTCGAAATCGCGGTCGCCGCCAGCGGTGCCCGCGTCGCCTACGTCCAGCCGCTGCAGAACCCGACGGGGAGGATGATGGGCACGGCTCGCCGCCACGCGATCGTGGACGTCGCACGCCGGCGGGATCTGCTGCTGATCGAAGACGATCTCTACGGGGCTTACGCAGCGGAGCTGGGCCGCCCGCCGCTCGCCCTGCTCGCGCCCGAGCGGACGTTCTACGTGACCGGCTTGAGCAAGAGCCTCACGCCTGGCCTGCGCGTCGGCTACTGCGTCCCGCCACAGGGTGGGGACTGGATGGAGCGCTGCACCACCGCGTTGCGTGGCATCGCCTTCGGTTCTCCGAGCCTCGGCGGGCTGATCGGGGTGCAGTGGATCGAGGACGGAACCGCCTATGAGATCCTCGACGACCACCGGCGCGAGTTCGCCCGCCGAACCGCCGCGGCGCTCGACGTCCTTGGCGATCTGGTTGTTCGCCCTCCGTATGCGGCCGCGACCGAACTCTGGGCGCCGATGAGCGAGCTCGAGGCCGAACGGGCGGCGGCGCGAGCGTTGCGCGAGCACGTGCAGGTGACGCCCCCGAGCGCGCTGACTGCGCCCGGTTGCAGCGAGTTTGGGCTGCGGCTATGCCTGGGCGCGGCGCCCAGCCTCGCCGTTCTTCAGGAAGCGTTGGGCATCGTCGCCCGCATTCTGGCGGAGACCGAAGAACCGGCGCTCGAGGTGGTCTGAGGCTAGACGGCCGGCCCGACGATCGTCAGCTCCGGCCAGCGCGCCTTCGCCGACTCCACGACCCTGGACCAACCGCGCGCGCGGGGGCGCCAGGGATTGGGCTGGATGCGCATGGCGAAAAGGTCGGCCAGCCCGAACGGCGCTGCGATGTCCACGCGCCCGTCGGGCTCGAGCCGAACGCCGACGGCGAACGTCGGCGCGACAAAGCGGCCGAGCGCCTCATCTGCGCAGGCGAGCGGCATGTAGGCCTCGCCGAAGCGCTGTTCGAACCAGAGATGGACGCGCGCCTGGTTGCGCACCTCGACCAGGGGCGAGAGATCAGGGGGGAACGCCGCCGCCGCGGCGCGAATGACGACGTCCTCAGCCTCGTAGGAGAGATCAGCGGCGTCGAAATAGAAGAGGTCGAAGTCCTTGATGCCGTAGTCCGGCTCGCGGCCGGTCAGCGCGTTCCAGACCGTCTGATAGACGGCGCCCGAGACGACGCGCCAGTCGGGAAGGTCCAATTCGCGGGCGATTGTAAGGACGCGCATCAGGCGCGGACTGACGCGCAGGATGGCGTCGAGGCGGCCGGCCAGCGCCGCCGTCACCGATCCCTCAACGGCCATGCATGGTCCAGCGGTCCGCGTCCGACGCCGAACCCCGGCGCCCGGCGCAGCGCTTCAGCGACGTAGGCGTGGGCGCGCCCGACCGCCTCGGCAAGCGGCAGCCCCTGCGCCAGGCCCGTCGCTGAGGCCGACGCCAAGGTGCAGCCCGTGCCGTGGCCGTGGCCCGTCTCGATCCGCGGGCTCGTGAACCGGATCTCGCCATCAGGGGACATCAGCAGGTCGGTGACAGATTCGCCGGCGACATGGCCACCCTTCATCAGGACGGCCCTGACACCGGCTGTCAGCAGCGCTTCGCCAGCGCGGCGGAGGTCGGCGGTGGTCGCCACCCTCAGGCTGGTCAGGCGCTCCGCCTCAGGCGCGTTCGGCGTCAGCAGGGTCGCCAGCGGCAGGACGCGGCGCTTGAACAGGTCGAACGCACTTGGCTCGAGCAACGCGGCGCCGCTGGTCGACGCCAGCACCGGGTCGACGACGATGGGCGCCGCGATTCCACTGAGCAGATCGGCCACAGCCTCCACGGTCGCGGCCGAGCCGAGCATGCCGGTCTTGATGGCGTCGGCGCCAACGTCGTCGAGCGCCGCCCGCGCCTGCGCGACCACGACATCGGCCGGGACGGCATGGACCGCCATGACGCCGGTGGTGTCCTGGACGGTGATGGCGGTGATCGCGGTTGCGGCATAGCCGCCGAGCGCGGTGATCGTCTTGATGTCGGCCTGGATGCCCGCTCCGCCGCTCGGGTCGGAGCCTCCAATGGCCAGGACGCGGCCGATCATCCCGCCGCCTC
Organism: Caulobacteraceae bacterium; assembly: GCA_035604135.1. Taxonomy (GTDB): domain Bacteria; phylum Pseudomonadota; class Alphaproteobacteria; order Caulobacterales; family Caulobacteraceae; genus Poindextera. The sequence continues at coordinate 47,587 of DATNJB010000059.1, read as the reverse complement.
GATCGCCGCCTGCACGGCCAGCGCCTGGCGGGTCTCGCGCACGTCGTGCACGCGCACGACCGCAACGCCGGCCCGCGCGCCGGCCAGCGCCGCCGCGACCGAACCGCCGAGCCGGTCGTCGGCCCGGGCGGCCGTGCTCGGATCGACTGCGCCGATGAAACGCTTGCGGCTGACGCCAAGCACGACTGGAAACCCCAGCGCCACGATCGGCCCCAGATGGGCGAGCAGGGTCAGGTTGTGCTCAGCCGTCTTGCCGAAACCGATGCCGGGATCGAGCCAGATCCGCGCGGGGGAGACGCCAGCGGCCATCGCGGCGCGGGCGCGTCCGTCGAGGAAGGCCGCGACCTCCGCCACGACATCGGCGTAGCGCGGATCGCGCGCCATCGTGCGCGGCGTCCCCTGCATGTGCATCAGGATGACGGTGCAGCCGAGCGCCGCCGCCGTCGGCAGGCTCTCCGGCGCATAACCGAGCGCGGTGACGTCGTTCCAGATCGCCGCCCCCGCCTGAACGGCAGCGCGGGCGACGGCGGGCTTCATCGTGTCGATGGAGATCGGGAGTGCGCTTTCAGCGGTCAGCGTCTCGATCAGCGGCAAGACGCGGGCAAGCTCTTCGGCCTCGGACACCGACTCCGCGCCGGGGCGCGTGGACTCGCCGCCAATGTCGAGCACGTCGGCGCCCTCGGCGATCAGCCGCCGCGCTTGCGCTACCGCGGCTTCGGAATCGAGAAACTTGCCGCCGTCCGAGAAGCTGTCGGGGGTGACATTCACCACCCCCATGACCTTCGGGCCGGCTGGGCTCACGCGGGCTCGGGATCGGGGGCGTGGGTCAGGGGCACGGCGACCGAGGCCGGCGCCAAGCGCGTCTCTTCGAAGTCGTCCCGCTGCGGCGGGACGCCCTTGAGCACGTTCTCGATCTCCTCGCCGGTCAGTGTCTCGAACTCGAGGAGCGCCTTGGCCAGGGTGTGTAGGTCGGTGATCCGCTCGGTCAGGATGCGCCGGGCTTCGTCCATGCCGTGCTGGACCAGTCTGCGGACCTCGGTGTCGATCTTCTGTGCGGTGTCCTCAGACACGTTCTGGGTGCGCGCCACCGAGTGGCCAAGAAAGACCTCTTCCTGGTTGTCGCCGTAGGAGACGGTGCCGAGTTCCTCGGAGAAGCCCCAGCGGGTGACCATGTTGCGGGCGAGGCTGGTGGCGGCGGTGATGTCGGAGGAGGCGCCGGAGGTGACCTTGTCCTTGCCGAAGATCAGCTCCTCGGCGACGCGGCCGCCCATCATGATGGCCAGACGCGCCATCATCTGCTGATAGTCCATGGAATAGCGGTCGCCTTCGGGCAGCTGCATGACCATGCCGAGCGCGCGGCCGCGCGGGATGATCGTCGCCTTGTGCACCGGGTCGGAGCCAGGGACGGTGAGCGCGACCAGCGCATGGCCGCCCTCGTGATAGGCGGTGTTGCGCTTCTCCTGCTCGCTCATGGCCATGGATTTGCGCTCGGCGCCCATCATGACCTTGTCCTTGGCGTGCTCGAAATCATACATCGAGACCATGCGGCGGTTGCGCCGCGCCGCCAGCAGGGCGGCTTCGTTCACCAGGTTCGACAGGTCCGCGCCCGAGAAGCCGGGCGTCCCGCGCGCCAGCGTGCGGACGTTGACGTCGGCGGCCAACGGCACGTTGCGCATATGAACGCGCAGGATCTTCTCGCGCCCGACCACGTCGGGGTTGGGCACCACGACCTGGCGGTCGAAACGACCGGGGCGCAAGAGCGCCGGGTCAAGCACGTCCGGACGGTTGGTCGAGGCGATGACGATGATGCCCTCGTTGGCCTCGAAGCCGTCGAGCTCGACCAGCAGCTGGTTCAGGGTCTGCTCTCGCTCGTCATTGCCGCCGCCGAGGCCCGCCCCGCGGTGGCGGCCGACGGCGTCGATCTCGTCGATGAAGATGATGCAGGGGCTGTTCTTCTTCGCCTGCTCGAACATGTCGCGCACGCGGCTCGCGCCCACGCCCACGAACATCTCAACGAAGTCGGAGCCCGAGATGTAGAAGAAGGGCACGCCCGCCTCGCCGGCGATCGCGCGCCCGAGCAGCGTCTTGCCGGTGCCCGGCGGGCCAGCGAGTAGCGCGCCCTTGGGGATCTTGCCGCCCAGCTTCTGAAACTTCGCCGGGTCCTTCAGGAAGTCGACAATCTCGGACAGTTCTTCCTTGGCTTCGTCGACGCCGGCCACGTCGTCGAAGGTCACGCGGTTCTTGTTCTCGGTCAGCAGGCGCGCCTTGGACTTGCCGAAGCCCATCGCCCCGCGGGCGCCTCCCTGCATCTGGCGCATGGCGAAGAAGTAGAGAACGCCGATGGCGATGAAGGGCAGGAAGTTGAGCAGGATGGTGAGCAGCAAGCTGCCGCCTGCCGGCACCACCGAGATGTCGACGTTGTGCTCGTGCATGTCCTTGATCAGGTCGCCCTGATCGGCCGGCGTGACCACGGTGTGCTTGCCGTCGGTTTGCACGACGTCGACGCTTTGCGCCTTCAGGGTGGCGGATTTGACCCGGCCGGCTTCGACGTTCTGCAACAGCTGGGAATAACTTTCCTCCCCGCTGGTCGGATTCGCCCCCGGCCTCACCATGCTCCAGAGGCCAACCAGGAGCAGTAGGATCACGCCCCAGATGGCCATATTGCGCAAGGTCATGCCCTCAAAACCTCTCCAAAGAGCCGCTCAGGGCTCAAGATAAGGCGCCGCACGCCTTTTCGCCACGCGCACGAATTGCCGCGGCCTCCGGCGCGGTCCGCTCGGCGGAGATCGCACCGCAAGCCGCCAGGAACCGACCGCCCGCGAGCGAACGCGCCCGCACGCCGTTTCGCCCTGCAAGGATCGGGCAAGTTGGTCGTGCTCGCGAGTCGACCAGCACGGGAAGCGCTGGCCTGGCAATCGCAGGCGCGCTGGCGAGCACCCTGCGCTCCGCTGCGCTCAGCCGCGCGGCGTGTCCTTTCAGCGCCGAGACGGTCGCGTCCGCTTCCGCCCGCCCGAGCGCGAAGCGTCCGTCCCAAACGCTTGGTTCGCCGGGCTCCAGCGCCATCGGTTGCAATCGCCCGCGCGCCAATTCGCCGGCGTCGCGCGCGACCAGAACCCGGCGACCTCGCGCCGCGAGCTTGGCGCCGGCCAGGGTGGCGGTGAACGCCTCGCCGGCCGCCAGTCGCGCGCGGAGGGCCTCGACCGAGCGGCGGCGCGGCGGACGCTCGCCGCCGCCGACGGAAAGCATCGCCGCGGCAAGAACCGTCAGCGCGGAGGCTGGCGGCTCCGCGCGCAGCGCCTCCCGGTCGAAGCCGATCGCGCCCCACGGGTCGATCTCGGCGGCGTGCGCCAGCGCGGCGGCCGCAGGATCGTCAGCGGCCGGCGGCGGCGCACAGCGCCCGAGGTCGAGGGCGGCGCGGGCGCGGGCGCGGGGCTGGGCGAGCTCGTCGTTCGCCGGGTCCTCGATCCAATCGTAGCCCTCGGCCTGCAGCGCGGCGCGCAGCGCGGCGCGGCGCGCACGCAGCAGCGGCCGGAAGAGCATGACCTCCCGCCCCTCCGGCCACACCGGCGAGGGCCGCCAGACCCCGAGTGCGCCAAGGCTCGAACCCTCGGCCCGCATCAGCACCGCCTCGGCGAGGTCGTCGGCGGTGTGGCCGAACACAACCACGCTGGCGCCCGCATCGCGGGCGGCGTTGGCGATCAGGGCGTGGCGGACGCGGCGCGCCGCGGCCGCCAATCCGCGCGTCGGCTTGTCGCCATCCCAGGCGAGAAGGCGGAACTCGGCGCCTAGCTCAGTCGCGACCTCCGCTGAAAAGGCCGCCCAAGCGCCGCTCTGCGGCTGCAGGCCGTGGTCGACGTGCAGCGCGATCACCGGGCGGCCGCATGCCTTGGCCCAGCGCAGAGCGACGATGAGGGCGGCCAGGGAGTCGCCGCCACCCGAGAAGGCGACGGCCAGGGGCTGCGTCAGCGTCGAATCGAGCCGCGCGTCGAAGCGCTCAATGATCATTTCCGCACTTGGCTTTGATCCGCGCCGCGTCCGCCCGCGCCTTCGCCGCGCCACCCGACTTGGCATAGTGGCGATCGAATTCGCCCAGCGCCGCGCAGGCGTCGGCGGGGCGGTTCAGCTCGAGCAGCGAGAGCGAGAGCTTGACCACGGCGTCGGGCGCCCATGCGGTCTGCGGCCAGCCCTTGGTCGCGCCAATGTAGGCGGCCGCGGCTCCGGCATAGTCTTCCTGCACGTACTTGGTCTCTCCCAGCCAGTAGCGCGCCTGCGCAGCCTGCGGCGTGGATCCGTATTGGTCGACGTAGGCCTGGAACGCCGCCTGCGCGCCCGGATAGTCGCCGTCGAGGAGGAGCTGGCGGGCATGGGCGTAGGCCGTCTTCGGGTCGCCCTGATCGGCCGGCGCCGTTTGCGTTTGATCGGTGTTCGCCGCCGCGCCGTTGTCGCCGGGCGCGGGCTGCGCTGGCGGCGGGGGCGCGGCCATTGCGGCCACCGCCTTCTCGAGCTTGTCCAGCCGGTCGCTCAGCGCCGCGATCTCGGTCTTCTCGTCTTTGGCGTCGTTGCGCGCCAGGTCGAGTTGGTGGGTCAGGTCGTCGACCTGGCCGTTCACCCCGCGCAGCGACTGTTCCATGTCGTCCAGGCGGCTGCCCAGCGCGGTGACCATCGGGTCAGGCCCGGCTTCCTTGATTTCGATCGGCCGGCCGGTGGCGCGAGCCTGCAGCACGATCTCGCGCACCTCCTGCAGCTGCTTCTCCAGCCGGTCGAGACGGTCGCGCAGCGACTGGTCGACGCCCGGAGGCGCGCCCTCCTGGGCGACGACGGCCGGCGCGGCCAGGAGGGTGGCCGACAGCACGGCGAGCAGGAGCGTACGCAGCTTCATGCCGGGATGTTCACACGAAACCCTTGGCTAAACTACGGCCGACGCCTACTGCGCGCCGCCGGTGATCGCGGTGTGGGCGTTGCGGTTCTTGGCCCAGGCGTCCTCGTTGTCGCCCGGATCGATCGGCCGCGCCTTGCCGTAGGAGACGGTGGTTATGCGCGATCCGTCGACGCCGTGGTTGATCAGAAACTCTTTCACCGACTCCGCCCGACGCGCGCCCAGCCCGAAGTTGTACTCCTCGGTCCCGCGCTCATCGCAGTTGCCTTCGATGCGCACCTGCACCGCCGGATAGCGGTCGAGCCACTGGGCCTGCTTGGCGAGCGTGTCCATCCCGTCGGCGCGGATGGTGAACTGGTCGAAGTCGAAATAGACCCGATCGCCGACGTTGACGACGAAGTCCTGCGCGGAGCCGGGGACCGCCGCGGTCGGCTGTTCGGCGACCGGCTGTTGCTCCGGTGGGACGTAGGGCTGTTGCTGTTCCTGCTGCCCCTGGTTGGTCGGCGCGAGCGGCGCGGGCTTCGGCTGCGAGGCGCAGGCCGCGATCGAGAACGCCAGTCCGCCGACCAGCGCCAGTCGAACACCAACACTGACCTTGAACGTCATTTGCTTCTCCTTGCGGCCGCGTGCGTGTCGGAAGCCGATAGTGGCGCCACGGCCTTGCGATGTCCTGACAAAACCCGCCCCGCCGCTGCTGGTTTCATTGCCTCGACCTCAAGGCAACAACGGCGACCACGCCGGATCTGACGCGCCGCCGGGGAAGGCGGCCGCGCGGCTGACCTGGCCGGTCACGTCCACCGTCCACAAACGCGCGCCCTGGCCGGCCGTTTCCCGCGAGAACATGATCACCCGCCCGTTGGGCGCCCAGCTCGGACCCTCGTCGAGATAGCTGGTGGTCAGCAGTTTCTCGTCCGATCCGTCCGGGTGCATGACGCCGATGTGGAAGGTCGAGCCGGTCTGCTTGGTAAAGGCGATCAGGTCGCCCTTCGGCGACCAGACGGGCGTCGTGTACCGTCCGTCGCCGAACGAGATGCGATGCTGATCCGAGCCGTCGGCATTCATCACATAGATCTGCGGGCCTCCGGCCCGGTCGGAATTGAACACGATCTTCGTCCCATCCGGCGAGAAGCTGGCCGAGGTGTCGATCGCCTCGTCGAAGGTGACCTGGCGAACCTGGCGTGTGCGCAGATCCATGACGTCGATGTTGCTCGCTCCGTTCTTCTCGACCGAGAGCGCCACCTTGGCGCCGTCCGGCGAGAAGCGGGGAGCGAACACCATGCCCTTGAACTGGCCGAGCACCTCCTCGCGGCCGGTCTCGATGTTGAACAGGTAGATCGACGCCGCGGAATCGCGGAGCAGCATGAAGGTGATCTCCTGGTCGTTCGAGGAGAACCTGGGCGTGAACACCTGGTAGGCGCCGTCGGTGAGATAGCTAGGGTTGGCGCCGTCCTGGTCCATGATGGCGAGGCGGCGGATGCGCTTGGTCTTCGGCCCGCTCTCGGCGACGAAGACCACGCGGGTGTCGAAGTAGCCCTTCTCGCCGGTCAGCCGCTCGTAGACGGCGTCGGCGATCTTGTGCGCGAGGCGGCGCCAGTTGTCCTGGGTCGACGAGTACTGGAAGCCGAGCAGCGGCTGCTGGGCGTAGACGTCCCACAGGCGGAAGTCGACGTGCATGCGGCCGTCGGAATCCACCGTGGCCTGGCCGTCGAGCAGGGCCTGGGCGTTGATCTGCTTCCAGAGCGGGAACTGCGGCTGGACGTTCACGTCCAGCGACCGCTCGAGGAAGGTGTTCGGGTCTATCGGCTTGAACAGGCCGGAGCCCGAGAGGTCATTCTCAACCACCTGGGCGATCTCGGCGCCCTGGGCGCCATTGAAGGCGGGAATGGCGATGGGCATCGGCTGCAGCACGCCCTGGTTCACGTCGACGGTGACGTCGGCGCGCGCCAGCGCCGGCGCGAACGCGACGGCGGCGAGCAGCAGGACGATCGCGGCGGCCTGGCGCCGGAGAAGGAGCATCGACGGCCTCATCGGCTTGAGCAGTAGGTCTTCTGGTTGAAGTTCACGGTGATATTTTGACCGTAGAGCGCCGGGGGCAGGTCGGAGAAGGGCTCGCCCTCGTAGACCGCCCGCACCGCGCGCTCGGACGCCGCCTTCAACGCCGGATCGGAGGCGTTCGCCTGCGACGACGACGGCGAGCCGTCCAGCCGCCCACTCTCGGTCAGCTTGAACGTCACCTTGACCGTGACGTCGCCGCCCGGCGCGTCGCAGTTCGGATTCCACAGCCGTTGCAGCTCTCCGGCGAGCGAGGTCATGGCGGCAGCGGAGATGGCGTTCGAAACGCCCGTCGTGGTTCTGGCCTGCACCGCCTGGTTCGCGCGCGATGGCCCGCGCTGCGCTGCCGATGAATGGGCGCCGGTCGCCTGCGACTGGTGCGTCAGCGTCGCGGCAAGCGCGGTCCAGTCCTCCGACGGCGCCGGAGTCGGCTTGGCCTTTGCGGCCGGCGTGGGCTGCGGCGCGACCTTCTGCGGATGCGTTTTGGGGGAGGGCGCCGCAAGCGCCGGCGTCGGAGCCTGTTCACGCGCCGCCGGCTGCGGCGGGGCCCGCGGGACGGGCGCTTTGGTCGCGGCGGGCTGCGGCGCAGGCGCCTGCTCGGCCGGGGCGGGCGCGGGCGCTTGCGCGGCGCTGATCAGCGTCACGGGCACGACGTCGCCCATGTGGATGGTCTGCGACCACGGCCAGGCGACCAGCGCGGCGATCAGCACGGCTGCATGCAGCAGCGCCGAGGCGGCGAGCGCCGGGTAGCGGTCGGTGCGCGACGCCATCTTAAGGCCCCGCCGTGTTGGTCGGCGGCTCGAGGCCCGACGAAGGCCCGCCGGTGTCGGTGATCAGCCCGATCGAGGTGAAGCCGGACTGCGAGAGGCTGGCCATCACCTGCGCCACCACGGCGTACGGCGCGCGCCCGTCGGCGCGCACGTAGACGGGCCGCGAGAACCCGGTGTCGGCCAGAGAGCGCATCTTCGGCGCCAGCGCGTTGAACGGCGTCTCGATCGCCTGGACATAGATGGTCCCGTCGGCGCGGATGCTGATGGTCAACGGCTCGTTCTGATTGCTGATCGCGCCGGCTTCGGTCTTCGGCAACTGCACGGGCACGCCGGCGGTGAGCAGCGGGGCGGAGATCATGAAGATGATCAGGAGCACAAGCATCACATCGACCAGCGGCGTGACGTTGATCTCCGACAGCGCCCGACGGCTCCGCCCACGGCGGCGTCCGCGGCGTTGGTTGGAGGAGTCGAGCGAGAGCGGCATGGGTGGCGCTAGCCCTTCATGCGCTCGCCAAGCCGGCGCGATACCGCCGCCGACAGCTCGTCGGCGAAGCCCTCGAGCCGGCTGGTGAACTTGCCGGCGTCGGTCGAGAACTTGTTGTAGGCGATGTAGGCGGGGATAGCCGCCGCGAGGCCGACCGCCGTCGCGAGCAGGGCTTCCGCGATCGCCGGCGCCACCACCGCGAGGTTGGTGTTCTTCTCGACCGCGATCGCCTGGAAGGCGTGCATGATCCCCCAGACGGTCCCGAACAGGCCGATGAAGGGCGAGGAGGTGGCCACGATGGCCAGCGAGCCCAGGCCATCCTCCACCCGCGCGCTCTCGCGGGCGATGATGGAATCCAGCGCCCGGTCGATGCGCTGGAGCAGGAGCGCGGTCGCGGTCTCGCCGCCCCCCTTGCCGCCTTCGCGCCAGTCGCGCAGCGCCGCCTGCAGCATGCGCGGCAGGGCTTGGCGGGGATCCGGGCCTGCTTCGGCCGCGACCTCCTCCAGCGATCGGCCGGAAGCGACCTCGCGCTCGAAATGGTCGGCATGGCGGTTCAGCGCGGCGAAGCGCACCAGCTTGTCGATGATCAAGGTCCACGACCAGACCGAGGCGAGCATGAGGCCGACCAGGACGACCTTCACGACCCAATCGGCCCGCATGAAGACGGCGATGAAGGAGAAGCTCTCCGGCGTGAGCGCGCTCTGTGCGTCCATGCGAGGTGTTCTAGCTCCGGAGCCCGGCCCGGCCCAGTTGGGCGGGCAGGGTGGTGAAACTAAGGCGATTTAGGCGACAAAAGCGGCGTGAGCGCGGCGACGAGCTCGGCGGGCGGACGACGCACGCGGCCGTCCGGACCGATACAGACGACCTCGACCTCGGCCGTGGAGAGCAGGACCCCGCCGCGGAGGATCCGCTGCACGGCATGCAGTCGGACGCGCCGCCTGTGCTGGAACCGCGTGCGCACTTCCAGCGCGTCGTCGATGCGGGCGGCCTGGTGAAATGTGATCGTGATCCTGGTGACGGTGAAGGCGGCGGGATCGTCGCGGGCCAACAGGCTGGCGTGATCGACGCCGGCCAGGCGAAGGAAGTCGGAACGCCCGCGCTCGAAATAGCGGAGGTAATTGGCGTGATAGACGACGCCGGTGAGGTCGGTGTCCTCGTAGTAGACGCGCGCCGGCAGCACATGCTCGCTCCCCTCGAAGACGCCGGCGGAGGGACCCATGCGCGTCCTTACGCCTCGTCCTCGAACAGCCCGGGCTGGGCGGCCGTCGGCGAGCGGGGCGGCGGGTTCAGCCCCAGAAGCGCGTAGGCCTTGGCGCAGGCGATGCGGCCGCGCGGCGTGCGCTGGATAAAGCCCTGCTGCAGCAGGAAGGGCTCGACGACGTCCTCCACGCCGTCCCGGGCCTCGGCGATGGCGTAGGCGAGCGTCTCGACCCCGGCCGGGCCGCCGCCGTAATTGTCGATCAGGGCGCGGAGATACTTGCGGTCCAGGGCGTCGAGGCCGGCCTCGTCGACCTCGAGACGGACGAGCGCGCGGGCGGCCGCGGCGCGGTCGATGCGGTCGGCCCCCTCGGCCTCGGCGAAGTCGCGTACGCGGCGGAGCAGCCGCCCGGCCACCCTGGGCGTGCCCCGGGCGCGGGCGGCGATCTCGGCCGCGCCCTCCTCCGTCAGCGCAACGCCCAGCTTGCGCGCCGCCTGGGTCAGCACCGTCTTGAGCTCGTCTGGCGTGTAGAACTCGAGCCGGAGCGGGATGCCGAAGCGGTCGTGCAGCGGTCTCGCGAGGAGCCCCGCGCGCGTCGTCGCCGCCACGAGCGTGAAGGGCGCCAGGTCAATGCGCACCGAGCGCGCCGAGGGACCCTCGCCGATCATCAGGTCGAGCACGTGGTCCTCCATCGCCGGATAGAGGATCTCCTCGACGTTCGGGGCGAGGCGATGCACTTCGTCGATGAAAAGCACGTCGCGCGGCTCGAGGTTGGTGAGGATGGCGGCGAGGTCGCCGGCCTTGGCCAGCACCGGGCCGGAGGTGGCGCGGAAGTTCACCCCGAGCTCGCGGGCGATGATCTGCGCCAGCGTCGTTTTGCCGAGACCGGGCGGCCCGAACAACAGCACGTGGTCCAGCGCCTCGGCGCGGCCGCGCGCGGCTTCGATGAAGACGCTGAGGTTTCCCTTCGCCTGCGCCTGGCCGACGAACTCGGCCAGTGTCTGCGGCCGCATCGCCCGATCGGTGGGCTCGAACGCCTCGGCCTCGCCGGCCACCAGGCGAGTCAACGCCCGAGCTCCTGCAAGGCGGCCTTGATCACGGCCGGGATCTCGGCGTCCTCGCCGAGCCGGATGAGCGCCGCGTCGACCGCGCGCCTGGCGGTGACCTCGGCGACCTGCAGGCCCATGAGCGCGGCGACCGCTTCGCCGGCGGTGCTGGGTTCGTGCGTCGGCATGACCTGAGCGTGGAAGGCGGCGACCGATCCGTCTGCGATCGGCTTGTCCTTAAGCTCGGTGATGATGCGCTGGGTGAGCTTGGGGCCGACCCCTTGCGCGCGGCCGATCTGGGCCCGGTCGTTCCGCGCCACCGCCTGAGCGAGTTCGGCGGGGCCGAGCACGTCGAGCACGCCCAGCGCCGCTTTCGGTCCGACGCCCTGCACCGACTGCAGCGCGACGAAGGCGCGCCGCTCGTCGCGGGCGAGAAAGGCATAGAGGCGCAAGCCCCCCTGCTCCGACCACTGGGTCTCGACGTGCAGCAGCGCCTCGTCGCCGAGCGGCGGCAGGCGCGAGAGCGTGCGCGTTCCGCAGCGCAGGACGTAACCAACGCCGCCCACGTCGATCAACGCGTCCTCCTCGCCAATTTCGGCCACGAGGCCTCGCAGGCGGCCGATCACGCGGCTGCCCCCAGGCTGCGGGCGCGGCGGGCGTGCGCGTGGGCGATAGCGACGGCGAGTGCGTCGGCGGCGTCGGCGCTTGCCGGCCCGGCGGCGGGGAGCAGACGCGCGACCATGAAGGCGACCTGCGCCTTGTCGGCGCCGCCGGTTCCGACCAGCGCCTTCTTCACCACCTTGGCGGCGTATTCGGCGACGATGAGGCCGGCGCGCGCCGGGGCGATCATCGCCGCCGCCCGCGCGTGGCCGAGCTTGAGCGTCGAGGACCCGTTGGCTGTGACGAAGGTCTCCTCGACCGCCGCTTCATCGGGGACGTAGCGGGCGACCACCTCGGCGACGCCCTCGAACAGCACGAGCAGCCGCTCGGAGAGCGCCAGCGTCTCCTTGGGCGCGATCACGCCGTGGGCGACGTGGGCGAGCTTGGCCCCGTCGATCACGATCACCCCCCACCCGGTGCGCCGAAGGCCCGGATCGAGGCCGAGGATGCGAATCGCGTTCGTCATGTGTTCCGGCAACATCGCGCGCGGCGTGGCGTAGGGGAAGCGGCCGGATCGGTTAACGAGAGGTTAAGGGCAGGCTTGGCGCCCCAGACTTCTCCCGGGGGAGAAGGAGGGGCCTATTGCGCAGCAACGGGAGGATGACGGCGTACGCCGTTTCAGAGTAGCCCGAGAGGCCGTAACCCTCCCCCCCCTCGGGCCGCACGGCGCTCGGCCCCTCCCTCTGGGAGGGGTTTTGCGCCTACCCCGCGAGCGCGGCCATTTGCTCTTCGGTCAGCTCGGCGTTGGAGTAGACGTCCTGTACGTCGTCGTCGTCCTCGAGTGCTTCGAGCAGCTTCATCAGCGTGGCGGCGTCGGCGGCCGAGACGGGGGTCGTGGTCTTCGCGCGCCAGACGGCGGCGGTGGACTTCGGCGGGCCGAGCTTGGCTTCCAGCGCCTCGGCGACCGCCGAGAGGTCTTCGAAGGCCGACGTGATCAGGTGACCCTCGGCATCGCTCTCGACGTCCTCAGCTCCGGCTTCGATGGCCGCGTCCATCACCGCGTCCTCGCTCCCAGCCGAGGCTGGGTAGGCGATCTCGCCCACGCGATCGAACATGAAGGCGACCGAGCCGCTCTCGCCGAGGTTGCCGCCGTTCTTGCCGAAGATGGTGCGCACGGAGGCGGCGGCGCGGTTTCGGTTGTCGGTCAGCACCTCGACGATGATCCCGACGCCGCCAGGACCGAACCCCTCGTAGCGGATGTCCTCGAAGGAGTCGGTCTCGCCGCCGATCGCCTTCTTGATCGCGCGGTCGATGTTGTCCTTGGGCATCGACTCGGCGCGCGCGGTGGCGATGGCCAGTCGCAGGCGCGCGTTGGCCGCCGGGTCCGGCAGGCCTTGCTTGGCCGCCAGCGTGATGTCGCGCGAGAGCTTGGAGAAGATCTTCGAGCGCTTCTTGTCCTGGGCGCCCTTGCGGAACTGAATGTTCTTGAACTTGGAGTGTCCGGCCATCGTCGAGGTCTGTTCTTACAAGGCCGCGGGCTTGTAGCGCCGCGGTCAGGCCCGCGCCAGTGCCGCCGGTCCGCAATCGATACGCTCGATGCGGCCCTCGTGCAGGCGGTGGAAGGCGTCCTGCGGAGTCTCGAACAGGCGGTATTGCTCGAACGGCGCGCCGACATAGGCGCCGCGGATCGCCCGGCCGATGCTGGCGTGGGCGACGGCGATGACGCGCCGCGGGTCGGCCGACCGCTCCGCGAGCCACGCGGCCGCTCGCGCGTCGAGGTCGGCGAGGCTCTCGCCGTCGGGAGCGTAGCCGAAGACGCCGATCACCCCGGCCAAGTGCGGCCAGCGGGCCTCGACCTCCGGCCGCGTCAACCCCTCGAGCGCGCCATAGTCGGCCTCGATCAGCCTGGGCTCGATGCGTGGCTCCGGCAGGCCCATGGCCTCGGCGACGATGGCCCCAGTCTGCCGCGCGCGCCCGAGCGGGCTGGCCTCGATCGTCCAGTCGCCGGGATCGGCGGCCGCGAGCGCCGCCAACCGCGCGCCGACCGCGCGCGCCTGCGCCTGCCCGTGCTCGCTGAGCGGCGACTCGAGCCGCCCCTGAAAGCGGCCCTCGCTGTTACCGAGCGTCTCGCCATGGCGAAGCAGATAGATCATGGTCGCTCTCTAGCGTGGCGGCCGGCGCCCGTCACGGCGCCCGCGCCGGAACCGGCTGCGCCCTCAAGAGGTTGAGACGCCATGCCCGACTCCGACCCGACGGCCCCCATGGAGGTCGAGGCGCCCGTGGCGGTGCTCGAGCTCGAGCCCGCGCCGCCGCCCGCCCCGCGGCCTGTCAGCAACCTGGCGGCCTTCGCCATCGGCGCCACGGCGCTGGGCGCGCTTGCGATCGGCGCGCTTGCCATCGGAACCCTCGCCGTCGGCCGGCTCGCGATCGGCCGCGGACGGATCAAGACGCTGGAGATCGACGACCTGACCGTGCGGCGGCTCAGGGTGCTGGAGCTGCCTGAAGGCGCTCCTCAACCGCGACGTCGGGGACGGTCTGGCTGAGCCGGCCGCCGATGCGGATCGGCTCGATGCGCAGCGCCAGGCCCGTGGCGGGATCGGTTTCGACGTAGACGCCGCAGACGGTCGCCGGACCCTCGGCCGGCTGGAAGCGGCCGCCGGAGATGCGGGTGGTGAAGCGCCGGAGCGGCTCCTCCTTCTGGTTGCCGATGACGCTGTCGTAGTCGGCGCAGGCGCCGGCGTCGCTCTGGTAGGCCGCGCCCCCGTTCAGGATCTGCGCATCGGCGGTCGGCACATGGCTGTGGGTGCCGATGACCAGGCTCGCGCGCCCGTCGCAGAAGTGGCCCATGGCCATCTTCTCCGAGGTCGCCTCGGCATGCATGTCGACGACGATGGCGTCCGCCGCCTGGCCGAGCGGGCAGGCATCGAGCTCGCGGTCGACGGCGGAGAACGGATCGTCGAGCAGCGGCTCCATGTGCACGCGGCCAAGCAGGTTGATGACCAGCACGCGATGGCCGCCCTCCGTTTCGAACAGCTGGGCGCCGCGCCCTGGCGCCTGGCTGGCGGCCGGATAGTTGAGCGGGCGGATCAGCCTGGGCTCGCGCACGATGTAGGTGAGCGCCTCCCGCTGGTCCCAGGAATGGTTGCCCAGCGTCAGGCAGTCGGCGCCGGCGGCGAAAAGCTCGCGCGCGGTGGATTCGGTAATGCCGAAGCCGCCCGCCGCGTTCTCGGCGTTGACGACCACGAACTCGAGCCCTAGCCGGCGGCGCAGGTGCGGCAGATGCTCGGCCAGGCCGTCGCGACCCGAGCGGCCGACGATGTCGCCGAAGAAGGCGAAGCGCATGCGGAGTCCTTCTCGTCAAAGGCTCCGATATAGGCGATTTGCGCCGGAAATGCCCGCCCAGGGTGGCGGCGCCGCGGAACCGTGAAGGCGGATCTATCCCCTCGGACCTGGTTTACCAGGTGGGCGCCGTGTGACCAGGACCACGATCCCGGCCAGGGACAGCTCCCTTCGAGAGAATTTAAGGTCCCCGGGATTGAAAAGCCTTCGACGCGAGCCGCAGCAGACCCGCCGAGGTGGAAGGTAGGGATTGTGGGCAGTGGGCTCAAGCCACCAACCCCCTCCCAGAGGGGGCAATTATATACGTGACAAACCGGATCGGTGAGGTATCATAGGCGCTGTAAGGGATAGCGCTATGAACCTCACCGATCCAATCTTCACCGACGAAGCCAAGGCCCGCAAGCACCTAGAGGCCACCCGCTGGCCCAATGGTCCTGAGTGCCCGCATTGCGGCGTGGTCGATCAGGCAACGCAGTTCAAGGGGAAGGCGCACCGCGCCGGCGTCTACAAGTGCAACGCCTGCGGCGAGCAATTCACCGCGACCGTTGGAACCGTTTTCGAGCGCTCCAAAATCCCGCTCAACAAGTGGCTGCTCGCCAACTATCTGATGAACGCCAGCAAGAAAGGCGTGAGCGCCCACCAGCTCCACCGCACGCTAGGCGTGACCTACAAGACGGCTTGGTTCATGGCGCACCGTCTGCGCGCCGCGATGGCCGAAACCAACCCCGCGCCGCTAGGTGGCGAAGGCAAGACGGTCGAGGCTGACGAGACGGTGATTGGCGGGAAAGAGCGCAACAAGCGCCTATCCAAGCGCAACCCCGCGAACATCGGCGCGGTCGGCAAGTCGGTTGCGGTGACGCTGGTTGAGCGCAATGGGCGCGCCCGTTCGTTCCATGTCGCCCATGTGAGCGGCGCGACGCTTGGACCGATCCTGTTCAAGAACGTGCATCGCAAGTCGGCGCTGATGACCGACACGTCAGGCGCTTATTTCCATGCCGGCAAGCAGTTCGCTCGCCACGAGACGGTCAACCACGGGATCGAGGAATACGTTCGCGGCGACGCCTATTCGAACACCGTCGAGGGGTTCTTCTCAATCCTCAAGCGCGGCGTGATCGGCGTATATCACCACGTCTCAGAGGCTCACCTGCACCGCTATCTGGCAGAGTTTGATTTCCGCTATTCGAACCGCATCGCGCTCGGTGTGAACGATGAAGCCCGCTCAGACGAAGCCCTGCGCGGGATCGGTGGCAAGCGCCTGACCTATCGGCGGACTCGTGAAGCCGCGCACGCTTAAGCAGAAGGCGAAGCGTCTATGGTGGAGGCGACGCAAGAAGTCTCAGTGATTTCCGGGCGGCCAGAAATGCTGCACCCCCGTTTGCAGGCTTAGCAACAGCCCCACGACTGTTAGCGCGATCACCACGACTGAGATAATATACCCCTTCTTGGGTAGCTGACTGACTTCGGACTCCAGCTTAATCAAGCGAGCAAAAAGACCTGTTTCTGGATGCGATATCTCATCGACGCGGTCGATAACCTTTGCCAGATCACGGCGAGCATATTCCATGTGCGCCGTTAGAACCGCTAGGCTGTCGGTCTGCGCGGGCTTCTGAGGGATAGCCGGTCCTACATCAGCCAGCTTGTCATCGGTGGCGATCATCGTTTGCCAACGGTCTCAACGACGCGCCCGATCAACGCGTTTGACCCGGTGGCAAACGACGCTTGGGCCGCCTGCAACGACTGATATGCGTTGTTCAACGACGTTCGCGCTTCATCGGTGAAAGCGATAGTGCCCACGGTTTGAAGGAGTGTGTTGAGGCTCTGAAAGAGCTGCCATTGCGACTTAATCAGGAAGGCCATTTCCCCCTTCTTGAAGTCGACGTGGATCATGGTTTCGGCGTCGATATCATCGAACCGCGCAATCATGTCGGGCTGCCACAATGTGCCCAAGCTGTCAGGTCCGGCCACGACGCCGCCTCCCATTTTTCGAGAGGTCACCTTACTCGTCTTACGCGTAGCCACAACGGCTTACGCCGTTACCGAGGCTTCGCGTCCCCCGTGGGGTTGGTCGGCTTGTGCGGCTTGTGCGGCGTGTTCACGAGCCGCTTGAGCGACTCGTTGAATCGACGTTCGGCCTCGGCTGGCGGTAGCTTGTCGGTGTCCTTGGGGACTTCTGTCATGCCAACCGTCGTCTACGACTATGATCCGCGCAAGATACCACCGGACTACATCGCCGCCATCGGCTTGGTGACCGCATGTTCGGCCCAAACCGAATACGTCGTTGAAATGCTCATCGGTTGCCTGCTCGGCATCGATGCCGAGTACCAGGTCGCCGTGACAACGCACATGACGGCTCCCCTTCGGGACGGCGTTGTGAGGGCCGTTGCCGAAATCCGCATCGATGACTTGGATGCGCTGGACCGCCTGGACGTCTTGCTCGATCAGATCCAGTCGGCAATCGACAAACGAAACGCCATCGTGCACCGCCGCTGGAGCCGCCACCCAACGACCGGCGAAGTCTTCACGGTGAAAACGAGTGCACGTGGCTCTGTCCGCTCCGATCTAGCCCCGATGTCCGTCGACCAGATCAAAAGCGATGCGGCGTTCATCTATGACGCGGGCATTGAGCTTCTTCAGTTCATGATCGCCATGGGCCTTGAGCCACGCTTCCCTGCGCCGCGCCCGCGCGCGCATAAGACGAGAGCTGCGCGCAAGGCCCGTCGAAAGAAGGGCGGATAAGGCAGCTTGTGCCTCATCCGCCTTCGCGCCGGCCTGTCCGGCCGAATCGTAGGGAGCTTGGTTTGTTAAGTATATCATTGCCCCCAGAGGGAGGGGCGGACTGCGGCCGTAGGCCGGCAGGACGGGGGGAGGGGTTACGACGCACGCGGTTGGCCGCAGCGATGAAGCTGCGAAGCGCAGGATTTGCCGGAAGCGCTGTAACCCCTCACCCTCCCCATCGCTTCGCTCGGGGCCCCTCCCTCTCCCTTCGGGAGAGGTTTGACGTCAGTCATCCAGGTCGGGGGTGAGCGTTAGGGTTTCGATCCTGGCCTGGCGGATGAGGGTGAGCTCCGTCTCGGCGCCGGCGAGTTCGGCGGTGAGCAGACGGTGGAGGTCGTCGACGGTGAAGACCTCGCTGCCGGCGAACGACAGGATCACGTCGCCTTTGCGTAGCCCCGCCAGCACCGCCGGCCCGGCCTCGACCGCCTCGGCGACGAGCACGGCGGTGTCGCCCTCGCGGTGCAGCCGCCGAGCGAGGCGCGCGTCGAGGTACGTGGTCTGGCCGGCGACGCCCAGCCGCGCGCGCCGCACGCGGCCGTCGCGCATCAGCCTGGCCGTGACGTCGACCGCGGTGTCGATGCCGATCGCAAAGCAGAGCCCTTGCGCCCCGCCGATCATGGCGGTGTTGATCCCCACCACCCGCCCGCGGCCGTCGACCAGCGCCCCGCCCGAATTGCCGGGGTTGAGCGGCGCGTCGGTCTGGATGACGCTCTCGATCAGCCGCCCGCTCGGCGAGCGCAGGGTGCGTCCGAGCGCGCTGACGATGCCGGCGGTGACGGTCGCCTGGAAGCCGAGGGGGTTGCCGATGGCGACGACCAGCTGGCCGACGCGCAACGCGCCCGAGCGGCCGAACCGGGCGTGCGGCAGACCGGTCTCGTCGAGCCTGAGCACCGCGAGGTCGGTCGCCGGGTCGTCTCCAATGAGCCGCGCGGCGAACTCGCGGCCGTCGGTCAGCGAGGCCTTGAGCCTGCTCGCCCCGGCGACGACGTGGCTGTTGGTGAGCAGGTAGCCGTCGGGGGCGAAAAGGATGCCCGAGCCCGTGCCCGTGCGGCCTTTTGCGTTGGTGGCGGCGATGTGAGCCACCGCCGGTCCGACGGTCTCGAAAGCCTGGGCGACGGTAGCGGAATAGGGGTCGAGCGCTTCGGAGAGCAGCTCCTCGTTGTCGAATGCCATCGGCGAAATGTGGGCGCCCGATCCGGGCGCCGCAACGGAGCCGTCAACGGACGATTCATGCCCATCTCTTCCGGCGCCACCGCGAACGCTGACCTCCCAATTCTTGACCGCCAACGACGCTAAGGACGCCAAGAGTCAGCAGTTGCCCGCGCGCCTGCATCCTCCCCTGATCGCTTGGCGCTCTTGGCGTCCTTGGCGGTCCGACAAGGCCCCGCCGCTGCGCCGCGCTTCAAAAAAAGCCTGGGTCCCGCTGTCGCCGGGATGAGCGGAAAGCGGGAGCGCCCGTGCTGATGTCCGCAGCTCCTACGATTCGATCAGCTTCAGGGCCAGTTCGGCGAGCACTCGCGTGCCTGTGTTGTCGCGGGTGGCGTTGCCGGTGCCGATGCCGTCCAGGTTGCGCTTGAAGACGCCCTGGCCGATCGAGGCGAGGCGGAAGGCGGCGAAGCCGATCAGGAAGTTCAGGTCGTCGATTCGCTCGCGCCCGGTGCGCCTGCAATAGGCGGCGACGTACGCATCCTGGGTCGGGATCCCGGAGGTCGCAAAGTCGACGCCCGTGAGCGAGCCCCAGCCCTCGGACACCGAGTGCCAGAGCAGGCAGTTGTAGCCGACGTCCGCGAGCGGATGGCCGAGCGTCGAGAGCTCCCAGTCGAGCACGGCGATCAGCCTGGGCTCGGTCGGGTGGAACATCACGTTCTCGAGCCGGTAGTCGCCGTGGGCGATGGTGGTCACATCGTCGCGCGGGATGCGGGCGGGCAGCTCGGCGATCAGCCGCTCCATGGCCTCGATCGGCTCGGTCTCGGCGCCGCGGTACTGCTTGGTCCAGCGGTCGATCTGGCGGGTGAAGTAGTTGCCGGGGCGGCCGTAGTCGGCCAGCCCGATGGCCGCATAGTCGACGCCGTGCAGGCGGGCCAGCACCGCGTTCAGCTCGTCGTAGATGGCCGCCCGCTCGGCGGGCTCAACGCCCGGCAGCCGCGCGTCGCGGAAAATCCGGCCCTCCTTGTAGTCCATCACGTAGAAGGCGGTGCCGATGACGCCGTCGTCCTGGCACAGCGCGCGCATGACGGGGACGGGGAAGCCGGTCGGCCCCAGCGCCTTCATCACCCGATACTCGCGGTCGACCTGGTGGGCGCTGGCCAGGAGATGGCCGGGCGGCTTCTTGCGCATCACATACCGCCGCCCGCCGGCGGCGATGTAGAAGGTCGGGTTCGACGCGCCGCCGTGGAACTGGCGCAGCCGCATCGGGCCCTCGAGGCCCTCGACGTTCTCTAAGAGCCAAGCCTCGAGCGCCGCCTCGTCGAACCGGTGGTTCGCCCGCACCTCGCCGACGATCGGCGGGTCGGCCGCCTCGGCCATTGCATTCCCCAAAGTCATGCGCGCTCACTCACGTCATGGGCCTAACGCCGAAGGCTTAGCAGGCAAGCGGCGCGAGAGGCCAGGAGGAAGCCTATGGCCGCCATCGCCGTCGAAGACTTCAGCTGCACCCTCTACGAGGTGCAGGGCCACATCTGCCGCATCACCCTGAACCGGCCGGAGCGCAGGAACGCGCTGAATCCGCGCGCCTACGCCGAGATCGAGGCGGCGTTCCGCCACGCGGCGGCCGACCCCGGCGCGCGCTGCGTGGTGGTCACCGGGACCGATCCGGCGTTCTGCGCCGGCGAGGACGTGAAGGAGATGATGACCGGCGAAGGCCCACGCGGGCCGGCCGTCCCGCGCGTGCGCTTCGAGCCGACGCCGGCCGCCATGGCGGCGATCGAGTGCGACAAGCCGGTGATCGCGGCGGTGAACGGGCCGGCGGTAGGCTGGGGGATGGAGCTTTCGCTCTACGCCGACATGCGCATCGCCTCGGAGCGGGCCGTGTTCGCCGAGCTGTTCATCAAGCGCGGGCTGGTCTGCGATGTGGGCGGGTTCTGGAAGCTGCCGTCCGTCGTCGGCCACGCCAAGGCGGCGGAACTGTTGATGACGGGCGACGCCATCGACGGCGCGGAAGCCGCGCGCATCGGCCTGGTCAGCAAGGTCACGCCCCACGATGAGCTGATGCCGGCGGCGATGGAGCTCGCCGGCCGCATCGCCGTGAACCCGCCGCTCGCGCTCCGCTACATGAAGGAGGGCCTGCGCCGCGGCCTTGGCGACCCGCGCGAGATGGGTTCCTGGGCGATCGAGGTCATCTACCGCCTGTTCGCCACCGAGGACCACCGCGAGGGGGTGCGAAGCTTCCTGGAAAAACGCGCTCCGGTGTTCACGGGGCGGTAGGCGGCGGCTATCCCAGCAGCTCGCGGATCCGGGGGACGACCTCGTCGTCGCCGAGAGCGACGAGCGTGTCGCCGACGTAGAGTTCGCTGACGCTCCAGCCCGGGACCTCCGCGGGCTTTGCCCCGCCGATCAGCCAAACGCCGTCGCGCGCGGCGATAGCGTCGCGGCGGTCCATCACCGCCTCGGCCGGCTCCTCGAAGTAGAGGTGCATCATGTTGGTGTGCGGCCTGGCTGGATTGATCTTCAGGCCGGGAACGCCAGACAGAGCTTCCGCAAGACTGACCGCGCGCGCGTAGCAGCCGTCCATCTGGGCCAGGCGCCCGTCGAGGCGCATGGCGGCTGATGCGATCATCGGGCTCTGGTGGAAGAGGGTCCCGCCCATACGCCGGCGCCAGATGCGGGCCTCGGCGACAAAGTCCTCGTCGCCGGCCAGCAGCGCGCCGGCGATCCCCCCCAGGCCCTTGTAGACGGAGACGTAGACCGAGGCGAAACCGTCGGCGATCTCAGCGTGAGGACGATCGTAGAAGGCGCGGCTTTCCCAGAGGCGCGCGCCGTCCATGTGCAGGGGGATGGCCCGACGGCGGCAGGCGCCTTTCAGCGCTTCCAGCTCTTCCCACGTGGGCAGCTGCCCGCCGGCCTCGCGGATGGGCAGCTCGGCGATGAGGCAGGCGAGCGGGGAGCGCTCGGCGTCGAGATCGGCGGCGGTCATCGGGCGCAGGCGCTCGCCGACGACGGCGCCGTGCAGGCCGAACAGGGCCTGGTAGGCCTCGCGCTCGTGGCCGATCAGGTGCGAGGTCGGGTGCAGGCCGAAGCGATCCAGGCGCGCGCGCTCGGTCCAGATCCGCACCGCGACCAGCTGGGCCATCACGCCGCTGGGCATGAAGGCGGCGGCCGCCTTGCCGGTGAGGCCGGCGATGCGGCGTTCGAAGTCCTCGATCAGCGCCCCTTCGCCATAGGTGTCGTGCGACACGCCATTGGCGCGACACCAGTCGGCCAGCATCTGAAACTCCTCGGCCGGCGAGGGGGTATGGAAGCCTCCGACAACGGTCGCGCATCGCTCGCGCAGCTTCAGGCGGTCTTCGGCGGAGAGGGGCATAAGGGGCTCGGGCGATGAGATGGCGGACGGCGAACGCCGGTCGTCGTTGGTCGTCCCAGTCTAGCGCAACCTTCGTCTGGGCGCCGCCTCGCGGCTCTCGTCGAGCCGGCGCACCGCCTCGTCGACAAAGCGCTTTCGGCTGGCGCTATGGTCTTCGCTTCGAAATGTGCCAGGCGGCCGTCTTGCTGCGGATGTAGTTGTCGTAGTCCTGGCTTGAGTGCAGCTCAGGCATCTCGTCGTCGAGACCCCCCGCGGCGTTGGTCGCCGGCAGGCGCGCCGTCAACTCGGCGAAGCCTTGTTGAAGCTTGTTGGGCGCCCCGCTCGGCGGGCTCGACGGCGCGGCGACGGGAACGGCGACACCGGCGATGGGATCGTCGCCTCCCGGACGCGCGGCCGCGGCGGTAAAGAGGCCGCCAAGGTCGGGCGCCGCCTTGTCGCGCTCGGACAGGGGATCGAGCCCCCACCTGAGCTCCACGGTCCTGAGGATCGAAGTGTGATCGAAGGGTGTCTGGCCGGACGCCCGGATCACCGTGCCCGCCTCGATCCAGGGTGAGACGAAGACCGCCGGGACCCTTACGCCGAACCGGTCGAACCCGAATCCGAACTCGCCGACGCTGTCGTCTGGCCGCACGGCGGTCCAGGGCGGCGGGACGTGGTCGAAATTCCCACCGTGCTCATCGTAGGTGACGATCAGCAGCGTCTGGTTCCACTGGGGGCTGTTGCGCAGTGCATAGTAGACGTCGTGAATCAGCTGCTCGCCCAGCGCCACGTTGCCGACGGGGTGCTGGCTGTTGCCGACCTCGCTCCAGCTCGGTTCCAGGAAGGTGAACGCAGCAAGCTTCCCGGCGGCTGCCGCGTCCTGGAAATCCTTGAACTGCCCGAAGTTCGCGTCTTGCGCGTCGGTGATGTCCGGGAAGTTCTGCCGTGCGTAGGGCTCTTGGTTGTAGCCGTAGATCGCCCAAGTCTGCCCCTTCTTGCTGAGCGCGCTGAAAATGCTGCCCGAGGTGAAGAGCTTGGTGGTGTCGTCCAGGTGCCCCTGAGAGGTGGCGGCGCCCGCGAACGCACGATTGGGCAAGGTCTCGGTTGGAGCGGAGGCGAACCAGCGATCGGAGACCGCGTAGCCCTTGGCCAAGCCAGACATGATCGGCAGCATCTGCGGCGTGAACATCCCCATTATGCTGGAGGCCGTGGTTCCCGGCTTGGTGGTCCAGCGGGGGTTGTTCGCGTGCTGGGCCAGAGTCTGGGCGAAGCTGATCACGAAACCCTGGTTCGCCGCTGCGGGCGCCGGCGCCGAAGGCGGCGCCTGCTTCGCGCCGAAGAGCTGAATGTTCGTGGCGTAGTAGCCTTCGCCCGGGTCGGAACCGGGCATGTAGTAGGCGTCGGGCATGTCCGGCGTGATCTTGAACACCTTGACCGGCTGGCCGTTCTGATCGGGGTTCGTTTCGTTTCCCGTGAGCCCCTCGAACGACTGGTCGCGTGGCGGCGGATTGTCGGCGTCGTAAAGGAAACCCAGCGTCTGATCGAAGGAGCGGTTCTCCAGCATGAGGAGAACGATATTGTCGATATTGTCCAAGCCACTCATGTCGACACTCCTGATTTGGTTCTCGAGTTACGCGAACGATCGAGGGGCGGCATCCCCAACCCCGCACGCGCGCCATGACGGACCACGAACAGGGCAAGATCGTCGCGGCGGCCCCACGACTGCGTCGCGAGCCGATCGGCTGAGCGCGTGGGCGCGCACATGCCGTGCCCTCAACTCAACCCGACGCTATGCGGGGTGTTTGACCGCCCAGACGGCCTCCGAACCCACGGCGTTCGCGCCGTAGGCGATCCGGATGTACCCGTTCTCGCACCAGCCCGGACCCCATGAATTTCGCAGGATCCAGGCGTTGGTGTTGTCGTCCCACCCGACCAGGATGATGTCGTGGTCTATCGCCGTTGCTCCCGAGCCGGCGAAGACCGTTCCGGCCGGGTTGTTCTGGAAGGCGTCGTCCGCCGCGATCCCGCAGCCGACGGCTCCGTACTGCATGATGGCGGCCTTGATGTCGCTCGTCGGCGTCACGCCCGATCCGCCGTTGGAATCGGCGAACCCCCAATCGTCCGGCTGATAAAGCTGCATGCCGGGATTGTATTGGCACGCGGTGACCTGTTCCCGATACGGCCCATAATCCGCCGTGAGAGGCAGTCCATGACTCTTGGCCCAATCGAGGACGGTCGTATTGTCGTCTCCGTTACATCCCCCGTTCTGGTAGCAGGATAGAGTATACTGCTCCGAGAGAATGAACGTGTTTGGGCCGCCGCCGATACCCTGTTGAAAGCGACTTCGACGATGCCGGTGCCGCTGAAGTCCCAGCACGAGCCGCATTGCTGCTGATCTCTCACGGGCCCGACGAGATTTTGGGTGCGAGAGTCCCACTGAGCCGGCAGGGGTATGGCTTGCAGCTGTTTTAAGTGGTCGCCATGTCTCCGATAAGAAAGCAGCATCAGATGATCTTTGTCCGGACGACGCACGTGGCCTTTGCGATACTCGGGCATAGCTGTCTATCTCCCTTCTTGGATTGCCTACCCCAACAGATGTGCGAGGTGTCCCGCGATCGATAGTCGCGAAACCCTCCTCAACGACCAGCCCGTCCCGGAGCCGTTACCGTCGCCCCGAATGCGCTACCCCGACATTCTGTCCGCGCCCCACCCGCAGGCCGCGATCAGATTGTCAACCGCCACGATACACGCTGAGGTCGTTGACGCAATCGGTCGATTTGTAATTCTGACGAGCGCCCGCTAGGCGTGTTGACCCGAGGCCTCAAGTCAATGACGACCATCCCACTCGATTTGCGCTCCTCGGGGCGGACTGTAACCGCCGCTCCTGGGGATCGTCTGGAGCTTCGGCTGGAGGAAAACCCCACGACCGGTTTTCGCTGGCGCGTCGAGGACGACGACAGCGGCGTCCTGGTCCTTGAGCACGACGCCTACACCACGATGCGCGAAGGCGTCGCCGGAGCCGGTGGGATACGCGAATTGCGGTTCGTGGTCGCCAAGCCTGGGCAAGCCGTGCTTCGCGCTTCCAACCGCCGGTCTTGGGAACGCGACCTACCCCCCCGCTCGACGTTCAAGCTGACCGTGACGGCTGAGTAGGCGAGCGCCGCAGGGGCTGGGTGGCGGTTCAGTCTCGGGCGTTCGCCTGCCCGCTTACCCCGAAATCGCCGCCAGGGCCTCGACCTTCCGCGTGGCGGCGTCCAGCACCATCGCCGCCCGCGCTTCCAGCCGCTGGGCTTCGCCTTGCAGGCGGGCGGTTTCGGCTTGGGCGTGGGCGAGGCGGGCGCGCAGGTCGGCGAGCTCGTCGGCGAGCAGCAGGCCGCCCATCAGGAACAACCGCGCCTCGCCCAGTTGGCCCACCTCCTGGCCGACCTGGCGGACGTTGCGGTCGAAATGCTGCGCGAGCTCGATCAAGTGCTGTTCCTGGCCGTCCTCGCAGCCCACCGTGTAGGGCCGCCCGTTCACGTCGATCGTCACCTGCGCCACGGCTCTAGCTCCCCAACGCCGCGCGCACGCGGGTGATCGCCCGCTCGAGCGCCTCGGACGCGGCCTGACCGGCATTTTCCAGTTCACGCTCGCGGCTGCGGGCGGTGTCGAGCTCGGCCGCCAGCTTGGAGCGGTCATCGTCGAACAGGTTGCCGTTCGCGCCCTCGGCCTGGCTCGACAGTGCGCTCATCCTAACCTCGAGCCTGGCGAGCGCGTGGTCGAGCCGGCGCACCGCCTCGTCGAAGCCCAGGGGGTTGTAGGGCTGGTCGGTCATGGCGACCTCCACTCACACGCATTCACTTCAAGCCAGCCTTATAGACCCGGGCCAACGGGGATCGAAAGCGTGGGCGTCAGCTTGAGAGTCCGAAGCCGCGCCAGCGGCACGGCCTGATTCAACCACCAAGCACGCCAAGGGTTCTGAGAAGGATGGCGCCGCGGCCAGTCGCGGCCTCTTGGTGTGCTTGGCGTGCTTGGTGGTGAAAGAAGGCGTAAAGTGAGCCGCGGAGAGCGCAGAGAAGGCGCGGTGCGCGCCGAGGGCTCTGCGCTCTATGCGCCTTCTCTGCGCTCTCCGCGGCTCAATCGATCATACTCCCGCCTGCGGCGGCGCAGGCCCCGCTTGACCGTGAAGAAGGGGAGTGCAAAGCCGCCTTCGCCGCCCAGCGCGCCGTCGATTCGAAGGCTTGCGAGAACATGCCCGTCAGTCCCCTCGACATGGCCAATGCCATCCGTGCGCTGAGCATGGACGCCGTGAACAAGGCCAAGAGCGGACACCAGGGCATGCCGCTGGGCATGGCCGATGCGGCGACCGCGCTGTGGACCAAGGCGTTGAAGTACGACGCGGCCCATCCCGACTGGCCGGACCGCGACCGCTTCGTGCTATCGGCCGGGCACGGCTCGATGCTGCTCTACAGCCTGCTGCACTTGACCGGCTTCAAGGCGATGACGATGGCCGAGATCGAGGCCTTCCGCCAATGGGGCTCGAAGACCCCGGGCCACCCCGAATACGGCCACACACCGGGCGTCGAGACCACCACCGGGCCGCTCGGCCAGGGCATCGCGACGGCGGTCGGCATGGCGATGGCCGAGCGGTCGATGGCCGCCCGCTTCGGGCCGGAGCTGGTCGACCACCGCACGTGGGTGATCGCCGGCGACGGCTGCCTGATGGAGGGGATCAGCCACGAGGCCATCCACCTGGCCGGGCGGCTGAAGCTGGCCAAGCTCACGGTGCTGTTCGACAACAACGACGTCACCATCGACGGCCTCGCCACCATCGCTGAAACCGGCGACCAGACCATGCGGTTCAGAGCGGCGAGCTGGGCGGTGAAGGCGATCGACGGCAACGACTCCGCTCAGGTGCGCCGGGCGCTGGCATGGGCGATGCGCCAGGATCGGCCGTCGATGATCAGCTGCAAGACCATCATCGACAAAGGCGCGGGGCCGAAGGAGGGCGACCCGCACGGTCATGGCTATAGCCTGTTCGACAAGGACATCGCGGTCGCGAAGGCCACCATGGGCTGGACGGCGCCGCCGTTCACGATCCCCGACGAGATCGCCAAGGCCTGGCGCGCCGCCGGACACCGAGGCGGCCGCGCCCGCCGCGCCTGGGAGGCGAGGCTGAAGGAGAGCCCGGCGCGGGCGGAATTCGAGCGGCTGGTGCGCGGCGATCTGCCAAACGATGCTTTCGTCGCGCTCGCCGCCCACATCGACAAGCTGGCCGCCGAGCCGGCCGACAACGCCACCCGTGTCTGGTCGGGCGCGGCGCTGGAGGCGCTGACCGGGGCTGTTCCGGAGATGATCGGCGGCTCGGCCGACCTGACGGGCTCGAACAACACGCTGACCAAGAACACCGCGGTGTACGACTACCCCGACTATTCAGGCCGCTATGTGCACTACGGCGTGCGCGAGCATGGCATGGCCGCGGCGATGAACGGCATGGCGCTGCACGGCGGGGTCATCCCCTACTCCGGCACCTTCCTCTGCTTCGCCGACTACAGCCGCGCGGCGATCCGCATCGGGGCGCTGATGGGCGTGCGGGTGATCCACGTGATGACCCACGACTCGATCGGCCTTGGCGAGGACGGCCCGACGCACCAGCCGATCGAGCATCTGGCGGCGTTGAGGGCGATGCCGCACCTGCTCGTGTTCCGTCCCGCCGACGGGATCGAGACGGCCGAGTGCTGGGAGGCTGCGCTCAAACACCGCGAGAACCCGTCGATCATGGCGCTGTCGCGGCAGAAGACGCCGGCGGTGCGACAGGCGGCGGCCGACCGCAACCTATCCGCCCACGGCGCCTACGAGCTGGCGCTGTCGAACGGGACGCCGCAGGTGAGCTTGTTCGCCTCGGGCACGGAGGTGGCCGTCGCGCTCGCGGCGCGCGAGCTGCTGCACGCCGAAGGGATCGGGACCCGCGTGGTCTCCACGCCTTGCTGGGAGCTGTTCGACCAGCAGGACCTGAGCTATCGGCTGGAGACGATCGGCGCATCGCCGGTGCGGATCGCGGTCGAAGCCGGCGTCCGCCAGGGCTGGGAGCGTTTCGTCGGCGAGGACGGCGGCTTCATCGGCATGGACCGCTTCGGCGCCAGCGCCCCCTACGACCGCCTCTACCGCGAGTTCAACATTACGGCCGAAGCCGTGGCCGACCTCGCGAGAGCGCGACTGAGAGCGTAACCGCGGCAGGCTTGTCCTGCGGCGCGGCGGCTCGGAACCTCAGAATTTGACCGCCAAGCACGCCAAGGACGCCAAGAGGCAACTGGCCACTGCGCCGACCCACCCGAACCGCTTGGCGCTCTTGGCGTCCTTGGCGGGCTTGGCGGTCAGATAGGGCTTCGCCGCTACGCGGCTTTTCAAAAGAGCCTGGCTGGACTTCCGTTGTCGCGCATCTAAACCGAGGCCATGACCTGCATCGGCACGCCGCTCTCACCCACCGCCGTCAAGGTGATGCTGTTGGGCGCTGGCGAGCTGGGAAAAGAGGTGATCATCGAGTTGCAGCGGCTGGGGGTGGAGACCATCGCCGTCGACCGGTACGCCGACGCGCCGGGCCAGCAGGTCGCCCATCGCGCCCATGTCATCACCATGACCGACGCGGCCGCGCTGCGCGCCGTGGTCGAGCAGGAGCGGCCAAACATCATCGTGCCGGAGATCGAGGCGATCGCCACAGACGAGCTCGCGCGCATCGAGGCCGAGGGCCTGGCGGTGGTCATCCCGACCGCGCGGGCGGTGCAGCTGACGATGAACCGCGAGGGCATCCGCCGGTTGGCGGCGGAGGAGTTGAACCTGCCGACCTCGCCCTACGCCTTCGCCTCGACCGCCGAGGAGCTGGCGAGCGCGGCGGCAAAGATCGGCTTCCCCTGCTTCATCAAGCCGGTGATGTCCTCCTCGGGCAAGGGGCAGAGCTATGTCGAGGCGCCGGGCGAGGTCGCGGCGGCCTGGGTCTATGCGCTGGCCGGCAGCCGGGTCGAGCAGCCGCGGGTGATCGTCGAGGGCCGCATCGATTTCGAATTCGAGATCACCCTGCTCACCGTCCGCGCCATGCACCGCGAAGGGGTGATCGAGACGCAGTACTGCGCGCCGGTCGGCCATCGGCAGGTGAAGGGCGACTATGTCGAGAGCTGGCAGCCGCAGGCGATGTCGCCGCTGGCGCTGGAGCGCGCTCAGACCATCGCGCTGCGCGTCACCTCGGCGTTGGGCGGCGTCGGCGTCTTCGGCGTCGAGCTGTTCGTGCACGGAGACGAGGTCTGGTTCTCGGAGGTGAGCCCCCGGCCGCACGACACGGGGCTGGTGACGCTGGTCAGCCAGCCGCTGAGCGAGTTCGCCCTGCACGCCCGCGCCATCCTCGGCCTTCCGATCGACGTCTCCCTGCGCGGCCCGGGCGCGAGCGCGGTGATCTATGGCGGCGTGGACGCCAAGGGCATCGCGTTCGACGGCGTTGCCGAGGCGTTGGCCGTGCCGACAGCGGAACTCAGGCTATTCGGCAAGCCGGAGTCGTTCGAGCGCCGCCGCATGGGCGTGGCGCTGGCGCGCGGCGACGGCGTCGACCAGGCCCGGGCCCGCGCCCGCGACGCGGCCGCGAAGGTCAAGCCGGTCGCGGTTTAGAGATTCAACCGCAGAGTTCGCCGAGAAAGCGCAGACAACGCGAAGGCTCTGCGCTCTCCGCGGCTCCTCTGCTTACTCTGCGGTAAGAAGCCTAGGGCCCCGCTTTCGCGGGGTTGGGGTGCGTTCACGCGGCCAGCGTCGGCGTCGTGTTGGGTTCGCCGGCGGCGTCGGCCAGGGCCTGTTCCGGCAGGCGGTCGCCGTGGATCGGGAGGGGGCGGCCGATCCAGAGCGCGTCGCGCAGGTGGTCGCGCTTCTGGTTGGTCGTGTTCGGGTGGACCAGAATGCTGAGGCCGCCGTGGTTGAGCATCAGGAACGGCACGAGCGTGGCGAACACGTCGGCCTCAAAGGCGACCTGGTACATCGCCTGGGTGTGTGGGCCGACGCTCACGTCGTGCCAGCGTCCGAGCCGGACCTTGAACCGCTCGCCGATCCGGGCGCGCAGCTGTTCCGCCACCGCCCGCGTCTCGCCCGCATCGTAGTAGATGTGGGCGTGGTAGCTGGCGATCTCGCCGATCGCCCGGGGTGTGTCACCCATCTTCGGCCCTTCTTCCCGAATGTCGGCTGGGGGGAAAGCCCGAGCGAAGCAGCGCTTGGTCGGATATGCAAGCGGCTCTGCAACCACTCTTGGGAGGCCGCCGGCCATGACCGAAGCTCACACCCCTCACCCCCAGATCGCACGGCGGAAGGCGGAAGGCGTGGCCCTGGTCGCCGCCGAGCACATCGGCTTCAACGGCTGGCTTGCCGCGACGATCACCAAGGGGGTCGGGTCGATGTGGTGCGCCTACGCCTTCGCGTGCCTGGCGTTGATCAGCCTGCCGGAAGCCATCCATCAGGGCGTGTTCTCGCTGGTGTCCTGGATCAGCCAGACATTCCTGCAACTGGTGCTGTTGTCGATCATCATGGTCGGGCAACGCGTGCTGGCGACCGCGTCGGACAAGCAGGCGCTGCAGACGTTCAAGGACGCCGAAGCCGTGCTGGAGCTGACCGACGCCATTCACCGGCTGATCAAGATCAACAACAAGCTGACCGACGAGATTCACCGCTCAACCTGCGCCGAGCAGAAGGCTTGAGCCGTACCTGATCACGAGGCCACCCGCGCCGGTGCGGACTTGGCCCCGGCGGCGGCCATGGCGCAACCTTCCGCGGCGGGGTTGACTTAAGCCGCCCCAGCCGCAAAACCGCCCGGCAAGCTTCACGACCCAAAAGGACTTGACCCGGCGATGACCGTGCGCGTCGCGATCAATGGCTTTGGCCGCATCGGGCGGCTCGTGCTGCGCTCGATCGTCGAGTTCGCCCGGCGCGACATCGAGGTGGTGGCGATCAACGACCTCGGGCCGGTCGAAACCAACGCACATTTGCTGCGCTACGACAGCGTGCACGGCCGCTTTCCCGGCGTGGTCGAGGTCGACGGCGACTCGATCGACGTGGGCCTTGGCAAGATCAAGGTCACCGCCATCCGCGATCCGGGCCAGCTGCCCCATAAGGATCTCGGCGTCGACGTCGCGCTGGAATGCACCGGCCTCTTCACGTCGAAGGAGAAGGCGAGCGCGCACCTGGCTGGCGGCGCCAAGCGGGTGCTGGTCTCCGCGCCATGCGACAACGCCGACCGCACCGTCGTCTTCGGCGTGAACCACCAGGCGCTGACCGCCGACGACCGCGTCGTCTCCAACGGCTCCTGCACCACCAACTGCCTGGCGCCGGTGTGCCGCGTGCTGCTGGACTCGGTCGGCATCGAGCGCGGCTACATGACGACCGTGCACGCCTACACCAACGACCAGCACCTGCTGGATGTGCTGCACTCCGACATCTACCGGGCGCGGGCGGCGGCGATGTCGATGATCCCCACCTCGACCGGGGCGGCGAAGGCGATCAACCTCGTCATCCCCGAGTTGGCCGGCAAGCTCGACGGCGGCGCCGTGCGCGTGCCGACGCCGAACGTCTCGATGGTCGACCTAGTGGTCAGCCCAAGCCGCGCCACGTCGAAGGATGAAGTCAACGCCGCCTTCGAGAAGGCCGCCGGCGAGGCGCCGCTGCGCGGCGTGCTGGCGGTGACCCACGATCCGCTGGTCTCGATCGACCTGAACCACATCGCCGCCTCATCGACCGTGGCGCTGCCGCTGACGCAGGTGGTCGACGGCCAGCTTGTGCGCGTGCTGGCCTGGTACGACAACGAGTGGGGGTTCTCGACCCGGATGGCCGACATCGCGCTGGTCATGGGAAAGCTCGCCTGAAGGCCCTGAGCCCCGTGACCTTCCGGACGCTCGACCAGGTCGACCTTACCGGCAAGCGGGCGCTGGTGCGGGTCGACTTCAACGTGCCGCTGCACGACGGGCAGATCACAGACGACACCCGCCTGAAGGCCGCGTTGCCGACCATCAACGTGCTGCGCAAAGCCGGCGCGAAGACCATCCTGATCAGCCACTTCGACCGGCCGAAAGGCAAGCGCGTGCCCTCGATGAGTCTTAAACCCGTCGTCGAGCCGCTGTCGAAGCTCTTGGGCGTGCCGGTCGCGTTCGCCGACGACTGCATCGGCGAGGTCGCCGAGCGGGCCGAAGGGTTCTTAAAGCCCGGCGGGGTGCTGTTGCTCGAGAACCTGCGCTACCGCGCGGGCGAGGAAGCCGACGACGTGGACTTCGCCAGGAAGCTCGCCGTCCTGGGCGATCTCTACGTCAACGACGCCTTCTCCGCCTCGCACCGCGCCCATGCCTCGATCGACGCGCTGGCGCACCTGTTGCCCGCCTACGCCGGCGAGGACATGCGTCGCGAGCTGGCCGCGCTCGACCGCGCGCTCGGCCACCCCGAGCGGCCGGTGATGGGCATCGTCGGCGGCTCGAAGGTCTCGAGCAAGATCGACCTCTTGACCCACCTGGTCAGCAAGCTCGACCGCCTGGCCATCGGCGGCGGCATGGCCAACACCTTCCTCTACGCGCAAGGCTGGGAGGTCGGCGCCTCCTATTGCGAGAAGGAGCTGGCCGACGAAGCGCGCAGCATCGTGCGCGCCGCCGGTCGAAATCACTGCGAACTCTTGCTGCCCATCGACATCGTGGTCGGCGAGCAGGCGCAGCCTGTTGCGGCCGCGCGCGTGCGCGGCCTGGGCGAGCTGGACGACCACGAGCGCATCCTCGACGCCGGCCCGGAGACGGTGGAGCGGCTGTGCCACGCGATGGATTCGTCGAAGACCTTGATCTGGAACGGACCGCTGGGCGTGTTCGAGGTGCCGCCGTTCGACCGTGGGACGCTGGCCGCCGCGCGCCACGCCGCGGCGCTGGCCAAGGCAGGCAAGCTGGTGGCGGTCGCCGGCGGCGGTGATACGCTCTCGGCCCTGAACGCGGCCGGCGTCTGCAAGGACTTCACCTTCGTCTCGACGGCGGGCGGCGCGTTCCTTGAATGGATGGAAGGCAAGACGCTGCCCGGCGTGGCCGCATTGGAACACTAGAACGAAGGGACCAAAGATGGATCTGGAGGCGCTGAACGCCGTCGCGAACAAGATGGTCGCGCCCGGCAAGGGCATCCTGGCGGCGGACGAATCCACGGGCACCATCCAAAAGCGCTTCGAAGCCATCGGGGTTACGAACACCGAACAGAACCGGCGCGACTATCGCGAACTCTTGTTCCGCGCGAGCGAGGGCATGGCGCACGTCTCCGGCGTCATCCTCTTCCGCGAGACCCTCTATCAGGACGCGGCCGACGGGACGCCGCTGGTCGAGCTGATCAAGCGGGCCGGCGCGGTTCCGGGCATCAAGGTCGATGCGGGCGCAAAGCCCCTGCCCGGCTTCCCGGGCGAGACGGTGACCGAGGGCCTGGACGGCCTGGGCGACCAGCTGGCCAAGGATCACGCGCGCGGCGCGCGGTTCGCGAAATGGCGCGCGACCCTCTTCATCGGCGACGGCAAGCCGAGCTGGGGCGCGGTTGAGGCCAACGCCCATGCGCTCGCCCGCTATGCGGCGATATGCCAGGACAAGGGCGTCACGCCCATCGTCGAGCCCGAGGTCCTGATGGATGGCGACCACACGATCGAGGCCTGCGAGGCGGCGACGCGGCTCACGCTGCACGCGGTGTTCGACGCGCTCTTCGAGCAGCGCGTGGCGCTCGAGGGCATGGTGCTGAAGCCCAACATGGTCGTCTCTGGCCAGGACTGCCCGGTCCAGGCCTCGGTCGAGGAGGTGGCGCGGCGTACGGTCGCGACGCTGAAGGCCTGCGTGCCCGGCGCCGTCCCCGGCATCGCCTTCCTTTCAGGCGGACAGAGCGACGAAGCGGCCACGGCCCATCTGGATGCGATGAACAGATTAGGCGGGCTGCCCTGGCGGCTCACCTTCTCCTACGGCCGCGCGCTGCAGCACGCGCCGCAGAGCGCCTGGCGGGGGCGGCCGGAGAACACCGCCGCCGCCCAACGCGCCTTCGCCCACCGCGCCAGGATGAACAGCCTGGCCACCCTCGGCCGCTGGGACGAGGGCCTGGAGAAGGCGGCCT
The DNA here is from genome assembly GCA_035604135.1 of Caulobacteraceae bacterium. Classification (GTDB taxonomy): domain Bacteria; phylum Pseudomonadota; class Alphaproteobacteria; order Caulobacterales; family Caulobacteraceae; genus Poindextera. The sequence goes on along the minus strand of DATNJB010000059.1, from coordinate 13,847 downwards.
GAGCCCCTTGGCGTCCTGCCGCCTCTATCTCATCACTCCGCCGGTCATCGACGACCTGGCGGCGTTCGCCGGGACGCTGAACGCCGCTCTCGACGCCGGCGACGTTGCCGCGCTGCAGATCCGCCTGAAGCCGGCGAGCGACGATGCGATCATCGCGGCCTGCCGCGCGCTCGCTCCCATCGCCCGGGCCAAGGGCGTCGCGGTGATCCTCAACGACCGGCCCGATCTCGCCGCCCAGATGGGGCTGGACGGCGTACACATCGGCCAGGACGATGCGCCTTACGCCGAAGCGCGCCGGATCGTCGGGCGCGACCGCGTCGTCGGCGTCACCTGCCACGACAGCCGTCACCTGGCGATGGAGGCGGCCGAGGCCGGCTGTGACTACGTCGCCTTCGGCGCCTTCTTCCCGACCGCCACCAAGGAAACGATCGGCCATCCCGACCTCGAACTGCTGACCGACTGGCAGGACATCATGCAGACGCCGTGCGTCGCCATCGGCGGCATCACGGTGGAAAACTGCCGCCCGCTGATCGAGGCTGGGGCCGATTTCCTCGCCGTCTCGTCGGGCGTGTGGCGCTATCCGGGCGGGCCGGCTGCGGCCGTCCGCGCATTCAACGCGGCGTTTGGGGCGGCTTGATCGGCTTCGCCTTGCCTTCGCGAACGGCCGCCGATAGGTTCCCGCGCCCTTAAGCGCCCCCGCCTCCCACACCCCAAGCGAAGCATGAAAATCAACGGAAACGCGATCAAGCCCGGCAACGTGATCGAGCACGTGGGCGGCCTCTGGATGGCGGTCAAGACCGCGCACGTGAAGCCCGGCAAGGGCGGCGCGTTTGCGCAGGTGGAGCTGAAGAACCTGCTCGACGGCCGCAAGCTGAACGAGCGCTTCCGCTCCTCCGATACCGTCGAGCGTGTGACGCTGGAGCAGAAGGACTTCCAGTACCTCTACGCCAACGACGACATGCTGGTGTTCATGGACACCAAGACCTACGACCAGATCGAGCTTGCCAAGGACTTCGTCGGCGACGAGCGCGCCCAGTACCTGCAGGACGGCATGACCGTCGTGCTCGAGTTCTACGAGGAGCGGCCGATCGGCATCGAGCTGCCGGACACGGTGGTGCTCGAGATCGTCGAGGCCGACGCGGTGGTGAAGGGGCAGACGGCGTCCTCGTCTTACAAGCCGGCGAAGGCGTCGAACGGCATGCGGGTGATGATCCCGCCCTACATGGGAACCGGCGAACGGGTGGTGGTCTCGACGGAGACGGGCGAGTACCTGCGTCGCGCGGACTAGGGCCGGCGATGACAACGCAATCGGCCCTGCTGAAAGTGATGACCGCCGCCGTGCGCAAGGCCGCGCGCGGGCTGAACCGCGACTTCGGCGAAGTGGGCGAGTTGCAGGTCTCGAAGAAGGGACCGGCCGACTACGTCTCGGCCGCCGACCTGAGGGCCGAGCAGACGATGTTCGAGGCGCTCTTGGCCGCCCGGCCCGGCTATGGCTTCATCGGCGAAGAGCGGGGGCACATCCCCGGGACCGACAAGACCCACACCTGGATCGTCGATCCGCTCGACGGCACCACCAACTTCCTGCACGCGATCCCGCACTGGTCGATCACCGTCGCCCTGGAACGCGACAATGAGATCGTCGCCGGCGTCACCTACAACCCGATCAGCAACGAGATGTTCTGGGCCGAGAAGGGCCGCGGCGCCTTCCTGAACGACAAGCGCCTGCGCGTGGCCGCCCGCCGCGACCTGGGCGAGGCGGTGCTGGCCACCGGCATCCCGTTCATGGGCCGCGCCGGCCATGCGGCGTTCCTGAAGGAGCTGCACCAGATCGCGCAGAAGGTGGCCGGCGTCCGCCGCTTCGGCTCGGCCGCGCTCGATCTGGCCTACGTGGCGGCTGGTCGATTCGACGGCTTCTGGGAGCGCGGCCCGAGCAAATGGGACCTGGCCGCCGGCGTGCTGCTGGTCACCGAAGCGGGCGGGGTGATCTCCGACGCCGATGGCGGCGACGATCCGCTGAACACCGGCTCCGTCTGCGCCGCCAACGCCGAACTGCACAGACAGATGCTCCAGCGGATCAAGGCGGCGGCGTAGGGCCTCCTCTTGGAAACGCCGCGCAGCGGCCAGATCGAATTGAACCACAAAGGACACGAAGGACACTAAGGGCGCGAAGGACCTGCGCCAGCCGCCGCGCAGCAGCCATCGCTGCCTCTTCGTGTCCTTTGTGTCCTTCGTGGTTGAAAACTTTGGTCCCGCTGCGCGGGAGAACGGGGGCTAGGTTCGGTCTGGCCGCTCGACGCGCCAGATCGTGGCGGCGAGGCCGCGGACCTTGATGTCCGCGACAACGGTCGTTGTGAGCCCCGCGCGGCGCGCGGCGTCGCGCAGCGCCGCGGCGTCGCTGGTGAGGAAGACGCCGCGCCAGCCCGCGCCCGCGTGCTTCAGGGAATTGGCCAGCACGGCGGCGTAGAAGGCGGGATTGCCCCCCTCCGCCACATAGCGGCGCCCGAACGGCAGGTTGGCGATGGTGAGGCTGAGCGTGCGAGTGGGGAGCTCGACCGTGGCCGCGTCGGCGACGCGGGTCCAAGGCTTGGTTGCCGCCGGCAGGCGCCGCTCGAGCTCGCCGAGCGCCGCGGCGTCGACGTCCGTCACCACGAGCGCCGCATCTGGCGCGAGCGCCAGCACTTCGGCCAGCACGTTGCCGGTCCCGGCGGTCGGGTCCCAGACGGTCTCGTCTGCGCCCAGCTTGGCGGCGAAGGCCATGGCGGCGGCGATGGTCGGCGGCAGGGCGGCGCTTCGCGTCGCGCTCGTGGCGCGGCCCGGCGCGTCGTGATGGTTCTGCCGTTCCTCGCCGAAGTAGAACGCCTCGTCGACCACCAAGAGCCGGATCGCGCGGCCGGCCTCGGCCAGCACCACGCCCCGGCGGCCGAGCTCGCGCGCCAGCCAGCGCATCAGCTCGGGCCGGTCGAACGCGGCGCCAGCGACCGAGCTCACCAGCCGCCGATACCCCCCGGTGCGAAAGACGGCGGCCAGGTGGTCGAGCTGGCGCGGCGTGATCGCGCCGCGTCCGAAGATCGGCGCGGCGAGCATGTTCGTGCAGAGACGCGAACGGCCGCGGGCGACATCGACCAGGCTCGCCGGCAGCACCAGCATGTCGTGGCTGCGCAGGTTCAGCCGGAGCGGCCGCGCCCGCCGCTGGACCAGCTTGAGATGCTTCAGCTCGGCCAGCGCCAGATCGGCAACGCCGGGTTCGGTGAGGAAGACGAAGAGCGGCTTACCGGTGGGCGGGGCCGGTTGCGGCGCGCGCGCGGCGCGCGGTTTTGCGACGCGGCTGTTGGCGCCCCGGCCGGGTCTCGTCTGCTTGTCGCCTCGCCGCATCGCTTCCCACGTGGTCCCGGCGCCTTGCCTAGCCGAGGCCCCCTCGTGTATAGCGGCCGGCCTCCACGCACACCCGAGCGATCGCACGATGAAAGCCGACACCCATCCCGACTACCATTTCATCACCGTGGTGATGACCGACGGGACCACCTACCGGACCCGCTCGACCTACGGGAAGGACGGGGCCGAGCTGCATCTCGACGTCGATCCCAAGACGCATCCGGCCTGGACAGGGGGCAACCAGGCGCTGGTCGACCGCGGCGGGCGCGTTTCGCGCTTCGCGGCCAAATACGGCGGTTTCCTGAAGAAATAGGGCGCTTCGGCGCCGCCTAGCGCCCGAAGGCGGCTTGCAGCTTTTCGAGCTGTGAGAGCACCGGGTGCGGCCGTTCGCCCTCGCCCGGGTCCAGATACATGCGCCGATCGAGGTGAAGCACCCGCTCGTAGAGCCGCTCCGAGCGCTCGAGGAGCGCGCGCAGGCCCGCGGGCAGGCCCGGCGGCGGCAGCTCCGTCGATGCCCGCTCGCCGCCCAGCCGATAGCGGGCCTCGCAGGCGCGGGCGGGATCCATCTCGCCCTCGCGCACCGCCCGCTGCACCAGGAGCCACGAAGCGACCTGCATGAGCCGGGTGGTCAGCCGCATGCTCTCGCCGGCGTAGCCCAGGGCGAGCCGGCGATCGAGCGACTTCGATTCCTGGCGTCCTGGACCGTCGAGATAGCTCGCCGTCTCCTCGACCAGCGCCATCCCTTCCTGGAACGTCCGGTCGAACAGCTCCGAGCGCGCGAAGTCGAGGACGACGCCGGCGCGCCAACCAGCCTGGTCCGGCAAAGGCTCGACATTCCAATCGCTCATGCCTTCGCCTTCCCCCCAAACCATGGAACGCTTGCGCGCATTGGGGGGCGAAGCTGCAACCCCCATGCCAAGGCGCGCACGAACGACAAGTCTAGCGCCAATGAGGTTTCTATCGTTTGAACAGCGCATCGGCGGCCGCGCGGCCGGACTGCTTGCGCTCCATCTGCGCGTGGACTCGGCGGATTTCCGCTTCGAGCACCTCGATCCGCTCGCTGAGCTCCTCGATTGCAAACAGGTCCAGGTCCTCGCGGCAGGCCTCGATCAGGGCGTCGCCGCGGCCGCGTCTCGGCGGAGGCGGTTCTTCCAGCATTGAAGGGGTCCTCCCTTCGCTCGGCCTCGATTGTCGCCTATCTGACCCTTAGGCGCCAAATGACGCAAGCCTGGGAGGGTGGCCATGATCCCCGACGAGATGACCGCGATCGCCGTCGAAGGCGGCAAGGGCCCGCCCGAGGCGCTGAAACCGGTGCGGATCAAGACGCCGACGCCCGGCCCAGGCCAGATCCTGATCAAGGTCGCCGCGGCCGGCGTCAACCGGCCGGACGTGATCCAGCGACTGGGGTTCTACCCGCCGCCGCCCGGCGCGCCCGACACCATGGGCCTCGAGGTGGCCGGCGAGGTCGCGGCGCTGAGCGCCGGCGCGCCACGCTGGAAGCTCGGCGATTCGGTGACCGCGCTCCTGGGCGGTGGAGGCTATGCAGAATACGCGCTCGTCGATGCGCGCCACGCGCTGCCGGTTCCCAAGGGCATGAGCCTGGTCGAGGCCGCCGGCCTGCCCGAGACCGTGTTCACCGTCTTCACCAATGTCTTCGAGGGCGGCCGGCTGAAGGCCGGCGAGACGCTTATGGTGCACGGGGCCACGTCAGGCATCGGGGTGACGGCGATCCAGATGGGCAAGGCGGCGGGCGCGAAGGTCATCGCCACCGGCCGCGGCTCGGACAAGGCGGCCGAGGCGCTGAAGCTCGGCGCCGACAGGGCCGTGGATGCGAGCACGGACGACTTCGTCGCCGTCGCTAAGGACGCCGGTGGCGTCGACGTGGTGCTCGACATGGTCGGCGGCGATTACTTCGCCAAGAACCTCGAGGCGCTGAACATCGGTGGGCGGATCGTGATGATCGCGACGCTGGGCGGCGGGTCGGTCGAGGTCAACCTCGGCCGCATCATGCAGAAGCGGGCGGTGATCACCGGCTCGACGCTTCGGCCCCGCGGCGCCGAGGAGAAGGCCCGGCTCGCGGCCGAGGTCGAGCGCATCGTCTGGCCGTGGATCGAGGCCGGAAAGGTGAGGACCATCGTCGATGCGACCTTCCCCCTCGCCGAAGCGGCCAGGGCCCACGCCCGCCTCGACGACAGCAACCACACCGGCAAGATCGTGCTGGTCGTCTAGCAACCGCAAAAGCGGGACCCGCTTCCGCGGGGATGAGCGGGAGGGAGAGGTCAGCGTTGGCCGGCGCGGCGGAGGGCGCTGGTGACGAGGATCAGCGCGAGGCCGGCGAACAGAGCCGGGCCGGCGGCCGGGCCGAGCCAGCGGGCGCCAAGCCAGACGAGCGCCACCCAGACCAGGGCCGCGATCGCCAAGCCTAGGTCGTCGAAGAAGAGGCCCCAGATCTCTTCGGCGATGTCGACGATCCAACCCGTCACGCGCGCACCGCCGCCGCCTTCACGCCGCGCGCCCGACAGATCGGCACGGTCGCCAGGCTGATCAGCCCGAAGCCTACGATCATCGCGGGGATCGACAGATCCTGCGCCGGCCACGCCACGCCGATCCCCTCGCCGAGCCAGAAGGCGCCGAAGCTGGAGAGGATGACGCCGACGATGAACTTGAGCGTGTTCTCCGGCACGCGCGCCATCGGCCGATGCAGCACGAAACCCAACGCCGTCACCATGACAAGCGCCACGGCCGCGCCAAGGCTTGCGGGCAACAGGAGCCCCGCCCCGCCAGCGCTGACGGCGATCACGATGAACACCACCTCGGTCCCCTCGATCATGCAGATGTGAAAGGCGGCGCCAAAGGCGATGCCATCGAAGCCGGCGCCGCGCCCGCCGAGCTTGAGCATTTCGTCGCGCTCTTTCGCGTAGGCCGCGTTCTCGTCGTGCAGGGCGAGCACGCCGGCCGCACGCAGGATCGCCTTCCTGAGCCAGCGCAGCCCGAACAAGAGCAGCAGCACCCCGACCGCGACCTGCAGCACGCGCAAAGGAACAAGCGTGAGCGCGGGACCAAGGACGGCCGTGAGCAGGGCCAGCAAACCGACCGCCGCCGCCGCACCGGCGAGCGTGTCGCGCCAGCCGCGTACGCCGCCGACGGCCAGAACCACGGTGGCCGCCTCGACGAACTCCACCGTCGAAGCGAGGAAGGCGGCGAGCGCCGGCGCTGCTGCATGGCTGAGATCGATCATGGGAGCGCCATGTTAGAGGCCGGGCGGCGGCGCCAACAAGCGGCCGCGCGGATCGTCGCCTGAAATCTTGCGCCCAGCCGCGACATCGACGCACCCTGCACGCCCGCTTTCGGAGCCTTAGGCCATGCTCGACCACATCGAACTCGCCGTCACAGACATCGCAACGGCGCGCGCCTTCTACGACCAGGCGCTCGGCGCCGTCGGCGCGGAGGTCGTGATGTCAGTGGGGTCCGGCGCCCGGATCGCGCTTGGCTACGGTTCGGAGGGAAAGCCCTGCTTCTGGGTGGTGCAGGGACCGCCGCTGACCGGCCACCTGCACGTGGCGTTCGCGGTCAAGGACCGGGCGACGGTCGACGCCTTCCACGCCGCGGCGATTGCCGCCGGCGGACGCGACAACGGACCGCCCGGCCTTCGGCCGCAATATCACCCGAATTACTACGGCGCCTTCGTGTTCGATCCCGGCGGACACAACATCGAGGCGGTCTGCCACATGCCGGCCTGACGGTCCGGCATTCCAATCGTCCGCAAACGGTCCTATATCGGCGGCAACACCCGCCCGGCCGAAAGGCCGGGCGCCGTCATATTTGGAATCCCGCCATGAACGATCAGATCCTGATGCCGAAAGCGACCGCCGTCTGGCTGGTCGACAACACGTCCCTCACCTTCGAGCAGATCGCCGACTTCTGCGGCCTGCACCATCTGGAGGTGAAGGGCATCGCCGACGGCGAGGTGGCGCGCGACATCCGCGGCGCCGACCCGATCGCCAACGGCCAGCTCAGCCGCGAGGAGCTGGACGCGGCCGCCGCCGACCCGAACTACCGCATGCGCGCACAGAAGAGCCGCCACGCCGAGTTCCTCAAACCGGCCAAGAAGTCGCCGCGCTACACGCCGGTGTCTCGCCGCCAGGACCGGCCTGACGCCATCGCCTGGTTCCTGCGCAACCACCCGGAGATCCCCGACAGCCAGATCGTCAAGCTGCTCGGCACCACGAAGTCGACCATCGACCAGGTGCGCAACAAGACCCACTGGAACGCGGTCAACATCAAGCCGGTCGATCCGGTGACCCTGGGCCTGGTCGGCCAGCTGGAACTCGACTTCATCGTCAAGAAGGCGGCTGAGAAGAAAGCCCGCGACGACGCCAAGCGCGGCATCGTCGACGAAGGCCCGACCCTGCAGCCCGCCACCGAACCCGCCGAGCTCGAACACGACGAGGTCGAGGACTAGCCGCTCAGGCGACTTCTCCCATAGGGAGAAGGGGGGACACGCGCCTGCAAGGCACGGGGGGATGAGGGGTTACAGCGCCGCAGGCAACCCCAAACCGCGTAACCCCTCATCGTCCCCACCTGCGGCGGGGGCCCCTCCTTCTCCCTCTGGGAGAAGTTCGATCGGGTTTACTTCGCCGCCGCTGGCTCGGCATATGCGGCCATGCCCAAGAAAGCCAAAGCGTTTGACGTGATCGTCGCCGGGGCCGGGATGGCCGGCGCGAGTCTGGCGCTGGAGCTGGCGCATGGTGGGCTCGAAGTCGCGCTGGTCGATCCGCAGCCGTTCGAGGCCATGCTGGCGCCGACCTTCGACGGCCGCGCGTCGGCCATCGCCTATTCGTCCTTCCGCGCCTGGGAGGTCGTGGGCGTCGGCGGCGCCCTAAAACCGCGGGCCCAGCGGATCGAGCAGATCCTGGTCACCGACGGCCGCGCCGCCGGCGCCGCGTCGGCCGCGCCGGCGCCGGTCTTCCTGCGCTTCGACGCGGCCGAGATCGCCGAGTCCGCCGGCGGCGAGCCCTTGGGCTACATGCTGGAGAACCGGCACATCCGCGCCGCGCTGGCCGAGCAGGTCACGGCGGCGCCGATCGCGCTGATGGCGCCCGCACGGGTCGAGGGCGTGGCGTTCGAGCCGGCCTGCGCGCGGGTCACGCTGGCCGACGGCGCCCAGATCACCGCTCCCCTCGTCGTCGGCTCCGAGGGGCGGAACTCGGTCGTCCGCCGCGAGGCCGGCATTGGCGCGATGGGGTGGGACTATCCGCAGAAGGGGGTGGTCGCCACCGTCCGCCTCGAGCGTCCGCACGAGGGTGTCGCTTACGAACACTTTCTGCCCGCAGGGCCTTTCGCCATCCTGCCGCTCACCGACCAGCGCGCGAGCCTGGTGTGGACCGAGCGCATGGCGGCCGCCGATGCGCTGCGCGACGCCCGGCCGGAGGCGTTCCGCTCCTTGCTGCAGCGCCGGTTCGGCGACTTCGTCGGGCGCGTCGAGGTCGAGGGGCCGACCTTCGTCTATCCGCTGGCGCTGCAGCTGGCCGAGCGGCTGACCGCGCCCCGGGCGGCGCTGGTCGGCGACGCCGCCCACGGCATCCATCCGATCGCCGGCCAGGGGATGAACCTCGGCCTGAAGGATGCCGCGGCGCTCGCCGAGGTGCTGGTCGACGCCCGCCGGCGCGGCGAGGACCTGGGATCGGGGGGCGTGCTCGAGCGCTACGCCGCCTGGCGGCGGTTCGACAATGTCGCGCTCGCGGTGGCGACCGACGTCTTCAACCGCCTGTTCTCCAACGACCACGCCGCTGTCCGCCTGGTGCGCGACGCCGGAATGGCGGTGGTCAACCGCATCGGCCCCGCCCGCCGCTTCTTCATGCAAGAAGCCGGCGGCGCCGCGGGCGACTTGCCCCGACTGCTGCGGGGCGAGGCGCTTTAGCCAGGCCCCTTACCCCGCGAAGCGAAGTCTCTGCTTTTCACCACAAAGGGCACGAAGGACACGAAGAAGGCGTGCCGGCCGGGAGGTTCGAGGTCATTCCCTGACCTTCGTGTCCTTCGTGTCCTTCGTGGTTCAATCGGGCCGCGCTGCTACCGCGGCGCTGATGTGTCCCGCGACAATCGCTCGTGGGCGAGGCGGCGGAGGTAGTCGTCCCAGAGGCGCGCGTGGTCGCGGCCGAGGCGGTAGAGCTCGTCCCAGCTGTAGAGGCCGGTGTCGTGGCCGTCGTCGAAGTCGATGCGGGCGGCGTAGCGGCCGATGGGACGCACGTCACGGATGCCGACCTTGCGCTTTCCAGCCACGGTGCGGCCGGGGCCGGGACCATGGCCGCGGTCCTCGGCGCTCGGCGTCATCACGCGCAGGTATTCGGCCGGCAGCACGAACCTTTGCCCGTCGTCGAAAGCGATCGTGAGCGTGCGCGCCTTGCGGCTCACCTTCAGCTCCAGCGGCCAGGCTCTCGCATCGGCGGTGCTCATTCGCCCTCGCCGAGCGGGCGGGCTTCCTCTGGCAGCATCACCGGCACCCCGTCGCGGACGGGATAGGCGAGCTTGGCGCTTCGGCTGATCAGCTCCTGGGCGGCGCGGTCGTAGACCAGCGGGCCCTTGGTCAGCGGACAGACCAGCACCTCGAGCAGGCGCGGGTCGACGTCGGGGGGCGGGAGCGGCGGCTGGGGCATGGGCGTCTTCTACTGCAAAGACGGCGGCGCGTCGTCGCGCGGGTCTTCGGCGGCGTCGATCTCCATCAGCGCGATCAGCGCCTCGCGCCGCTCGGCGAGCGTCGCCGCCTCGAGCAACGCCTGCTTCTCGCCCGCGCTGAACGGCAGCATCATCGCGAGCCCGTTGACCAGGCTTTCCGCCGGCGCCGTCTTCGGCGACTCCCAGTCGTCCATCGCCAGGCCGCGCCGGTCGAGGTAGGCCCTGAGCGCGCCCAGGAAGCGCAGCCGATCGAACCCGTCGTCGTCGCGCTCGGGCTTGAGGTCGTCCTCGAACGCGGCATAGGCGGCGCGCACCTGCCGGTAGGGCGTCGTCACCCCGAGCTCCTCGACGACCGCGAACCGGCAGAGCCCGGTCAGGGTGATCAGGTAGCGCTCGTCGACGGTCTCGGTGAAGCTGCTGAGGCGCCCGAGGCAGCCGATGCGGGCGAGGTTCGGCCCGCGCGACGCCGAGCCCGACACGGTCTGGATCATGCCGATCATCCGCTCGCCGGCGAGCGCATCGTCGACCATGTTCAGGTAGCGCGGCTCGAAGATGTTCAGCGGCAACTGGCCGTGCGGCAGCAGCAGCGCCTCGTCGAGCGGGAAGACCGGAACCACCGCCGGAAGGTCGGCCGCCTTGCGATGGGACGTGCGGATCATGCGAGCCGCCTCCGCGCTTTGAACGCTCTTAAGAAAACAGGATCGAGGACAGCCGCCGCCGCCCGGATTTGGCCACCTCCGACGTCAGACCGGCCGCCTCGAAGATGGTCAGCAGCTGCTTGCGCGCCGCCTCGTCGTTCCAGGCGCGGTCGCGGGCGATGCTTTCCAGAAGCTGGTCGGCCGCCTCGGCCATCTTGCCGTGCGCGGCGAACGCCTTGGCAAGCTCCAAGCGCGCCTCGTGGTCACCTGGGTTGGCGGCGATGCGCTGCTCGAGCCCGGCGGTCTCGGCCGGCGCCTCGGCGGCCAGCGCCAGCGCCGCGCGCACCGAGGCGAGGTCGGGGTCGTTCGCGTCGGCCGGCGCCATGTCGGCGACCTCCCTGGCGCGCTCGAAGTCGCCGCCGGCGACATAGCAGCGGGCGAGGCCGGCGATCGCCTTGACGTTGTCCGGCGCCGCCTGCAGCGCCTGGGCGAAGAGCTGGGCCGCGCCGCCGATGTCGCCGGCTTCGAGGCCGGCTTTGGCTTCATCGAGCACAAGATCGAGGTCCGAAGGGCCGGCCTGGCCGACCAGCCCCTGGATGAAGGCCTTGATCTGGCTCTCCGGCACCGCGCCCATGAAGCCGTCGACCGGCTTGCCGTCTTTGAACGCATAGACGGTTGGGATCGATTGCACGCGCAGCTGGCCGGCGAAGACGGGGTTCTTGTCGATGTCGATCTTGACCAGCTTGACCGCGCCCTTCGCCTCCAGAACCGCCTTCTCCAGCGCCGGACCGAGCGTGCGGCAGGGCCCGCACCAGGTGGCCCAGAAGTCGACGATCACCGGCTGGACTTTGCTCGCCTCGACGACGTCGGCGGCGAAGCCCTGGTCCGAGCCTTCCTTGATCAAGTCGGCCTTGGTCGGCGTCTCTCCGAGCATGGGTGGTTCAATCTCTTAGAGGATGGAGCGCCCCCTAAGATGGTCGCCTCCGCGCCCGGCTGCAACGGCGCTTTGTCCCGCAGCGGCGCGCGAGCGGCGATGCCTCTATTTTACCGCTAAGGACGCCAAGAGCGCGAAGACGCCGGGGGCGTCATCGGTTGCTTCGCGAACTTCGCGTCCTTAGCGGTAAAATTGGATCACGCAGCTTCCGCTGCGTCTTTAGGAGAAGTCGACCACCAGCGGCTCGACGCCGACTATGCTCAGGAACTTGTGGAACCCCGCCATCGAAACCTGGGTCGTGCCGGTGTTGGTCACGGGGTGGAAGTTGACCGGGTCGGCGCGGGTGAGGGCCGCATCGAGGATGAGCGTCACCCGGTGGGCCGTATCGTTGATCAGCGCGAACGGCGTCACCGAGCCGGGCTCGACTCCCAGCACCTCGGCCAAAAGCGCCGGCGAGCCGAACGACAGCCGCGCCGCGCCGATTCGCGCGGGAAGGCCCTTCAGGTCGATCGTCGTCTCGGCCAACGCGCTGATCAGCCAGATCCGGTCCTTCGCGTCCTTCAGGAACAGGTTCTTGGTGTGGCCGCCGGCGAGCTTCGCCTTGATCTCAGCGCCCTCGCCCACCCGGAACACCGGCGCGTGCCAGAGCGTTTCGTGCGCGATTCCGGCGCGGTCGAGGAGGGCGAACAGGGCATCTTGGCCCGTCGTCGGCATCGGCGGACCCCTGGACGGCTGATCGGCGCTATGGCTAGGACGTTTCGCATCATCCCGCCAGCCGAGGCCAACCAACGTCATGCAGCTCGAATGTTTCGTCCTCGGAGACGTCGCGCCCGACATCGTGCCCGGCCGCCCTCAGCGCGCCTGGATGGAAGGCTTCGCCGGCCGCCACCCGTACCGCTGCCTGCCGCTGACCATGGCCAACTCGACCGGCTGGGAGATCCTCTGCCCCATCACCTTCACCGCCGAGTGGAACGGCGGTCCGCACGACCGCGACATCACCGTGACGATCGAGGGCGCGGCCCACGAGTCGTTCTCCGACTTCGCCAGGTCGCACTTTTCGGGAGGGGTGCTGACCTTCCACCCCGGCTATCTCTTCCGCACGCCGCCCGGCTGGTCGCTCTGGTGCATGGGGCCGCCCAACCATGTGAAGGACGGCATTCAGCCCTTGGTCGGCCTGATCGAGACCGACTGGCTGCCCTACCCCTTCACGATGAACTGGATCTTCACCCGGCCGGGCAAGGTGCGCTTCCAGCGCGGGGAGCCCTTCTGCTTCATCGTGCCGGCGCAGGACAAGGTCTTGGAAGAGTTCGAGGTCGTGCAGCGGCCGCTGAATTCCGAGAGCGAACTCGGCCAGCGCTACGAGGCGTGGAAGGACATGCGCGCCAAGTTCAACCAGAAGATCTTCGAGGGCGAGCCAGCCGCGATGAAGGCCGCCTGGCAGCGCTACTATTTCCGCGGCCAGGAACCGGCCTTGGCGCCCGGCGAGGCGGGCACCAAGCAGGAGGACCACGTCAACAAGCGAAGGCTCGCCGCGCCCGTGCACAGGCGCTGAGGCGCCGCTTGCCAAGCCTTGGACCCTCTGCGATAAGCCGCCTCCTTTCGGCCCCAGCGGGGCTAGGAGCGCGGGCGTAGCTCAGGGGTAGAGCACAACCTTGCCAAGGTTGGGGTCGTGAGTTCGAATCTCATCGCCCGCTCCAAGATCCGAGACCGATAAATCTGAGGGCCGGACGGGGTCGGCGGGCAATTTGACGGCGGCCCTGCTACACGTAGCCGCCGGCCCCAGCCGTCGAGAAAAAGGTCTCGGTTGCAGTCGGGTTGCAGAGGCGGCTTGACTATTTGCCGGTTTAGCCCAAGCTATGAGCACCTTCATCGGAAGGACACCAGCACGCGTTTCGGCGCGGCTCAGGTCCGGTGGCAGGCCCAAAAACCAAAGTCGGGTTGGTCCATGCCCGCGCACAGGAGTGTATCGCCATGAGCGAACACAACGACGTTCCGGCGTTTGAGCCGGTCAATCTGAACTTCCCCCACTCGAAAGACGATCTGCGCCGGATCACCGTGAAGGATGATTACGGCGTGTACGACGTCTACCGGATCAGCCCGTCGGTCGCGCATTGGCCTGCGGAGCTTGTGCCCGATGGGGTCAATCCTCGCAGCCACGACGAAAACTGCCTGAAGAGCAAGGTGGCGGGCGATATCGAGAAGACGCTGCGTGAAGAGCCCCAGGACTTCTG
>DATNJB010000058.1:0-40813 GCA_035604135.1 Caulobacteraceae bacterium | reverse complement strand
CTCCGCCAGGCGACGCAGCGGCGCTCGCGGCTGGACCTTTCGCGGACCTCGCGGACGAGGAGATCGTCTTCCTGAATGGCCGCGCGCTGAATCCGGCGAAAAAGATCCGTGTCGAGCCAAACGCCAGCCGGGCGATCGCCCTCCGCTTCCTGTCACGTGCGACGCATACCGCGCACGCAGCGGCGCTCGCCCTCGACGTTGAGGCCGGCGGTTCGCTGCTCCTGCTGGAGAGCTACGAGGGCGCCGGCGAGGGCTACATCGCCGACGCGACGCTCGACATAAGGCTGGGCGAGGGCGCGCGGCTGCAGCGGATCGTCGTTGTCGATGAGGTCGCCGACGCGGTCGCCGTCAGCACGGCCGAGATCGAGCTCAGCCCCCGGGCCACACTGGCGCAGACGGTGCTGACCTCGGGAGCCAAGCGCCAGCGCTTCGAGACCCGCGTTCAGCACGCGCTGGGTGCGACCGCGCGCCTGGACGGGGTCTACCTCCTCGCGGGCGAGCGTCGCGCCGACCTGACGAGCGAGGTCGTGCACGGCGCTCCGGGCGCCAGCACCGAGCAGCTGACCAAAGGCTGCGTGCGAGATCAGGCGCGCGCCGTGTTCCAGGGCCGCATCATCGTGGCGCGAGGCGTGGACGGGACCGACGCTCGCATGGGCCACCATGCGCTGATCCTCTCCGATCGCGCCGAGGTCGACGCCAAGCCCGAGCTCGAGATCTATGCCGACGACGTCGCCTGCAGCCACGGAAACACGGTCGGCGCGCTGGACGAGGAGGCGTTGTTCTACGTCCGCCAGCGCGGCGTCCCGGACGCCGAAGCGCGGGCGCTTCTGACCGAAGCCTTCGTCGGCGAGGTGGTCGACCGCATCCAGCACGACGGCGCGCGCGATGTGGCGAGGGCGTGGGTCGGCGCGCGATTGGGAGCGGCGTCGTGAGCTTCGACCCCAACGCGGTTCGGGACGAGTTCCCGATCCTGAACCGCAGGATCAACGGCGAGCCGCTGGTCTATCTCGACAACGCGGCCTCGGCGCAGAAGCCGCGCGCGGTGATCGAGGCGATGGTCAGGGTCATGGAGACGTCCTACGCCAATGTGCACCGCGGCCTGCACACGATGGCGAACGAGACCACCGAGGCCTACGAGCAGGCCCGCGAACGCGTCCGGCGGCTGCTGAACGCGAAGAGCGCCTCGGAGATCGTCTTCACCAAGGGCGGCACCGAGGCGATCAACCTTGTCGCCTCATCGTTCGGGCTCGGGCTCAAGGCCGGCGACGAGATCGTGCTCACCGAGATGGAGCACCATGCCAACATCGTGCCGTGGCATTTCCTGCGCGAGCGCAAGGGCGTGGTCCTGCGCTTTGCCCCGATCACCGACGACGGCCGGCTCGATCTGGCGGCGTTGGAGGCTCTGATCGGCCCTCGCACCCGCATGGTTGCGGTGACCCACATGTCCAACGTGCTGGGGACGATCAATCCGGTCGCCGAGGTCGTCGCCATGGTGCACGCCCATGGCGCGCTGGTGCTGCTGGATGGCTGCCAGGCCGTCGTGCACGTCGCTGTAGACGTGCAGGCGCTCGGCGTCGACTTCTACGCCTTCACCGGCCACAAGCTGTACGGCCCGACCGGCATCGGGGCCCTCTACGGCAAGGCGGAATACCTGGCCAAGCTGCCACCCTATCAGGGCGGGGGGGAGATGATCGGGCACGTGATGCAGGACGACATCACGTATGGAGAGCCGCCGCACCGCTTCGAAGCTGGGACACCCCCGATCGTCGAGGCGATCGGATTGGGCGTGGCCATCGCGTGGCTCGAGCAGCACGACCGCCCGGCGATCGCCGCCCACGAGCGGGCGCTCTACGACCGCGTGAAGGCGCGGCTGAACGGCGCCAACTGGCTCACCGAGCTCGGGACGGCGCCCGGTAAGGGCGCGATCTTCGCGTTCAATGTGGAAGGCGCGCATCCACACGATATCGCCCAGGTGCTGGACCGCTACGGGGTCGCAGTTCGCGCCGGGACCCATTGCGCCGAGCCCCTGATGCGCCGCTTCGGCGTCACCGCGAGCGCGCGCGCCTCGTTCGCCCTATATAACACCCTCGACGAAGCGGACGCGTTCGCCGAAGCCCTAGTCAAAGCCCAAACTTTTTTCGCGTAAGCTCGAAACCCATGGACGACGCCCGACTCGATACGACCGAAACCACGGCCCTCAGCCAGGAAGAGCTCGACCGGCTGACCGACCAGCTGGTCGACCAGCTGAAGACGGTGTTCGACCCGGAGATTCCGGTCGACATCTACGAGCTTGGGCTGATCTACAAGGTCGACGTTTCCGACGAGAGGGACGTTGCGATCGACATGACCCTGACCGCGCCGGGCTGCCCGGTCGCCGGCGAAATGCCAGGCTGGGTCGAGGAGGCCGTGCTGGGGATCGAGGGCATCCGCTCCTGCACCGTCAACCTGGTGTTCGAACCGCCCTGGGACCCGTCGATGATGTCCGACGAGGCCAAACTGCAGCTGAACATGTTCTGACCATGGAACCCCGTGTACAGACCCGCCGCACACGGCCGCGCCCGCAGGTGGTCACTCTCACCGAGCGCGCTGCCGCACGCGTGCGCGAAATTATGGGGCGCGCCGAGAAGCCCTACGCCGGCTTGCGCGTCGGTGTGAAGAACGGCGGCTGCGCCGGTCAGGAATACGTCATCGAGTACGCGGAGGCCGCCGAACCGCTCGACGAGGTGGTCGTGGACAAGGGCGTCCGCATCCTGGTCGAACCCAAGGCGGTCCTGTTCCTGCTCGGCTCGGAAATCGACTTCGAGGCGACCAAGCTTGCGGCCAAGTTCGTCTTCCACAATCCGAACGAGACTGACGCCTGCGGCTGCGGCGAGAGCGTGACCATCGAGCCGGCCGCCGCCCGCGACCCTTAGAGACGTCCACTTCCTGCCAGATTCGGCCCTGACCGGGTGCTATGGCTGGAAGCGCCATCGATCCAAAGGACGTCGCATCATGCCAACCACCGCCGAGAAACGCGCCGCATTTCACCGCTTGCATGAGGACGGCTTTTTCGTCCTGCCCAACCCATGGGACGTCGGCAGCGCGCTGCACCTGCAACGCCTGGGCTTCAAGGCCCTGGCCTCGACCAGCAGCGGGTTCGCTATGACCCTAGGCAAGGGGGACTATGGGGTGACCCGCGACCAGCTGCTCGAGCATCTGCGCGACGTCTCCGCCGCCATCGATCTGCCGTACAACGCCGACTTCGAGGGCGGCTATGCCGTCGAACCGGAAGGGGTCGCGGCCAACGTGCGCCTGGCCATCGAGACGGGCGTCGCCGGGCTCTCGATCGAGGATCGCGTGCTCGGTGGCGAACCCGGCTTGCTGGACCTCGACCTCGCCGTGGCGCGGATGAGGGCGGCCCGGACCGAGATCGACCGCGACAACAGCGGCGTGGTTCTGGTCGGGCGGTGCGAAGGCTACCTCGTCGGTCAGGCGGACCTCGGCAAGACGATCGCGCGGCTCGAAGCGTACGCCGATGCGGGGGCCGACTGCCTCTATCCGCCCGGGCCCCGCGACAAGGACGAGATCGCGGCCATCGTGAAGGCGGTCGCGCCGCGGCCTGTGAACATCCTGCTGCGCCCACAGGGGCTGTCGCTGGGCGAGCTGCGCGATCTGGGCGTCAGGCGGGTCTCGACTGGCGGCGCGCTCGCATTCGTCGCCCACCGCGCGTTCGACGCGGCCGCGAAGGAACTGCTGGTCGACTAATGCACGGTGCAATCAGGCGGAATCGCCTGGTCGTTGAATCGTGGCTTAGACTCAAACGCGTAGAGCGTGATTCAGCCTTCGGACCGCTTCGGCCCGAAGCCATCATGCTCTAGGCCGCGTCGGCGATCGGGTTGGCGGCGGTGACGCGATTGCGGCCGGCGCGCTTCGACGCATACATCGCTTCGTCCGCGCGTTCGATGAGAGCAGCCGTCTCGTCATGGGCCCCTAGTTCAGCCATGCCGGCGGAGATCGTGATCGAGCCCAGGTCCTCGTTGGTCGAGCGCCGCTTGAGCGGGCGCGAGCAGACCGCCTGGCGGATCTCCTCCAGCGTCTCCAGCGCTGCGCCCGGCGTTTCGCCGGGAAAGATCAAAGCGAACTCCTCGCCGCCGTAACGGGCGGCGAATCGCGGCGCCGGCGCCATGCGGGCGATGACGCTGGCCACGTAGCGCAGCACCTGGTCGCCGGTCTGGTGGCCCCAGGTGTCGTTGAAGATCTTGAAATGGTCGATGTCGAGCACGGCCAGGGCGAGGGGCTCCGAACGCGCGCGCGCGGCCGCGACGGCGCGCTCCAGCGTCTCGTCGAAGGCCTTGCGGTTGGCGAGGTTGGTCAGCCCGTCGATCGTCGCGTCGCGCCGGACCTGTTCGAGGTGGTCGCGCAGGCGGTTCACCTCCGCGGTGGACTCCTCCAGGCGCTGCTCGAGGGTCTTGTTCTCGAGCTGCACGTCGCGGGTCGCGTCGGACAGCGTGACAACGAGCCTCTCGATCGCCTCCGCCTCGCTGTGCTCGGCCAGCTCACGCCCGGCGCCGGCCAGCGTTTCGCCGTACTGTTCGCTTGATTGGTGGGCGTGCTTGATCGCTTCGGCAACCTCGGCCAGCTCGCGGTTCAAGCGTGCGCCGGCGTCGCGGATCTGGTCGTTGAGCCGGGCCTTGGGCAGGTAGGCGGCCGCCAGCGCTTCGCCCATCGCATCGGTGATCGGCTCCCCGGCGGCGAGCAGCCGTTCGATCTCGGACGCGAGTTCGCAGGTCGGATCACCGAGTGCGTGGAGCCAAAGTTCGTAGTTCAGCGGGGTCGGCCAGACGCCACGCCGCTCCATGTCTTCGAGCGCTTCGCGCGCCAGCCCAAACGCCTTCGGCCCGCGAAGCTCCGATTCGACCGGGTCAGCCATGGCCGGGTTCGTCCTCGTATATTCGTCTGCGCCCTTGCGACGGGCGGCTCGCGCGCAACCGCGACGTTAGGCGGCAAGTCGAAACGATGGGTTAAGGCTGATTGACGAAGTGGGCGGGCTACTCCCCGCGCGGGGCGCCGCGCAGGAGAAAAGCCGGCGTGTCGTCGCCGAACCCGCGGACGCCGCGCTCTTCGTGCTCGGGCCGCCTCGGCCGCGCCTCGGGTTCCGGCCGCCGGTGCTCGCGGGCAGGCTTGGGTTCGGGATGCGCGGACGGCGCGGCGGGGACGGGCGCCGCAGCGGTCGGCGCAGGCGACGGGGGCGGCGCAGGCGGTGCGACGAAGGCCGGCGCGGGCACTGTGGCGGCCTGCTCATGCCGCCTCGTCTCGCGATGCGGTCGGCTGTGCTCGCGAGCAGGCCGCTCGCGTTCGCGCCCAGGCCGGCGGCCATCGCGGCCGCGCTCGGGGCGCGGGCGCGACTTGGCCTCGCTCCAGTCCAGATCGAGGGTTACCTCGTCCGGCTTCAGCCCGATCAGCTTGATCACCTTGTCGAGGGAGCGCGCATCGGCCGGCGTCACGATCATGAACGCCTCGCCCGACTTGCCCGCCCGCCCGGTGCGACCGATGCGGTGGACATAGTCGTCGGCGTGGTGGGGAACGTCGTAGTTGAAGATGTGGCTGACGTCGGGGATGTCGAGGCCGCGGGCCGCGACGTCGGAGGCGACGAGCAACCGCAACTCGCCATCCCGGAAAGCGGCGAGCGTGCGCATGCGGGTCGGCTGGTCCAGGTCTCCGTGGATCGCGGCGGCGTTGAAGCCGTGGCTCTTCAGGGACTTGGCGACGACGTCGACCTCGCTCTTGCGATTGCAGAAGACGATGCCGTTCTTGACGTTCTCTGCGCCGGCGAGGGCGCGCAGCGCCAGGCGCTTCGCAGCCGGGTCGGACGAGGGGATGCGCACCAGGTGTTGGGCGATGTTCTCGGCGGTCGTCGCCGGCCGCGAGGCCTCGATCCTCACCGGCTCATGCAGGAACTGCTTGGTCAGCCGCGTGATTTCCGGCGGCATGGTCGCGGAGAAGAACAGCGTCTGCTTCTTGGGCGGCGTGAGTTTGAAGATGCGCTCGATGTCGGGGATGAAGCCCATGTCGAGCATGCGGTCGGCCTCGTCGACCACCATGATCTGCACGCCGTTCAACAGCAGTCCGCCGCGCTCGAAGTGGTCGAGCAGCCGCCCCGGTGTGGCGATCAAGACGTCGACGCCGCGGTCGAGCTTCTTCTCCTGGTCGCCGAAGGAGACGCCTCCGATCAAGAGCGCCCAGGTGAGCTTGGTTCCCTTGGCGTAGCGCTCGAAGGCCAGCGCCACCTGGTCGGCCAGCTCGCGCGTCGGCTCGATGACGAGCGAGCGCGGCATTCGCGCCTTGGCGCGGCCGGCTTTCAGCGTCTCGATCATCGGCAGCGTGAAGGCCGCGGTCTTGCCGGTGCCGGTCTGGGCGATGCCCAGGATGTCCTGGCCGGCAAGGGCGATGGGGATGGCTTGCGCCTGGATGGGCGTCGCGATCGTGTAACCGCTGTCGGCAACCGCTTGCAGGGTTTCGGGGCTCAGCCCCAGTTCGGAAAAATCAGTCATTCGCTATGGGATAGGGGGCGGCGGTTGGGACGAGCGACTCAGCGCAACCACTCCGCCCGAATTTGCACCCGGTAGATAGGGTCGCGAGGGTGAAAGTCAAATGAAGATCGGGATTTGCGCGGCTAAACGTCCAGATCCGCCGTGGCGAACGGGGCGTATTCCTGGATGAAGCGGAACCGGAGCTCGGGCTTGCGCCCCATCAGGGTCTCGACCAGCTCCTCCACCTGCTCCTCGGCCCGGGGCAGCGTCACGCGCGCCAGCGTCCGCGTCGCCGGGTTCATGGTGGTATCCTTCAGTTGCGCCGGCATCATCTCGCCCAGGCCCTTGAAGCGGCCGATGTCGGGCTTCTTGCCCTTGAACTCGCTGCCCAGAAGCTCGTCCTTGTGCGCGTCGTCGCGGGCGTAGGCGACCTTGCCGCCATGGTTCAAGCGATACAGCGGCGGCAGCGCCAGAAAGAGCCGCCCGGCGCGGATCAGCTCGGGCATGGTGCGGTAGAAGAAGGTGATCAGGAGCGAGGCGATGTGGGCGCCGTCCACGTCGGCGTCGGTCATGATGATGATGCGTTCGTAGCGCAGCTCCTCTTCGCGGAAGCGCGCGCCGCCTTGGACGCCCAGCGCCAGCATCAGGTCCGCCAGCTCCTTGTTGCCGCCGGTCTTGTCGCCCGAGGCCGAGGCCACGTTCAGGATCTTGCCGCGCAGGGGCAGGATGGCCTGGGTGCGCCGGTCGCGCGCCTGTTTGGCCGAGCCGCCGGCGCTATCACCTTCGACCAGGAAGAGCTCGGTTCCGTCCGTCGCCTGGCCGGAGCAGTCCGCGAGCTTGCCGGGCAGGCGGAGCTTGCGCGTCGCCGAGGCCCTCGCGACCTCCTTGTCGCGCCGGCGCTTCAGGCGCTCCTCGGCGTGCTCGACGACGAAATCCAACAGCGCGTTGGCCGCGCGTGGCGCAGCGGCCAGCCAGTGGTCGAAGGGATCGCGCAGCGCCGCCTCGACCAGGCGCTGGGCGTCGATGGACGACAGCCGCTCCTTCGTCTGCCCCTGGAACTCCGGATTGCGCACAAGGACGCTGATCATCGCGCCGGCCTGGGCCAGCACGTCGTCGCCGGTGATGATCGCCGCCCGCTTGTCGTTGGCGAGCTCGGCATAGGCTTTCAAGCCCCGCGTCAGCGCCGCGCGCAGCCCGGCTTCGTGCGTCCCGCCCTCGGGCGTGGGGACGGTGTTGCAGTAGGAGGAGAGAAAGCCGTCCGCGTCACCGAATCCGGCGGGCGACCAGACGATGGCCCACTCGACCGCCTCGCCCTGCCGCTCGACGCGGTTCGAAAAGATCTCGGTGACGGTCGCCGCGTCGCCAACGCGTTCGGCGAGCGCATCGGCAAGCCCGTTCGGGAAGTGGAACGTCGCGTCGGTCGGCGTCTGCTCCCCCGCGAGCTCTGGCGCGCATCGCCAGCGTATCTCGACTCCACGGAACAGGTAGGCCTTGGATCTCGCCATGCGGTAGAGCCGCGCCGGCTTGAAGGCGACGCCGTCGCCGAAGATCACCGGGTCGGGCAAGAAGCGCACCTGCGTCCCATGCTTGCGCGACGGGCCGACTTGCTGGAGCGGAGTCGCGGGTTTGCCGCGCGCAAACGCCTGGCGCCACTCGAAGCCATCGCGCCAGACCGTGACCTCGAGGCGCTGGGAGAGGGCGTTCACCACCGAGACGCCGACGCCGTGGAGGCCGCCCGAGGTTTCGTAGACCTTTCCGGAGAACTTTCCGCCCGAATGCAGCGTGGTCATGATCACTTCCAGCGCCGACCTGCCCGGGAACTTCGGGTGCGGATCGACCGGAATGCCGCGCGCGTCGTCGCGGACCGAAAGCCCACCCTCGGCGTCGAGCACGACCTCGATCACCTTGGCGTGCCCGCCCAACGCCTCGTCCATGGCGTTGTCGAGCACCTCGGCGAACAGGTGGTGCAGCGCCCGCTCGTCGACGCCGCCGATGTACATGCCAGGCCGCTTGCGGACCGGCTCGAGGCCTTCCAACACCTCGATGTCCTTGGCCGAATAGCCGGCCCCACGGCCGGGCTCCCGCGCCTCGGCGAGCGGAGAGGCCGGCGCGGGATTCAGCGCATCGTCGTCGAACAGATCTCGCGTTGGTTGGGCGGCGCGGGCCATGGCTTGGTTTAGCAGCGATTCGAACAGCGTGCGCTAACGGCCGGCTGGCGGGATCGGCGGCGCGTGCGAGGGGAGGGGAGCGCTGGGGTCGCGAATGAACGCCTCGGCGTCCCCCCACGCCACTTTCGCCTGCCGGTCCAACAGCAGCAGATGCCAGCCATCGGCGTAGACCGCGGTGCGGTCGCCGGCTGGAAGCTCAGCGGCGGCCGCCTCCGTTGCCGAGCGGGGCTCGATCCGATCCTTTTCGCCGTAGAAGTAGGCGGTCGGGACCTTGAGCTTGCCGATATCGCCCCGGGCGGTTTCCGCCAGGTCGGCAAGGCCGTAGAAGGTGTCGGGCCGCATGTTCCAGGTCATCTCTGGATCCTGACGCGCCTGGGCTAGCTCCTCGGCGTTGTCCGACGCCTGCAGCCGCTTGATCAGCCATTCGGGCGGTGTGAAACGCTCGCCGGGCGCCAGATGCGCGGCGAGCCACACGCTGGCGCGATAGGCGATCGAGCGGTTCGACCACCCCGACACCTCCGGCGAGAACAGCAGCAGCCGATCGGCTGCCGGCGGACGGTCAGACGCGAAGGCCTCGATCGCCACCGATCCGCCCATGCTGGTGCCGACGACCGCGATCGTGGCGTGCGGGTAGCGCGCCCGCACGAGCGCCACCATCGTCCTGAGGTCTTCGGTCAGCAGCGCGTCGCCTGCCCAGACCCCGCGGTTGGGCGAGCGGCCATAGCCACGCTGGTCGTAGGCGTAGACGGCGATGCCGTCCTTGGCCCAGTAGGGCGCCGCCTCGTGGAAGGCGCGGGCGTAGCTGTTCATCCCGTGCAGGGCGATGATCACAGCCCACGGATCGTCGTCGACCGGCTCCCACCGGCTCAAGCCAAGCCGCGCGCCGTCGAAGCTCACGAAGGTGTCCGGCTCCAGCCTTGGGCCGGTGAATTCGGTGGTGGGGACGGCGGGTCGCTGAACCAGAGGCGCGCAGCCGGCCGCGGCCAGCGCCCCGGCGAGTGCGAGGCCCCGCGCGCAGGCTGCGGCGATCGAGATCCAGCGGTTCATGCGGCGGCGCCTCGCGAAGAGGCGGCGGACGCTACTTCGGATGTCCGCTCAAGAGAATGCGGCTCGGCGCGCGGGCGAGCACGAGCGTTCGCGCGCCCGACAGCGAGGCGGGCTCGAAGTAGGGCAGGAGGCCGTAGAAGCGGCTATCCGACGTTGGCAACGGCTGGGCGCGGCCGTTGTCGAGCAGCGCCTGCCCGGACGCAGCGCCGGGGAAGAGCGCAGAAACGATCTTCGGCGCGGCGAAGCTGAGAACGCCCGCGATGCCGGCGACCGCAGCTTCGCACTGTGCGATCGCCGCGCTCAACGCGGCCGCGTCGATGTGAGTGGCCACCGGCAGGTTCGGCTCGAGCTCAAGGGCCAGCCCCACCTTCTCGCCCGGAGCCGCCTCAGCCTCGAGGGACGCGCCGGAGCGCAGCTCGGCCAGGCTCGGCAACTCGGCCACCCGCGCATCGCGCTCGAGCACGAGCGGCGTACGCTTTCCGTCGGCGCCGACCACGACGGCCTTGAGGTCCGATGCGAACTTGCGATCGCGCACGGCGTAGTAGGCCATGTGGAAACGATCGCGCTTGCCCGACGCCAGCGTGAGGTAGTCCTCGAGATAGGCGAACGCCTGCGTGAGCTTCACCGATTGGGTCGCCGCCCAGGCGCCGCGCGCCGGCAGGGTGGTCGCGCCGGCGGCCAGAAGCCCGCCCAACATGGATCGCCGGTCCAACTGGTTCCTCCCGAAGCTGCAATCGTCTCTTGTAGGGCGGACGCTCGCCGCAGCGCAGTGAATTGCTTGTAACACTTGGCGCCCGTGGGCTCGGCCAAAAAGAGAAGGGCCGCGGGAGGTCTCTCCCGCGGCCCTCAGAAATAGCTTCAGAAGTTCAACACTAGCACTTGTAGTACATGTCGAATTCGACCGGGTGCGGATGCAGCTGCAGCCGCGCGATCTCTTCGTGCTTCAGCTCGATGTAGGAGTCGATGAAATCGTCGGTCATCACCCCGCCCTTCTTGAAGACGGCGCGGCTCTTGTCGAGATTCTCGAGCGCCTCGTTCAGCGACCCGCAAACTTCTGGAACGCGCTTCTGCTCGCGCGGCGGCAGATCGTAGAGGTTCTTGTCGAGCGGTCCGCCCGGATCGAGCTTGTTCTCGATACCGTCCAGGCCGGCCATCAGCATGGCGGTGAAGGTCAAATAGGGGTTGCCCATCGCGTCCGGGAAACGGACTTCGATACGCTTGCCTTTCGGGCTGGACACGTAAGGCACGCGCACGGACGCCGAGCGGTTGCGCGCCGAATACGCCAGCTTCACCGGCGCCTCGTAGCCCGGGACTAGCCGCTTGTAGGAGTTGGTCGTCGAGTTCGAGAAGGCGTTGATTGCCTTCGCGTGCTTGATGATGCCGGCGATGTAGTGCAGGCAAGTGTCTGAAAGTCCAGCGTATTTGTCGCCAGCAAACAGGGGCTTTCCGCCCTTCCAGATCGACTGGTGGCAGTGCATGCCCGAGCCGTTGTCGCCGAAATATGGCTTGGCCATGAACGTGGCCGTCTTGCCGTAGGCGGCCGCGACATTGTGGATCACGTACTTATAGAGCTGCAGCCGGTCGCCCATGGTGAGCAGGTCGGCGAACTTCAGGCCGAGCTCGTGTTGGGCCGGCGCCACCTCGTGGTGGTGCTTTTCCGGCTCCATGCCCAGTTCGCCCATCACGCCCAGCATCTCGCCGCGCAGGTCCTGCGCGGAGTCGATCGGGTTGACCGGGAAGTAGCCGCCCTTGGTCACCGGCCGGTGGCCCATGTTGCCTTCGTCGTAGACCTTGCCGGTGTTCACCGGCAGCTCGGTCGAGTCGAAGAAATAGCCGGTGTTGTTCGGGTCGGTGCTGAACCGCACGTCGTCGAAGACGAAGAACTCGGCCTCCGGGCCGAAATAGACCGTATCGCCGATCCCGGTCGACTTGACGTGGTTCAGCGCCGCCTTGGCGATCGACCGCGGGTCCCGCGCGTAGGGCTCGTTGGTGTCCGGGTTTAAGACGTCGCAGAACAGGAACATCGTGGTCTGCTGATAGAACGGGTCGATGTAGCTCCGCGACAGGTCCGGTCGGAGCTTCATGTCCGACTCGTTGATTGCCCGCCAGCCGGCGATGGACGAGCCGTCGAACATCAGTCCGTCCTCCAGCGCGTCCTGGTCGATCAGGCTGATGTCGAAGGTGACGTGCTGCATCTTGCCGCGCGTATCGGTAAACCGATAGTCGACGTACCTGACCTCCTTCTCCTTGATTTCGTTGAGGATGTCTTTCGAACTCGCCATTGTTTGGATCCCCTTAGACTATGTTGATTTCAGATCGCCGCCGCGCCGCTCTCGCCGGTTCGGATGCGGATGACCTCGGCAACGTCCGAGACGAAGATCTTCCCGTCGCCGATCCGCCCGGTGCGGGCGGCGTTCTGGATGGCTTCGACGGCGGCGTCGACCTGGTCGTCGACCACGACCACCTCGATCTTGATCTTCGGCAGGAAGTCGACGACGTACTCCGCGCCGCGATAGAGTTCAGTGTGGCCCTTCTGCCGGCCATACCCCTTCGCCTCCAGCACGGTCATGCCTTGCACGCCCAGTTCCTGGAGCGCCTCCTTCACTTCGTCGAGTTTGAACGGCTTGATGACGGCTTCGATTTTCTTCATCGGCGGTTCTAAAAGGCTCGACGCTGAGGCCGCCCCGGTTGCCCGGGTAGCAGCACGCCCAAGCGCCTGATCACAAGGGAATGGACGGCCGCGCCGTCCGCCCGTCGGCCGTACGCGAGCGGGCGCCCGAATTCAAGGCGCCCCCGCCCAATTGTTAAACAGCGCATCAAAGCGCTTGTGGTCGGCGCTTCCGCCCCTACGATCGGGCGAAGGCCGTCTCCAGAAGGGATTTCGATGCGCGACGACACGCCGGTCCTCATCGGCGCCGGGCAGTTCACTTACCGCGGTGCGCCGGAGACCTCGCTGTCGCCGCTGGCGCTGCTGCGCACCGCGACCGAGCGAGCGGCGGCCGATGCGGGGCTCAAACTCGAACCGCTGGCTGGGCTGGATACGGTGGCGGTCGTCGCCTCGGCGATCGACTCTGGCGGGGGCCTGTCGCGCGCGCCGTTCCCCAAGCTAAGGAACGCGCCCAAGGCGCTCGCCATGGCGCTTGGCGCTACGCCGCGCTACGCGACCTCCACCCATATGGGGGGTAACACCCCGCAACAGCTGATCAACGCGCTCTGCGCGCGCATCGCCGCTGGCGAGAGCGACTTCGCGCTGGCGGTCGGAGCGGAGTTCCTAGGCTCGCTTCGCAAGCGCATGGCCGCGGGCTCCGATTTCGCGGGCTGGGAGGATGACGCCGACGCGCCCGAGCCGGAGCGCTTCGGCGACGGCCGGCCGGGCGTGAGCCCCCAGGAACAGCTCCACTGGCTGAATATGCCGGTGAACACCTATCCCTTGTTCGAGAACGCCTTGCGCGCGCACCAGGGCCACTCCCTGGCTGAGCACCAGCGCCAGATTGGCGCGTTGTTCGCGCCGTTCACGAGGGTCGCCGCCGCGAACCCCGACGCCTGGTTCCGAACCGAGCGCTCGGCCGAAGAGCTGGTCACGGTGTCTGACCAGAACCGCATGGTAGGATTTCCTTACCCCAAGTACGTGAACGCGATCATGGAGGTCGACCAGTCGGCCGGCGTGCTGATCGCCAGCGTCAAGGCGGCGCGGGCGCTGGGCGTGCCAGAGGCGAAGTGGGTCTATCTGCACGGATGCTCGGAGGCGGCCGATCTCTGGTACCCGCTCGAGCGGCAGAACTACTATTCCAGCCCTGCCATCCGCCTGAGCGGCAAGGAGGCGCTGGACATGGCCGGGACGACGATCCGGGCGATCGACTTCATCGACCTCTATTCCTGCTTCCCCAGCGCGGTCGAGATCGCCGCGCTGGAGCTGGGTCTCGGCCTCGACGACCCGCGCGGCTTCACCGTCACCGGCGGCCTGCCGTACATGGGCGGACCCGGCAACAACTACGCCATGCACTCGGTCGCGGTGATGATGCGGAACCTGCGCGAGCGGCCGCGGTCCAAGGGGTTGGTGACGGCGAACGGCTGGTTCCTGACCAAGCAGGCCGTTGGCATCTATTCGACTGATCCGGTCGAGGGCGCGTGGGAGCGCGCCGACCCGCACGGGCTGCAGGCCGAGATCGACGCCCTGCCGCACCCGCCGATCGAGGAGCATCCCACCGGCGCTGCGAGGATCGAGACCTATACCGTCGTCCACAGGCGCGAGGGCCTGGCGCGAGGCATCGTGGTCGGCCGCGACGTGAACGGTCATCGCTTTGTCGCCAACACGCCAGACGATGAGACCACGCTGCGCGGCCTCGAGGCGGTGGAGTCGGTCGGCCGCACGGGCCAGGTCGGGCCGCATCCGGACGGGCAGCGCAACCTCTTCACGCCGGACTGACGACCATGACCCGCCTCTACATGATCCGCCACGGCCGCCCCTCAGCCACCTGGGGCGAGCATGCCGGCCCCGACCCGGGCCTTGATGCGGCCGGCCAGGCGCAAGCGCGCGCCGCTGCCGAGGCGCTCTTGGCGCTGCCGCCCGGCGAACGGCCGCTCAGGGTCATGTCTTCGCCGCTCCTGCGCTGCCGCGAGACCGCCCAGCCGTTCGCCGCGGTCCTCGGCGCGGCGATCGAGGTCGAGCCGCGCTTCGGCGAGATTCCTACGCCTTCTGCGCTCACGGCTGCGGAGCGCGGGCCGTGGCTGCGCAACGCCTTTCAGGCCAACTGGACGGATGTTCGCGGTGACATCGACTACGACCTGTGGCGCCGCGCCGTGGGCGAGGCGCTGGCCGAGCAGGCCGACAATACGGCGATCTTCAGCCATTTCGTGGCGATCAACGCCGCCTTGAGCTGCGTCAGTGGAGAACCGAGGGTGCTCACCTTCCGCCCCGACCACGCATCGATCACCGTCTTCGAACTCAGGGGCGGGCGGCTCGAGCTGGTCGCACGCGGCCCCGAAGCGCAGACGCAGGTGCTCTAGCCGCGATGCCGGGCGCCGACATCCTGACCGTCGCCGAGATGACGGCGGCGGATCGGCGGACGATTGACGCTGGCGCGCCGGGATTCACCCTGATGCAGCGCGCCGGCGACGCCGTCGCCGAGGCGATCACGGCGCGCTGGGGGCCGTGCAGGACGCTGGTGCTCTGCGGACCCGGCAACAACGGCGGCGACGGCTTTGTCGTGGCCAAGGTCCTTGCGCAGGCGGGGTACGACGTCGCTGTCGCCCTGGCCGGCGAGCAGGACGCGCTCAAGGGCGATGCAGCGCTGGCCGCGGGCGCCTGGACGGGGAAGATCGGGCCGCTCGCGCCGTCCGCCGTCGAGGGAGCGGCCCTGATCGTCGATGCGGTGTTCGGCGCCGGGCTCTCGAAACCGGTGGGCGGGGTCATCGCCCCGACCCTGCGCGCGGCGGAGGCGTCGGCAGCGCCGATCGTCGCCGTCGATCTGCCTTCCGGCCTATCGGGCGACACCGGCCGCCCGCTCGGTTACGCACCGCAGTGCCGGCTCACCGTCACCTTCCATCGCCGCAAGATCGGCCATGTGCTGGAACCGGGCCGCTCGCTCTGCGGCGAAGTCGTGGTCGCCGACATTGGCCTGATCGCCGAGCCGACGCGGCTGTTCGAGAACAGCCCAGATCTTTGGCTCCGCCGCTTCCCGTGGCCGACGACCGCCTCGCACAAGCACGCGCGCGGCCGGCTGATCGTGGTCTCCGGCGAATTGACGCGCACCGGCGCGGCGCGGCTTGCCGCGCGAGCGGGTTTACGGATCGGCGCCGGGCTCGTCACGCTGCTCTCGCCGCCCGACGCGCTCGTGGTCAACGCCGCCCACCTCGAGGCGGTAATGCTGAAGCCGTTCGAGACGGATGCGGAGCTCGAGGCGGCGGCCGCTGACGCTGACGCCGCCGTGATCGGGCCGGCGGCCGGCGTGGACGACGCGACCATCTCCAACCTGTTCGCGCTCGTGCGCACCGGGGCGGCGATCGTCATCGACGCCGACGCGCTTACCGTCTTCCGTGACGAGCCGGAAGAGCTGTTCCAGGTTCTCGATCGCGATGATGTCCTCACCCCGCATCCGGGGGAGTTCGACCGGGTGTTCCCTGGCTTGCTCAAGAGCGCGCCGGAGCGCATCAGCGCGGCGCGCGAAGCGGCGGCCAAGGCGCACGCCGTCGTGCTGCTTAAGGGCCCGGACACGGTCATCGCGTCGCCGGACGGGCGCTGTGCGGTCAACATGAACGGCCAGCCTTGGCTGGCCACCGCCGGCTCCGGCGACGTGCTCGCCGGATTCGTGGGCGGGCTGATAGCGCAGGGCATGGACAGCTTCGACGCCGCCTGCGCCGGGGTGTGGATTCACGCCCAGGCAGCAGCCATCCACGGCGTGGGATTGATCGCCGAAGACCTGCCGGGCCTCGCGCCGCGGGTGCTCGAGCAACTGCGCGGCTAGCCGATCGTTCATCTTGCGCTCAGGCGCCGCGCGCCACATTTGCGCGATCAACCGGCGCGCGAAGGTCGCCGCCCGCCCCCGGCTCGGAGGACGCCCCGATGAAGATGATACTGTCGCTGGCCTCGGCGCTCGCCGCCGCGTTTGCGCTCATGGGTGCGACCATCGCCCAGGCGGCGCCCTCCGACGACCCGGCAAGCGTCCAGGCGGGAACCTACAACGTCGAGCCGACGCACACGCGCGTGCTCTTCTCGGTCACCCACTTCGGGTTCACCCACTACTACGGCGACTTTACCGGCGTAACGGGCAAGCTCAGCATCGATCCGAAGAACATCGGCGCAGCCGATGTCGAGGTGACGATCCCGACCGCGTCGGTCTCGACCACCAACGCCAGGCTCGACGGCGAACTCAAGGGCGCGAACTGGCTGAACGCCAGCACCTATCCGGCCATGACCTTCGTCTCGCGGCGGGTCACGCGCACTGGACCGAAAACCGCGCGCATCGACGGCGACCTCACGCTGCGCGGCGTCACCCATCCGGTGTCGCTCGACGCGACCTTCAACGCCGCAGGGCCTTATCCGATGGGCGGACGGTTCACCGTGGGCTTCGATGCGGTCGGCCATCTGAAGCGCAGCGATTTCGGCGTCAGCCCCTACCTCGGCCTGATCAGCGACGACGTCGACATCATCATCAGCGCCGCGTTCCAGAAGGCCGACTAGGCGGCTCGCTCCAGCGCCGCCCTGACCAGCGGCAGGCGGTCGTTGCCGAAGTACATGTCGGCTCCGTTCACGAACATGGTCGGCGAGCCGAAGCCGCCGCGGGCCATGACCTCGTCGGTGTTGGCGCGGAGCGCGTCCTTCGGGCCCTGCTCGGCGATGGCGGCGAAGAGGGCGGGGGCGTCGACGCCGGCGCGCGCGCACACCTCGGCGATCACCTCGTCCTTCGAGATGTCCGTGTCCTCGCTCCAATAGGCCTGGAAGGCCGCGCGCGCGAAGTCGACGAGCTTGCCTTGCGCCTCCAGCGCGATGCAGCCGCGCATGACCTTGACGCTGTTCACCGGGAAGACCGACGGCGGCATCTTGATCTTCAGGCCGGCGACCCTCGCCCAGTCCTGCAGATCCTTGCCCGAGTAGCGGGCCTTGGCCGGCACCGGTCGCTCGCGGCCTTCGTAGACGCTGGGGTTGATGGTGTTGAAGATTCCGCCGACCAGGATTGGCCGCCAGGCGATCACGGCGCCGAGCTCGGCAGCCATCGGCTGGATGTTCTCGAACGCGAGGTAGGTCCAGGGGCTGGAGCAGTCGTAGAAGAACTCGATCGTCGCCATGCTAGCCCGCCTACCTGCCGGTGAAGTGCGGCTGACGCTTCTGGAAGAAGGCGGCGACCGCCTCGCGGTGATCCTCGCTGGTCGACGCCAGCGCGTACTGGTCGGCGTCCATGTAGGTCGCTGCCGCGTGGTTGGCTGCTGCGATCTGCGTGATCGCCCGTTTGGCCATGCGCACGGCGATCGGCGGCAGCGCGGCGACCTTCGCGCCCCACTCCAGCGCGATCTCCAGCGCGCCGCCATCGTCGGCGACAACGTCGACCAGGCCCCAGGTCTCGGCCTCCAGCGCATGCACCCGCTCGCCGAAGATGACGAGCCGCTTGGCGCGCGCCGGTCCGATCAGGCTCACAAGCCTGGGCTGCGTGCCCCAGCTCATGTTCATGCCGAGCGGGATCTCCGGCAGGCGGAAGTGGGCGCCGCGCCCGGCGATACGGAAGTCACAAGATGCGACAAGCGAGACCGCGCCGCCGATGCAGAACCCCTCGACCGCCGCAATCGTCACCTGGTCGATGGCCTCCCATGCCGCGCACATGTCCGGGCCGACCCTCAACGCCTCGCGCCGGTCGATGAGCGCGACGTCGGCCCCAATGCCGAGCCTGCGGTCGCTCAAGTCGGCGCCGGCGGAGAAGACGGGGTCGCCAGTGAGCACCACGGCGCTGGTCGTGGTGTCGCCGCGCAGCTCGCGCGCGACTTCCGTCAGCGATTGCATCACATCCCGCGACAGCGCGTTCAGCCGGTCCCCGCGCTTGATGGTGACCGTCGCGACACGGCCAGCGCGCGTCAGCGTCACCAACGTCTTCTCTTTTGTCTTCGCCACGTCATCGCCTCCCTGCGCGGGCAAACTCGCCGTTTGGGGCCTGCGGATCAATGCCCCGATGCACGGTTGCCGGAAACGCGCGAGCGTGATTGAGCTTGGCGGAACGAGGAAGCCAGGATGGCGGAAGATTTCCGCGCGCGGGCCAAGCTCAGGCCCAAGGGGCGGCTCTACGAGGACTTCGAGGTGGGTGAAGTGCGCACCCACCACTGGGGCCGCACGATCGCGGAGTCCGATACGCTGCTGTTCACGACGCTGACGCTGAGCTTCAACCCGCTTTATTCGAACCGCGAGTTCGCCAAGGCGCATGGGCACCCGGACATCGTCGTCAACCCGCTCCTGGTCTTCAACGTCATCCTCGGGCTCTCGGTCGAGGACAACAGCGAGATCGGGGGGCCGTTCGTTGGCGTCGGCAAGCTGACTCATCAGCGGCCGGTCTATCCCGGCGATACGCTCGTCTCGCGCTCGACGACGCGGGCGGCGCGGCTCTCGGCCTCAAATCCGGCCAACGGCATCGTCACCTGGTGGACCGAGGGCTTCAACCAGCGCGACGAGCTCGTCATCGACTTCGAACGCTCGAACCTGGTGCGGCTGCGCAACCCGCCGCCGCGGGGGGCCAAGGCGTGAAGCTCTCAAACCTCACCGGCAAGACCAACTACTTCGAGGACTTCGCTGTCGGCGAGGTGATCCGCCACGCCCGCGGCAAGACCATCGAGGGGCTGGAGAACGTGCTGATCACCAACCTGGTGATGAACACCGCCCAGGCGCACTTCAACGAACACTCCATGAAAACAAGCCCCTACGGTGGGCGGCTCTCCTACGGCGGGGTCAACTTCTCGGTCGCCATGGGCCTGGCCATGCAGGACACTGGCGAGAACGCGCTGGCCGAGCTTTCCATGGACAACATCCGGCTGCTCAACCCGGTCGTTCACGGCGACACGATCTACGCCTACTCCGAAGTGCTCGAGGCCAAGGCCGCCGACCGCGAGGACGCCGGCGTGGTCACCTTCCGCCACTGGGGCGTCAACCAGGACGACAAGGTGGTGTTCGAGGGCGAGCGGACCATGCTGATCAAGCGCCGCAGCCACTGGGGCGACAGGTGAGCGGCACAAAAGCCAGCGGCCCTTTGGCCGGCCTGAAGATCCTGGACTTCACCCAGGCGCTCGCCGGCCCCTTCTGCACCCAGCAGCTCTCCGATCTCGGCGCCGAGGTGATCAAGGTCGAGGGGTTGGACGGCGGCGACCTGGTCCGTCGCTCCGGACCCTTCCACGCGGCGGACCCCGACCGCCGCTACTCCGGCTATTTCGAGTCCATCAACCGCGGCAAACGCTCGATCGCGATTGATCTGAAGACCCCCGAGGGCGTCGCGATCGTCAAGCGCCTGGTCCGCGAGTTCGACGTCGTGGTCGAGAACTTCCGCGTCGGCGTCATGGACCGCCTCGGCCTCTCCTACGAGACGTTGGCGGCGCTCAATCCGAGGCTGGTCTACGCCGCGATTCGCGGCTTTGGCGATCCGCGCACGGGCGCCAGCCCCTACATGAACTGGCCGGCGTTCGACGTCGTCGCCCAGGCCATGGGCGGGATGATGGGGATCACCGGCCTCGCTGGCGGGCAACCGATCAAGATCGGGCCTGGCGTCGGCGACACAGTGCCGGCGCTCTATGCCGCGCTCGGCGTCGTCAGCGCCGTCCTGCACGCCCGCGAAACCGGCCAGGGCCAGTTCCTCGACGTGGCGATGACCGACGCGGTGCTCGGCGTCTGCGAGCGCATCGTCTACCAACGCTCCTTCGCCCAGCAGACGCCGGGGCCGGAGGGCAACCACCACCCGTTCCTGCTGCCGTTCGGGGTCTATCCGGCCAAGGACGGCTTCGTCGCCATCGCCTGCCCGGGCGAGGCCTTCTTCGGCGCGCTCTGCCACGCGCTCGGCGCCGATGCGATGCTGGAGGAGGCGGCGTTCGCGACGCAGTCCGCGCGGCACGCCAATCGCGCCCTCGTCATCGAGCGGCTGTCGGCGCTCACCGCCGGGCTGACCAAGGCCGAGCTTCGCGAACGGCTGGGCGGCGTCGTGCCGTTCGGGCCGGTGATGACCATCGACGAGATCGTCGCCGATCCCCACTTCGCCGCTCGCGACATGCTGGCCGAGATCGAGATCCCCGGCTTCCCGGCGCCGATGCAGATCGCCGGTCAGCCGATAAAGTTCGCCGGCACCCCAACCCACGTTGATCGCCGCGGCCCGGACCTTGGCGCCGACACCCTGGCCGTGCTCGCAGAACACGGCGCCACGTCCGACGAGATCGAAGGCTGGGCCGGCGCCGGCGCCATTCGCAAGGAGACCTCATGAGCACCCGACCCATGCGCCTTCGCCGCTCGCAGCTCTCGGTGCCCGGCGTCAGCGAGAAAATGATCGCCAAGGGCGTCGCCTCGGAGGCCGACCACGTCTTTCTCGACCTCGAGGATGCGGTCGCCCCCTCGATGAAGGCCGGCGCGCGCAAGACTATCGTCGAGGCGCTTAACGGCCTGGACTGGGGCAAGAAAACCCGCTGCGTGCGGGTGAACGACGTCACGACCGAGTGGTGCTTCGAGGATATCATCGAGGTCGTCGAAGGGGCAGGGAAGAACCTCGACACCATCATGCTGACCAAGGCGACGCGCGCCGCCGACGTGCAGTTCGTCGACCTCCTGCTGGGCCAGCTCGAATCCAAGCTCAAGCTCGCGCGGCCGATCGGCATCGAGGTGCTGATTGAGGAGGCGGCGGGCTTGCAGAACGTCGAGGAGATCGCCGCCAGTTCGCCGAGGCTCGAGGCGCTGATCTTCGGGATGGGCGACTATTCGGCCAGCCAGCAGATGAACCTGCGCGGCTGGGGCGGCGAGGGGTATCCGGGCGATATCTTCCACTATCCGCGCTTCCGCATCACCATGGCCGCGCGGGCGGCGGGCCTCGACCCGGTCGACGGACCCTTCGCCAACTTCCGCGACGAGGAGAGCTACCGCCGCGAAGCCAAGCGCGCTTACATGCTGGGCATGGCCGGCAAGTGGGCCATCCATCCGGCGCAGATCGCGCCGGCGCTGGAGATCTTCTCGCCCGGCGCTGACGAGGTCACCCGCGCGCGCGAGCTTGCCGCGGCCTACGACAAGGCGCTGGCCGAGGGGCTGGGCTCGGTCAACGTCAACGGGACCATGGTCGACGCGGCCTCGATCCGCATCGTGATGAATACGGTGCGCAAGGCCGAACTGATCGGCATGTGAGGAGGGCCGCCATGGCCGACGATGCAACCCTGACAGCGGCGAGCGAAGGCTACCTCACGCCCGAGCGGATCATGATGCGCGATGTCGCGCGCCAGTTCACGCGCGACGAGGTGCTGCCGGTCGCCAACAAGCTCGATCCGGTCAAGGGCGACATCCCGCGCGAGCTGATCGACAAGATGGGCGAGCTCGGCTTCTTCGGCATCCTCATCCCCGAGGAGTACGGGGGCTTGGGCCTCGGCGCGTTCGAGTACTGCCTGGTCGCCGAGGAGCTCGCGCGCGGCTGGATGAGCGTCGCCTCCATCATCGCGCGGGGAAACGCCTTCTACCGCTCGATTCCCGGCGAGAGTGATGAGGACCGGAGACGCAAGATCGCGCTCATGGCCAAGGGCCAGTACCTGGGCGCGGCCGCCCTCTCCGAGCCCGGCGTGGGCTCGGACCTTGGCAGCGTGCAATGCCGCGCGCGCCGCGAGGGCGACGAGTGGGTGCTGAACGGCTCGAAATACTGGTGCACGTTCGCCGACGGCGCCGACTACATCAGCGTGCTCTGCCGCCTCGACGATCCATCGGCTCCCGGCGGCCGGGCTCCCACCGGATCGATCTCTGTCGAAAAGCCCAAGGGCGAGCTCCCGAAGGGTGTCACTGGCAGCCCCATCCCAAAGATCGGCTACTTCGGCTGGCGAACCTGGGAGCTGCACTTCGACAACGTCCGCGTCCCGGCGCGGCCCATCCGCACCGGCAATCCGGAGGCGGGGAGGGCGGCGCAGGGCGTGGCCTTTGGCCTCGGCCTCGCCCGCGCTCACACTGCCGCCCGCTCGATCGGCCTCGCCCAGGGCGCGCTCGAGGACGCCATCGCCTACGCCAAGGAGCGAGTGCAGTTCGGCCAGCCGATCAGCGATTTCCAGGCGATCCGCTTCAAGCTCGCGACCATGGCGACCGAGGTCCAGGCGGCGCGGCAGCTCATGTATTACGTCTGCTCGGAGATCGACGCCGGGCGCGCCGGACGCGTCGAGACCTCGATGGTCAAGCTCTTCGCCTCCGAAATGGCCGAGCGGGTGACGAGCGATGCACTGCAGATCTTCGGCGGCGCTGGCTACACCACCCTCTATCCAATCGAACGGTATTGGCGCGACGCCCGCCTGACCAAGATCTTCGAGGGCACCAGCGAGATCCAGCAACGCATCATCGCCGACGCGCTCCTGGGCAAACCGACGATCCGGGGTTCGAACTAACCCGCTTCGTTTCTGGTCAGCCGTATGGCGCGCCGGAGCGGTTCGATCGCGCCTCGGCGAATGTCAGCGCACGTCGGGGGTGGACGTGCTATGCTTGCTTTTCCAAGGGAAAGCCGGCTCTCCGCCGGACAAGGTGTGAAACCGCCGCGCTCCGCGCGTCTTCCGCACCGCTCCTGAAAGCCGAGACATGGGCGAACGCCCACAAGGCGCCGACAAGGGCGTCTCCGGCCCCCTGTCGCTGGATGGATTGCACTCGCGACGCCTTTGGCGCTCCGGGCGCGCAGCCCAGCTGAAGCTGCTGACCGCGCTTCGCGGCACGGGCGCCCTGTTGTGGTCAGGCGGCTCCATAAGCGCCACGTACGAACTGGACGTCTTCTCGCGCGGCGCCGTGCAGACCGTCAGCGGCCAGCTGGAAGGCGACTTCTCCGCACTCGTTCAGCGGCCCGCCGCCAATGAGGGCGAGCCGTCGGATGCCTGTCGTCTGCGACTGGACGACGGTCGCGAGATCGAGATCGATCTGGTTTCGCTCGAGCAGGCCACCGTCGCCTTCGACGCAGGTGAAGCTTCGGCGCGCGTTACCCTCCTAGGTTCCGGCGCGGGCCAGCCATGATCACATACGCTGTCGTTCAGGAGCCTCATGGCTGGGCCATTCGGGTGGGGGGCCACATGACCTCGCCGTTCAGGTCGCGGGAGAGCGCCGTCCGCAAAGCCAATCAACTCGCTACCGCGTTGCGTCGCCACGGCCAGACGGCCTCGGTCATGATCGAAGGTGTGTTGTAGATGAATCTGTTCGCCGCAATCTCCGGCCTGTTCAGCCCGCGTGCGTCGCCTGACGCCATCCGCTCCGAGATCTTCTTCCTTGGAGGTCGCCATCGCGGCGAAGTGCTCGCGGGGGCGATCGAGGAGCTCAAGGCGCCCAGCCTTGGCCCCGACCGCGCGCGACTCCTGCGAGCGGTCATCGATCGACTGACCCGCACAGCCAAGGTCGCGTGAGGTAGGGGGCGTAGGGGGGCGTAGTCGCCCGCGGCTCCCCCGCCTGTTGTCGTGGCGGTGTGCCGGGCCTAGCGTCGACGCGGGAGGATCCCGCAATGACCGAACTCCTGACCGCTGAAGCTGACGAGACGGCCGCGCCTGAGCGGACAGTCACAAGAGCCCTGACAGAGCATCTCAGCAGCATGACCCTGCAGGCGATGTCGCCGGAGGCGCTCAGGGTGGCCAAGCAGTGCTTGCTGGATTGGCTGGGCGTCACGCTGGCTGGGCGGAATGAGCCGCTGGTCGACATCCTGGTCGCCGAGCTGGCGCCAGAGGACGCCGCGGGCGGGGCGACCGTCATCGGTCGCGGCCGGCGCGCGCGTTTCGACGATGCGGTGCTGATCAACGGCGCCATGGGCCATGCGCTGGATTTCGACGATGTGATCATGCCGATGGGGCACCCGACCGCTCCGGTCGCTCCGGTCGCCCTGTCGCTCGCCGAGCACACAGGCGCGGCGGGCGCGGATGCTCTGATGGCCTACATCACAGGCGTTGAGGCGGAGTGTCGCATCGCGCGGCTGGTCGGCTCCTCACACTACGCCAAGGGCTGGCATGCCACCGCGACGCTTGGGACGTTCGGCGCGGCGATGGCGGCCGCGCGCCTGCTGGGCGTCGAGGGCGAGGCCCTCACCCACGCCTTCGGTATCGCTGGAACCCAGGCCGCGGGCCTGAAGAGCGTGTTCGGGACCATGTCGAAGCCGCTGCATCCGGGAAAGGCGGCCGCCAACGGGCTGCTCGCGGCGCGGCTCGCGGCACGAGGTTTCACGAGCGACGTCTATATCCTTCAGTCCAAGCAGGGGTTCACCGACACCCAGTCGACGACGGCGAACGCCGACGCCGCGCTCGAGGACCGCGTCCAGCCTTGGGTGGTCGAGGCGCTCTTCAAGTACCACGCCGCCTGCTACCTCACGCACGACTCCATCGAGGCGGCGAACGCGCTTCGTGTCGAAGAGAAGATATTGCTAGAAGCCGTGGAATTCGTGTCGGTAAAGGTTCCACCCGGACATCTCGGCGTCTGCAACATTCAGGATCCGCAGACTGGGCTAGAGTGCAAGTTCTCGCTGCGCATGACGACTGCCTTGGCGCTCGCCGGCGAGGACACCTTCCAGGACGGCCTGTTCACTGACGAAACCGCCCGCAGGCCAGACCTTGTGGCGCTGCGAGGAAGGGTCGAGATCGACCCGACACAGGTGGGCCGCGGGTGCGTGGTGACGGTGCGGCTGAAGGACGGCCGGACACTTGCCCGCACCGGCGACGTCTCCCAGCCGATGCGCGATCTCGATGCGCAGCAGGCGAAGATCGAGCGCAAGTTCCGTCATCTGGCCGTCCCGGCGATCGGGGAGGGAGCCACCGAGCAGGTCATCGCCATCCTCCGCGACCTGGAGCGACAGCCGGACGTCCGTTCCCTGATGTCCGTCTGCGCGGGCGGGCGGGCATGAGCGCGACGGCAGAAGCGGCGGCGTTGCAACCGGACCTCTACGACTACGACTTCGAGAACGACCCGATCGCGACGCTCAATCGGCTACGCGCCGAGGACCCGGTACATTGGTCGAGACACGGCTTCTGGTACCTGACACGCTACGAAGATTGCGCGACGGTCCTGAAGGACCCCGTCCGCTTTTCGAACATGGCGGCCGGCTGGGGCGGGGAGAACCCACTGGCGCGCAAGGGCGACGGCGCGGGCCAGTCGAAGGACGAGCAGGGCATCAGCCGCAACCTCGCCGTCTCGTTCAACCAGATGGATCCGCCCGCTCACACGCGGATCCGAGCCCTAGTGGTTCAGGCCTTTTCCCGCCGTTCGATCGAAGACCGGCGCGACCGCATCCAGGCGGTGATCGACGAGCGGCTCGCCGCCGCCGCGGCCAAGGGCGCCTTCGACCTGGTGACCGACTTCGCTTTTCACGTGCCGATCATCGTGGCCAGCGAGATTATCGGCATCCCGGCCGATGACCGCGAGGCGTTCCGGAGCGCGTTCGAGAAGACCGCGGCGCTCATGGCGCCGAAACGCTCCGAGGAGTCCTGGGCCGAGGCGGTCGAGGCCGGGCGGTTCGTCGGCCGCTACATGCGCGACCTGATCGCCGAGCGCCGCGCCGCGCCAAAGGACGACCTGGTCAGCGCCTTGATCGCCGAGGAAGACTCGGGCGGCGCACTCAGCGGCCCCGAACTCTCGTCGGCGCTCAGCACGATCTACACCGCAGCGGGCACCACAACCGAGCGCTTCATCTCGAGCGGGCTCTATCTCCTGCTATCCCACCCGGAGCAGTGGCGCTCTCTGGTCGCCGATCGGGGTCTGCTCCCTGGTGCAATCGAGGAGATCCTGCGTTTCCACCACCCGACCCAGTCGACCTCCACCAACCGGCGTTGCATCGTAGACATCGAGATGGGCGGCAAGACCCTGAAGGCCGGCGATACCGTGCGCGTCGGCCTGGGGGCCGCCAACCGCGACCCGGCCGTCTTTCCCGATCCCGACCGGTTCGACATCAGGCGTAAACCGGCCGCGCCAGCGCTGTCGTTCGGCGTCGGCCCGCACTTCTGCATCGGCTCGGCGCTGGCGCGCTTCGAGGCCAGGCTCGCGATCGAGACGATCGCAAACCGCTGGCCGAACCTGCGGCTGATCACCACCGCGCCCGTCAAGGACCCGCGCCGGCACGACCGCTATCGCGAGATCGTCGTGACGGCGACCTAGCGCATTCGCTTCGCGAAACGGCTTCCGACGCGGTCAGGCCCCAGTGCTTGCCCCCGCCCGGGTTCCTGGACAGCTAACGAGCCCCCGGCGCATATGCCGCCATGGATCAGCAAGCCATCTGGGGCGAAGAGGCGGCCCGCCACTACGACACGCCGGGGATGGGCATGTTTGCGCCCGACGTGTTGGGACCAACCGTCGATCGGCTCGCGGAGCTCGCGGGGAAGGGCGCCGCGCTCGAATTCGCGATCGGCACGGGCCGCGTTGCGATCCCGCTGCGCGAGCGGGGCGTGCCGGTGACGGGTATCGAAAGCTCG
Organism: Caulobacteraceae bacterium; assembly: GCA_035604135.1. GTDB lineage: Bacteria > Pseudomonadota > Alphaproteobacteria > Caulobacterales > Caulobacteraceae > Poindextera. The sequence continues at coordinate 13,986 of DATNJB010000058.1, read as the reverse complement.
TCCGCAATGATCGCGCAGCTGTGGACGAAGGTGGACGAAGGGACGCTTCCGGTCGTGCTTGGCGACATGGCGACGGCCACAGCGCCAGGGCGCTACAGCCTCGTCTACCTCGTGTTCAACACGATCACGAACCTGCTCACACAGGCCGAGCAGGTCGCCTGCTTCCGCAACGCAGCCCGACATCTCGAGCCCGGCGGTCGCTTTGTGATCGAGACTTTCGTGCCGGACCTCAGAAGGCTGCCGCCTGGCCAGGACGCCGTGGTGTTCCATTCCGAACCTGGCTACTTCGGTTTCGACACCTACGATCTGCAGAAACAGCAAATCGTGTCGCATCACTTCTATTTCCGGGAGGAGGATGGGCGAGGTCGCGTCTTCCGCTCGCCGCATCGTCTTGTGTGGCCCGCCGAGTTGGACCTGATGGCGCAGTTGGCGGGGATGGAGCTCGAGAGCCGGCATGCCGATTGGGCCGGTTCGGAGTTCACCGCCGAGTCACGCTCGCACGTGTCCGTCTATCGGGTTCCGCGGCAGGGTTAGCCGATCAGCGGGCGCTAGCTCCGCTTCCGGTTCGCGAACGCCGCGAGGCGCTCGCGCATGTCGGGGCCGACGCCTTCGCCGCGGAAGACTTCGTGCGCCAGGCCTTCGTCCAGGGGCATGCCGTCGGTGGCTTCGAGCAGGCGCTTGTTGGCCGCGTGGCTGTGCGGCGAATTGGCCGCGATCTCTTCGACCAGCGCGTCGATCGCCGCATCGAACTCGGCATCGGGCGCGCAGGCGTTGGCCAGACCCATCGCCTCCGCCTCGCGGCCGGAATAGGTGCGGCAGGTGAACATCATCTCGCGCGCCTTGGCGCCGCCGACGCGCCGGGGAAGCCGCTGGCTCAAGCCCCAGACCGGGGTCAGCGCCCACCGGGCGTGGGTGTCAGCGAATTTGGCGCTCTCGGCGGCGAGGATGATGTCGCCGGCGAGCGCGAGCTCCAGCGCGCCGGTGTAGCAATGGCCGTGCACGGCGCTGATCACCGGCAGCGGCAGCGTCGCCAGCGCCTCGATCACCTTCGCCTGGTAGTTGGGGCGTGGCAGCCGCTCGCCGGCGGCGATATCGCCCAGATCGTGTCCGGCCGAGAAGCAGCGTCCTGCGCCGCGCAGCACGACCACCGCCGCGCCGCCGCCGTCGGCGGCCAGGCTCGCCACGTGGCCCTCCAGCGCCTCGAACACGGGCACGTTCAGCGAGTTCAGCTTGTCGGGCCGGTTCAGGATCAGGTGAACCGCGCTTCCACGGCTCTCACGCAAGACGAGGTCGGACATTTCGCACTCCCGTTCGGGCGTCTGCGGCCCCGGCTCATTAACCTTATCGCTTTTCGAAATCACAAGCCTTCGCTGCAATCCTTGAGCGAACAAGGGAGGCCGCGATGCTCGCTGCCGTCTTCAGCTTTCGCGGCAGGATCAATCGCCTGCAATACTTCGGCGGCCTCGTCGGGCTGTTCCTTTCGTTCGTTGTCGCGGGCCTCGCCGCCGTGCTCAGCATCGGCGATCTCAGGCTCGTCGAGCAGGAGCCGACGAGGGTGTTGCCGCTCCTGGCGATTGCGTTGATCGCCGTGCCCCTCTGGATCTGGGTCAGCCTCTCACTTCAGGCGCGGCGCATTCGCGACATCGGATTGAATCCCCTGTTCGTGATCCCCGCCTACCTTCTCTTTGAAGCCATCGACCAAGCGATCGGAACGAGCATGGCCGGCGCTCCGGTCGCATCGCTCACGTCTGTCGCGTCGATGATGCCACACCACACCGTGCTCCAGCCGGTCGTCGACCTGGCCTATAGCTTGGCGCTGCTATTCTGGCCGGGGAGGGCGCGCGACGCGCCGCCAGCGGCCAGCTGGGCCGACAACGTCAAACTCCCGGATCCGCCGGCGACGCCGACGCGAGCGCCCGCGCCCATGCGCGCGCCTGAGCCGGCCCGAGCGGCGGTCGCTGTTGCCGCAGGTCAGGCGCGGCCAGCCGGACCGGTTCCGTTTGGCCGGCGCGGCCTCTAGGGCCTACACCTTCTCGAGCACGTGGATGGCGCAGGCGGAGCCCATGCCGACTACGTGGGTGAGGCCGATGCGGGCGCCTTCGACCTGACGCTTGCCGGCTTCGCCACGCAGATGCGTGGTGATCTCGTAGATGTTGGCGATGCCGGTGGCGCCGAGCGGGTGGCCTTTCGACAACAGCCCGCCGGACACGTTCACCGGCACGCGGCCGCCGAGCGCGGTCTCGCCGCTATCGATCATCCGCCCGCCTTCGCCGTCGGCGCAGAGGCCGAGGTTCTCGTAGTGGACGATCTCGGCGGTGGCGAAGCAGTCGTGCAGCTCGACCAGGTTGACGTCCTCGGGCCCGACGCCGGCCATCTCGTAGGCGGCCTTGGCCGCCATCCGGGTCACCGCGTTGAAGTCGGGCATGACCGTGTTGCGCGGGGTGTAGGGGTCGCTGGTCATCGCCGAGGCGCGGACGCGAACGGCGCGGTTCATCAGGCCGAGCCGCCGGGCCGCCGTCTCTGACGCCAGCACAGCCGCGGCCGAACCGTCGACGTTCACCGAGCACATCAGCTTGGTGTTGGGATAGGAGATCATCTCCGCGCCCATCACCTCCTGCAGCGGCGTCTCCACCTGGTACATGGCCTTGGGATTCAGGGTGGAGTGGTGGTGGTTCTTCACCGACACCTTGGCGAACTGCTCGAAGGTCGTGCCGTAGTTGCGCGTGTGCTCCATGCCGACGTGGGCGAACACTGCGGGCATGGTGCCGGAGCCGAGCAGGCCCTCGGTCGGGATGCCCGCCCCGCCGCCACCGCCGCCCAGGAGGCCGCGGCCCATCTGCTCGACGCCGACGGCCAGCACGACATCGTAGATGCCGGCCTTGATCGCCGCCCAGCCTTCGCGGAAGGCGGTCGCGCCGGTCGCGCAGGCGTTGGCGCAGTTGACCACCGGGATGCCGGTCTGGCCGATTTCGCGCAGCACGCGCTGGCCGACCATCGCGCCGGCCTCGCCGAGGTTGCCGCAATAGAGCGCCTGCATGTCGTCGATGGTGAGCCCCGCATCGTCCAGGGCCATCAGGGCCGCCTGGGCGCCGATCTGCGGGACGGTGCGGTCCGGGAACCGGCCGAACTTAATCATGTCGGTTCCGACGACGTAGACTTCGGTCATGGCGAAGAGGCTCCTTAGGCCTTAGCGGGAGTAAAGAAATAGGCGAGGTAGCTGTTGCCTTCGCGGTCCTTGCGGCCGGCATCGCGGAAGACGACGTCCACCGGCATGTCGAACTTCAGCGCTTCTGGGCTGGGGACGATATCGACCAGGTTGCCCTTCAGCGTGCCGCCGCCGTCGATGTCGACGATGGCCGAGATGAACGGCACCTCGACGCCCGGGAAGTTCCGGTGCACCACGGTGAAATTGTAGAGCTTGCCCTTGTTCGACAGGCGATAGGCCTTCAGCGTGTCGCGCTTGCGGCAGGCGGCGCAGGACGGGTGGCTCTCGAGGAACACCTGGCCGCAGTTCTCGCACTTGTAGCCCTCGAGATAGGGGTCGCCGCTCTCCGGGATCTTGAGGAAGGCGACGACAGGCAAGGGCTTGGCGGCGACTTGGGTTTCGCTCATGCGAGGCTGAACTCCATCTGGATCGCTATCTTCTAGGCCAAAACCGGTGGCCGGGCCATGCTGACCCTGCGTCAGCCGCCATCGCCGCCGTCGCCTTCGAGCCACTTGTTGAACACAGGCGCGCGCTTCTCGCGGAAGGAGCGGCCGCCGTCGCGAGCGTCGGCGTGGTGGTCGGTGACCGCCGTCCTGACCGCGATGTCGTCCAGGGCCAGGGCGAAGCTCGACTCCGCGGCGTTGTAGAGCGAGCGCTTGAGCATGCGCATCGCGACCTGCGGACCCTCGGCCAGCTCCTTGGCGAGCGCCATAGCGGCGGGCATGAGCGCGTCGGGTTCGACCACCTCGTTCAAGAGGCCGAGGGACAGCGCCTCGTCGGCGCTGACGATCCGCTTCCTCAGGCAGAAGTCGAGCGCCTTGGCGAGACCGATGTGCTGGACGAGCAGGTACTGGCCGCCCTCGTCGGGCAGGAGGGCGAACCGCAGCGTCGCGCTCCCCAGCTTCGCGGCCGTCGAGCCGATGCGGAAGTCGCAGCAGAGCGCGAGCGACAAGCCGGTCTGGATCGCATGGCCGTTTATGGCGGCGATGGTGATCTTGTCGAGGTTGCGCACCGCCAGATTCAGGCCCTGCGAATAGACGCGGAGCGCGTTGGCGGTGCCGATGCCAGTCGTGTGGCCGCGCGCGATCTTCTGCACGCTGACCGGCGCATGCTCGGCGTAGCCGCCCATGTGGTCGCCGGCGCAGAAGCCGCGGCCGGTCCCGGTGAACAGCACCACCCGCACGGCGTCGTCCATCTGCACACGCGTGATGAGCTCGATCAGGTCGCGCTTCATGCCCTGGGTCAGCGCGTTCATGCGGTCGGGCGCATCGAAGGTGATCGCCAGGATGCCGGGCGGCGCCAGCTCGACGCGGAAATCCTTGAAATCGAAACCGCCGTAGGTGGCGGCGCGGGGCGATGCATCGTCCATCGGGGTCCTCCTATCGGCCGTGGAAGACGGCGGGGCGCTTCTCGAGGAAGGCGCGGGCGGCTTCGCGCGCGTCTTCCGTGCGGCCCATGCGCGTGTGGCGCTCGGCCTCGACATCGAGCATGCCGGGGAAGTCCAGACGCATGGCGTCGTTCATGTTCGCCTTGATCGCCGCACAGGTCAGCGGCGCGAAACCGGCAACCCGCTTGGCCTTCTCGCGCACGAAATCCATCAGCGCCTCGCCCGGCATCACCGCCGAGACCAGGCCGATCCGCTCGGCCTCGTCGGCCCGGAAGCGCTCAGCCAGCAGGTAGAGCTCGCGCGCCTTTGCCGGCCCGACGATGCGCGACAGCGTCCAGGTGCCGCCGAAGTCGCCCGAGAGGCCGGCGGTCATGAAGGCGGTGTTGAAGACGGCCGTGTCTGCCGCATAGCGGATGTCACAGGCGCAGGCCCAGGCGAGCCCGGCGCCGGCGCAGGCGCCATTGATGGCCGCGAAGGTCACCTTCGGCATGTCGCGCAGCAGCTGCGAGCTGCGCATGCGGCTTCTGAGGTCCGCGATGCTGCGCTGAACCGGGATCGGGCCGCTCGGCCGCGCCGCGCCGCCGCCCCGGCCGGCTGCGGCCATGCCCTGCAGGTCGCCGCCGGCGCAGAAGGCGCGGCCGGAGCCGGTGAGGATCACGGCGCGCACGCCGTCGTCCGAGGCGGCCGCCTCCAGCGCATCGAGCGTGCCCGTGAGCAGGTCCGGGCTCATCGTGTTCATGGCCTCGGGCCGCTTCAGCGTGATGGTGGCGACAGCGTCCTGGACCTCGTAGTCGACGGTGCTCATGGGATGTGGCCTATTCGTTTTCGTGGCCCCGCCAGAGGGCCTTCGGAGAACGATAACGCAGGAGCGGCGGCATGGGTGAGATTATCAGCGGGGAGCGGCGGATCGACCTGGCCACGCTCGACGAGCGCGCCGCCCGCGCCGCCTCCGGCCTGAAATCGCTGGGCGTTGGACGCGGCGACCTTATCGCCATCTACCTCAGGAACGACTTCCCGTTTTTCGAGGCGAGCTTCGCCGGCGGGCTGATCGGCGCCTATCCGACGCCGGTGAACTGGCACTACGCGGCAGACGAGGCGCGCTACCTGTTCGAAAACTCCGGTGCGCGCGCCATCGTCATCCACGCCGACCTGGTCGAGCCGATCCGCAGCGTCTTGCCGTCCGGCGTGCCTGTGTTGGTGGTCCCGACCCCGCCCGAGGTCGCCATGGCGTACGCCATCGCGCCCGAGGCCTGCTCTGTTCCGACCGGCATGACCGACTGGACCAGATGGCTTGAAGGCTTCGAGCCCTACAAAGGCCCGCCCGAGGCCGCGCCCGGCACGATCATCTATACCTCCGGCACCACAGGGCATCCGAAAGGCGTGCGCCGCGCGGCGCCAACGCCCGAACAGACGGCGATCTACGGCCGCGTGGTCCTCGGCGTGATGGGCTTCGACGGCCGCGCCGGCCCGCCGGGCGACATCGTCACCGTCGTTACCGGTCCGATGTACCACTCGGCGCCGAACGCCTACGGCACGCTCGGCGTGCGAAGCGGCGCGACGGTGATCCTTGAGCCCCGCTTCGATCCCGAGGGTCTCTTGGCGCTGATCGAGCAGGAGAAGGTCACGCACCTGCACATGGTGCCGATCATGTTCACCCGGCTCCTCAAACTACCGGAGCAGGTGCGGGCGAAGTACGACCTCTCCTCGCTGAAATTCGTCGTTCACGCGGCCGCGCCGTGCCCGGCGCCGGTCAAGCGGGCGATGATCGAGTGGTGGGGGCCGGTCATCAACGAGTACTACGGCTCGACCGAGATCGGCCCGGTCACCTACTGCACCTCCGAGCAGTGGCTCAAGCACCCCGGCACGGTCGGCTGCGCAGTGGACGGCGCCGACGTGCGGGTGGTCGATGCCGACGGGAAGCCCTTGCCCCTCGGCGAAACCGGCGAGGTGATCGCCAGGATCAACGGCATGGCCGACTTCACCTATCACGGCGACGACGCCAAGCGCGCGGCGTCGGAGAAGGCCGGCCTGATCGCGCCTGGCGACGTCGGCTACTTCGACAAGGATGGTTTCCTCTACCTGTGCGACCGGGCCAAGGACATGATCATCTCGGGCGGGGCCAACATCTATCCGGCCGAGATCGAGGCGGAGCTGCACAAGATGCCCGGCGTCGCCGACTGCGCGGTGTTCGGCATCCCCGACGAGGAGTTCGGCGAGGCGGTCTGCGCCGTCGTCCAGCCCCAGCCCCAAGCCCGGCTCACCGAGCTCGAAGTCAAGATCTTCCTCAGGCCCCACATGGCCTCCTACAAGGTGCCCAAGCGGGTCGATTTCCATGCCGAGCTGCCGCGCGAGGACTCCGGCAAGATCTTCAAACGCAAGCTGCGCGAACCCTACTGGGAGGGTCTGGACCGGCGGATCTGAGCGGCTGCAAGCGGCGCGAATTGACGGGCCAATCGCGCGCGTGCGAGCGTTCCAGCCAGCGGAGGCATCCCATGAGCGACACGCTGCAGGCCCTGAAGGAAAGCCCTGAACGCACGCCGCACAACCTCTGGCGTCGCGAGACGCCCGGCGCGGTCGGCTGGCCGCACTCGGCGAGGCCGGGGGCCAAGAACAAGTACTTCATGTTTTCGGCCGACACGCACCTGGTCGAGCCGGCGGACTATCTGAAGGATATCGAGCCCGAGTATCGCGAACGCACGCCGAGGCTGGAAACCCGCCCGGATGGCTCTCAGTGGCTGATCACCGAGGGCAACCGGCCCCAGCGCGTACGCGGGGCGCAGAATGTCGATGCACGGGCTGGGGCCGGCGCGGCCGGCGGGGCGGCGGCCGTGTTCAGCCCGCTGGACGAGGAAGACGCGCTGCGCAACGCGACGGGGCGCACCGTGGAGCAAAGGCTCGCGGACCATGCCGCCGATGGCGTCGATGCCGAGCTGATGTTCCCCAACCGCGGCCTGATCGGCTGGGCGACGCCGGACCCGGTCTTCGCGATGGCCATGTGCCGGCAATGGAACCGTTGGGCGCACGGCTTCTGCGGGCCGCACATGCAGGGCCAAAGCCCGCGCATGCTGCCGGCGGCCCTGATCGCCGCCGGCGACCAGGCCGGCGCGATGAAGGAGATCGTCTGGGCGGCCGAGAGTGGCTTCCGCGCCCTTTGCCTCGGTAACTCGGTGATCTATGGCCCGAAGCAGTACGGCGAGCTCGAGTACAACAACCCGAGCTTCGAGCCGATGTGGAGCCTGATCGAGGAGACGGGCCTCGTCATCACCTTCCACGTCTCGACCGGGCGCGATCCGCGCGCGGTCGGTGGTTCGGGTGGGGCGATCATCAACTACGCGTGCCATTCGATGGAGACCACGATCGAGCCCTTGGTGCAGATGATCGCCTCGGGTGTGCTCGAGCGGCATCCGGGCCTGCGCGCCGGCCTGGTCGAGAGCGGGGTGGGATTCGTGCCTTGGCTCCTGGAGACGCTCGACCATGCGGCCCGCGCCCACTACTTCTGGGTCAGGCCGCATCTCAAGGAGCTGCCGAGCGTCTGCTTCCGCCGCAACTGCTTCGCGACCTTCCAGGACGACCCGGCGGGCCTGAAGATGGTCGAGGCGTACGACCTTACCGACAACTTCCTCTGGGCCAACGACTATCCTCACCATGAGGGCTCCTGGCCCCACTCCGCCGCCGCCATCGAGCGCAACATGGGCGGAATCAGCGAAGAGTCCCGCGCCAAGATCCTCGGGCTCAACGCCGCCCGCCTCTTCGGCCTCGATCCGAACGCCTACGCCTAGCGTCCGCGCCGCGGAAGCGGCGCGGCGCTAACCGGCTGTCCTCCGCCATTGCGCTAGCGTGAACGGCGGAGCGGCGTCAGGATGGTGCTCGAAGACGCATTCGACTTCGGCGCCGATCACGACGTCCTGGCGTGGGTCGCCGAGCAGGTTGCCGAGCATGCGAACGCCGCCGGCCTGCGGCAATTCGACCACGACCACGACGTAGGGACAGGCGTCGGCGAGCGCCGGGTGCACTGGGTGCCAGACGCGCGTCCAGCTGTAGATCACGCCCTTCGGCTCGACCTCGACCCACTCGACATCGAAGGTCTGCGTGTCGTAGGCGATCCACTGCGGCGGAAACTGGTAAACGCCGGTCTTCGCATTCCGCTGCACCATAAGCGCCTCGCGCCTCAGGCCCTCCCAGTAAGGGGCGGAGAGGCCGTTCGGCTCGGGAACCGGGATCGGCAGGCCGTCGGGCAGGTAGGCTTCGGACATCAGAGCACCGCCTCCGAGCCGAACAGCACAGTTGATACCGGAGTCACCATTGGCCCGGCGATCGTCAGCGAGACCTGGGCGCTTGGGACCTGGCTGGTCGACTGGCCGCGCAGCTGGCGCACCGCCTCGATCTCCAGCTCCAGGCCGTGCATATAGCATTCGGCCAGGTTGCCGCCGCTGGTGTTCAGCGGAAGCTTGCCGGAGGGGGCGATCAGGTTCTCGAGCTTGAGGAAGTCCATCGCCTCGTCCGGGGCGAAGAAGCCATGCTCGACCAGGCTCATGAGCACGCCGCCGGTGAAGTTCTCGTAGGCCTGCACCACATCGACGTCGCCTGGGCCAACGCCCGCCATCTCGTAAAGGCGCGGCGCCAGCGTCTGGAAGTGCGAGCTCGCCAGATCCGGCGTCGCGAACCCCGCAGGCGTCGAATGTACGCGGTAACCGGCGCCGATCGCGGCGCCGAGCACGTAGGAGGGCGCCTGCTTGAAATCCTTCGCCCGCTCCGCCGGCGTCATGATCAGAGCGGCGGCGCCGTCGTTCTCCTGGCAGCAGTCGTAGAGGTGGAACGGCTCGGTGATCCAGCGCGAGGCGTCGTAGGCCTCCTCGGTCAGCGGACGGCCGTACATGATCGCGCGCGGGTTCGCCTGAGCGTGGTGGTAGGAGGCCATGGCGATGGCCCGCAGCGCCTCCTGGCCGATGTGATGGTCGAACATGAAGCGCATCGCTTTGGGGGCGTACCACTGCGCCGGCGACATCTGGCCGTACGGCGCGCTCAGCGCGACGTCGCCGTAGACCGTGCGTGCTCGCGGGCCCTGGCCGAAGCGGCCGAACTGGCCCTGCGCCAGTGCGCGGTAAACGACGATGCAGTCGGCGAGCCCGGCGGCGATCGCCGCCGCTGCGTTGGCCACCGCGCCGGCGCCGCCCCCGCCGCCGCCGCCCCACTGCATGTTCGAGAAGCGCAGCTCACGCACGCCGAGTGCGACCGCCAGCGCGGGGGGGTCGTTGCGGTCATTGCTGTAGGAGGCGAAGCCGTCGATGCCTTTGGGATCGATGCCCGCATCCTCGCAGGCCGCCAGGATCGCCTTCAGGCACAGCTTGAACTCCGGTTCCGGCGCCTGGCCGTGCCGGTAGTAGTCCGTCTCGCCGACACCCACGACGGCGACACGTCCTCGCAAGCTCCGAACCGCCATTGCGCCTTCCCCCCACCGCCCCGTGTCACGCCTTGGGCGGCGTCGCAAGACCGGGGGCTGGAGCTTCCTGTTGCCGAAAAGCGCCAGCGTTGGCATCTGGGCGTCGTTGCGGCGGTTGCCGACGCCGTCGCCAGCTTGGGGAACCGCCGCCATGGGCGTTGAGGCGAGGTGTATCTGCCGCTGGCAAGAGGGCGCCGGCGAGGTCAAGGCGCTCCTGGAAACCCATGAGCTGATATTGCGGGGCGGGCTCAAGCGCCGCTTTCCATTTGCCGCCATGGCCGGCGTGAGGGTGGAGGGCGAGGACCTGCGTTTCACGAGCGCCGGCGACGATGTAGCCCTCGCCCTGGGCGCCGATCGCGCCGGACGCTGGGCGAAGAAGATCGTCACGCCACCGCCCTCGCTGGCCGAGAAACTCGGCATCGGGCCGTCGTCCAAAGCCTTGGTGATCGGCCAGGCGGACTCTGACGCCCTTCAGCGGGCGGTGGCCGCCGGCACGGCCGCCTCCAGCGACGAAGCGCGCCTCAGCCTCGCGGTCGTCGCCGATGCAGTGGCTCTAGAGCAAGCGCTTCGCGTCCACGAGACCCTGCCGCGCGGAACGCCGATATGGATCGTGCACGGCAAGGGACCGCGGGCGCCGTTCGGCGAAGGCCCGGTGCGCAACTTCATGCGAAACGCTGGATACCGGGACACAAAGGTGTCCGCCGTCTCCGACGACCTCTCCGCGACCCGCTACAGCCGCTCCTAGAGGCGACGCCTCGGCGCCCGCGGCCGCGGCTAGACTGGCACGGTGATGTTCTTGTTGCCGAACACCGCCTGCCAGTTCTCGATCTCGCCGACCACGGTGTCGTCGGCGGCATGGGCGATGTCGGCGATCAGCCCGTAGTCCAGAGCTGCGTCCGTCGCGGCGAGAAGCGGCTGGATACGAGCGTGCACGCCGTCGAGCTTGTTGGCGGTCACTTCCGAGATTGCGGCGAAACGTTCGAAATCACCGAAGTAGCGCACGCCGGCGATCGCCCCTCCGAAGGTCGGCAAGAGGACGTCGAAGAAGTGCAGCCATTTCGACGCGATCTCCTCCGTCGCGCGAGAGAGGATGGATGCCGCGCCAGCCTCGATCATCAACAGCGAACATCCGACCGCGACGATCGCCAGCACGAACAGCCGCTCTGCGAGCCTGTCCAGGTTGAGGTGGACGTTGGTCAGGCGACGGGCCTTGGCCTCGTGATAGTCGCGCTGGCGTGTGACGTGGGTGTCGAGCATTTCGCGCAACGCCATGCGCAGATAGGCCTGGGTCACGCTGACCTGCGGCAGGCCGACATCGCGAAGCCCATAGCGGGCATACCACTCCGGCCAGGAGGTCTCGGCCCCCGCGGGCCAGCGCCCGGGGGGGCGTGCGACGCCCAGCGCCAGGAGGATGGGGCTGTGGCGGAAGTATTCGGCGACCCTGCGGGTCTGGAACCAGCGCTTGTGCCAGCGCTGCCGCTGGCCCAGCCAGGTCACGCCCAGGATCGCGCCCAGGAACAGAATCTCGATTCCGGCGAAGAGCGGCGTCTCGCGCGAGCGTGTCAGCGGGATGGAGGCGATGCCGCTCACGATCGCAAGCGCCGAGAAGGCGAAGTTTGCAACCATCCCACCACGATAGGCGTCCGACAGCCGCGCGGAGACGGCGTCTGACCATGCGAACCGTTGCAGGACGTCGACTTGGATCTTTCCGGGCAAGGCCGGGTCGCCGCCCGGCAACGCCTTCAACGCGCCTAAGAGTTGGGCGGCGGAGCCGGTCGCGATGGCGTTTGGCGACTCGTAGGTCTGACGCAGGCTGCGCAAGGGTCGCCCCTCGCCGCCGAAGACGGCTTCGACCCGCCGGTAGGCGTGCCACAGCCGATCGCTGTGCGGCCGCCAGGATTCCGCATCCAGCACCGCGATGTCTTCGCGCGCGGCCCGATCCTTCGGCGCGGCCGGGCGGAGCGCGTCCCGCACCAGCGCCGGCAAAGCGCCGGTGCGATCGGGCGCTGGCGCATCAAGCGTGGCGAGCGCCTCGAACGTGCGCAGCACGCGCCAGCGCTCTGGCGCATTGACGTTGATCCAGATCACGGGCGCGCCCTGCTTCAGGGCGGCCGCGATCGTGTGGCCGGTGCCGCCGACGAAGACGTGCGAGGCGCCGTCCCAGACCCCGATCAGGATATCCGACTGTTCGATCATGACGCGGGCGGCCATGCCGACCCGCTCGGAGCAGTGGGCCGCGAATGTGTCGGCGGCGCGCCCGTCGTTCGGCCGGTCGAGCTTGGCGAGGTAGAGCGCGGCCATGGCCTCGTCCTGGTCGGCAAGGGCGAAGGTGCGCGCCACCCTCTCCAGCGCCGCGATGCGATCCGCGCGCGCCTTCGTCTCGGCGCTCAGGCCATCGCTGCCGGCCAGGATCGCGCGCGCTTCGGCGGCGCCGCACGGCCGTGCGTTGATCGCCCGGTTGAGATCGCGCCCAAAGGGGAGGGGGGCGACCAGCTCCCAACCGCGCTTCAGCGCCTGATCGGACGCCAGCTGGTCGACGCCATCGGCGAGCAGATTATGCAGTCGGGTCGGTGCGACGGGCCCCATGCCGAGCAACGGCGGTTCGGCGGCGACGGCAGCGTCGATCCCGTCCAGGATCTCGCCGAGGACAGCCGCGATCGCCGCCTCGTTCGCAGCGTAGGCCGGGTTGTCGATCCGATGGCCGGTAACGGCAAGGCTGAGCCGTACGCACGGAGGCGTGGGCGCATGCACGGCCTGCGCCGACTGCGCAGCCATGTTAGCGGCTGCTCTCCGTCGCGCTCGCATCGATGCGTCGTCGCACGTCCTCGAGAAAGGCTAGCCAGGCGGCATCGTCGGGTTCGCCCTGCCAATGGCTGAGGTTGGCGGTCTGGGTCAGCTCGAACATCACCGGACGCTCGCATGCTTCGATCATCGCCGGCAGCAGTGTGCCATTACGGTCGCCGAGAGTCGCTTCGGCGCGCACCCAACGGGAGGCGACCGAGCGCTTCGACCAGAGCACGACCACCGCTTTGGCCGAACGCAGCGCCGTTTCGGTCACCTCGTCGTAGGCCTGGCCAGCGCGCAGCGTCACATCCCACCAGACGTCGAATCCGAGCGCGGTGAACGCCTCGGCGAAGCGGCGCGCGATGGCTTGGTCCTCGCGATTGTAGGAGAGGAAGATGTCAGGCGCGGCCACGGGCGCGCGCGCATCCTCGCCGCCGAGGCGTCGTAGCGACTGGCGGCCGACCGTCAGCACCGCGCCGACCGGCAGCACGGTCGGCTCCGTCACCCGGGCGCCGTCAACGAAGGTGCCGTTGGTCGAGTCGAGGTCCGTCACCACAAGCTCGTCGCCCTCGACGGCGATGCGGCAGTGGGCGCGGGAGACTTCGGACTCGGGCAGGACGATGTCGGCCGGCGCCGATCGGCCGAGCGTCGCACCCGCGCGTGCGATCAAGTATCGCCGCCCGAGATAGAGGCCGTCGATGAGCTCAAGACTGTGGAGCGCGCGGTCGAGCGCCGACTCCGCGCGGTCGGCAGCCGTCATGATCCGGGTCTGGTCGACGTCCAAACGGAACGCTCCCCGCCAGAATTGCGCTGGCGCACGGTGTAAACTTACCACGCCGCCGCCATCAAGTCTGCGCACGCGTTGGGAGTGTGCCGTGTGGCGGGGCATGCCCTTTTCGGGCAGTTGCTCACCGAAAGCGGCGCATCGGCGCCCAGGGACGTCATTCGCACTCCGGATCCGGCCACCCAAAGCCTTGGCGTAGGTGGCGGACGGGGTGTCTGCGTCCGTAGAACTGCGTAGGGTCGCACTACGTCGCAATTTTCCTTCTACGTAAGGGAAAACCGGAAAATCCGTCGCTGCGCCACATCGCATGTTGTCGCATAACAGCGCATCGCTTATGGTGGGCGCGTTGATGGACCTCGGAGTTCGACGGACACATGCCACGCGTA
>DATNJB010000057.1:0-49792 GCA_035604135.1 Caulobacteraceae bacterium | reverse complement strand
GCCGCCTCGTCGGAAGGCGCGGCCTATCCGCTGACCGGCAAGTTCGGCGTCGAGCAGCATCAGGCGCCGGCGCTCTTGCTCGCTGCGCGCCGCGCGACCGACGAGTTGATGGGCGTGGCCTTCCACGTCGGCAGCCAGTGCATGCGGCCGACCGCCTTCCAGGCGGCGATGGCGCAAGCCTCGCGCTCCCTCGTGCGCGCCGGCGTGTTCGCCGACGTCGTCGACGTGGGCGGCGGCTTCCCGTCGGTCTATCCCGGCATGGTCCCGCCGGAGCTCGGCTTCTACGTCGACGCCATCGACCGCGGCTTCGCCGAGATGATGGTGCATGAGACCACCGAGCTCTGGTGCGAGCCCGGGCGGGCGTTGGTCGCCGAGTGCACCTCGGTGCTGACCCGGGTCGAGCTTCGCAAGGGCGATGCGCTCTATCTGAACGACGGCTCCTATGGCGCGCTGTTCGACGCCGCCCACACCAAGTGGCCGTTCCCGGTCAAGCTGGTGCGCGATGGCGGTCCGGCCGACGCGCCACTGAAGCCCTTCCGCTTCTACGGACCGACCTGCGACTCCCTCGACCACATGCCCGGCCCCTTCTGGCTGCCGGAGGACGTGGCCGAAGGCGACTACGTCGAGATCGGCATGCTGGGCGCCTACGGCGTCGCCATGGCCACCCGCTTCAACGGCTATGGCGAGCTCGACGCCGCCATCGTCGAGGACGCGCCCATGGCCTCGATGTACGGCCTTGCCCCGCGCTCGATCCCGACGCCGCGCGTCGAGACCGACACGGTCGTCAAGCTGTCGCGCGCCCGTGGCAAGAGGCGCCGGCGCCGCTAGCGCCCTCTCTGCTGAGCCCCATCATGACCAAGCCGAACACCAAGGCCGAGCTCCTGGCCAAGACCGTCGAGCACGTCGACATCACCGCCTACGACGCGCGGCCGGTGATCGACGCCATGCGCGGCATGAGCTTCACCTCGCGCGACACCGCGCGCGCCGCCGACATCCTGTCGATGGCGATCGAAGACCCCGCCTGCTCGCCCTGGCTCACGCTGGCCGGCTCGACCAGCGCCGGCGGCTGCATGCACGTCTATCGCGACATGATCCGAACCGGCATGGCCGACGTCGTCGTCGCCACCGGCGCCTCGATCGTCGACATGGATTTCTTCGAGGCGCTCGGCTTCAAGCACTATCAGGCCCAGTCCGACGTGGACGACCGCGACCTGCGCGCCCTCTACATCGACCGCATCTACGACACCTACATCGACGAAGAGGAGCTGCAGGCCTGCGATCAGGCGATCAAGGACATCGCCGACGCTCTGGAGCCGCAGCCTTACTCCTCCCGCGCGTTCATCCGCGAGATGGGGCGCTGGCTCGCCGACGGGAACGCCAGGAAGCCGGGCTCGTTGATCCAGACCGCGTTCGAGGAGGATGCGCCGATCTTCTGCCCGGCCTTCACCGACTCCTCGGCCGGGTTCGGCCTGGTCAAGCACCAGGTCGAGCGGATCAAGGCGGGGCGGCCATACGTGTCCATCGACTCTGTCGCCGACTTCCGCGAGCTGACCGACGTGAAGATCGCGGCCAAGACCACCGGCCTCTTCATGGTCGGCGGCGGTGTGCCGAAGAACTTCGCCCAGGACACGGTGGTCTGCGCCGAGATCCTCGGCATCGACGCCGAGATGCACAAATACGCCGTGCAGATCACCGTCGCCGACGTGCGCGACGGCGCCTGCTCGTCTTCGACGCTGCGTGAAGCGCAGTCATGGGGCAAGGTCGAGACGACGCACGAGCAGATGGTGTTCGCCGAGGCGACCACGGTCGTGCCGCTGATCGTCTCCGACGCCTATCACCGCGGCGGCTGGAAGCGCCGCGAGAAGCGCCGCTTCGCCAAGCTGTTCGCCTAGTGCGCTTTGAGATCAAGCTGATCCAGGCCCTTGCTTGGCTGATCCGTGCGGCCCAAACACCCGCTCGTCCCGTGGAAGCGGGACCCAGGCTTTTTCACCACCAAGCACACCAAGCACACCAAGGGTTCTGAGAGGCGCACGCACAGACGGCCAGTCACGGCCTCTTGGTGTGCTTGGTGGTTGAGTCCAGCCTCGCCGCAGGTTCTGCGCCTTAGGAGACCTGGGTCCCCCGCTTTCGCGGGGATGAGCGGAGAACTCTAAGAGGCGGGCGCGGCGATCGCTTCGCGCAGGCCCGCCTGCACCAGGTCCGGCCGCTCCATCGGCAGGAAGTGTGTCGTGCGCGGCACGGTCTCGAGCTTGAGCCGCCCGCTCTCGATCAGCGGTTCGACGCGGTCGTCCAGCAGGCAGGTCGAGGCCTGCTCGGCCCGCCAGATGTGGATCGGGCAGCGGCTCGCCTCGAACGCCACCCAGGGGTCGTGACCCTGCGAGACATAGTTCGAGACCTCCCACTCCGGCGCGCAAGCGATCTCGACCGTCCCGTCCGGCCGGTCCGCGAACCCGTCCTCGACGTAGTCGGCCAGCATCGCCGCGGTCCAGTTGGTGAAGGCGCCGCGACCCCGGTAGGACTCCACCGCGGCCGCGCGGCTGGGGAACACGCGGCGGCGGCGGAGCGTGCCCGCGATCATCGGGGACTTCATGGCCTCCGCCGGGAACGGCCCCGCCGGCGGGCGGATCACCGGATCGAACAGGGCGAGCGCCCGCACGCGCTCCGGCCGCGCGGCGGCGCTGAACAGCGACAGCGTCCCGCCCATGGAATGCCCCCCCAGCGCCACCGGGCCGAGGTCGAGCGCGTCCAGGAAGGCGACCAGGTCGTCGCCGAGGTCGAGCCAGGTCTCTCGCGTCTCGATCGGGGTCGGCGCGCGCGTGCGGCCATGGCCGCGCAGGTCCATGGCCAGCAGGCGAAACTCCCGCGCCAGCGGCTGAAGGAGCGTCCGATAGCTTCGCGCATTGAAGCCGTTGGCGTGGGTGAAGACCGCATCGACCGGCCGATCCGGTGGTCCGAAGTCGAGATAGGCGAACGCGCCCGCGCCGTTCGGGCTATCAAGCCGCACAGTGGCGGCGCGGGGCTCAGGCAGGCTCATGGCCCAGGCTGCATAGGCGATGGAGGCCAACGATGAAACTCTTCACCATCGGCTATCAGGCGGCCACGCAGGGCGATGTGATCGGCCGCCTCAAGGCAGCGGGCGTTGCGGTGCTGATCGACGTGCGCGCGGTGGCCGCCTCGCGCCGCCCCGGCTTCTCCAAGCGCCTGCTCGCGGCCGGCATGGCCGACGCCGGCATCGACTACGTGCACCTGCGCGCGCTGGGCACGCCGGCAGCCGGGCGAGCGGCGGCGCGCGCGGGCCGCACGGCCGAGATGCGCTCGATCTACACGGACTATCTCGATCACGAGCCGGCGGCGGAGACCGAGCTCGCCCAGGCGCAGGCGATCGCCAGCGCCAGGCCCGCCGCCCTGCTTTGCCTCGAAGCCGACGCCCGCGTCTGCCATCGCCGTCTCATCGCCGAGCGGCTGCGCGAGCGCGCAGGATTCGAGGTGGTCGACCTCTAGGAGGTCAGTCCTTCTTGCGCCGCTCGCTGCGGAAGGCGCGGATGACTTCGCCGATCACGCGGGGATTGCGCATGGCCATGATGCCGGCGGCTAGCGCCACGCCCGCAGAGGCCAACGGCTTGTCGCGCACCAGGTCCATCAGATCCTCGGCGACGCCGGACGGGCCCTCGACGCGTCGCCGTCGCCGGCGCGGCATGGCGATCAGCCCGACGATGAGGGCGATGAGCGCGAAGATCGCCGCGACCACCGCCCCGCCGCCGGCGCTGCCGACATAGGGCTGAACGAGCGCGAAAACGGCGAAGGCGGCGGCGAAAACGGCGACGACGACCGAGGCCGAGATGGCCGCGATCGCGACGAACCCCATCAGCAGGCGTGTGACGATCAACGCCGTCCGCCAGCCAGGAGCAGACCGATCAGCACGCCGACGCCGAGCGCCGCGAAGGTTGCGGTCAGCGGCCGCTCCTGCACCCGCTCGGAGACGTACTTCTGCGCGACGTCCAGCTGGTCGCCCGCCTGGTCGGCGTAGACCCGCGCGCTGGAGCGTAGGGTCTCGATGCCTTCCTGGATCGTCTTGCGCGCTTGTTCGGTCAGTTCGTTGAGCTGCTTTTCGGCGTCCTTGAGTTTCTTGTCGACGGTGTCGGCGGTTTCGTCGATGGCGGTGCTGGCGGGCATAGGGCTGTCTCCAGGAGTCTGGGCGGGAGGCGAAGCAGGGCCGCAAACCGCACGGTTCCGCTGGTCTGCGGCTACGCTCGGAACCACGTTGGTGGCTGCATGACGCTTTCCTTATCGGACCGCAAGGTGTTCTCTTAAACGGGTGATTTGCTTACGACCGGCGAGCAAACGCGCCGGTCGTTGAACGGGCTTCGTTACCGCCCATGGACTCGAAGAAGGACGACCTGACCGCGACGCCAGAGGCCCCCAATTTCAGGGTCGTCGCGCCTGTGACCGAACCGAGCGCCGTCCGCCTCGAACGCATCCTCAGCCTCGCATCCCGCATCTGCGCCTGTCCGCGCGCAGCGATCGTCGCCTTCGAGGACGAAGCGCCCCGCGTCGCCGCCAAGAGGCCGGCCGATGCAGCGGGCTGGCCGAGCGCAGCGGATGTGGCCGCGCTCTTGAGCCTCTCGCGCGACATCGTCATCGAGACCGGCGCCGCCGGCCGCCGGGTCACAGCGCCGCTCCTCGGCGCCGACGGCCGCTCGGTCGGCGCCATCCTGCTCGAGGCCCCGGGCGCTGCGGGGCGCCTCGCGGCGGACGCACGCCCCATGCTCGCCGATCTCGCGGCCATCGCCGCAGAGGAGTTCGCCCGCGACCGCGACGATGCGGAGCGAGAGAGCCTGGTGGCCGAACTCGACCACCGGGTGAAGAACGTGCTTGCCGTCGTGCAATCGCTGGCCGCCCAGTCGGTGCGCAGGGCCCCCTCGCTCGACTCGTTCCTGAAGACGTTTGCGGGTCGGCTGAGATCGATGGCCTCGGCCCATCAACTGCTCACCGCCACGCGCTGGCGCGGCGCCGGCATGCAGAACATCGCCGCCGCCGAGCTTGGCGGGCTCGCGCCGGGCCAGACCCACTGGCAGGGGCCGGACCTGTTGCTCACGCCGCGCGCCGCCAACGCCATGTCGCTGGCGCTGCATGAGCTTGTGACCAACGCGGTGAAGTTCGGCGCGCTCTCCACCGAGCTCGGCCGGGTCGAGGTGGTATGGAAGCCGACCGCCGACGGCGGGCTCGAGCTCTCGTGGACGGAGAGCGGCGGCCCTCCGGTGGCGGCGCCCACCCGTCACGGCTTTGGCGCGACGCTGCTCGAGAGGGTCACCGGCCGCGAGCTCGGCGGCGTCGCCCGTGTCGAGCACCGCCGCCAGGGCGTGCGCGCGACCCTCGTCGCAGGGCCGTCGGCGGTCGCCGTCGATCGGGCGCCGACGCCGTTGCCGGCCCCGCCGGCGGTCAGCCTGGCCCATGTCCCGCCGGTCGCGCCCGCGCGTCCTGGCGCGGCCGGCATCCGCGGCTTGCGCATCCTGATCGTCGAAGACGCCCTTCTGCTCGCGCTCGAGCTTGAGGCCGGGTTGTCCGAGGCCGGCGCGTGCGTGGCCGGATCGGCCGCCGACGTCGAAGAGGGCCTGCGCATGGCGGCGCTGCCGCTCGACGCCGCGGTGCTCGACGCCAACCTGAACGGCGAGCCGGTGCTGCCTGTCGCCCAGGCCTTGGCCGCGCGAGGGATCCCCTTCG
Organism: Caulobacteraceae bacterium; assembly: GCA_035604135.1. GTDB lineage: Bacteria > Pseudomonadota > Alphaproteobacteria > Caulobacterales > Caulobacteraceae > Poindextera. Next base: position 44,071 of record DATNJB010000057.1, on the reverse strand, counting down.
TGTTCGCCACCGGCTACGGCGACTCCAGGTTCACGCCGCAGGGGTTCGATGCGCCGCTGATCAAGAAGCCCTACGACGTGACCCAGATCGCCGCCGCCCTGGCCGAGGTCACCGGTCGGCTGGCGGCTTAAGCTAGCCTCGGCCGGGCCAGAGCCGCTCGATCTCGACGTCCGTGGCGACAGGCGCGAGCACCGGCTCGCGGGCGCTGACCCAGACCACGTCAAGCCCCTTCGCCAGCAGACCGGTCAACGCTTTGGCCTCCGCGTGCTTGGCCTTCAGCCTTCGCGCCTCGCGGCGGGCCAGCGCGATAGTGGCTGGCGCGGCGCCGTCGCCAACGACGAGCACGTCGGCCTGAGCGAGCGCGCGGGCGGCGCGAAGCGAGATGAGGTCGCCCTGGCCGCCGTCCATCACGATGCGCAGCCGGCCAACCCTGGGCTTGCCGGTCGCGGCGGCGGCAAGCGCCTCGACGAGCAAGCGCTGCGCGCCGGCCATATCGTGCGCCATCGCCGCCTCGGCCGCCGGCCCGACCAGCGCTTCGCGCAGGAAGCCGCGGCGCGCGTCGAGGTTCGGCAGCGCCTGGCGCAGCTCCTCGCGCATGGCGCCGAACAAGGCCGCGACCCGGCCCGCGCCCTCGGGAAGTCGCGCCTCGATGTCGTTGCGCAGCAGGGTCGCGAGCAGCGGCGCCGAGCCCGTCGTGCCCACCGCGGCGACCACCTGCCCGCGGTCGACCAGCGCCGGCGTCATGAAGTCGGACAAAGCCGGATGGTCGACCACGTTCACCACTGCCCCCGCCGCCCGCGCCGCGTCCGCGGCCTTGGCGCGGAAGGCTGCGTCGCCGCCGCAGATGAAGGCGATGCTGGCCCCAGCGTAAGCCGTGGGCTCGTGGGCCCTGCCGTCAGCGACCCTTACGACCGTCGCCGGCGAGCCGTCGAACAACCGAAGCTTGGACTCGGCGGCGTCTCCTTCGCCGACGATGGCGATCGTGCGGCCGCTCAGCGGGAAAAAGGCGGGGAAGGCGTCCATGGCGGGTCATCCAGGCCAATCGCCCGCTAGTCGGCGCTCTTTTGGCCGCGCGCGTCAACCTGAGCGGTGTTAAGATAACGCCAAATCAGTCCGGCCTGTGAAGGCGGGGAGGACATATGGCCACCAATCTCAACATCAATGGTCAGACCTACGCGGTCGAAGCCGCGCCGGAGACGCCGCTGCTCTGGGTGCTGCGCGACGAGCTGAAGCTCACCGGCACCAAGTACGGTTGTGGGATCGCCGAGTGCGGATGCTGCACCGTGCACGCGGACGGCAAGGCGATCCGCGCCTGTCAGACGCCGATCGGCATCGCGACGTCGATGAAGATCACCACCATCGAGGGTCTGGGCGGCTCGCACCCCGTCCAGCAGGCCTGGGTCGAGCACGACGTGCCCCAGTGCGGCTACTGTCAGTCGGGCCAGATCATGTCGGCGAGCGCGCTCTTGGCCGCGAACCCCGACCCGAGCGACGACGACATCGATACCGCGATGAAGGGAAACATCTGCCGCTGCGGCAGCTACCAGCGCATCCGCGCCGCGATCCACACGGCCGCGGGCAAGAGCAAGGGAGCGGCGGCATGAACGCGATTTCGAAGATCAAACGCCCGTCACGCCGCGCCGTCGTCATCACCGCCGGCGTCGTCGGGGGCGGCGCGCTGGTCGTCGGCCTGATGCCCAAGAGCCTTGGCGGGATCATGGCGATCGGGGCGGAGAGCCCGCACGGTCCCTTCGGGCCGTTCATCAAGATTTCGCCTGACAACAGCGTCACGGTGATGAACAAGCACCAGGACTCGGGCCAGGCCAACCACGCGGGCCTTGCCGCCCTGGTCGCCGAGGAGCTCGACGCCGACTGGGACAAGGTCTCGGTCGAGCCATCGGTCGCCAACGCCAAGCTCTACGCCAACACCCTGTTCGGGGTGCAGGGCACCGGCGGCTCGACCGCCATGGCCAACTCCTGGATCCAGTATCGCCAGGCCGGGGCGGCCGCGCGGGCGATGCTCGTGCAGGCGGCCGCGACCCGCTGGGGCGTCTCGCCCGCCAGTCTGACCACCAAGGACAGTGTGGTCACCCACGCCGCCTCCGGCCGTTCGGCGCCCTACGGCGACCTGATCGCCGAGGCGGCCCAGGTCCCGCCGCCGCAGGCGCCGGTGCTGAAGAACCCCAAGGACTTCACCCTGATCGGCACGGCCCGCATCGTGCGCAAGGACACGCCGGCGAAGAGCACCGGCAAGGCGCGCTACACCCAGGACGTCCACCTGCCCGACATGCTCGTCGCCATGGTCCAGCATTCGCCGCGTTTTGGCGGGCGCGTGGCCTCGTTCGACGCGACGGCAGCCAAGCAGGTCCCGGGCGTCGTCGATGCCGTGCAGCTGCCGACCGGCGTCGCGGTGATCGCCAGCTCGACCTTCGCCGCCCGCCAGGGCCGCGACGCGCTGCGCATCACCTGGAACGACGACAAGGCCGAGAAGCGCTCGACCGACGCGATCGTGGCCGACTATCACCGCATCGCCACGGGCCAGGGCGACGTGAAAGCCCAGCCGTTCGAGACCAGAGGCGATGCGACCAGCGCCTTTTCGGGCCCGTTGTTCGAGGCGGCCTACGACTTCCCCTACCTTGCCCACGCCGCCATGGAGCCGATGAACTGCGTCGCGCAGGTTGATGGGATGAGGGTCAGGCTGACCTTCGGCTCGCAGATCCAGACTCTCGACCAGATCAACACCGCCATGGTGGTCGGGACCCTGCCCGGCGCGGTCGAGATCGAGACCCTGCCGGCCGGCGGCTCGTTCGGGCGGCGCGGCAACAACCACTCCGACTACGTCGTCGAGGCGGTGCACATCGCCAAGCACGTCGGCGGCTTTCGGCCGGTGAAGCTGGTCTGGACCCGCGAGGACGACATGACCGGCGGCCTCTATCGGCCGATGGCCTATCATGCGCTTTCCATCCGCACCGACGCCGACGGCTTCCCCGCCGCCTGGCGGCACCGCGTGGTCACCCAGTCGATCATGAAGGGCGGCATCGTCGGCGGCGGCTTCGACGACTCGACCGTCGAAGGCGCCAAGGGCTCGCCCTACCTCGACGCCACGCCGGTGGTCGACGGCCAGGTCTACATGCCCGACTTCCCGGTGACCGTGCTCTGGTGGCGCTCGGTGGGCGCGACCCACACCGCGTTCGTCATGGAGCACACGATCGACCAGCTCGCCCGCCGCGCGGGGAAGGACCCGGCCGACTACCGCCGCGCGCTCTACACCCGCGCCGGGGCGAGCGCCGCGCGCCACCGCGCCGTGCTCGACCTCGCCTGCGAGAAAGCCGGATGGGGCGCCTCGCTGCCCGCCGGGACCGCCCGCGGCGTCGCCGTGCACGCCAGCTTCGGCTCGGTCGTCGCCCAGGTGGCGGAGGTGACGATGCAGAACGGCGAGCCGCGCGTCGGCCGCGTGGTCTGCGCCGTCGACTGCGGCACGGCGATCGCGCCCAGCCTGGTCGCCCAGCAGATGGAGGGCGGGGTCTGCTACGGGCTCTCCGCCGTGCTCTATGGCCAGATCACGCTGAAGGACGGCATCGTCGAGCAGACCAACTTCGACGCTCACCGCGTGCTGCGCATGAACGAGGCTCCGCACGTCGAGACCTACATCCTGCCCTCGACCAACGCCCCGACCGGCGCCGGCGAGCCCGGCACCCCGGTGATCGCGCCGGCGGTCGCCAACGCGCTCCTCGTCTTGAACGGAACCCCCACCTCCAGCCTGCCGTTCGTGAAGAGCACGTAGTCCCTTGCGGCCAGCGCAAGCTGGCCGATCGTCTTCCACCGCCAAGGTCGCCAAGGACGCAAAGAGGTGGGCTGGGGCCCCGCGACAGGTCACTGACGCCTTGGCGAACTTGGCGTCCTTGGCGGTCAAATTGGGCGGTTCCGCTACGGCAGACCGTTGACGGGCTCGCGCCTACGGCGCTTTTTCGAGTCAACAGAGACGAGGGTGCGCCGATGAAGTCGCCGGTTTGCGAGATGCTGGGGATCGAGTTCCCCCTGTTCGCCTTCAGCCATTGCCGCGACGTGGTGGCCGCGGTCAGCCGCGCGGGCGGGTTCGGGGTGCTGGGCGCCACCGGCCACACGCCGCAGTCCGTCCACACCGAACTCAAGTGGATCGACGAGCACGTCGACGGCAAGCCCTACGGCATCGACATCCTCGCGCCCGAGAACATGGCGACGGCGGGCGAGAAGGGGGTCACCTACAACTCCCTGCGCTCCCGCGTGCCGCAGGAGCACCGCGACTTCGCCGCCAAGCTGCTCGCCCAGGCTGGGGTCGAGACGCTCGACGTGCAGGTGTCGGATGATCGCGCACAGCCGTTCGACCCCGAGCTCGCCATGCGCACGCTGGAGGCGGCCTTCGAGCATCCGATCAAGCTGATCGCCAATGCGCTGGGCGTGCCGCCGCCCGAGATGATCGCGATGGGCAAGAAGCACGGCGTGCCCGTGGCTGCTCTGGTCGGCGCCAAGGAGCATGCGCTGCGTCAGGTCGCGGCCGGCGTTGACATCCTGGTCGTGCAGGGCACCGAGGCCGGCGGCCACTGCGGCGAGGTCACCACCATGGTGCTGGTGCCGGAGGTGATCCGGGCGATCAAGAAGATCCGCGACGTGCCGGTGCTGGCGGCGGGCGGGATCATGACCGGCCAGCAGATGGCCGCCTGCATGGCGATGGGCGCGGCCGGCGTGTGGACCGGCTCGGTCTGGCTCGCCACGACCGAGAGCGAGACCTCGGAGATCTTCCGCGAGAAAATGATCGAGGCCACCAGCCGCGACGCGGTTCGCGTGCGCACCCGCACCGGCAAGCCGGCGCGCCAGCTGCGCTCTGCCTGGACCGAGGCCTGGGACCGCAGCCCCGACAGCCCGGGCCCGTTGCCGATGCCCCTGATGACGCTGGTCAGCGAGAACGCGCTACGGTCGGTCAATCGCGCCGCCGAAGCCGGCAACGAAAAGGCCCGCGACATGGTCACCTACTTCGTCGGCCAGGGCGTCGGCCTAGTCGACCAGGTGCAGTCCGCCGGCCAGGTCGTGCAGACCTTCAAGGAGGAGTTCCTCGAAGCCGTCGAACACATGAACGCGCTCCTGGACGACTAGGCCCCGGTTCGTACTCGCTCGGGAGATGGGGGCTAGGGCAGGTCCGTGCGCAGGTCGACGTCGTAGAGGACGCCGTCGTCGGGGGCGGGGACGAGCGCGAGTTGGGCGGGATCGAGGGCCGCGAGCAGGCCGCCCGCGCCCTTGTCGCCCTCGAGTGTGAGCAGGTCGCCGAACAGGGCGCGGCTGAACAGCACCGGGTGCCCCCGCTGGCCGTCGAACACGGGCGCGGCGGCCAGTGCGTCGCCGGCCAGCGCCTCGGCCAGGGGCTCGAGCACGCCCGGCGGCACGCGCGGCATGTCGCCCAGGAAGAGATACGCGCCGGCGCAATCGGCCGGCAGGCTCGCGATCCCGGCCTTGAGCGAGGCGGAGAGCCCGCGTGCGTGGTGTTCGGCATGCACGAGCTTCAGCCGCATCGCTTCGCCGCGCCCCTCGAAATAGGCCCTCGCCGCCGCCGGCACGGCTTCGTCGGCGCCCCAGACCACGGTCACCGTCATGACCGGCGCGGCGATGGCGGCGGCCAGCGCGCCCTCGATCAGCATGCGCCCATGCCAGGGGGCGGTGAGCTTTCCGCCGCCGAACCGGGCGCCGAATCCGGCCGCCAGGACGATTGCTTCCAAGGCGCCCCCTGTCGCCAAGGCCCATTCCTTTCTATGTTCCGCTTCGACGATGACGCCCTACGACGCCTCAACCCCCCGGTCCACCACGGCCAGGCCGCCTCTGATCGACGGCTTTGGCCGCACGGTGACCTATCTGCGCGTCTCGGTCACCGACCGCTGCGACCTCAGATGCGTCTACTGCATGGCCGAGCGCATGGTCTTCCTGCCCAAGGCCGAAGTGCTGACGCTGGAGGAGCTCGACCGCATCGCCTCGGCCTTTGTCAGCCTTGGCGTGAAGAAGCTCCGCCTCACCGGCGGCGAGCCCCTGGTGCGCAAGGGGATCATGACGCTGATCGAACGGCTGGCCCGGCATCTGACCTCCGGCACCCTCGATGAGCTGACGCTCACGACCAACGCGACCCAGCTGGCCGCGTTCGCGGGTGACCTGGCGCGCGTCGGCATCAAGCGCATCAACGTTTCCCTCGATACGCTGAAGCCCGATCTCTTCGCCCGCATCACCCGCGGCGGCGACCTCGGCAAGGTGCTGGGCGGGATCGAGGCCGCACAGGCGGCGGGGCTCGCGGTGAAGATCAACGCCGTGGCGCTCAAAGACGACAACGCCGCCGAGATCCCCGAGTTGATCCGCTGGGCGCACGGCGCCGGCATGGACATGACGCTCATCGAGACCATGCCGATGGGCGAAATCGAGGCCGACCGCACCGACCAGTTCCTTTCGCTGGCCGACGTCCGCCGCGACCTCGAGAGCTATTGGACCCTCTCCGACCTGCCGCTCACGACCGGCGGTCCGGCGCGCTATGTGCGCATCGCCGAGACCGGCGGGTGCCTCGGCTTCATCACCCCGCTCAGCCACAATTTCTGCGAGGGCTGCAATCGCGTGCGCCTCACCTGCACCGGCACGCTGCACTCCTGCCTTGGCCGCGAGGACGCAAGCGACCTGCGCGCCGTCATCCGCGCCGGCGCCGACGATGCGGCGCTGGAGGCCGCCATCCGCCTGGCTATCGGCGCCAAGCCGAAAGGGCACGATTTCCACATCGAGCGCGGCGCGAGCCCGGCGGTCGCCCGCTACATGTCAACCACCGGCGGCTGATGACGAGGATACTGATGTTCGGCCGCCTGGCCGACGTCGCCGGCTGGCGCGAGCGCAGCCTTGCAGAAACGCCAGCCACGCTCTTTGCGCTGAGAGCGCTGCTTTCCGAAGAGAGCCCGGCGCTGGGCGCAGCCCTCGCCGGCAAGGGGGTGCAGGTCGCCGTCGCGAAGGCGATCGTGCGCGGCGATGTCGCGCTCGCGGCGGGCGTCGAGGTCGCCTTCCTCGCGCCGATGAGCGGAGGCTAGGGGTGTGACCGTGCGGCTGACCACCGAGCCGTTCGACCCTGGCGTCCTGCTTGCGGAGTTCAGCGCTGGCCGGGCCGAGACCGGGGCCGTCGTCACCTTCACCGGCATCGCCCGCGCCTCCGACGGCCAGGTCGAGCGGCTGGAGCTCGAGGCCTATCCAGGATTCACCGATACGGAGATCGAGCGAATCGCCAGCGCGACCAAGGCGCGGTTTTCGCTGCACGCCGTCCTGATCGTCCACCGCCACGGCGAGATCGCGCCCGGCGAGGCGATCGTCTTCGTGGCCACCGCCGCCGCCCATCGCCGCGCCGCCTTTCAGGCCGCTGACCAGCTCATGGACTATCTCAAGAGCCGCGCCCCGTTCTGGAAGAAGGAGCACGGTCCCGACGGCGCCCGTTGGATCGAGCCTACCGACCAGGACATGGCCGACGCCAAGCGCTGGGACTGAATGAATTCGGCTCTGAACAGCGGGGGCTGACGGGTTGGGGCCGCTTTGCGCTAGAATGAGGTCGTGCGGCCTGGAGCTCCTTCAATGAACGCCCCCTTTCCCGCCCCCGGCGGCAAGATCGACGAAGGTTATCCCTTCACGCCGGTCCGCATCGCCGTGCTCACCGTCTCAGATACCCGCGACGAGGAGAGCGACACCTCAGGCCACGTGCTTGCCGAGCGGATCAAGGGCGCTGGCCACGAGCTCGCCGCCCGCGCGCTCGTGCCCGACGAGAAGGTCGCCATCCGCGCCAAGGTCATGGACTGGGTGAGCTCGGGCCAGGTCGACGTGATCCTCACCACCGGCGGGACCGGTCTCACCGGCCGCGACGTGACGCCCGACGCCATCGAGCCCTTGTTCTCCAAACGCATCGACGGCTTCTCGGTCATCTTCCACATGGTGAGCTACCAGTCGGTGGGCCTCTCAACGCTGCAGTCGCGCGCGACCGCCGGCCTGATCGGCGACGTCTTCGTCTTCTGCATGCCGGGCTCTAACGGGGCGGTGAAGGACGGCTGGGACAAGGTGATCTCAGCCCAGCTCGACAGCCGCCACCGGCCCTGCAACTTCATCGAGATCATGCCGCGCCTGAGCGAGAAATGAGTGAACTCAGCCATATCGACGAGGCCGGGCGCGCGCGCATGGTCGATGTCTCGGACAAGCCGGCGACCGAGCGCGAGGCGGTGGCCGCCGGCCTCGTGCGCATGAAGCCGGAGACGCTGGCGCTCGCGCTGGCCGGCGGTTGGAAGAAGGGCGACGTCGTCGCCGCAGCCGAGATCGCCGGGGTGATGGCGGCAAAGCGCACCGCCGAGCTCATTCCCATGTGCCACCCGCTGCTGCTTTCGAAGATCGCGGTGCAGGTGTCGAAGGACGCCGGCGGCCTGGGTCTCGCGGTCACGGCCCGCGTGCGGACGACCGGCCCGACCGGGGTCGAGATGGAGGCGTTGACCGCGGTCTCGGTCGCCTGCCTCACCCTCTACGACATGCTGAAGAGCGCCGACCGAGCGATGAGCATCGACGGCGTGCGCCTGATTTCGAAGACCGGCGGTGCATCCGGCGAATTCCGCGCCGGCCGATGAACGACCTTGCGGTCGAGGAGGCCCGCGCCCGCATGCTCGGGCTCGCGGTCGACCTGCCGAGCGAACGCGTTCCACTGGAGGCGGCGTTCGGCCGCGTGCTTGCCGAGACGATCGCCGCCGAGCGCGACCAGCCGCCCTTCAACGCGTCCGCCATGGACGGCTGGGCGGTCTCGGGTGCCGGCGTGGACTTCAGTATCGTCGGCGAAAGCGCCGCCGGCCATGCCTACGCAAAGACGCTGAAGCCCGGCGAGGCGGTGCGCATCTTCACCGGTGCGCCGGTTCCCGACGGCGCCGAACGGGTGGTGATCCAGGAGGAGGCGGAGGCCAAGAGCGGCCGGCTCACGACGCCCCCGGCCGATGACGGCGCCCACCACATCCGACCGGCCGGCGGCGACTTCCGCAAGGGCCAGACGCTGCTCGAGCGCGGCGCGCGGCTCGACGCCTGGCGCATCGGGCTGGTCGCAGCCGCCGGGCGCGCTTCGGTCGCGGTCGCCCGGGCGGTCAAGGTCGTCCTGGTCTCGACCGGCGAGGAGATCGTCCCGCCTGGCGGTGATCCGGGCCCTGACCAGATCTTCGATTCCGGCGGGCCGACGCTCGCGCGCCTCATCGCGCGCTGGGGCGGCGCCGAGCCGGTGCTGCTGCGCGCCGGCGACGACGCCGCGGCCATCGCGCGCACGATCGCGACGGCCGGCGGCGACCTGGTGGTCACGCTCGGCGGCGCCTCCGTCGGCGATCACGACCTGGTCAAGCCGGCGCTGGCGGAGCTGGGCCTGAAGCTCAGCGTCGAGACCGTGCGGATGCGCCCGGGCAAGCCGACCTGGTTCGGCGTGCTCGCCGACGGCCGGCGCGTGCTCGGTCTGCCGGGCAACCCCGCCTCGGCGCTGGTCTGCGCAGAGCTCTTCTTGCGCCCTCTGCTGTCGGTCATGCAGGGCGCCGAGCCCGGCCCACGCCTTCTGACCGCGCGTCTCGGCGCGCCCATGCCGCCGAACGGCGGGCGCGAGCACTGGGCGCGCGGGCGGCTCAGCTCAGCCGACGGCGCGCTCGTCGTTCAGGCGATGCTCGATCAGGATTCGTCGCTGGTGAAGGTGTTCGCCGAAGCCGGCGCGCTCATCCGCCGCTCCATCGGCGCGCCGGCCGCCGACGCCGGCGCGGTGGTCGACATCCTGCCGCTGGAGCGATTGTAGGCCCACAGCAAGATCGGTCTCTGACCGATATTGCCTATCTCTTTCAGACTAGCGCGCGCTCGGACGCAGAAGCAGTTCCCACTTTTGCCGAGCGCGCCACCCTCTCCGCGACGATCTCGCCGATCACCGCCACCGCCACCTCCCAGGGCGCCTTGCCGCCGAGATCAAGCCCGATCGGCGCGTGCAGGCGCGCCAGGTCCGCATCGCCCGCGCCGGCCGCCTTCAGTCGCGCATAGCGCTCGGGCAGGCGACGCCGCGCGCCGAGCACGCCGATGTAGGAGGCCGACGTCGGCAGCGCCGCGACCAGCGCGTCCTGGTCGGTGTCCCAGTCGTGGGTGGCGATGGCGATCGCCGTCCAGGGGTCGACGCCCATGCGCGCCAGCGCCTCGGCCGGTTCGGCGCGGCTGTAGGCGACGCCGGCGAGCGGCGGCGGCTCGATCGGCCCTTTCGGGCGGATGAGCGTGGTCTGAAACCCGGCCTGGGCGCCCAGGCTGGCGATCGCCAGCGCCGTGGGGTCGGCGCCCACCACCGCGAGCTTCGGCGTGGGCTCATAGAGCCGCGTCATCAGGAAGGGGTTGTCGGAGACCAGGCAGACCTCGCCCGGAACCGCCCGCCCGGGCTCGACGGTGCGCTCCCTGCCGTCGGTGCTCCAGACGGCCGGCTGCCGGGCGTCGGTCAGGGCGAGGAGGCGTCCCGCCGCCTGGTCGTCGGGAGCGATCCGCTCGACCAGGATCTCGATGCTCGCCCCGCAAAGCAGGCGGATGTCCGGCCACGGGCCGCCCTCGCCGTAGACCAGCCGGCGTGGCTCGCCATCGCTCAGCGTCTCAGCTGCGTGGATCGCGACGTCGCCCTCGACGCAGCCGCCGGAGAGGAAGCCGGCGACGAGGCCGTCGGCGAACACCATCTGGGTCCCTGGCGGCCGCGGGCCGCCGCCCTCGACCTTGTAGAGTGTGACAAGAGCCGCGGGTTCGCCCGCCGCAACCGCGCGCCGAAGCGCCGGGCGCACGTCCTCGGCGAGCCCGAACAGCGGCCAAACCGGCAGGGTCAGATCCATCGCTCCTGAGGTTGGGCGCGTTCGCGCCCGCGTCAAGCGCTTGTCTTCAGAGGGCATTAACCGCCCTCAATTCCGCTTCCTTAATCGTTTCCCCCCATCTTGAGCCGCTGATCAAGGCGAAAAGCCGCCGGTGGGGTTGTTCCTTGAGCGTATCGCTTTCCAAGCTGGGCTTTGGGGCCGCGCAATTTCGCCTCGGCGGACCCCAGATCGCGCGCGGACGCCCGCCCGAGGCCGAGGTCGGCGAGATCTTAAGCATAGCGGCGCGGTCGGGCTTAACCGTGTTCGACTCCAGCGTAGGCACGACCTACGCCGAGGACGTCATCGGCCAGCAGCTGCCAAGGCCGTGCCGGTTCCGCGTGGTGATCAAGACCGCCCGCGCCGACCGCGGCCCGGACTATGTCGAGGCCGAGGCCCGCGCGACCTTGCGCCGTCTCGATCTGCCGCGCGCGGAAGCCGTCGTCGTGCAGTCGGCGGGCGATCTGTTCGGGCCGCACGGCGACGACGTCTGGGCCAGACTCCTGAAGCTGCGCGACGAGGGCCTGTTCGAACTGGTCGGCGTTTCGGTCTTTGCCTCCGACGATCCGCTCGGCATCGTCAAGCGCTTCAAGCCCGACATCATCCAGGCGCCGGCCAGCCTGCTTGATCAGCGTCTCCTGGTCGACGGCACCCTTGCCACGCTCGCGGAGTGGGGCGTCGAGGTGCAGCTGCGCTCCATCTTCCTGCAGGGCCTGCTCTTCCTGCCCCCTGACCGCATCCCAGGTCCGCTCAAGGGCGCCGCGTCCAGGCTGTCGCGCGCGCGACGCATGATCGCCGAGGGCCGTTCGGACCCCCTGCAGGCGGCGCTGGGCTTTGCGCTCTCCAGGCCCGAGGCCTCCTCGGTTATCGTCGGCGTGGCCAGCGCGGCCGAACTGCAGGCGATCATCGCCGCCGCGCTCAGCCCGCCTCCCGATCTCGACTGGACCGAGATGGCGCTGGACGAAGAGGCGGCTCTCGACGCCGACCGCTGGGCCGTCGCCTAGGCCGCTCTCATTCGCTCAACCTTACGCCGAGCAGGAACGTCCGCCCGGGCTCGCCGAATCCGAACGCCTCCTCGTAGTGGGCGTTCGCCAGGTTGGCGATGCGCGCCGTCAACCGGACGCGCTTGCTCACTGCATAGCCGCCGGCGAGATCGGCCACGGTGAACCCGCCGCGCACCACGGGCGTGAAGCCGTCGAGGTCGGTGTCGATGTCCGCGCCTTCGCCGCGCACGCTCAGCGCCGCGTCGAGTGGACCTTGCGTCCAGAACAGACTGGCCGACCCGCTGTTCAGCGGAACGCGCCTGAGATTCAGGTGCGTCGTCGCATCGATCGCGTCGGTGTAGCTGTAGGTCGCGCGGACGCGAAAGCCCCAGGCCAACATGGCTTCGCCTTCCACCTCGACCCCGCGCGAGCGGGTGCGGGCGATGTTGATGTAGCGGCCGTCGACGAAGGCGAGTTGGTCGGTCAAGTCCAGGGCGTAGACGGTCGCTCGTGCGTACAGCCGGTTATCGGACGACCGCCAACCGATGCCGCCGTCGTAGCCCTGGGCATGCTCGGGCCGAAGCGGGACCGGCGGGGCGAAACAGAAGTCACAGGCCGTCTCGCTGATCGTCGGGGTCTTGAAGCCCTGGTCGAACGAACCCTGCAGGCTGAAGCCCAGCGGCAATGCATAGGTCGCGCCGACGCGCGCCGTCGTCTGGGCGCGGAAGCGGTCGGGAGCGTCGTAGCGCAGACCGACCAGGACCGTCAGCGGCGGCAGCGGCTTTGCGCGCGCGAGCGCGAAGGCCGAGGCGGCCCCGAGGTCGAGCTTCGCGCCGGTCGAGAGATTGGCCGGCGTGTTCTCCCGCTCGACCCCGATGATCGCGGACAGCGGGTCGCTGTCCGCGCCCTTCGTCACCGTCCAGCGATAGACCTGCCGGCGCGCGTCGAAACCGAACACACCCGACTCGCCGTGGTCGCCCCGCTCGATGTCGTAGCTCGAGACGCTGAGCTCGTTCTGCAGGCCCCAAGGCCCCTGGGCGCGGGCGCGCAGGAAGGCCTCGAGGCTGTCGCTGATCTGCACGTCGTTGGTGTCGGAGAGGAGGAACGCCGGCGGCGGGAAGCCGTCGATATCGGTGCGGGCGTGGCTCCAGCGCAGCTGCCCGTCCAGCTGGAAGGCGTCCGACGGGGCCCAGCGGCCGCGCAGGTCGAGCGTCGTCTCCTGGTCGCCGTCGGGCTCGCTGTTGCGCAGCCCCGGCAGACCGAAGCGGGCGTAGCTGTTGCGCGTGTCCGCCGCCGAAACGCCGGCGGTGGTGAACCCGGCCGCCGTGACCCCGAACGCCCAGGCCTGATGACTCACGCCGACCGACGCGACCACCCGTCCGGTGTCCAGCGATCCTCCATCGGCTTCGAGGCTGACGCCGTTCGGCTCGGCGGTGGTGAAGGCGATGACGCCGCCGATCGCGTCGGAGCCCCAGAGCGCCCCTTGCGGCCCGGTCAGCACCTCGATCTTGGCGATGTCGCCCAGGTCGAGCGGACCGAAGTCGAAGCCGCCCTCCGGCTGCGAGGCGTCGTTCACCGGCACGCCGTCGATCAGCACCAGGGTCTTGTCGTCTGTGGCCCCGCGAATCGAGACGCCGGTGGCGCCGCCGAAGGGGCCTGTGGCGCTGAGCGAGACGCCGGGGGCCAGGGTAAGGACGTCGGAGGCGAAGACGGCTCCGACGGCCCGGATGTCCTTGTCTGTGATCACGTAGGCGTCGGGCGTGCTCGCCAGGGTCGCGGCCGGAACACGCTCGGCGGTCACGATGACGTCGGGCGTTTCGGCGTCCTGCGCCCATGCGATGCTCCTCGCGGCGAGCGCGGCGGCGATGGCCGTGGCGGCGAATAGAGGTCTTGTTGCGCGGTTCATGGCGCGTCCGTCCTTTCCTTTGGGACCGGTCACGCCAGGAGCGGGGATCGCTAGGGGCGCAGCGGCGGTCGATTGCCGCTGCGACGGACGACTTGCGGGGCAAGCCGCTCCCGCGCCTGGAGCCTGGACCCGGACCCCCGGACGAGCGACCTGGACGGCAGGTCTCCTGACTTGCGGGTCACGGGCGTTCGGTCCTCGCCTTCCCAGCGCCCGATGGGCGCCAGTGGCGCACGCCCTCAAGAAGGGGCGTGAAACGGACCCGAAGCCTCGCCGCCTACAGTTGCGGGCACAGCGCGGATTTGGGGCGAACCCCGCACCGCATTCCCTCTTGGCCCCCGGCTTCCCGGGGGACCGTCCAACTTGCCTTATCGATCAGGCGCGCCGGGCCGGCAAGGCCAGGAAATCTACCCGCCCTTCGCCTTCGTCTCCTCGGCCCATAGCGGGGAGGCCCCCTTCATCAGGCGGATCTGGAAGCGCACCACGCCGACGTCGGTCTTGGACTTCGCGTCGGCGAGGATGACGTCGTACCAGATGTTCTCCGTGCGCGGGCTTTCCGACAGCTTCAGCACCTTCGTCCGCGCCAGATAGTCGACCTCGGCCAGCGGCGGGCCGGCAAGGTTGCGGATCTCCAGCGCGCCGAACAAGCCCACCGCCGTCTTCTGCCGCGCCAGAACAGCTCCCCGCGCCAGGTGGGCCAGATGGACGACTAGGCCCGGAGGCAGCACGTTCTTTTCGCGGTAGATCGGCAGTTCCTCCGTGATCGTCTCCAGCTGCGCGAGCAACGCCTTGCGGTCGACCTTCACCGGTGTGTCGTGGGTCTCATCGCCCACCTTGAAGTCGGCGAGGATGCGCAGGCGGCCGGGGCCGGCCGGGTCCTGCATGGCCATACGGCGAACCAGCTCGGCGCCTGGGTCCTCAGGATCGAGGCTGGCCGTATTCTCCGAGATCTGGTCGCCCTGCTCGTTGTACTGCCGCAGGCGCGCGCGCTCCTCGCCCGGCTCGGCCACCGCCCGCACGCGCTCGTTGTCGACGGTCGCCTGGGTGAAGAAGGACGAGAGCCCGCCGCGCTCGAACCACTTTTCGCCGTAGATCTTCACGATCAGCGGCGCGAGCTGGTTCATGTGCACCGAGCCCGGCACGGTGCCGCCCTTGAAGCCCAGCTTGGTCGCGACGGTGTCGTCGTGGATGGACCCCGCGCCGCGCGCAGCCCGTACCGCTTCGGGGCGCCCTTCGGCCATGTGGGCCTGGAACATGTTGCGCGGGCTCTTGAACTCGGTTTCGAGCTGCGTGGTTGTCTCGCCCATCGACCGTCTCCTCTTTTCAGCCGCCCGCCAGTTCATCCCCCTCACCGCATTCGTCAAGCCGTTGACGGTGTGGCGCGCGCGGTCCTAGCGTTGAAACGCAAGAAGAAAGATCAGGAGGATCGCCATGGCCGACTTTGGCGGAGACACCGAAGCCTTCCGCGCCGAGGCGCGCGCCTGGTTGGCGGAGAACTTCCCCAAGAGCCTCGCCGGCAAGGGCGCGGCCGGGCCGCAAGCCGTCGGCGGCGAGCGCGAGGAGACGGCCGACGACGACCTCTGGCGCAAGCGCATGGGCGAGGTGGGCTGGGGCGTTCCCACCTGGCCGAAAGCCTATGGCGGCGGGGGGCTCACCCAGGCCGAGGCCGTCGTGCTGCGCGAGGAGATGAACCGCATCGGGGCCTGGAACCCGATCGGCGGGATGGGCGTGATGATGTTCGGCCCGACCCTGCTCGAGTACGGCACTGAGGCGCAGAAGAAGCGCCACCTGCCGCCGATCACGCGCGGTGAGCTGCGCTGGTGCCAGGGGTTCTCCGAGCCGGGCGCCGGAAGCGACCTCGCCGGCCTCTCGACCAAGGCCGAGGACAAGGGCGACCACTTCCTCGTCAACGGCCAGAAGATATGGACCAGCGGAGCCCAATACGCCGACTGGTGCTTCTGTCTCGTGCGCACCGACCAGACCAAGAAGCACGAGGGGATCAGCTTCCTCCTCATCGACATGCGGACCCCGGGCGTCGATCCCCGGCCGATCAAGCTCATCTCCGGCGCCTCGCCGTTCTGCGAGACCTTCTTCACCGACGTCGTGGTGCCGAAGGAGAACCTGGTGCCGCCGCTGAACGGCGGCTGGACGATCGCCAAGCGCCTCCTGCAGCACGAGCGGAACGGGATCGCGTCGGGCGCCGCAACCGCGCGGGCGGATCCGAAGGCTCAGCTGCCCAACCTCGCCAAGCACTACGTCGGCGTCGACGACACCGGCCGTATCGCCGACGCCGACCTTCGCCAGCGGATCATCAGCTACGAAATGGAGGCCAAGGCCTTTCAGCAGACGCTGGCGCGGGCGCAGGCCGAAGCGCGCGGCTCGAACCGCGGCCCCAGCGCCACGACATCGATCATCAAGAACGTCGGCTCGTTCCTCCGCCGCGACGGGGCGGAGCTGACCATGGAGATCATGGGCCACCAGGGCGTCGGCTGGGAAGGCGAGGACTTCACGCCCGCGGAGCTGGCCGCGACCCGGCTCGTGCTCTCCTCGAAGGCGGGCGGCATCGCCGGCGGCTCCCAGGAGGTGCAGTGGAACATCATCTCCCGCCGCATCCTCGGCCTGCCCGACCCGAACAAGGAAAACGCCATCGCGATGCGGTGACTAGCCGCGCCGCGAAGGCGGCGCGGCCCCATTTCACAACGAAGGGCACTAAGAACACGAAGCGCACAAAGGCAGACAGCCACAACGCTGCGGCCACCCGTCCTTCTTCGTGCCCTTTGTGTCCTTAGTGTCCTTCGTGGTTGAAAGCGGACGGCCCGCTCTCGCGGGCTTTCAGATGTCCAGCACGATCTTGCCGAAGTGCTCGCCGGCTTGCATGGCGCGGAAGGCGGCCTGCGCGTCGGCGAGCGGGTAGCGCTTGTCGATCACGGGCTTGATGCCGTTGGCTTCGATGGCGCGGACCATGGCCTCGAACTGCTCGCGGCTGCCGACGGTGATCCCGCTAATGTGGGCGTTCGCGCCGAAGATGGCGGCGACGTTGACGTCCTTGGAGAAGCCGGAGAGCACGCCGATGACGTGGACGTGGCCGCCCAGCCGGACCGCTTGGATCGACTGGGCGAAGGTCTCCGCGCCGCCGACCTCGATCACATGGTCGACGCCCAGCCCGCCGGTCAGCGTCCGCGCCTCGCGCGCCCAATCGGGCGTCGTTCGGTAGTTGATCCCGTGATCGGCGCCCAGCGCCTTCGCCCGCTCGAGCTTCGCATCGGAGGACGAGGTCGCGATCACGACCGCGCCGGCCGCCTTGGCGAACTGCAGCGCGAAGATCGAAACGCCGCCGGTCCCCTGCACCAGCACGACGTCGCCGGGCTTGACGCGACCCTCGACCATCAGCGCCCGCCACGCGGTCAGCGCCGCGCACGGCAGGCAGGCCGCCTCCTCGTCGCTAAGGCTTTCCGGCGCCTTGGACACGCCGTCCGCGCTCAGCGTGATGCGCTGTTGCGCGACGCCGTCGAGGGCGCCGCCGAGCGCGGTGGCCAGCGCCGGCCGCGTGGGCGCGCCGCCCATCCAGCCTTGGAAGAACAGCGGCGCCACCCGATCGCCGACAGCGACCCGCGTCACGCCGTCGCCGACCACCTCCACCACGCCGCAGCCGTCGGAAAGCGGCACGAGCGGCAGGCGGGCCTTGATCCCCGGGTTCTGGATCGTGGCGAGGTCGCGGAAGTTCAGCGAGGCGGCCTTCATCGCCACCCGCACCTGGCCTGGCCCGGGCTCGACGGGCTGCCGCTCGACCACCGCCAGGTGGTCGATCCCGGGCTCGCCGTCGAGGACGAGGGCGCGCACCGGCGCTCAGGCCTGGGCCGTCGCCGCGGCCGCCTTGCGCGCCTTGCCGCCGGAAGCGGAGACGATCAGCTTGATCAACTCCTCGGTGACCTTCGGCTCCAGCCCCTCCGTGTGGCCTTTGTCCAGCCGCACCACGTCGGCGATCACGCGGCCGTCGCGGGCGTTTGGATAGACGAAGACCTGCGCAGCGCCCGGACGGGGGAGCAGGCCCCAGCCCTTGGTCGAGCGCTCGATGCGCGAGGTGTCGTAGATCTGGCCCGGCTCGGTGTCGACGATGTCGGCGCGCCGCTGGCGAAGGCCCGCGCCGTATTTCTCCGCCCAGGGCGATGTCTCGGGCAAGCTTTTGATCTCGTGCTCGCCGACCGCGAAGATGAACGAGAAGTCGCAAGCCGGATCCTCGAGGGAGATGGGCGGAGGCGCCATGCGCGTCTGTCCGGGCTGCAACGGTGGTCCGAACCCCTCGGCGCGTTCGGCAGGCCCGAGGCGGCCGCCGGACAGGCTGAGCCAGCCGTCAACGCGCTCCTGGAAGAATGGGTCTTCACGGAGCAGCCGCCGGCTGGTCATGCCGCCCTGGCTGTGCCCCACGAGCCAGAAGGCGGCGATGTTCTCCAGGCCGTACCTGTCGAAGACGTAGTCCACGATGTTGTGCAGGTGCGCATCGTCGGCCTCGCCGACCCAGCGCCGCGCCGGCTCCTTGGTTGCCGCCGAGGGAGTCGCGACGACCAGCCGGTACTTGTCCTTGTAGTCGACGGCCGGGAAGTAGGCCTTCTGCCAGGCGCCGACCGAGCCGCCGCCGTGCAGGTTCAGAAGGAAGGTGACCTTCTCGCCCGGCTTCAAGTCGTCCGGGTCGTCCAGGTAGAACTTGCGGCCGGTCTTCTCGTCGACGGCGCTGATGCTGCCCATCGCGTCTTGCTCCCATTTCATTCTGTCTTTGCCCACGCTTGTCGCGCCGTGTTGCGCGGCGGGCAAGAGGGGCTTCGGGGTCAGGCCGCCGCCGCGGCCAGCGCACTCGCCTTCCCGCCCGGCGCGGTCACCATCATCTGGATCAGGGCCTCGGTGACCTTGGGTTCCAGACCCTCGGTGTGGCCCTTGTCCTTGCGCACGACGTCGGCGATCAGCCGCCCGCCCCTGGCGTTCGGGTAGACGTAGACCTCGGCTGTCCCGGGCCTCGCCTTCAGGCCCCAACCCGGCGTGGAGTTCCCCTCGCGCCCGGTGTCGTAGACCTGCCCGGGCTCGGTATCGACGATGTCGGCCCGCCGCTCGCGCGGCCCCGCGCCGTATTTCTCCGCCCAGGGCGAGGTGTCGGGGAGGCTGGTCATCTCGTGCTCGCCGGTCGCGAAGATGAACGAGATGTCGCAGTCCGGCGCGACCGCGCGGCCGGGGCCGGGCTGGCCGGGCGGCGGCGCGGGCATACGCGGCCGCTCGCCGGGGAAGAAACTGTCGGGCAGCGCGATCGGGCCGATCCGACCGCCCGAGAGGCTGAGCCAACCGTCGACGCGCTCGGCGAAGAAGTCCTGCCCCCAGCAGCCGGTTCGAGGTCATGCCGCCCTGGCTGTGGCCCACGAGCCAGAACGCCTTGATGTTCTGGCGCCCGTACTTCGCGAACACCTGGTCCACGATGTTGCGCAGGTGCTCATCGTCCGCCTCGCCGACCCAGCGGCGCATCGGCTCCTTGGTCGCGGCCGAGGGCGTCGCTACGACAAGGCGGTACTGCTCCTTGAAGTCGATCGCGGGGAAATAGGCCCGCTGCCAGGCGCCGACCGAACCGCCGCCGTGCAGGTTCAGGAGGAAAGTCACCGCCTCGCCGGGCTTCAGGTCGTCGGGATCGTCGAGATAGAATTTGCGGCCGGTCTTTTCGTCGACGGCGCTGATCGAGGGCATGCGCGTTTCTCCCTGGCGTGCTCTTGTTCTTCTTTGCCGGGCGAATTGATGCGGATGGGCGCCGCGACGGCAAGGGTAAACTTCGGTCGAGCGCAAGGAAGCCGCCATGGATGGATCGACGACGTCGGCAGGCGACGCATTGAAGGCCAAAGGCCGGGCGCTGATCCGCCAGACCGCCCTCATCGACGGCCGATGGGTCACCGGCGAGGGCGAGATCGCCGTCGACGACCCGGCCGAAGAGACCGTCATCGGGACGGTCCCGAAGCTCGCGGCCGCGCAGGTGGAGCAGGCGATCGACGCCGCGGCGCGCGCCTTCGCCGACTATCGGGCGTGGACGCCGATCCGGCGGGCGGAGTTCCTGCACCGCTGGGCGGCGCTGATCGACGAGAACGCCGAGGCCATCGGGGCGCTGATCTCGCTCGAGAACGGCAAGCCGTTTGCCGAGGGCGTCGGCGAGGCGCGCTACGCCAATGCCTTCATCAAGTGGTTCGCCGGCGAGGCGGAGCGCATCACCGGCGCGGTGATCGAAACCTCGGCCGGCGACACCGTGCTCACCTTCCGCGAGCCCGTCGGCCCGGTGGCGGCGATCACGCCCTGGAATTTCCCCGCCGCCATGCTGACGCGGAAGGCCGGCGCGGCGTTCGCGGCCGGCTGCACGCTGGTCGCCAAGCCTGCGTCGGCCACGCCCTTCACGACGCTCGCGCTGGCGGCGCTGGCGCTGGAGGCGGGCCTGCCCGCGGGCGTCTTCAACGTGGTCACCGGCGAGCAGGCGGTGGTGGGCGGCGCGCTCACCGGCTCGCAGAAGATCCGCAAGCTCTCCTTCACCGGCTCGACGGAGGTCGGGCGCAAGCTCGCCGCCCAATGCGCGCCGAGCCTGAAGCGGCTCTCGATGGAGCTCGGCGGCGCCGCGCCACTCATTGTGTTCGACGACGCCGACATCGCAAACGCCGTCGAGGGCGCGGTGCGCGGCAAATACCGCGCCGGCGGCCAGACCTGCGTCTGCCCGAACCGCATCTACGTGCATCGGCGCGTCAAGGACGTCTACCTCGAGCGCCTCGTCGCCGCCGTGCAGGGCTTGAAGGTCGCCAAGCCGTTCGAGGAGGGCGCCCAGATCGGGCCGCTGATCAACGAGGCGGGCCTAAGGAAAGTCGAGGATCACATCGCCCGCACCGAGGCCGCCGGCGGCCGCGTGCTCACCGGCGGGCACAGGCACAATCTCGGCGGCCGCTTCTTCCAGGCGACGGTGATGGAGGGCGGCGACGACGCTTTGTTCCGCGAAGAGGAGACGTTCGGCCCGCTGGCGCCGGTGTTCGCCTTCGACGACGAGGACGACGTGGTCGCGCGCGCCAACGCCAGCGAGTACGGCCTGGCCGCCTTCCTGTTCACCAAGGACATCGACCGCGCCATGCGGGTTGGCCGCTCGCTCGAGGCCGGCGTGATCGGCGTCAACGCCGGCCTCGTCTCGAATGCGGCGAACCCGTTCGGCGGCGTGAAGCAGTCGGGATACGGCAGCGAAGGCTCGGTCTATGGGATCAACGACTATGTGCAGGTGCGGTCGATGACGCTCGCCCCTGCGCTGACGCCGCCAAGAGGCTCGCGCGGCGCGGCCGGCTCTGTTAGACAGCGCGCGCCATGAGCAGGGTTCGTCCAGCGCGTCGAATTAACCGCCCGGCGTGACGCCGCCGGCGACGGCGGTCGCGCGCCGGGTTGTCCGCCCTTGCCTTCGAACCCAATGCTGGAGCCGATCATGGCCCCCGATTCCGCCGCAGACGCCGGCGACAAACCCACCACCGGCCGCGACTACCGCGAGACGGTCTTCCTGCCGGAGACGCCCTTCCCGATGCGCGCGGGCCTGCCGCGGCTCGAGCCGGAGATTCTCGAGCGTTGGCGCGAAAAGGAGCTCTACAACAGCCTGCGCAAACAGCGGCAGGCGGACGGCGCGCCGCTCTACGTGCTGCACGACGGGCCGCCCTACGCCAACGGCGCGATCCACATCGGCCATTGCCTGCAGAAGCTCCTGAAGGACTTCGTCGTCCGCTCGCGCTTCCTCCTTGGCTTCGACGTCGACTACCTGCCGGGCTGGGACTGCCACGGCCTGCCGATCGAGTGGAAGGTCGAAGAGGACCTGCGCGCCAGGAACCGGCGCAAGGAGGACATGTCCAAGGCCGAGTTCCGCGACCTCTGTCGCCAGGAGGCCGATCACTGGATCGGCGTGCAGATGACCGGGTTCAAGCGGCTCGGCGTCATCGGCGATTGGGATCGGCGCTATTCGACGATGGACTATGCGAGCGAAGCCGCCATCGTCGCCGAGTTCCACAAGTACGTGGCCACCAACCAGCTCTATCGCGGCTCGAAGCCGGTGATGTGGAGCCCGGTCGAGCGCACCGCGCTCGCCGACGCCGAGGTCGAGTACCACGACCACGTTTCCCCCACCGTCTGGGTCCGCTTTCCGGTCGTCGAGGGGCCCGACGCCGCGGCCGACGCCTCGGTGGTCATCTGGACGACCACGCCCTGGACCCTGCCGGCCAACCGGGCGATCCAGTACAGCCGCGACATCGACTACGCGGCCTATCGCGTCGATGCTGTTGAAGACGGCCTGCCCTTCGCGCCGTGGGCCAGGGTGGGTGAACGGCTGATCGTGGCCGAGCCGCTCGCCGAGGCTGTGCGCGTGGCGGCGCACGTCGCGTCCTGGACGCGGATCGACGGCGTCGACCCCGAGGGCATGATCTGCGCCCACCCGCTCGCGGCGCTGGACGATGGTTACCGCTTCGCCGTGCCGCTGCTCGTCAGCGACACGGTGACCGACGATGTCGGCACGGGCTTCGTGCACACCGCGCCCGGCCACGGCGCCGACGACTACGCCGTCTGGATCGCCCACGGCCATCGCGAGATCCCCGACACCGTCGACGAGGACGGCGCCTACTATCCGCATGTCCCGCTGTTCGGCGCGCTCAAGGTGCTGGAGACCGAGGGCAAGAAGAAGGGTCAGTTCGGCCCCGCGAACAATGCGGTGACCGACAAGCTGATCGAGGCGGGCGCGTTGCTCGCCCGCGGCCGCGTCGAGCACGCCTATCCCCACTCGTGGCGCTCGCGCGCGCCGGTCATCTTCCGCAACACGCCGCAATGGTTCATCCGCATCGACCATCCGCTGGAAGATCCCGTCCACGGCGGTCGCACGCTGCGCGAGACGGCGCTTTCCGCCATCGACGTCACGGCCTTCTTCCCCGAGGCTGGCCGCAACCGGATCCGCGCCATGGTCGAGACCCGGCCCGACTGGCTGATCAGCCGCCAGCGCGCGTGGGGTTCGCCGCTGGCCATGTTCGTCGACAAGCAGACCGGCCAGCCGCTGCACGATCCGGCCGTGAACGAGCGCATTGTGTCGCTGATCGCGGCCGAGGGCGCCGACGCCTGGTTCACCCGGCCGGACCGCGACTTCCTGGGCGACCACGACGGCCAGCGCTTCGAGAAGGTCGAGGACATCCTCGACGTCTGGTTCGACTCCGGTTCGACCCACGCCTTCGTACTCGAAGGCCGCGCCGATACGCGCTGGCCGGCCGACCTCTACCTGGAAGGCTCCGACCAGCACCGCGGCTGGTTCCAGTCGAGCTTGCTGGAGAGTTCGGGCACCCGCGGCCGCGCGCCGTATGACGCGATCCTGACCCATGGCTTCGTCATGGCCGAGGATGGCGAGAAGATGTCGAAGTCGCTCGGCAACACGGTCGAGCCCGAGGACGTCATCCGCCAGAGCGGCGCCGAGATCCTCAGACTCTGGGTGGCGCTCGTCGACTACGCCGAGGACACCCGGATCGGCCCGACCATCCTGCAGACGACGATCGACAGCTACCGCAAGCTAAGGAACACGCTGCGCTACCTCTTGGGCGCACTGGCCGGCTTCGCCGACGATGAGCGCGTCGACCTGGTGGACATGCCGCCGCTCGAGCGGTTCATCCTGCACCGCCTCTGGGCGCTCGATCGGCGGGTGCGCGAGGCCTACGAAGGCTACCGCTTCTACGACGTCGCGCGGCCGCTTTCCGACTTCTGCACCAACGACCTTTCGGCCCTCTACTTCGACGTCCGACGCGATGTCCTCTATTGCGACCGGCCCGACTCGATCCGCCGGCGAGCCTGTCGCACCGTGATGGATCACGTGTTCGAGCGCCTGACCGCCTGGCTCGCGCCGATCCTGGCCTTCACCATGGACGAGGCGTGGTCGACGCGGTTTCCGGACGCCGGCCCGGCCGCGATGCGCGTGATGCCCGAGACGCCGGCGGCTTGGCGCAACGACGCCGAGGCCGCCCGCTGGGCGCGGGTCGAGCAGGTGACGCGGGTGGTCACCGGCGCGATCGAGGTCGAACGGCGCGACAAACGCATCGGCGCCGCGCTCGAGGCCGCGCCGCGGGTCTGGATCGCCGATCTGGACCTGCTCGCGTCCTTCGACGGCCTGGACGCGGCGGAAGTGTTCCGCACCAGCCAGGCCAGCCTGATCGCGGGCGAGGGGCCCGAGGGCGCTTTCCGACTGCCCGAGGTCGCCGCCGTTGCGGTCGAGGCGCTGCGGGCCGAAGGGCGCAAGTGCGCGCGCTCCTGGCGCATTCTCCCTGAGGTCGGCCACGACCCGCGCTATCCCGACCTGTCGCTCCGCGACGCCGATGCGGTCAGCTGGTGGGACGCCGCCCATGGCCGATAGGCCCTCGGAGCCGCAGGTGAACCGCAATGGCTGGGTGGCCTTCAGCCTGGCTGCGGCCGTGGTCGTCCTCGACCAGTCGGTCAAGGCCTGGCTGCTCGGCGCGTTCGACCTGACAGACCGGGGGCCGATCCAGGTGCTGCCGGTCTTCCGGCTGACCAGCGTCTGGAACCCCGGCGTGGCGTTCGGGCTGCTGCGCGCACACGGCGATCTCGGTCGCTGGCTGCTGGTCGGTTTCGCCGTCTGCGTGGTGATCGCGCTTGGGCTCTGGGTGCGCCGCGCCGAGCGGCTGCTCAACGCCGCGGCGATCGGTCTCATCATCGGCGGCGCGATCGGCAACAACGTCATCGATCGCGTGCGCTGGGGTCGGGTGTTCGACTACCTCGACTTCGGAGCGCTGCACTTTCCCTGGGTTTTCAACGTGGCCGACGCATCGATCAGCGTTGGCGTGGCGCTGCTCGTCCTCGACAGCCTGGTCGGCGGCCGCCGGCCCGCGACCGCGTGATCGGTTGGCTTCGGCTGGGGGAATGCGCTATCGAAGTCGAAAGAGGCGCTCTTCAGGGAGCTTAAGGCCGATGAGTTTCAGTCGCGTGGCCGTTGCGGCGGCTTTGGTCGCCAGCACCGCGTTGGTTGGGTGCGAAAGCACCAAGCAGGCGCTCGGCATCACCAAGGTCGTGCCCGACGAGTTCCGGGTGGTGTCGATGGCGCCGCTGGTGGTGCCGCCCGACTACTCGCTGCGCCCGCCGGCGCCGGGCGAGCCAAGGCCGCAGGAGCTGCAGCCGGAGAGCCAGGCGCGCGCTGCGCTTATGGGCCAACGCGCGGCCGAGGATCGCTCCGAGGGCGAAAAGCTCCTGGCGTCCAAGGCGGGCGCCGACAATGCCGACCCGCTCATTCGCTACGTCGTCGACGACGAGTTCGGTTCGATCGCGCACAAGGACTCAGGCTTCGCCAACTGGGTGATGTTCTGGCGGCGCGGCAAGCCGGCCGTACAGCCGGCGGCGATGACCGCCGCGGCGTCCGGCGCCGATACGTCGGCGCCGATCGATCCCGCGATCGAGGCGGCGCGCATCCAGAAGCTTACCGGCGGCAGGACGATCGTGATCGCACGCCAGCCGCAGGGTAAGTCCTACGTGAAGCTCCCGGGCCTGTAGGCCGCTAAGGCGCCGGGGCCGAGACGCTCAGGCCGCGCGCGCGCAGGCGGTCGAGGACCCCGCCCGGCATCGTCGTTGCGCCGAGGTCGAACACCGCGATCGTTTTGCCCGGGCGGCTCAGCGCGTCGGCTACGGCTTGCGCCTCCTCGCCAACGAGACGGTCGTTGAGGGTTTTCAGCTGCGGCATGGCGTTCAGGCACGCCTGGTCGGCGGGATCGGTCGGATTGGGACGCACGAGGCCGCGCGCCCAGTCTTGCGCCGCCTGCCTGACCTTGCCCGCGCCCTGCTCGATCGCGTGCAGCGAGGCGGAAAGGCAGAGCTCCTGTCCGCTCATGCTCAGCTGCTCGGCCGCCGTGATCACCGGAACGCCCTCGTAGGACCCCGCAGCGACCTCGTGCACGCCGGCGCGCCGCGCCAGGCCGCGGATGGTCTGGGCGGCCGCCCCGGTCTCCAGGCTCTGAGCGCGAAGGAAGTCGTTGGTCAACAGCACGCCGGCGGCTGTGGGTTTCCATCCGGCATACTTGCCCGGACCCTCGCCGATCGCGGTGCGAGCCGCCTGGAACCGCTGCCGGAGCGGCGGCGGCAAGGTCTGCTCGAGCGGCGTGTCGGAGTGCAAGGCCCGATAGGCGCCGAACATGTCGCCGAACATCTGCAGCGAGCCCTTGGCCTGCGGTTCGATGATCAGGGCGCTTGCGCCCTGCAGGCGTTGCTCGACGGCGTGCGTGTCCCAGCTGAATCCCTTCGGCGCCTCGTGCGGCGCACCGATGATCCAGACTTCAGAGTGGCCGGACGTCACATGCCACCAGGCGGGGGCGGCGCAGGCTTGGAAGCCGAGGGCGGTCAGGGCGAGGACGAAAGCGAGAACGCGAACGGCCCGCGCGGGCAGGGGGGTCGGAGGCGGCATCGTTCCCTAGGTGGCGGCAATCGCGGCGGGTTGCAACTTGGCAACGCCGGAAAACGTTCCGGCTCGCTGGTCCGCGGCCGCTGTTGCCCTGGAAATGTGGCGACGATAGGGTCCGCGCCCCCCAGATTGCCCTTTGCCCAGACGCTCACCCGCGGAGCCCGCGCCCGTGCCGCAGATCCTCGTTCGCGACCTGACCAAGCGCTACCGCATCGCCGAACGCGACGCCGGCGCCTTTGGCGCGCTCAAGGGTCTGTTCCATCGCCGCATGCGTGACGTCGAGGCGCTCGACCGGATCAGCTTCACGCTTGAGGCCGGGGAGCTGCTGGGCTTCATCGGCCCGAACGGGGCGGGAAAGTCGACCACGATCAAGATCCTCTCCGGCATCCTCCGGCCGACGTCCGGCGAGGTGGTGATTGACGGCCTGGTCCCGTACGAGGACCGCATCCGCCACGTGGCGCGCATCGGGGTGGTGTTCGGCCAGCGCACCCAGCTCTGGTGGGATCTGCCGGTGATCGAGGGCTTCGACCTCCTCGCCGCCATCTATCGGGTCGAGCCCGCACGCTACCGTGCGACCCGCGACGAGCTCGTCGCCCTGCTCAAGCTCGAGCGTCTGCTCGACCAGCCGGTGCGGCAGCTCTCCCTCGGCCAGCGGATGCGCGCCGAGATCTGCGCGGCCCTGCTGCACGAGCCTTCGATCCTGTTTCTCGACGAGCCGACGATCGGTCTCGACGCGCCGGCCAAGCTCGCCGTGCGTGAGGTGGTCCAGCGGCTGAACCGCGAACGCGGCGTGACCGTGCTCCTCACCACCCACGACATGCACGACATCGAGGCCCTCGCCGAGCGGGTCATCGTCATCGGCCACGGCCGTATCCTGGCCGACAGCCCGTTCGAACGCTTGCGCGCCGAGGGCTTGGCCGAGCGGCGGGTCTACATCGAGTTCGCCGAGGATGCGCCCGAACTTGCGCTCGCCGGCGTCGAGGTTCGCGCCCGCGAGGGCCGCTCGCTCGAGCTGGCGTTCGATCCGGCCAAGACCAGCGCGCCGGCGTTGATCGCCCGTATCGCCGCCGAGCACGCGGTGACCGACATCCATGTCGAGCAGCCGGCGATCGAGGAGGTGATCGCCCGCTTCTACGATCGCCACGGCGCGGGGGAGGCTTAGGTCCGTGGCCGCCGCCGCCCCGTACCTGGCCGCCTTCAGCGCTCGGTTCCAGCTCGTGCTGCAGTACCGCGTCGCGGCGCTCGCCGGTTTCGCCACGCAGTGCTGGTGGGGCGCGATCAAGATCATGGTGCTGGCGGCGTTCTTCTTCGGCGCCCAGCGCGCGCAGCCGATGAGCCTCGAGCACGCCATCACCTACACTTGGCTTGGCCAGGCCTTCCTCATCTTCCTGCCCTGGAACGCCGACCCGGACGTGGCCGAGATGGTGCGCACCGGCGCCGTCGCCTACGACCGCCTCCGGCCCGTCGACACCTATGGCTGGTGGTACGCCCGCGCGGTGGCCTGGAGCGCGGCGCGGGTCGCGCCGCGCGCCGTGCTCATGTTCATCGTCGCGGCCGGCCTCATGCCGCTCCTTGGCCTCGGCGCCTGGAGCCTGAAGCCGCCGGCCGGGCTCGAGGCCGCGCTGTTGTTCGGGGTCTCGATGATCGGCGTCGCCCTGTTGTCGGCCTCGATCGTGCTGCTGATCAACGTGGTCGCCGTGGCCAGCATGACCGACCGCGGCGCGAACCTGCTGATCGCGCCCTTCTCCAACCTGCTCTCCGGCAGCATCGTGCCGCTCGCCTTCTTCCCGACCTGGATCCGACCCGGCATGCGCTTGCAACCGTTCGCCGGGCTCGTGGACATTCCCTTCCGAATCTACTTCGGCGACCTCGTCGGCTGGACGGCGTTGGGCGGCCTGGCCCTACAGCTCGGCTGGACGCTGGCGCTCGTGCTGGCCGGGCGTTGGGCGCTCGACCGGACGATGCGCCGCCTGCAGGTGCAAGGGGGCTGAGGGATGGAAGCGATTCGCCTCTACGCCCTCTACGCGGCCGCCTCGGTCCGCAGCCAAATGCAGTATCCGGCCTCCTTCCTCATGCTCTCGACGGCCCAGCTGCTGGCCACCGGCATCGAGTTCCTTGGGCTGTGGGCGCTGTTCGCCCGCTTCGGCCAGATCGAGGGCTGGCGCTTCGGCGAGGTCTGCGTCTTCTACGGCGTAGTCAATCTGTCGTTCGCCTTCGCCGACACCTGCGCCCGCGGCTTCGACATCTTCGGGACCGAATACGTCCGCACAGGGGCCCTCGACCGCCTGCTGCTTCGGCCGCGCACGACGGCGTTCCAGCTGCTCGGGCACGAGCTTCGCCTCTCGCGCCTCGGACGCCTGATCGAAGCCGCGACCGTGATCGCGATCGGCGCGGTCCTGACCCATCTCGCCTTCACGCCAGCCGCGGTTGCGCTGCTCGCCTGGGCCATGCTGGGCGGCATGGCGCTCTTCTTCGGCATCATGGTCGTCTCGGCCACGCTGGCGTTCTGGACGGTCGAGAGCCTCGAGGTCGTCAACGTCATCAGCTACGGCGGCGTCGAGGCGGCGCAGTATCCGCTCAACATCTACGCCGCCTGGCTGCGCGACTTCCTGATCTTCATCGTGCCGATCGGCTGTGTCGCCTACTTCCCGGTGGTCGCGGCGCTCGGACACCCCGACCCGCTCGGCGCGCCGCGCTGGTTCCAGGCCGCGAGCCCGGCCGCCGGCTTCGTGTTCTTGGCGGTGACGCTCTGGGTCTGGGGCTTCGGCGTCCGCCGCTACACCTCGACGGGCAGCTAGCCTTACGCGCCTAGTGTGCGGAATCGCGCTAAGCTTCGGCCATGCCTATCCGCCGCCTGCCGCCTGAGACCGTCAACCGCATCGCCGCCGGCGAGGTGGTCGAACGGCCGGCGAGCGCGGTCAAGGAGCTGGTCGAGAACGCCATAGACGCGGGCGCGCGCAGGGTCGACGTGCAGGCCGACGGCGGCGGCCTTTCCCGCATTCTGGTCGCCGACGACGGCGCGGGCCTGGGACCGGCGGAGCTGCCGCTGGCGCTCGAGCGCCACGCCACCTCCAAGCTCGTCGCCGACGCTGCCGGCGATTTCGATCTGTTGCGCATCGCCACTCTTGGCTTCCGGGGCGAAGCGCTGCCTTCCATCGCCTCCGTTGCGCGGCTCAGCCTTGCGGCGCGGACGGAAGGCTCGGACGACGCGTTCGCCATCCAGAGCGACGCCGGCGCGGTCAGCGGCGTCAGGCCCGCCGCGTTCGCCGGCGCGCATGGGGCGCGAGTCGAGGTGCGCGACCTCTTCTATGCCACGCCGGCCAGGCTCAAGTTCATGAAGTCCGAGCGCGCGGAGGCCATGGCCATCGGCGAGGAGGTCAAGCGCCAGGCCATGGCGCACGAGGAGATCGCCTTTGCGCTCGATCTCGACGGCCGGCGCTCTCTTCGCCTGAACGCCGAGGCCAAAGGTCCCCAGGGGCGGCTTCGGCGGCTCGCCCAGGTGCTCGGCGCCGACTTCGAGGCCAACGCGCTGCTCATCGACCAGGAGCGCGAGGGCGTGCGCCTCTCGGGCTACGCGGGCCTGCCGACCTATTCGCGGGGGAACGCCGCGCACCAGTACCTGTTCGTGAACGGCCGGCCGGTGCGCGACCGGCTGCTCGCCGGCGCGCTGCGCGCGGCCTACGCCGACTTCCTCGCCCGCGACCGGCACCCGACGGCGGCGCTCTACGTCGAGCTTGCGCCGGAGCTGGTGGACATCAACGTGCACCCGGCCAAAGCCGAGGTGCGCTTCCGCGACCCTGCCCTGGTGCGCGGGCTGATCATCGGCGCGCTGAGGCACGCGTTGGCGGGCGCCGGACATCGCGCTTCGACGACGGTCGCCACGGCCGCGCTGGGCGGGTTCCGTCCCGGCGGCGGCCAGAGCGCCCGCGGGTTCTCCGCCTGGAGCTCCGGCGGCTGGGCGCCGCAGCCGGCGTCAGCGATGCTGCCCGGCGTCGCCGAACCCTCCGCCCGCGCCGAAACCCCCTACGCGCCACCCGGCGCCGAGGTGATCGACCCCACCGCCTTCCCGCTCGGCGCCGCCCGCGCACAGCTGCACGAGACCTACGTGGTCGCCCAGACCACGGACGGCATCGTCATCGTCGACCAGCATGCCGCGCACGAGCGGCTGGTCTACGAGCGCATGAAGGCCGAGATCGAGGCTGGCGGGGTCAAGCGCCAGGCGCTGCTCATCCCCGCCGTGGTCGAGCTGGACCCCGCCGAGGCCGAGCGCGTCGTGCGGGCGGCCGATGAGCTGGCCGGCTTCGGGCTGATCGTCGAGGCCTTTGGGCCTGGCGCGGTCCTGGTGCGTGAGACGCCGGCGCTCATGGGCGAGGTCGACGCGGTCGGGCTCGTCCGCGACATCGCGGACGATCTGGCCGAGAACGGCCAGGCTCTGGCGCTGGCCGAGCGCCTGCAGAGCGTCTGCTCGACCATGGCCTGCCATGGCTCGGTGCGCGCCGGACGGCGGTTCACGGCGGCGGAAATGAACGCGCTCCTCCGCCAGATGGAGGCCACGCCGCACTCCGGCCAATGCAACCATGGCCGACCCACCTATGTTGAGCTTAAGCTGGCCGATATCGAGCGGCTGTTCGGGCGGCGATAGAGATCGATGAAGCGACCGGGTGTTTCACTTTTGTTCTTTTCGTCCGCGCGCGGAATGCTAAAGCTTCGGCCATGTCGATTGGCCAGCCCAGCCGAACCGCTCTCGGCGCTGCCGCGCACCGAGCCGCCCACCAGCTACTCGACCATCGCCGCATCTTTCACGATCCCCTGGCGCTCCAGATCCTGGGCCAGAGTGCGCAGGCTGTTGCCGCTGAGGCTCTCGCCCATCCTGACCGGCGGGCCATGCGGCTCTCTATCGCCGCTCGCAGTCGTTTCGCGGAGGACGCGCTCGGCCTGGCGGTGAAGCGTGGCGTGCGGCAGCTCGTCGTCCTCGGCGCCGGATTGGACACCTTCGCCTATCGCAATCCGCATGCGGACTTGCGCGTCTTCGAGGCGGACCATCCGGCGACCCAGGCCTGGAAGCGGCAAAGGCTGAGCGCCGCGGGCATTGAGCTCCCGCCGAGCTTGCGCTTCGCAGCCGTCGACTTCGAGACCACAGGCCTGGCCGAAGGCCTGGCGGGTGCCGGCTTCGATCGAGGCGCGCCCGCCTTCTTCAGCTGGCTCGGCGTCGTGGTCTATCTGAGCGAAGCGACGGTCTTCGAGACGCTCGGCTTCATCGCCGACCGGCCGACCGGCAGCGAGGTCGTCTTCAGTTATTCGGACCCGCCAAGCGCGATGCCGGCCGCGCAGGCGGCCGCCTATTGGCGACGGGCGGCTCGCGTGCAGGCCATCGGCGAACCCTGGCGGACCCAGTTCGAGCCGGGCGCCTTGCACGCGCGCCTTGCGGCCCTTGGCTTCGGCGAGATCGAGGACCTGGGCCCGACCGAGGTCGCCATCCTCTACTTCGGCGCACCGGCGGACGCGCCCGCGCGAAAGGGCGGCCACCTGATCCGCGCCCGCATCTGCTGACCGGCGCATCGGATGCTGGCGCCCTCACTCCGCGCCGGGCGACCAGCGGAGGAGCTGTACCCTGGCTGCGCCGTATCGGCGCGCGTCGAGGGTCTGGAAGCCTGCGACGATGGCATCGGTTTCACGTGCGCCTTCCTCGAGCACGCAGATGGCGCCGGCTTCGAGCCAGCCGCCCGCGCCCAGCGCCGCGAGCGCGCTCTCGCCGTAGCCTTGGCCGTAGGGCGGGTCGAGAAAGGCGAAGCCGAACGGCTCGACGCCCGCCGTCGACCGTTCTCCCAGCGTTGTGGCGTCGCGTCGAAGGACTCGGCTTCTGCCGAGCAGTCCTCCCTTGGGATCGAGCGCTTCCAGATTGTCGCGGATCGCCGCGCGCGCTCTCTCGTCGGTGTCGACGAACAGGCATGAGGCCGCCCCGCGCGACAGCGCTTCCAGCCCAAGCGCGCCGGAGCCGGCGAAGAGATCGATCACCCGGGCGGCGATAAGGCCTGGCGACCAGGCGGCGTGCTCCAGCATGTTGAAGACCGCCTGCCGCGCCCGGTCCGCGGTCGGCCGGGTCGCGAGCCCCGGCGGGGCACCGATCGACCGCCCACGATAGAGGCCGCCTGCTATGCGCATGGGTAGACGGCGGTCAGCTCCGCCAGCGCAGCACCGCGGCCTTGACCGGGTTCTGAAACGGCCGCCCAGCGGCGCGGCTGGCCGCCCACTCGCGTTTCAGCGCCTGGTACCACTTGGCCTGGGTGTCGGCGTCGTCGATCCACATCAGCGTCGGGTCGCCGGCCAAGCCGGGCTTTTGCAGGTCGACCATCGCGCCGTCCTGGCGCAGGAACTTGCGCGCGCCCGACGCGATGAACGGCCGCAGCAGCGTGAACGCCGGGTGGTCCGACCACATGATCTGGGTGATGCGGGTGTGGCCCTCGTCGAGGGGCGTCAGACAGGTCAGCGCCAGCACCTGGCGGGTTCCGACCTCGATGTGCTCCCAGCGTAGACCGGGCAGGCGAAAGCTGATCTCCGTCGCCGGCGCGCCGCCCAGGATACGGTAGGCGTAAGAATTGGATGAGGGCGCGTGCCGCACCATGGCGAAGCCCGCCTCGCGCGGCTCGAACGCCTTGGCCTTCTCGTGCTGGGATGCCGCCGAGCGCCACCACCAGTTCTGGTGCACGTAAGGTCCGTGCGTCGGGTCCATCAGGCCGACGACGGCGTGGTCGATGTGCGCGTCGAACACCATACGGTCGACCAGCTTTGGCTTGCCGCCGACCAGGCCGGGGAAGGTTGGCGGCGGCTCGTCCGGCTCGCCGCCCGCTCCGCCCGCCATCCAGATGAAGATCAGGCCCTGGCTCTCGGCGGCAGGGTAGCGGCGCACGCGGATGCGGCTGATGTCGAGGCTCTGGCCGTCCACAAGCGAGGGGATCGCGGCGCAGGCGCCGCCCGTGCGGTAGCGCCAGCCGTGATAGGGGCATTCGACAAGGTCGCCTTCGACCAGGCGTCCCGCCGAGAGCGGCGCGGCCCGATGCGGGCAAACGTCGCGCAGCGCGAAGACCTCGCCGGCGCGCGTGCGGCCGAGCGCGATCGGCTCGCCCAGGATGTCGTGGCGCTTGAGCTGCCCGGGCCGCAGGTCGCCGCCGAGCGCCGCGAAGTACCAGATGTCGCGCACGAACCCGCGGCCGAAGCGCTGGTTCGCCTGGCGTGCCGGTTGGACTCTGGCGTCATCGGCCATGGCCTTCTCTACCGCGAACCTCCGTGTGCGCGCGACCCCTTCCGCCTTGACCCCGCGTGAGGCCGTGGGCAGGGTGCGCGGCCAATCAAACAAACGTTTTGCAAGGGAGAGAGCGCCCATGGCTGCCGCCGCCGACACCCAGACCCGCACCGCCCAGCCCGAGCTTTTCGATCTCACCGGCAAGGTCGCCATCATCACCGGCTCTTCGCGCGGCATCGGCAAGGCGATCGCCGAGCGCATGGCCGAACATGGGGCCAAGGTGGTGATCTCCTCGCGCAAGGCCGGCCCTTGCGATGAGGTCGCCGCGGCGATCAACGCCAAGCATCCGGGCCACGCGATCTCGGTCCCGGCCAGCATCTCGTCGAAAGACGACCTTCAGAGGCTGGTCGACGAAACCAGGAAGGCGTTCGGCAAGATCGACATCATGGTCTGCAACGCCGCCTCCAACCCCTACTACGGGCCGATGAGCGGCATCAGCGACGACGCCTTCCGCAAGATCCTCGACAACAACATCATCTCCGCCCACTGGCTGATCTGGATGGTGGCGCCGGAGATGAAGGAGCGGAAGGACGGCGCCATCATCATCATCTCGTCGGTCGGCGGCCTGCGCGGCAACGCCGTCATCGGCGCCTACAACATCTCCAAGGCGGCCGACTTCCAGCTGGCGCGCAATCTGGCGCACGAACTCGGCCCGTCGAACGTGCGCATCAACTGCATCGCGCCGGGCCTCGTAAAGACCGACTTCGCCCGCGCGCTTTGGGACACGCCCGAGGCCGAGCGCCGCTCCTCGTCGGGCACGCCGCTGCGCCGTCTCGGCGAGCCGGACGACATCGCCGGCGCGGCGGTCTTCCTGGCCTCGAAGGCGGGCGCCTGGATGACCGGCCAGTCTATCGTGGTCGACGGCGGCGCTGGGGCTTAGATCGGCCCGTTCAGCGACAGGAGATTGGCGTCCGGGTCCTTGAACCAGACGACGCCTTCGCCCGGGACGGGCGACCAGATCTGCAGCTCGTCCTGGGCCATGCCTTCGTAGCGTTCGAAGACGACGCCGCGGACCATGAGGTCGCGGACGCTTGCTTTCAGATCACCTACGTTCCAGCCCATCGCGGTGCCCTGCGTCGCCGTGACCGGCCCTTCGCTCCTCACCAGCGCGACGCGCGCCGGGCCGCTGTCGAACAAGACGAGATGGCCGTGGTCGCCGACGAAGGTGAGCTGCAGAACGCCCTCGTAGAACGCGCGCGCCCGCTCGGCGTCGACCGTCCAGATGAACGCGACCAGTCGTTCTTGCGTCAGCATATTCGTCCCTCTCTCAACCGACCTTGACGGTGAATTCGAAGCCGCCCTTGAACGGCAGCGTCATGGTGCTGAGCCCGTTCTTCGGATCGTTCACGAATGCGAAGTAGCGGCCGTAGTCCGCCGACGCCTCGGCGGTGTTGTCGGCGCAGACCACCGCGCCCGGGCGCAGGTGGGGCGCGATCAGCTCGATCGTCGGCCGGGGGATGTCGCCCCAGATGTCCATCAGGACGAAGTCGATCGGGCCTTCCAGCGACGTCAGGGTCTCGCGCGCGTCGCCCTCGCGCAGCTCGATGACGTCGGCGAGGCCCGCCTCGGCGAAGGTCGCCCGCGCCACAGCCGCCTTCTCCGGCTCGTACTCGGTGGCGATCACCACGCCGCCGCCGTTGTCCTTGACCGCTTTGGCCAGCCAGAGGGTCGAGACGCCGTAGGAGGTGCCCACCTCGACGACGCGGCGCGCGCGCAGCGCCCGACAGGTCATGTAGCAGAACGCCGCCTTGTCCGGCTCGAGCGCGACGAACTTGTCGGCGAGGAAGGCGCGGATGGTGGGCCAGCGGCCCCCCTCCGGCTCGGGGGTCTGGTCGAGACTGCCGAAGAAGGCGTCCATATCGGCGCTCTGGCCCTCGCTCTTTGCGTTCAGCCGCGCAAGCAAGGCCTCCAGCTTCGGGTCGCCAAGAACGCCGGCCATGTCACCTCTCCGCTTCGTTTGGGCGACGGCTAGAGCGGTCGCGGCCGGCCGCCAAGAGCGCCAGACCGCCGCTTGCGGCCCTTGGCGCGTTCGCGGCATAAGTTGTCGCGATATCGTGGTTGCGACACCCGCGGGCCTGGTCGCAGAGTGGCGCCGCCAAGAGGAGGACTGCTCGATGCCCGCGCCCATCCGCCACCTTGCGATCAACGCTGACGACGTTCAGCGCGCCAAGGCCTTCTACGAGACAGTGTTCGGCTGGCGGTTCGAACCCTGGGGTCCGCCGGACTACTACCAACAGCAGCCAGACCAGCCCGGCGCGCCCATCATCGCCCTGCACGGCCGCCGCGAGCTCGAACCGGGCGTGCGCATGCTGGGTCTCGAGGCGACCCTGGCGGTCGAGGACATCGCCGCGGCGAGAGCCGCGATCGAGGCGGCGGGCGGGCGGCTCGTCGCCCCGCAATACTACATCGAGGGCGTCGGCAAGCTCTTCTACTTCGCGGACCCGGACGGAAACGTCCTGGGCGCGATGCAGTACGATCCGGACCCGCATTGACCTACGGCGACGGCTATTGGGTGCGCTCCTCGGCGATCACGCATCCCGATGGCGTGCGGCTCGACCGACATGACCACCCCTGGGGCCAGCTCGCCTTCTGCAACAGCGGCGTCATGCACGTCATCAGCGACACGATGGCCTGGCTGGCGCCGCCGACGCGGGCGATCTGGCTCCCGGCCGGCGCCCCGCACGAGATCGTCATGCAGGGCGAGGTCGCCACCCGCTTCCTTTACCTCGCGCCCGAGCTCGCCCATCCCTTGCCGACCGAGCCGCGGGTGCTCGAGGTCGCGCCGCTGTTGCGCGAGCTCATCCTCTACATCTTCAAGCGCCGCATGCTGCATCCCGACCGGCCTGAGGAGCGGCGGCAGGCCGAACTCCTCATCGATCTGCTGCTGCAGGCGCGGGCGCACGATCTCGCGCTGCCGCTGCCGGCCGATCGCCGGGCGCTGGCGCTCGCTGATCGCGTGCAGGCCGATCCGGCCGAGAACGCCAGCCTCGCCGAACTGGCGCGCCACGCCGGCGCGAGCCTTCGGACCCTGCAGCGGATCTTCCCCGAGGAGACGGGCCTGACGCTCGAGGCTTGGCGACAGAAGGCGCGGCTGATCGCTGCGGTCGCCGCGTTGTCGGGCGGGGCGCCGGTCTCGGTGGCGGCCGCCGATTGCGGCTACGAGAGCCCCAGCGCCTTCATCGCCGCCTTCAAGCGCCAGTTCGGAGTTACTCCGGGACGTTACCGGCCGGCGCGCTAAGACGGCGGCGGCGAAAGCTGGTATTTCGAGGACGTCCAGGAGACGCCGCCATGAAGACACCCGTCACGCTGATGATCGCTCTGGCCCTGGCCCTCGGACTGGCCGGGGCGGCCAACGCCAAGCACTGTCCGTACGGCCACCGGCACGGGGGTTCCTGTCTGCATCGGGCGCTGCGCATCGTCCACCATCGGCGCGGCTACACCTAAGCCCTAGGACGCGGCGGCGTCGTGAGCGCTGAGAGATAGGTCCCGCGCCTTCGCCAGCCGTTTGGCCCCCTCGTCCAGCGTCTCGTCGCGCTTGGCGAAGCAGAGGCGGATGATCGAGGTCACGGGGTCGGTCTCGTAGAAGGCGGAGACCGGGATCGCCGCCACGCCCGCCTCGCGCACCATAAGGTGGCAGAAGGCCAGGTCGTCGAGCGGGACGCCCGAGGCCGCAAGGTCGACAGTCAGGAAATAGGTGCCCTCGCACGAGAGCGCCGCAAAGCCTTCGGCGCGCAGGCCCCCGATCAGCCGGTCGCGCGACCCGGCGAGCGCCTTCGGCATCTCGGCAAACCAGTCGTCGCTGTTGGCCAGGCCCCAGGCCACGGCCGCCTGCAGGTTGGGCGGCGTCGTGAAGCAGAGGAACTGGTGCGCCTTGGCGAGGACCTGGGTCAGCGCCGGCGCGGCGCAGAGGAAGCCGACCTTCCAGCCGGTCAGGGCGAACATCTTGCCGGCCGATCCGATCTTCACCGTCCGCTCGCGCATTCCAGGCGAGCGCATCGGCGAGGTGTGGCGCGCGGGCGGGAAGACGACGTGCTCCCAGACCTCGTCGCACACGCAGACGGCGTCGTGTCGAACGCAGAACTCAGCCAGCAGCGCGAGCTCTTCGTCGCTCGCCACGGTGCCGGTCGGATTGAGTGGGGTGTTCAGGACGACGAGCCTGGTCCGGTCGCTGAACGCCGCCTCCAGCATCGCACGGTCGAACCGCCAGTGCGGCGGGGTCAGCCGCACCAGCCGGGCTGTGCCGCCGGCGCGGCGCACCATCGGCAGGTAGGAGTCGTAAGTCGGCTGGAACAGGACCACCTCGTCGCCCGGCTCGATCAGGCCGAGGAAGCAGGCGGCCAGCGCCTCGGTCGCCCCGGAGGTGACGGTCACCTCACTCCGCCAGTCGAGATCGAGCCCCTGCGTGCGCGCGTAGTGAGCCGCGACCGCCTCGCGCAACTCCGGAATGCCGAAGGACGGCGGGTATTGGTTGTCGCCGTCGAGGGTCTCGAGCGCCGCGCGTTCACGGATCGCCCGCGGGCCGGGCTCGTCAGGAAAGCCCTGGCCGAGGTTGATGGCCCCGTGCCCGCGCGCCAGGCCGCTCATCACCGTGAAGATGGTCGTCGGCAGGGCTTGGTAGAGGGCGTTGGCCATCGGCGGCCCCGCGTTGTTCTTCAGCGTTTCAGCCTCATGCCGTCCGCGGCGGCCGTGCGCAAGCGCGTCACTTCGCGCCGCGCTCGGGCAGGACGGCGGTGAGCGCCGCCTCGAGGAAGGCCGGATAGTAGGACCGGTGCACCTGGCCCGCGAACACCTGTTTGCGCACCACGAAGGTCGAAGGCGGCGCGCCCAACGCAGTCTCGAGTGCGTCCGCGCCCTCCAGCATGCGCGCCGTTTCGGCGCCGCCGACGCCGAGAAAGACGCGTCGGCCCCGGCCGCTCGGCGCGGCGGCGCGAACGCGCGCGAGCGTCTCGCCGTCGGCCCAGATCGACGGGCTGGCGATGAGGTAGGCGTGGAAGGCGCGCGGCCGGTCGGCGAGCAGATTGGCGACGAAGAGGCCGGCCAGGGAGTGGCCGAGCAGCACCGAGCGGTCCGGATCGACCGGATAGCGCGCCTCGATGGCGGGCCGAAGCTCGTCCAGGATGAAGGCCTCGAACGCCGCGCCGCCGCCGCCCGCCGCGGCGCCATGCTCCGAAAGCGGTCGGTACAGGAGATCGGTCTCCCGCGTGTTTGGCGCGCCCGGCGGATAGCCGATCGCGACCACGAAGGCCGGCCCCATCGCGCCCGACGCCTGCAGCGCCCAGGCCTCCGGGGCCGCCACGTGGTAGCCGGCGTCGAGAGCATAGAGGACGGGGACCTTGCGCCCGGGTGCGACCGGCCGTTCCGGCGGCGTCACCTCGATCAGGTAGTCGCGCCCGGCGCTAGCCGAATGCATGACGAACCGGTCGGCGTTGGGCGCCGCGGCGGAAGGCTCCGCGTCGCTCGCCTGGGTGATCCGGACGCCCGCACCGGCGATGACGACGCTCGCGGCGCTGGCGGCGGCGACCAAGAGGTCTCTGCGCCTCATGCTGCGGCGTTGGCGATCTCGGCGGGCATGCGGCCGAGGTTACACTAGACCCGCACGGCCTCCAGGCCCGCCATCGCCAGCTGGCGTTGGATGTTGTCCGGACCGACCAGATGGGCCCCGCCCACGAGGACAAACGTCGTCCCGCCGCCGTCAAGCATCGTCTGGACCCGTGGCGCCCACCGGCGATTCCGCTCGACCAGGATGCGTTGATAGTAGGCCGGGTAGGTTCGGCGCCAGCGCAGCAGCGCGGCGAGGTCCGGTCGCTGGTCGCCCGCCGCCCAGGCGCGCGCGTTCCGGTCGGCGGCGTCCGCGCCGGCCTCTATGTCGTCAACGGCCCGCATAAGCGCCCCGACCTCGGCCGGGCTCGAAAAGCTGGCGAAATAGTCGATGATCGCCGCTTCGTCGGCGAACTCGCTGCGGATGCGCAAGCCCGCCGCCTTCGCGATCGCGATCAGGTCATGCTCGGGGCCGTACTCCGGCTTGAAGCCGAAGTGGGCGTTGAAGCCGTCCTCGAGAGCGATCGCCGCGAGCCAGGGCCGGAACTTCTCCAGCGCCGCGTCGCCCAAATTGACGGCCGCGGCAGCCGCCGTCACCCGCGCACGGTCGCCGGCCGTGAGCCAGCTCGACAGCGGCCGTGCCGGGTCGACACCCTTGGCGAAGAACAGCCCCGAGGCGTTCCCGCCGCCCTCAGGCGTTTCCCGCCAGAAGACCTTGCTTTGGCTCAGCGCCGCCTCGATGCGCTCCGAGCGCCACGGAGCCCGCTGATAGGGGTTGTCACCGAACAGGGACACCCTTGCGCCCCGCCGGCGCACCACCCACAGGGCCGGCCCGGCCGCGTTGGCGAGCGCGCGGACTGGCCCCGCGGCCGCAACGCCCAGACCGGCCAACACTTGCCTTCGATCCACTCGCATCCCTGGCTCTCCAAAATATACTGCAGAGTATTTCATACTCTCTGGTATATTACGAGTCGCGATGCAGACCTCCGCCAAAGCCCTGGCCCCGCCCGTCACGCGCAAGCGGCGCGCAACCGTCGGCCGCTTGGTTGAAGCGGCCGCCGCCGTCATCGCCGAGAAGGGCTTCCAGCGCGCTTCGCTGGATGAGATCGCCGGCCGCGCCGGCATGACCAAAGGGGCGATCTATTCGAACTTCGAGACGAAGGAGCACCTGTTCTGGGCCGTGCTTGGCAGCCGGCGCCTGACCATCCCGTCCGAGTGGCGCGGGGACCGCTCCATGCGCGAGAATCTGCGGGCGAACGCGCTCGAGTTTTGCGACAACCTGAAGGAATCGCGCGCTCACGCAGGTCTTCTCGCCGAGTTCGTCCTCTACGCACTCAGCAACGAAGAGGCGCGTTCGCGATGGGCGGACTGGTACCGGGCGCCGTTCGAGGAGGCCTCTCCCGCCGTCGAGACCTACCTGCAGGCCCAGGCCATGCCGCCATTCCGCGTCTTTTGGACAGCGCTGCAGACGATGGCGCTTGGCCTCTACATCCAGCACGCGCTGATGCCGGAGCTGGTCACCGACGAGGTGATCATCGCCGCGCTAGAGTCGCTGGCCGGGCCGGAGCCGGCTTAGGCGAGCTCGCGCGTGCGCTTCTTGCGGAAGGTAGGATTGAGCACGGCCTTGCGCAGGCGGATCGCCTTCGGCGTCACCTCCACCAGCTCATCGCCTTCGATGTAGGCCATGGCCTGCTCCAGCGTCAGGCGCCGGGGCGGGGTCAGCTTCACCGCCTCGTCCTTGCCGGAGGCGCGGACGTTGGTGAGCTGCTTGGCCTTCAGCGGATTGACGTCGAGGTCGTCGGTCTTGGCGTTCTCGCCGATGATCATCCCCTGATAGGCCTTCTCGCCGGCGCCAACGAACATCACCCCGCGCTCCTCGAGGTTCCACAGGGCGTAGGCCGCCATGTCGCCGTCGGCGGTCGAGACCAGGACGCCGTTCCGTCGCCCCTCGATCGCGCCCTTGTGGGGCTCGTAGCGGGCGAAGACGCGGTTCAAGACGCCCGATCCGCGGGTGTCGGTCAGGAACTCGCCCTGGTAACCGATCAGGCTGCGCGACGGCGCCTCGAACACCAGCCGGGTCTTGTCGGCGCCCGAGGGCCGCATGTCGACCAGTTCCGCCTTGCGCGCCGACAGCGTCTCGATGACCACGCCGGAGAAGGCGTCGTCGACGTCGATCACGACCTCCTCGATCGGCTCCAGCCGCTCGCCGTTCTCCCCGGTCTGATAGACCACGCGCGGGCGGCTGATAGAGAGCTCGAAGCCTTCGCGCCGCATGGTCTCGATCAGCACGCCCAGCTGCAGCTCGCCGCGACCGGCGATCTCATAGGCGTCTTTGTCGGCGGTCTCCGAGAAGTGGATGGCGACGTTCGCCTCCGCCTCGCGCATCAGCCGATCGCGGATGACCCGGCTCTGCACCTTGTCGCCGTCGCGGCCGGCGAGCGGGCTGGTGTTGGCCGAAACAGTGATCGCGATGGTCGGCGGGTCGATCGGCTGCGCCGGCAGCGCCTCGGTCACCTCCGGCGCGCAGACGGTGTCGGCGACGGTCGCCTTGGAAAGTCCCGCGATGGCGACGATGTCGCCGGCGACGGCCTCGTCGATGCCCTGCCGTTTCAAGCCGCGGAAGGCCAGGATCTTGCTGATCCGACCGCGCTCGATCTCGCGCCCGTCGCGCGAGAGCGCATGCACGCTCATTCCGGGCGCCAGGCGGCCGGCGTCGATGCGGCCGGTGAGAAGCCGCCCAAGGAAGGGGTCGGCCTCGACCAGCACGGCCAGCATCGCCGCCGGCTCGTCGGCGTGCGCTTCCGCCGTCGGCGGCGCGACGTGGGTGACGATCAGGTCGAACAGCGGCGCCAGCGTCTCGTGCGGATCGGTCAGGTCCTTCACAGCCCAGCCCTGCTTGCCGGAGGCGTAGAGGTGGGGAAAGTCCAACTGCTGGTCGCTCGCGCCGAGGGCCGCGAACAGGTCGAAGGCGTCGTTCAGCACCTTGTCGGGGTCGGCGTGCGGCCGGTCGACCTTGTTCAGCACCAGGATCGGCTTCAGCCCGACCTTCAGCGCCTTGCCGAGCACGAACTTGGTCTGCGGCATGACGCCTTCCTCGGCGTCGACCAACAGCACGCAGCCGTCGACCATGCCGAGGATGCGCTCGACCTCGCCGCCGAAGTCGGCATGGCCGGGCGTGTCGATGATGTTGATGCGGGTCTCGCCGGCTTCCCCGTGCCAGAGCACCGACGTGCACTTGGCCAGGATGGTGATGCCGCGCTCGCGCTCCTGGTCGTTGGAATCCATGGCGCGCTCCGCATGCGCTTCGTTGGCGCGGAAGGCGCCCGACTGGGCGAGCAGCTTGTCGACCAGCGTGGTCTTGCCGTGGTCGACGTGCGCGATGATGGCGATGTTGCGGAGGGACATCTGGGGCGGGAGGCTTCTAAACGACGTCGCGGAGTCGCGCCATCACATTCGCCGGGCCGCTTGTGCAGCGCAGCGTAAACGGGCGAACAGGGATATGGGAAGAAAAGTAAATTAAGTCAAGAGCGTAAGGCGGTGGCGACAAAAAACTTGACGCCAGGCTCACCTTTTCGCTTGCGCCATTGTGCGCTGCACCCTACAACAAACTTCGTGAGGCGTCTCCGGACGTCTCTGCCCTTCCTGGGCGTTTCCTCCCTACGAACTGGCCGCGCCTTCGGGCGCGGCCGTTTTTGTTTCGCGGTCAGCCGAGC
The DNA here is from genome assembly GCA_035604135.1 of Caulobacteraceae bacterium. Taxonomy (GTDB): domain Bacteria; phylum Pseudomonadota; class Alphaproteobacteria; order Caulobacterales; family Caulobacteraceae; genus Poindextera. The sequence continues at coordinate 1,285 of DATNJB010000057.1, read as the reverse complement.
GTCTGACGGGCGAGCTTGGCCAGGGCCGCGAACACCCGTTCGAGGTCCATCTGCAGGCGGGCGTAGCCCTCGTGCGGCTCCAGTGTGGCTTCGTCGAGATAGAGGCTGCGGTTGATCTCCACCTGCAGCGCGTGGATGCCGGCCTGGGGCCGGCCGTAGAACTCGGTGGTGTAGCCGCCGGCGTAGGGGGCGTTGCGCGCGACGCGATAGCCCATCGCCTCGAACTCGGCCTCCACCAGCCCGGTGATGGCGGGGGCGCACGCGGCGCCGAAACGGTCGCCGAGCACGAGGTCGCAGCTGCCCTGGCCGGCGAAATCGCCGCTTTGGCCAAGAGTGCGGGCGGCCGCCTGCGGCATCGAATGCCAGTCGATCAACAGCGCCATGCCGAACTTCGCCCTGGCGTCGCCCAGAAGGCCGTCGAGCGCGGCGTGATAGGGCCTGTGCACTGTCTCGATGCGCTGCGCCGCCTCGGCGAAGGTCAGCTTGCGGGCGTAGATCTCCTGCCCCTCGGCGACGATGCGCGCGATCGATCCCAGGCCCGCCGCGACCCTGGCCGTGCGGCCGCGGGCGAAGTCCGGAAGCTCGTCCTCGAACATGGAGGCGTCCAGCTCGTAGGGCTCGCGGTTCACATCGATGTAGGCGCGCGCATAGGCGGCGGCGATCACGCTCGCGCCATAGCCGGTCGCCGCATCGATCAGCCGGTCGACCAGGGCGTCCTCCGAGCGGCGAATCGAGTCCGCGTCCAGCGCCGAGGCGGCCATCATGTCCTTGGGATAGAGCCGTCCCGAGTGCGGCGAGGCGAACACCAGCGGCGCCATGGCCTCCGCCGCCGGCCGCCGGATGCTGAACGGCGCCGGCGCGTCGGACCAGGCGGCGATCTCGGTGGCGGCCTGGGCGGCCGGAGGGGCGGTCATGCGACGCAATATCGACTGCGCGCCCGGCGATGGCAACGCGAGCCAGACGCGCAACCGGAGGCTTTTCGCTTTATCGGCGGTTTACACATCGGCCCGTATGCTCGAAGCCTCGAGTTCACAGCCGCCCACCCGCCGGAACCTGCATGACCAAGGTCGTTCTCGCCCGCATTCTGCTTGCCGAAGACGACGACAGCCTGCGCGGCTTCCTGGCGCGCGCGCTTGAACGCGCCGGTTACGAGGTGGTCGCCTGCCCGGACGGCGAGACAGCCGTCGAGGCGCTGGACCAGACCTTCCACGTGCTTTTGACCGACATCGTCATGCCTGGGATCGATGGCATCGAGGTCGCTCGCATCGCCGCCGCCCGGCAGCCG
>DATNJB010000056.1:0-79204 GCA_035604135.1 Caulobacteraceae bacterium | reverse complement strand
GGCCGGCCACGAAGAGGGCGGGCGTCACGGCTCCAAGCGCCGCTGCGAGATCCAGACCGTCCTCGTCAGCGTGGTTCGAAGTTCGCGACGCCCTCTTCGGGCCGAACCGTCGTGGCGTTGCGCCCCGCGGGACTCTACGATGCCACGTAGTGCAGCGTGAGCCCAGCGACGCCGGCGGCGATGTTGAGGCCGGTGGTGCCTTCAACGCTCAGCGGCTGCAGCGAGATCGAGCGGTCGGACCCTCCCACGAGCAGGTTGGCGCCGGCGCCGACACCGACCGTCGCGCCGGCGGTGACGCCGACGTAGGTCCCGTCCAGCGAGCCCGGCTTCGGCCCGGTCGTCGGCGCGATAACGCCCCAAATCAGCACGCCGGCGTCATGGTAGCCAATGTCGACGCCGAACTTGTCGATATGGCCGGTGTAGTGGGCGACGACGCGGCCGTCGTTGTTGGAGAAGGTGCAATTCACCTCTCGGCTTGACGTGACCACCAGGCCCCAGCCGCTGGCCTCGTCACAGCTCAGAACGCCCGCGCGGACCCCGGACTGATCCGGCGCCTGGGCGTTGGCGGAGCTTGCCGCCGCCAACGCGACGACGCCAACCGCCAGTGCGCCCAGGATTGGGCGATGCAACATCTTCATGTTTCGATTCTCCTTCGTCCGCTCTTCGGACACCGGGGCGAGCCGTACGCCGATCTGAGCCGCCGACATTGATACAGGTCAGTTCCTTGTTCGGCAAACCCGCGGGCGGCGCGGGAACGCGCGCCATTCGTCTTCACGACGCCGCTCGTCCGTGGCTTACTCGCGGCCTCGGCGCCTTCGCCGCGCCCAAGGAGGAAACCATGACGGACCAAGCGTCGGACGCGCCGGCCGTGACCACGACGGCGCCCGGGGCCGCTGGCGAGCAGCCGGCAGTGCGAGGGCTTCGGACGGAGACGATCGCCCCGGGTGCGACCGAGGTCCATGCGCCCATGCGCGACCGCATCAAGCTCGCCGGCAACCTCTACCTGCCCGAGGGCGACGGGCCGTTCCCGTGCATCGTGACCCGCACGCCCTACGGCAAGGACACGATGGAGCTGTTCTCCGACCCGCGGGCCGCGCGCAAGTACACCAAGGCCGGCTACGCCTACCTCGTCCAGGACACGCGCGGAAAGGGGCGGTCGGAGGGCCACTACGGCGGCTTCACCGACGATCGCAACGACGGCTACGATACCGTCGAATGGATGGCCCAGCAGAGCTGGTGCAACGGCAAGATCGGCGTCACCGGCGCCTCGGCCATGGGGATCACCACCAATATGGCGGCGATCGCCAATCCGCCGCATCTGGTCGCCGCCTTCGTCATCGTCGCGGGAAACGACACCGCCTTCATCGGAGGCGCATTCAAGCAGCGGGACATGGGCGACTGGAACCGCGGCCAGGGCGTTCGCTCGAGCGCCGCCTCCTATGTCGCCACCGCCTTGTCGGTGACGGGCGACGTCCTGCACAACGCGCGCTTCATCCACATCCCGATCTACAACTACGGCGGCTGGTACGACCTGTTCAGCGTCGGCAACGTCCGCAACTTCCAGCACCTGCAGAACCACGGCAGCCGCGGTGCGCGCGGCAATCAGAAGCTGGAGATGGGCCCATTCGGCCACGGCGAGATGACAGGCGATCTCGCCTACCCGAACGGCTCCGAGCTGCTGCGCGGCGCAACCGATGAGATCCGCTGGTTCGACCACTGGCTGAAGGGCGTCGACAACGGGATCATGCATGAGCCGCCGGTGCGGATCTACATGATGGCCTCGGCTCGCAAGGGCGAGCTGTCGCCGAAAAACCGCTGGATGCGGTTCGCCAACTGGCCCCCGGCGCCGCAGATCGCCCACTACTACCTGCATCAGGACGCAAGCCTCTCTCGGAAGACGCCGACCGAGGCCCAGGCTTCCCGCACCTACGACTTCGATCCCGCCAATCCGGTCCCCACCCATGGCGGATCGAACCTGACATTCGAGAAGGGCCCGATGGACCAGCGGTCGATCGGCGAGCGGCCGGACTACCTGCGGTTCCAGACCGCCGTGCTCGAACGCGACGTGGCGATCGCCGGGCCGGTGAGCCTGGAGCTCTGGGCCTCGACCGACGGGCCGGACACCGACTTCATGGTCAAGCTCGTGGACGTCTATCCCGACGGCTACGAGGCCATCGTGCTCGATAGCGCGCTGCGCACCCGCTACCGTCATGGCCGCAACCGCGACGACGTCGCGATGATGACGCCGGGCGCTCCGGAGAAGCTGACGCTCGATCTCTGGGACACCGCGATCACCTTCGAGCAGGGGCACAAGATCGCGGTGCATGTGACGAGCTCGAACTCACCCCGCTTCGACGTGAACCCCAACACCGGCGGGCTCCCCGGGCGGGACGTCGAGACGCGGGTGGCGCGGAACACGATCTATTTCGATGCCGCCCACCCCAGCGCGATCCTGCTGCCCGTCATCTACCCAGACGGCTAGCGTGCGATGGCGCGAGGCGCGAAGATAGGATTCGATGGCGGAAAGCCCGACACCGGCGGAGCCCCTTGTGCGGCCGCGGCGCGTGGCCCTATGGCTCGCGGGAGTCTGCGGCTTGTTGGGCGCGCTCGTCGCCAATGAGGTGGTCCTTGTCCTCACCAAGCCGCTCGCGCCGAACCTCTTCTCGCTGACGGCCGGGCCGGTGGCGTTTTGGACGACCGTGGGCGCAGTGGGGGCGAGTCTCGTCTACGCGCTGGTGCGGCGACTGTCGCGCCGGCCGGAGCGAAGCTTCCTGATCGTCGCGATCATCGTGCTTGTCGTCTCCTTCATTCCCGATCTGTTGCTGTTCTTACTCCCGCCGAGTCCGATCGAGCAGGTCACCGTCGGCGGGGTCGCGACGTTGATGGGAATGCACATCGTCGCCGCCGTCATCATCACCGCGGCGCTCCTGCGGTTGGCCCGACCGGCGCCCGTTAGGGCGTAGCATGCAAGGGCCTGGCAAGGTGACGTGAAGTCCGCTCCTAGCGCCGCCGGGCCCAGCCGACCTGGGAGCCGCGCCAACGCGCTTGGGGCCGATGACGGCCTCAAGAGGAGGGCAGCGCCGAGCTTTTCGACTGGGTCCGGCTTGCTATTCCCTAGCAGGCGCTCCCACATCTTGTTCTGAATGATTTCGGAATAGGCGACCCGATGACCGACGTTCAAATCGATCTGCGAGACGGCATCCTCAGAATGGGCAAGGACGAGTTCATCGCCCAGCTCCACCAGGAACGGCCGCTTTGCAGAGACGTGAACGGATTTTGGGTCGCCAGCCGGTTCGACGACGTGCGCGCGATCCTTCTCGACCATTCCCGTTACTCCTCCTCCGCAATGGGCGGCGGCGGGTCAGCCGGCCCCATGGGCGGCATGGGCGTTCCTCTGCTGACGGACGATCCGCCGCGCCACTCGGTGCTTCGCGGGCTGTTGGCGAAGGCCTTCACGCCGACGGCCATGGAGGCGATGCGGCCCAACATCGAGCGCCTGGCGAGAGGGCTCGCCGCCGCCATCCCGATGGGTCAGGAGGTCGATATTGTCGAGGCGATGACGACCCCGCTCCCCGTCGCCGTCATCTCCGGCATGATGGGGGTGCCAAGAGAGCGCGCCATGGACTTCAAGCGCTGGTCGAATGCGATCATGGGCATTCAGGACAATCCGTTCGAAGGCGACCGGATCAAGATGCTGATGGAGCTGCGCGCCTACTTCACCAATCTGGCGGCCGAGCGCCGCGCCTCGCCTGGCGCCGACCTGGTCAGCGACCTGACGAAGGTGGGCGACACAACCGAGACGCTGACCGACGATCAGGTGGTCGGATTCTGCATCTTGCTCATGATCGCCGGCAATGAAACGACCACCAATCTCCTGGGCAACCTGATCAACCGCATCGCCGATGAGCCGAAGGACTGGGCCTTGTTGCGCGAACATCCCAGCTTGGTCGAGGGCGCGATCGAGGAGTCGCTGCGCGTCGACTCGCCGGCGCAGATGGTCATTCGACGCGCGACGGAAGATGTCGCCATCGGCGGTGTGACGATCCCGGCTGGCGAGCGGGTTATGATCTATCTTGCCTCCGCCAATCGCGATCCGTCCAAGTGGGACGATCCGGCCAACTTCGAACTGGCCCGCGAGCGCGAGCGGCATGTGGCGTTCGGCCACGGGGTGCATACCTGCATTGGCGCGCCGCTCGCGCGCATGGAGGCGAAGGCGGCGATGAGCGCGCTTGTCGAACGCTTCTCGTTGATCGGGCGCGGTCAAGACCGCGGCAAACGCTTGCCGGGCGGTCTGCTCTTCGGATTTCGATCGCTTCCGGTCGTGTTCGGCTAGCGTCCGCGTTCAAATTGCGTCCAGGAGCGTTTCACATCATCGCCAGCGGTCCGCCTGGCGGAGGGTGGCCGGGTATTGGGTGACGTATTGGGCGAGCCTCGGGCGGTCGCCGGTGTTGGGCGATGCGCCATGCGGCAGGGCCGAATGCCAGATGATGAGGTCGCCGGCGCCCCCGGCGATGCGCCGCGCTTGGGTCGAGAGGTCGACGCGGCGGGGATCGACGCCCTCGCCCAGGCTCGTAAGCCATGCGTCGATGCGCTTGTGGAAGCCCGGAACGGCCTCGAACGCGCCCTGCTCGGCGGTCGTGTCGGTCAGGTAGATCATTCCCTGCACCTGGAACATCACCGGCGGCGCGAGGCTGATGTCCCAGTGGAGGCGCGGGCCGGGGAATTCGACGCCCGGGCGGACCGGGGGGTTGAAGCTCACCCGGTCGAGGCTGGTCCAAAGGTCGGCCGTTCCCCAGATTTGAGCGAACGCCTTCAAGAGCCGCGGCGAGGTTCGGGCCGGCTTTAGCGCAGGGTGCTGGAAAAGCTGGACCATGATGCCGTGGTCGGTGAGACGCCAGGTCGCCGGATCGCCAGGGTCGGCGCCGACGGTTGTCCAGACCACATCGGCCAGGGCTTGCACCTCACTAGGGGTGATTACTGCCGGCACGATCAGGTAGCCGTTTTCGTCCCAGGCGCGCAACGCGTCCTCATCCAGCACGGGCGGGGCGGCTTCGAGGGCTTCGATGCGTCGCCGCACCGCCGCCGGCGTCGGCGCGCCGGCCAGCACCGCCTCGAACCGGTCGAGCGCCTCCTGATCGAGGCCGCCCGCGCGATCGGCCGACCAGGCCACGAGGTCGTCGAGGGTATCAAAGCGCGGCAGAACCTCGCGCAGCTCTTCGGTCGAGATGCCGAGCGTGTTGAGGGCGATGCGGTCAAGGGTGCGGTCGCCGCCGCTCAGCGGACGTCGCTTCCCGTCCCTGGCTCTGCGCCAGACCGCTTCGACGCGGGCGGCCGCGGCCGACGTTGTCACTCCATCTCGAAGACGCATGCGGCCCGATCCCGCCGTTGGCGAGCGGCGATCATAGACCTGGCGGACCCTCTACGGGAGGCCGCTTCGGCCGTCAGTCCGGCCAGGCCAGGCGCGCGCGGGCGCGCCGGGCGCGCCGCTCCGACACGGAGGTGGCGATGATCTCGTTCGAGGCGAGCGCCCGGTCCAGTTCCTCGACGAGCCTCGCCGCGACGATGGTTTCCTCGCCGGGATGGAGGTTGCAGGGGTCCATGAGGAAATAGCCGTGCTCGATCTCGTGGTCGCGCACGATCACCGGGCGGCTTCCGGAGGCAAGCCGGTCCGCCAGGTCCCAGGCCGTGATGTGCGCGACGGCAGGCTCCACGGCCACGTGCAGCCGGTCGAGGGGGTTGTCTGTGGGGTCGGGAACGATGGCGGTGGTTACGCCGGGCCGCCCCTGCAGGGTGTCCCGCCACAGATGCAGCGCCTGCGTCTCGCGCGCGCGGACCGCGGAATGATCGCGCCGCTCCCAGGCTTCCAGCGCCGCGATGGTCCCGGCGATGCCTTCCTTGCCGACCTTCATGCCACGGCCGATCCCGCTGTTCTGCAGGAAGGCGCCGCGAACCAGGTCGCGGCGACCGGCGACGATGCCGCCGGTCGGGCCGCCGAGGAATTTGTGCGAGGAGTAAAGCGCGAGATCGGCGCCTGCGGCGAGCATGCCGCGCAGATCATACTCCGATGCGGCGTCGACGATGACGGGTACGCCTTTGCTGTGGGCGATTTCCGCGAACTCCGTCAGGGGCGGCATGCCGTACTGCACGGTGTGATGGGACACGACATAAACGGCTGCCGCCGTGCGCTCGCTGACGGCGCCGGCGAGCTGGTAGGCGTGGGCCGAGGTCGCCTGGCCCACGGGGACGACGCGCGCGCCAGCGAGGCGGATCGCCTGCTCGACCGGGGCGCCGTAGGAGACCATGTGGCCCGCGAGGATCAGGACCTCGTTCTTCAGGCCGGTCGAGTCGGGCAGGCGCTCGATGGCGGCAAGGTCGCCGCCCGTCATGGCGCCGGCCACGCCCAGCGTGATCCCCGCACTGCACGAGGCGGTGACGAACCCCGCCTCGGCGTTGCAGAGCCGCGCGATCGCGGTCGAGGCCCTTCGCTGCAGGTCATCGATCTCCACGAACTCGAGGAGGATGGCGCCGACGGCCTCCACTGCCTCGGGGACCACGATGGAAGCGCCCAGGGACGTCATCGTTCCCGAGACGTTGATAACGGGACGTACGCCCAGCCGGGTACGGATATCGGCGGCGTTCATTGTCACCCATGCCCTTTCACGTTGGGCGAAGCTCCGAGAGCTTTTGCCCAAACGGACTTCGAATGAAAGCCTCGGGCGGCGTCTTCGGACCACGGCGGTGGAACGAGGCCGGGAACGGCCGGGCCGGCTTAGGTGATCGGGCCGTTGTGGCCGGGGTCGGCTGGTCCCCGGTCCGCCCAGGGCCCTACCCCGCCAGGTTCTTCGGCACGTCCCTGAACGGACGGTCGTCGGCGCTGCCGGGCTCCCGGGGCATGCGCAGGACGCGCTCGGCGATGATGTTGCGCTGGATCTCGTCGGTGCCGCCGGCGATGGAGACGGCGGGGACGGAGATCAGGATCTCGGCGATGATGCCGTTGTCCGGGCCATCCTCGCCCGAGAGCATGGCGTCGGCGCCGCTGATCAGGGTGTGGACGCGGGCGGCGGCGCGGGCGACGTGGCTGGCGGCGAGCTTGCCGAGCGAACCTTCCGGCCCCTGCGGGCGGCCCTGAATCTGGGCGGCGCGGGCGCGGCGCGCAGTCCACTCCGCCGAGCGGGCGAGGATGAGGAGCTTGGCGATCTCTTGCCGGACGACCGGGTCGTTGATCTTGCCGGTCTGTTTGGCGCGAGCGAGCACAAGGTCGACGCGGCCGGCGCGCTGCGGGTACCAGCGGTAGGGCTCGTTGGCGATGGCGGCCTCGGCGCGCTCCTCGTCGTAGATGCGGCCCTTGCGTTCGGCGCCTGGACCGGCCGCGGCCGCCCCGCCCGTGCCATCGGCGCCGCGACGCTCATGCATCAGCGTGGTGGTCGCCACTGTCCAGCCGCCCCCCAGCTCGCCGACCAGATGTTCGGGCAGGACTTCGGTGTCGGTGAAGAACACCTGGTTGAACGAGGCGTGGCCGTTCATCTGGCGGAGCGGCCTGACCTCGACGCCCGGCTGGCGCATATTGAGCAGGAAGTAGGACAGCCCCTGGTGCTTCTGGGCGTCCCAGTTCGTCCGTGCCAGGAGTAAGCCCCAGTCGGCGTGGTGGGCGCTGGTCGTCCAGACCTTCTGGCCGTTGACGATCCAGCGGTTGCCCTTGAGCTCCGCCCGCGTCATGGCGCCGGCCAGGTCGGAACCGGAGCCCGGTTCGCTGAAAAGCTGGCACCAGCTGTACTCGCCGGTCAGGCTCGGGCGCAGGAACGCCTCTTTCTGCGCATCCGTGCCGTGGGCGAGCAGGGTCTGGGAGGCGAGGTTGCGCACGCCGGCGCGGGCGACGTTGACGGCCCCAATGCGGCGGATCTCCTGATCGACGACGGCTGCCAGCGCCGGCGGCAGATCGCGGCCGTGCCAAGCCTTGGGCCAGGTCAGCGCGCCCCAGCCGGCGTCGATCACCTTGTTGCGCCATTCGATGAGGCCAAGATCGGGGTTCCAGTTGGCCTCGAGCCAGGCGCGGACCTCGGCCCGGATGGACTCTTCGGTGGGTTCGGTCATGGTGGTCGCTTCGGCCATCAGTGCCCCCACGCCTGCAGCATGCGCTCACGATGCCAGGTCGGGTCACCCAGGAAGACCTCGGAGCTCTTGGCGCGCTTGAACCAGAGGTGGGTGTCGTTGTCCCATGTGAAGCCGATGCCGCCGTGGATCTGGATCGCGTGGATGGCGGTCTGCAGGTAGGCCTCCGACGCCGCCGCCTTGGCGAGGGAGGCGAACGCCGGGAGGTCATCGACGTCGTCGTCCGCCGCTTGGGCGGCGTAGTAGGCGGCCGATTTGGCCAGCTCGACCTCGAGCAGCATGTCGGCCTGCTTGTGCTTCATCGACTGGAACGAGGCGATCGGGCGGCCGAACTGCATGCGCAGGCCGGCGTAGTCGAGGGCGTCCTCGCGCAGCCTGTCGGCCCCGCCGACCATCTCGCTCGCCAAAGCGACGGCGGCCTGCGTCAGCGTCTTGGCGAAGGGCGCGGCGGCGGCGCCGAGCTCGCCCAGGAGCTCGGCTTCGACGGCGCGGAACTCGAGCCGCGCGAGCTTGCGGGTCGGATCGAGCGCCTTCAGCGGTCGGCGCTCGAGGCCTGGCGCATCGGCGCGCACGCTGAAGAACGACAGCCCCTCGTCTCCAGTCGAGTCCGGCGCGCGGGCCAGCACGATGAGCAGATCGGCGGCGCTCCCGTCGAGCACAAAGCTCTTCACCCCATCGAGCCGGAAGCCGCCGCCCGCGGGCGTGGCCGTCGTCTCGACGCCGCTTGCGTCCCAGCGCCCGTTTGGCTCGGCGAACGCCAGGGTGGCGACCGTCTCGCCGAGCACAAGGGGGGGCAGGAGCGCGTCCTTCTGCGCGCTCGTGGCGGCATTCATGATCGCCGTCGTCGCCAGCACGGCCGACGCGAAATAGGGCGCGCAGACCAGCGCGCGGCCCATCTCCTCGAGCACGAGGCCGAGCTCGACCATGCCGAACCCCTGCCCGCCGTAAGGCTCGGGCACGTGAACGCCGCAGAGGCCGAGCTGGGTGTTGAGGTCGCGCCAGCGCTCGCGCTCCCACCCCTGGTCGGTCTCCATCAGGCGCCGCACCTCGGACGTCGGCGATGAGTCCTCGAAGTAGCGGCGCAAGACCGACCGGTACTCCTGCTGCTCGCTGGTAAAGCTGAATTGCATGCCTTTGCTCCCGTCAGCCACTCTGGCGCTCGCACACGATCACGGCAACGGGCGAGCGGAAGTGGGGAACGTTGACGCACCGAGGGCCAGGGGGTTTCTGGCTGACCAAGGCGGAGGACAACGCATGACCGATGGGCCGATGACGAAGACGCTCGACGCCGTTTTGGACGAGGCGCTGGCGGCGAAGAAGATCGTGGGCGGCGTCGTCATGATCGCCAGGGGCGGCGAGCGCGCCTACGAGCGGGCGTTCGGGATGGCGGACCGGGAAGCCGGAAGGCCGGTCGCGCTCGACACCATCTTCCGCTTCGCTTCGCTCACCAAGCCGCTGCTGGCGGTGCTCACGCTGTCGCTGATCGAGCGCGGCGTGATGGCGCTCTCCGATCCGGTGACCAGGTTCCTGCCCGACTTCCGGCCGAAGCTCGCCGGCGGCGAAGAGCCGGTCATCACCATCCGCCATCTGCTGACCCACACGTCTGGCCTACGCTACCGTTTCTTCGAGCCGGCCGGCGGCGCCTATGAGCAGGCCGACATCTCGGACGGCATGGACATTCCCGGCCGCACGTTCGAGGACAACCTCAAGCGCATCGCCTCCGTCCCGCTGGCCTTTCCGCCGGGCGCGGCCTGGGCCTATTCGGTCGCTTACGACGTGCTCGGCGCGGCGATCGAGAAGGCGATGAGCAAGCCGTTGGCGGAGGTCATGCGTGAGGGCGTGACCGGACCGCTCGGCATGGACGACACCAGCTTCGTGGTCCAGGCGCGCGATCGGCTGGCGACCGCATACGCCGACGGGTCGCCCGCGCCGGTGAAGATGGGCGCCCATCACCTGGTGCCGTTCGGGCCGGGCAATCTTTCGTATGCGCCTGACCGGATGTTCAACCCCGCATCCTTCCCCTCCGGCGGCGGCGGAATGAGCGGCACGGCGCCGGACTTCCTCACCTTCCTCGAAGCGATCCGCAAGGGCGGCGCGCCAGTCATCGGCAAGAGCTCCGTGGACGCCCTATCGACCGACGCAATCGGCAACATGATGGTGCTAGGTCCCGGCGCGACCTTCAGCCTCGGCTGGTCGATCGTCACCGACCCGGCGATCGGCGGCGGGCCGCAGCCCAAAGGGACCTGGCGCTGGGGCGGCGTCTACGGGAACAGCTGGTTCGTCGACCCGTCCAACGCGCTCTCGGTGGTCATCGTCACCAACACCGCCATCGCCGGCATGAGCGGCCCGTTCCCCGACGCGGTGCGGGACGCGATCTATTTGGCGCTCTAGCCGCCCCGCATCCAGGGCAACGCGTCGAGGTCGACGTTGCCGCCGGTCAGGATGACGCCGACGCGGCGGCCGGCGAAGGCGTCGCGGTGCTCGAGGATGGCGGCCAGCGGCACGGCGGCGGAGGGCTCGACCACGATCTTCATCGATGTCCAGATCAGCCGCATGGCGTCGACGATGGCGTACTCCGACGCGGTCAGCACCTGGGTCACATGGCGGCTGATCACGCCAAACGTCCGCTTGCTGAGCGACGCCCGCAGCCCATCGGCGATCGTCGCGGACGCAGTCAGCGGGATAAGGTCGCCGGCCGCGAACGAGCGCGCCGCATCGTCGGCGCCGGCCGGCTCCGTCCCGATGACGCGGATCTTCGGCCCCGAGGCGCGGGCTGCGGCAAGCGCCGTCCCGGAAATCAACCCGCCCCCGCCGATCGGCGCGGTGAGGATATCGAGCCTGGAGACCGCTTCGATCAGCTCCGCCGCCGCCGTCCCTTGCCCGGCGATCACGAACTCATCGTCATACGGATGGATCATCCGCGCGCCGGTCTCGGCGCCGACGCGGTTCGCCGTTTCCTCGCGCGCCTCGAGCGTTGGCTCGCAGAAGTGGATCTCAGCCCCGTAGGCCGCCACGGCCGCCTGCTTCACCTCGGCCGCGTTCGACGGCATAACCACATAGCAGGGAATGCCGCGCGTCCGCGCCGCCAGCGCCAGCGCCGCCCCGTGGTTGCCGGACGAGTGGGTATAGACCCCGGCGGCGGCCTCCGCGTCGCTCAAGGACATGACCGCGTTGAACCCCCCCCTGGCTTTGAAGGCGCCGGCGCGCTGGAAGTTCTCGCACTTGAAGTGCAGCTCCGCGCCGGTGATCGCGTTCAGCCGGCGGCTGGTCATCACCGGCGTCACGTGCACGAACGGTGCGATGCGCGTCCGCGCCTGGGCGATGGCGTCGCTGGCGGTTTTCGGCGTGTCCAGTTCCATCCCGATCCCTTCAACCGCGGAAGATCACGCCCGCCTGCGCGAGCTCGACGATGCGCTCGCGCGGCAGGCCATAGTCGAGCAGCACCTCGGCGCCGTGCTCGCCCAGGCCCGGGTGCAGGCGGTCGAAGCTGGCGTTCTTGCCGTTGAAGGCGGCGAACCCGCGCGAACCGATGAGCTCGCCGCCGCGCGGATGCGCATAGAGCGCGTAGTAGCCGTTCTCCCAGAAGAAATCGCTGCGCTGCGTCTCATGGCCACGCAGAACCGGCGTGCAGGGCACGCCCGTCGCCGCCAGCATCTCGACCGCCGCGTCCCGCTCGAGCTCGGCCAGGGCGCGCGCGACCTCGGCTGCGAGCGGCCCGTCGCGCGGCTCGGCCAGCGCCGGCGTCGGCGGCCAGCGCTCGAGCCACTCGGCGTGACCGAGCGCTGCGGCGAGCGACCGGGCGTGCGCAGGAGCTGTACAGCCCAGGGTCAGCCAGCCGTTGCTGCAGCGGTAGTAGCGATCGAGCGCCGAGGCGCCGATGCAGTCGCGCGACCCCAGCAGCGGCGCCGGCGCGCTCTCGAACGCGACGAGTTCGCCGAACTGCAGCGAGGCGCTGGCGGCGGCGAGGCTGGTCTCGACGTTCTGACCCTCGCCCGTCCGCTCGCGGGCGTAGAGCGCCGCGATGATGGCGAAGCTGGTGAGCGCGGCCGTCGCAACGTCGTTGACCGGGATGGAGTGGAAGACCGGGTCGTCCCCTGGTCCGCCCCCCTGGGCGGCCATCTGGCCGCTCATCGCCTGCAGCACCGCGTCAAAGCCGGGCTGGCGGGCGTCGGAGCCCTTCGATCCGTAGGTGTTGGCCGAACACGAGATGATGCGCGGGTTGACCGCCGCCAGCGCCGCATAGTCCACGCCCAGCCGCTCGCGCACGCCCAGGCGATAGTTGTCGAGCACGACGTCGGCGCCCTTGGCGAGGTCGAGGAAGAGCGCCCGCCCCTTCGGCGCCTTGAGGTCGAGGCCAAGGCCGCGCTTGCCGCGATTGTAGTTGATGAACCCGCCGCCGCCCGAGCGGAAGGGATCGCCTTCGGGCGACTCGACCTTGACCACGTCGGCGCCGAAGTTGGCGAGGATCGAGGCGGCATAGGCGCCGGCGATGACGGTGCCGAGGTCGAGCACGCGAACGCCGGCGAGCGGGGCGGACTTGCGCGCGGCCCCGGGCGCGCGCCGCGCAGGCGCAGCTGAGAAAGCCGCGATCTCGTCCTCGGTCGCCGGGGTCGGCAGCCGCACGACCGCGCCAGGCGTGCGCTCGAGCTTTGCCGCCACGCCCGGCATCTCGACGGTGCCTAGGCTCGGATGGTCGAGGGCCACGGCCAGCCCGTTCGCCTGGATGATCTCGCTCTTGAGCCAATCCTCGCGGCGGTTGACGGCGCCGGCCGGGACATGGTGGGCGCGAAACTGCGCCAACCAGTGGTCTCGCGGCCCGCTCATCAGCTTCCGTTGCACCGCCGCGCCGATGTCGACCATGTCGCCGCCGCCCAGGAGGTCGAGCGCGTCCAGCGCGGCGTAGAAGAAGTGCGAGAAGAGCGCGCCCAGGAACAGCCATTCGCCGTCGCCGCACTGATAGAGGCGGTAGCTGAGCGAGCCGCCGATCGGGCTGCCGCGGTAGAAGGACATCTCGTCGAGCGCGCCCATCGGGCAGGCGACCTCGGCCATGGCATGCAGGCCGCTGACCACCACGGTCTGGCCGGCGCCGGTCGAGGCGCGCTCGTAGAGCGCGGCGGCGGCCGCACCGGCGGCGAGCAGCGCCTGGACGTAGTGGACGATCGGAGCGACGTGCCAGACCGGCTGATCGACGTAGGCCCCCTGGCGGCAGGCGGCGCCCGACAGGCCGGTGAGCATGGCGTGGTGCGGCGGAAGCTCGCTCCAGTCCCCGCTGGTCCCGAACGGCGGCGTCCAGAGATGAACGAGCCCCGGGTGCGCAGCCGTCAGCCGCTCGCCTTCGAGGCCAAGCGCCGCCAGCGCGGTCGGCCCGTGGTCGACGACCAGCACGTCGGCCGCGGCCAGGAGGCGATCGAAGCGAGCGCGATCCTCGGCGGCGGCGAGATCGAGCGGCAGAAGCGCCTTGTTGCGGTTCCAGGCGAGATAGCCTGGCCGGTCCTTGGCCCAGTCGCCATCGGGCGGCTCGATTTTCAGGACCTCCGCGCCGAAATCGGCAAGGTGCATTGCGGCCATCGGGCCGGCCAGCCCTTGCGAGCAGTCAAGGACCTTTACCCCTTCGAACGCGCTCATGGCGTCTTCATCGGCGGCGCCGCCGCAGAGCGCAAGCGGCTTTCAGCGCCGGGCGGGAGGCGGAAGCCCGAGCAGTATGCGGGTCTCGGCGACCGCCGTCTCCCAGCCGCGCGCGCCGGGCGCGATCAGCTCCACGTGGCCGGTGTCCGGCAGCACGACCTCATCCACGCGCATGCCGCGGGCGGCCATCTTGGCGACGAAGGCGCGGGCCATCGGCGGTGGCGCGATTCCGTCCTCTTCGCCGTTGACGACGACCGAGCGGGCGTGGACCTCGAGGACCGCCGGGGAGGTGTCGACGAGCACGTCGGGCCGCGTGGGCGAAGGCTCGCCGACGAGGCCCTTCACTGAATCCTCGCCGCAGCCCTCGCCGGCGGTGGTCAGATCCGGCAGTCCGCCAAGCGAGACCACGCCGGCGATGGGCAGCGGGTGGGCGCTCCAGAGCACGGAGCTGCGCGGCAGGCTGGGCCGCGCGGCAAGCCAGAAGGCCAGATGCCCGCCGGCGGAGTGGCCGAGCGCGACCACGCGGTCGATCTCGAGGTGGTGGGCGGCCGCGACGCCGCGCAGCGCCTCGGCGCCGGCCGCCACGTCCTGGAAGGTGCCGGGATAGCCGCCGCCCGGCCGGTCGATGCCGCGATACTCGATGTTCCAGACCGCGATCCCGTGGGCCGCCAGGTCCTTGGCGGCGTAGTTCATGATCGAGAGCTTGGCGACGTTGGAGCGCCAGCACCCGCCGTGGATCATCAGCACCACCGGAAACGGGCCCTTGCCGGCGGGGAGCCACAGCTCGCCGAACTGCAACGGGCCCGGCCCGTAGGCGACGCGCTCGCTCGGCCGCGGCAGCGGCCGGCCGAGCAGGTCGGGCCAATTTATCAGCGGGAGGGCGGCGCTCATGAGCGCTGCCGCGGCGGCGCATAAGGCCCCGAGGCTCGCCAACCAGCCGATCGCTTGTGCGCCACGCAGCCCTCGCATCGACACCCCGTGCAACCTGAGCGCTAGCCGGTCGCCGCGCCTCGCACAAGCTTACGTCGGCGGAGCCTGCGCAGATGATATTCGGCCGCCTCGTGGATCTCGGGGCTGCGATCGGCGTCGGACCAACACCAGACGGCGACGGTGAGGCTGCGCAAGGGACGGCCGCTCAGTAACGGGCCGTGGCGCGCTCGACGACGCCCTGATGCGTCAGCCTGAGGTGGGTCAGGGTCCGCTCGTCATGGGTCATGCGCCAGGAGAGCATCTGCTGGGCGCAGGCGAGCATCGCCGGTGCGTGCGCCGGGTCAGTGGAGAGGTCGTGCATCTCGTGCGGATCGGCGGCCATGTCGAACAGCAGCGGCGGCAGGCGCGTGAAGTGGACGTACTTGTAGCGCTCGCCGCGGAGCACGTTCATCGAGCACTGGTCGGGCGTCAGGTCATGCTCGCCGGTCGCCGCCTCGGCATCGTCGCGGAAGTCGTATTCCCAGTGCGCCTCGCTGCGCCAGGCGCTGGGCGCCGCCTGCCCGTTGATGAAAGGCATCAGGCTCTCGCCGTCGCATTGGCGGGGGATCTCGGCCCCGACAGCCTCGAGCAGCGTGGGCATCACATCGACGTTCTCGGTGAAGCGGTCGATGCGCGCGCCGCGGCCTGCGTCGGCCCGTGCCCTGGGGTCCCGGACGATCAGCGGGATGTGGTAGGAGCCGTCGAAATAGCCGCCCTTGCCGATCAGCCAGTGGTCGCCGATCTCCTCGCCGTGATCGGAGGTGAAGATGATCAGGGTGCGGTCGATAAGCCCAGAGTCGCGCAAGTAAGCCATCAGCGCGCCGACCGCGGCGTCGACGCGGCTCATCAGGCCGTAGTAGACCGCCTTCAGCCGGCGGAGCCGCAGCTCGTTGTCGGTGGCGCGGAACTCGCGCTGGCTCAAGCGCCAGGCGAGCCACGGATGCTGCCGGCCCTCCTCCTCAGCGGTGGGTCGGCGATGGAACGGCGGCAGCGTCGCCGGGTCGTACATGGCGTTGTAGGGCTCGGGGGCGACGAACGGCGGGTGCGGGCGGAGCAGCGAGAGGTGGGCGACGAAGGGGTCCTTTGCGGTCCTCATGTAGTCGATCAATTGGCCGGTCAGGAACGCGGTGTCGTCGACCTCGAGCGGGTAGACGAGCGGCCGGGGATGCAGCGCGCCATCCTCGTACTCGGGCCCTGCCGCCCGTTCGCTGTAGGCGAGCGCAGCGCGTCTGGGCGTCGGGTAGCCCTTGGCGTTCAGCCAATCGGTCCATGGCTTCGGGTTGTCGTCCATCAGCACCAGCGGCCGGATGCCCGGCAGCGGCCCCTCGTAGGTGAAGAGCCAGGGGTCGTCCTTTTCCACCGTACGCGGATCGACGCTGGTGTCGGTATACCCGAACAGCACCGGGTCGTAGCCAAGCGCCTTCACCTCGAGCGCCCAGTTGGTATGGCGGGCGTCGAGCGGCGTGCCGTTGGCGTGGCTGCGGTGGTTCTGCAGGTAGAGGCCCGTGTGCAGCGAGGCGCGGCTGGGTCCGCAGGGCGCGGTGTTGGCGAAGTGGCGGGCGAAATGAACGCTCTCGGCGGCCAGCGCGTCGAGGTGCGGCGTCTTCACGACCGGGTGGCCCAGCGCGGACAGGCAGTCGCCCCGCCACTGGTCGGCGGTGATGAAGAGCACGTTGAGCGGTGCGGACACGGGCGACCTCGAAAGAGCTGGAGCCGGAGACGACTAGGCTAGTGACCTTTCCGGCGTTTGGGGAGGGCGTCCGCGGGGGGCTTATGTAGGCACGCCGGCGTCCGTCGCGTGTCGGCGGACGGTTTCGGGGTCAGCGTCCCGCCGCACCGCCGGCCGCGCCGGCGACTATTCGGTCCCACTTGGGGTCGCATCACCTATAGGTCACACGTAACCTATGAGTTACAGAGCTCGGACCGATGGACATTGCGTATTTGTAATCACTACTAACCGTTGGGAGCCTTGTCATGGTTGTCGGCGCTGATATCGTTTCGCGCGTGGTCGGCGGGGCCGCCTCAGACTCTAACTCCCTTCTACGAAAGCGGATTTCCCGCTCGTCCGCATCGCGACAATGGAGTTGCCGGCCGCGCTGCCGGCGCGCAAAGGTGATCCATGCCCGCTGAAGCTGTCCTGAAGATCGAGCAGCTGACCCACGTCTACCCGAACGGCGTCCGCGCCCTCGACGACGTGTCGCTCGACATCCCGCACGGGCTCTATGGCCTGCTCGGCCCGAATGGCGCGGGCAAGTCGACACTCATGCGCGACGTCGCCACGCTGCAGGCGCCGACCTCTGGCCGGATCACCTTCGGCGGGATCGACGTGGTCCGCGACCCGACCGCGCTCCGCCGCCAGCTCGGCTACCTTCCGCAGGATTTCGGGGTCTATCCGCGCGTCTCAGCGCTGGAGATGCTCGACCATATGGCCATCCTGAAGGGCGTCGGCGACGCAAAGGCGCGCAAGGCGGCGGTCGCGCATCTGCTCAATCAGACCAATCTCTGGGACGTGCGCAAGAAGGCGCTGGCCGGCTACTCCGGCGGCATGCGCCAACGCTTTGGCATCGCCCAGGCGCTGATCGGCAGCCCGTCGCTGATCATCGTCGACGAGCCGACGGCGGGGCTGGACCCCGAGGAGCGGCTCAGGTTCCTGAACCTGCTGGCCGAGATCGGCGAGAACGTCGTCGTCATCCTCTCGACCCACATCGTCGAGGACGTCTCGGACCTCTGTCCCCGCATGGCCATCATCGCCGAGGGAAGGATCGTGCGCGAGGGCGAGCCGGTCGGGCTGATCGACCAACTCAAAGGCCGAGTCTGGATGAAGGCCATGAGCAAGGCCGAGCTGGAGGCCGTGCGCGCGCGACACGAGGTGATTTCGACCCGGCTGTTTGCGGGCCAGACCGTCGTGCACGTGCTCGCCGATGCGGACCCCGGCGACGGCTTCGCCCATGTCGATGGCGGCCTCGAGGACGTCTACTTCTCCACCCTTGTCGCCAGCCGCCGCGCCGCCTGAGGAAACCCGCGATGTTCGCCAAGATCGCGGGCTTCGAGTTCCGCTACCAGCTCCGCCAGCCGATCTTCTGGATCGCGGTCGTCATCTTCGCGCTGCTGGCGTTCGGCTCGGCCGCCTCGAGCGTCATCCAGATTGGCTCGACCGACAACGTGCACAAGAACGCGCCGTTCGTGCTGATCCAGAGCACCTTCCTGTTCGCCTACATCTACATGTTCGTCGTCGTGGCCTTCGTCGCCAACGTCATCGTGCGCGACGACGACACCGGCTTTGGGTCGATCATCCGCGCGACGCCGATCCGGAAGTTTGACTACCTCTATGGCCGTTTCTGCGGCTCGCTCGCCGCGGCCGCGCTCGCGTTCCTCGCCGTGCCGATCGGGCTCTGGCTGGGCTCGGTCGCCCCATGGGTCGATCGCGAGACCCTAGGGCCCTTCGCGCCGCTCCACTACGCCTACGCCTATGCCATCGTCGCCCTGCCAGTGATCATCTTCTGCGCAGCGGTGTTTTTCACGCTTACCACCGTCACGCGCTCGATGATGTGGGCCTACGTCGGGCTGGTCGCCCTGTTCGTGCTGAGAACGGTCTCGGGGTTCGCGCTCAACCGGCCCGACTTCATCCATCTCGCCGCCCTCACCGACCCCTTTGGCGGGACCAGCTTTTTCGCCGCCATGCGCTATTGGACGGCGAGCGAGCTCAACACCCAGCTCCCCCCGATCGCCGGCGACATACTCTGGCAGAAGGTGATCTGGCTGAGCGTGGCCGCCGCTGTGCTCGCCTCATCCTACTGGCTGTTCAACCTACGAGCCGTCGCGGGCGGGGGGCGAGGGCGGAAGGCGCGGCTCGAGGAGTCCGCCCCGGCCGAGATCCGCGCGCTGGCGCTCGGCGGCGGCGTCAGGCCGGTGTTCGACACACGCGCCATCCTCGCCCAGCTCTGGGCGCGCACCAAACTCGACGCCCTGCAGGTATTCGGCAGCCCGGCCTACTTCGTGCTCCTGGGCCTAGCGGCGCTGCTCTCGCTCGGCAACCTCTACTTCTCGACCGAGATCGGCCTCTACGACGGTCGTATCTATCCGGTCACGCGGGTGATGATCGGGGCGCTGGACGCGGCCTACACTTTCTTCGGGCTGGTCATCGCGATCTACTATGCTGGCGAGCTCGTCTGGCGCGAGCGCGAGCGGCGCACGAACGAGATCATCGACGCCACGCCGATCGCCGACTGGATGTACGTGGCGCCGAAGACGCTCGCGCTGGCGCTCGTGCTGGTCTCGACGCTGGTCGTCGGCTCGGCCGTCGCCATCGCGATGCAGGCGATCAAGGGGTTCTTCGACTTCCAGATCGGCGAGTACCTGCTCTGGTACGTCCTGCCGAACGCGATCGACCTCACCCTGGTCGCAGCGCTCGCGATCTTCGTGCAAGCGCTCAGCCCGCACAAGTTCGTCGGCTGGGCGGTGATGGTCGTCTACCTGATCTCGACGGTCGTGCTCACGACCCTGGGCTTCGAGGACAACCTCTACCAGTTCGGCAATGGTCCGACCGTTCCGCTCTCCGACATGAACGGCCAAGGCCACTACTGGATAGCCGCCTACTGGTTTCGGGTCTACTGGGCCGGCTTCGCGCTGGTGCTGCTGGTGCTGGCGTACGGCTTGTGGCGCCGGGGGACCGAGAGCCGGCTCATGCCGCGCCTGCGCCGCCTGCCCTCGCGCCTACGGGGGACGGCGGGCGCCCTCGTAGCCGTCGGCCTCGCCGTCTTCGTTACGTCAGGCGCCTATATCTTCATCAACACCCACGTCTGGAATCCCTACCGCACGACCCTCGGGGTCGAGCGTTGGACCGCCGACTACGAGAAGAAGTTCCTGCGGTACGAGACGCTGCCGCAGCCGAAGATCACCTCGGTCAAGCTCGACTTCCAGATCTGGCCGCACGCGCCCAAGGTGGTCACGGCCGGTAGCTACGTGCTCCAGAACCGCACGAACGGGCCGATCGCCACGCTGCACGTGCGCTTCGTTCAGGACCTGACGGTCAACAGCGTCATCGTCGACGGCGCGAAGCTGACCACCAACGTCCCCGAATACAACTACCGCATCTACACCTTCGATCACCCGATGCAACCGGGTGAAACCCGGATGCTGAGTTTCGTGACCACCCACGCCCAGCACGGCTTCCGCAACAGCGGCAATATCGTCAACATCATGGACAACGGCGCCTTCGTGACCACACAGGACGTCGCGCCCGTGATCGGCATGGACCGGCAGGCTCTGCTGCAGGACCGCTCAAAGCGACGGAAGTACGGCCTGCCGGCGGAGCTGCGCATTCCGCAGCTTGGAACGCCCGGCGCCGACCGCTTCAACTACCTCGGCCATGACGCTGACTGGGTGACCGCCGACATCTCCGTCACTACCGACGCCGACCAGATTCCGATCGCGCCCGGCTACGCCGTGTCGGAGGTCGTGAAGGACGGTCGCCGGACCGTCCGCTTCCTGATGGACCAGCCGGTGCTCTATTTCTTCTCGGCGCTGTCGGCGCGGTACGCCGTCTCGACCGTCAATTACAAGGGCGTGGCGATCAGCGTCTACTACGACCCCAAGCATCCATGGAACGTGGCGCGCATGCAGCGCACGATGGAGGCCGGGCTGGACTACTACAACGCCAACTACAGCCCCTATCAGTTCCGCCAGGTGCGGGTGCTCGAGTTCCCCGCCCCGCAAGGCTCCTTCGCCGAATCCTTCGGTGCCGGCACCATTCCGTGGTCGGAGGGAATCTTCTTCATCGCCGACCAGCGCGACCCAGCGAAGGTCGACATGGTCACCTACGTGGGCGCACACGAGCTCGGCCACCAGTGGTGGGCTCACCAGGTGATCGGCGCCGACGAGCAGGGCGACACCATGCTGTCGGAGACGCTGGCGCAGTACTCCGCCGGCATGGTGATGAAGCACATGTACGGGCCCTACATGATGCGCAAGTTCCTGCGCTTCGAGCTCGACAGCTACCTCCGCGCGCGCGGCGGCTCGGTGCTGGACGAACAGCCGCTCGAGCGGGTCGAGGACCAGCCCTACATCCACTACCGCAAGGGCTCGGTGGTCATGTACCGCCTGCAGGACCAGATCGGCGAGGACAACGTCGACAAGGCGCTGCGGATGCTGTTGCACGACTACGCCTTCAAGGGTCCGCCGTACCCAACCTCGCTCGACCTCGTGAACGACTTCCGCAAGGTCGCGCCGGCCGACAAGCAGCAGCTGATCACCGACCTGTTCGAGAAGATCACCCTCTATGACCTTAAGGCGACAAAGGCGGTGTACAGCAAGCGCGCCGACGGCAAGTACGACCTCGCCCTAACGGTCGACGCCAAGAAGGTCTACGCCGACGGGCAGGGTCGCGAGACGCCCACGCCGATGAACGAGACGGTGGACGTCGGCGCCTTCGACGTCGAGCCGGCCTCGCCGGGCTACGACGCATCGAAGGTCATCGCTGTACAGCGTGTGCCGATCCACACCGGCGTGCAGACGATCAACCTCATCGTCAGCCGCCCGCCGAAGTTCGCCGGCGTCGACCCGTTCAATACCATGATCACCCGCGACTCCGAGGCGACGATCAGCAAGGCGACGGCGGGCTAGACTAGGGCCTCGCTGCGGCCGCGAGCAGGTCGCCCGCGCAGGCGCACGCATGCAAGGCACACGGCGGGGCGCTGCAAGTGATCTAGCGCTTGGAGACGTGCGGGGCGATCGGCTCGCCGGAGTCGCGCTCGGCCACCGCCTGTTTGAAGCCGACCTCCTCGGCCCGCTCGCGGAACCAGATGCCCTCGGGGCTGTGGCGGGCGACCCCGTCGAAGAAGGTGGCAAGCATCTGGGTCGTGGCCAGGCCCATATTCTCGTAGGCCTGGTTGACCACCATCTTGGTCATCATCAACTGGTTGCGCGGCACCCCGCGCAGGCGGCTGACGAGCGCCTCGACTTCGGCCTCGAGCCTGGCCGCCGGCACGGCGCGGAGCGCCAGGCCCATCTGCGCTGCTTCCGTCCCCGTGATCAGGTCGCCGGTCATCATCAGCCGCTTGGCCGCCTGCGGGCCTAGCCGATAGACCCACATGGCCGGGGTCGGCACGCCCCAGACACGGGCCGGCGGGTAGCCGATGCGGGCGTCCTCGGCCATGATCAGGAAGTCGCAACAGAGCGCGATGTCCGAGCCGCCGGCGACGGCCGCGCCGTGCACCTGGGCGATGGTCGGCTTGCGCGCCCGCCAGAGCGCCATGAAGTCCTGGGTGTTGCGCCACATGCCGGCGAAGTCGACGGTCGGATCCCAAGGCATCTCCTGGCCGCCGGTCGCATCGCCGTCCGAGCGTTCGGCGAACTTCTTCAGGTCGTAGCCGCCGCAGAAGCCCTTGCCGGCCCCTTTGACCACGATCACGTGCACGTCCGGATCGCGCTCGGCCTGCTCGACCGCCGCGCGGATCTCCCGCGGCATCAGCCGCTCGATGGCGTTGAACCGCTCCGGCCGGTTGAGCGTGATCGTGGCGACCCTGTCCGCCACCTCATAGAGCAGGGTTTCGTAGGGCATGTCAGGCAGCGGTCAGCTCACCGGCACAGCGATCGCAGGCGCCGGGGCTGTGCGGCCGAGCGGGGTGTAGAGTTCCTCGGCGCGCGGAAAGAAGTCCTTGATGATCGCCGGCACATCCCAGCCGCCCTCGCGCGAGTAGGTCTTGATCGGCCGCGGCTGGGAGTAGACCGAGAGGTTGTAGCCGCCGGCGCCGAACACCTGGCCCGAGATCGACTTCGCCGCGTCCGTCATCAGCGCGACGGTGAGCTCGGCGGGCCGTACCGGGCTCTGCATCTCGCGCGTGGCTTCGCGGCGCTTGGCCGCTTCCTCGTCGCGCGGCACCGAGTCGGTCATGCGTGTGGCCGCCCCCGGCGCGATCGCGTTCGAGCGCACGTTGTTGCGCGCGCCCTCCATGGCGACGATGCGCGAAAAGGCGGCGATGCCGTTCTTGGCCGCGCCGTAGTTGGTCTGGCCGATGTTGCCGATCAGGCCCGAGCCCGACGAGAACATGAGGTAGCAGCCGTCCTGCTGGCTGCGGAAGTGGTTGATCGAGGCGCGCACAACGTTGAAGTGGCCGCGCAGGTGGACCGTCATGATCGCGTCCCACTCGTCCTCGGTCATGTTGTGGACCATGCGGTCGCGCAGGATGCCTGCCGGATTGGCGATCGCGTGCAGGCCGCCGAAGGTGTCCATCGCCTGCTGCACCATGCGGTTCACCGCCGCCAGATCGGTGACGCTCTCGGTGTTGGCGATGGCCTCGCCGCCGGCCGCCTTGATCAGTTCGACGACCTCCTGCGCCGGGGCCTTGTCGGCGCCCTGGCCGTGCACGTCGCCGCCGAGGTCGTTCACCACCACCTTGGCCCCGTGCCTCGCCGCGATCATCGCGGTCTCACGCCCGATCCCGCGCCCGCCGCCAGTGACCAAGACAACCTTCCCGTCGAGCAGTCCCATCGTTCTCGTCCCTTGAATGGCTTATGAAATGCGTGCCTCGCGGAAAACTCTACCGGCCGCGCGGGCCTTACGGCAAGCGCGGCGCGTCGGGCTGTTTGTCCGGATGGGCGGCGGCGAAGGCGGGATGCCCCGCCGCGCGCTCGGCCACGGCCCTGATTGCCGGATAGGGTGAAAGGTCGAGCTTGAAGCGGTTCGCCGAATAGACCTGCGGGATCAGGCAGCAGTCGGCGAGGCCAGGCTGCGAGCCGAAGGCGAAGCCGCCGCCGTAGCGCTGAACCATCGGCTCCAGCGCATCGAAGCCGGCGTTGATCCAGCGGTGCACCCAGGCGCGTTGTTCGTCCGAGCCGCCGGCCACGCCGAGGCCCTCGATCGCCTGCAGGACGCGGAGGTTGTTCAGCGGATGGATGTCGCAGGCCACGATCTCGGCCATGGCGCGCACGGTTGCGCGGTCGAGGGGGTCCGTGGGCAGGAGAGCGGGCTCGGGATGCGTCTCCTCGAGCCACTCGAGGATGGCGAGGCTCTGGGTGAGCACGCGG
The DNA here is from genome assembly GCA_035604135.1 of Caulobacteraceae bacterium. Lineage (GTDB taxonomy): Bacteria > Pseudomonadota > Alphaproteobacteria > Caulobacterales > Caulobacteraceae > Poindextera. The sequence continues at coordinate 55,477 of DATNJB010000056.1, read as the reverse complement.
TCGCCGACGTCGAGCGCCGGCGCCAGACCCTGCCGGTTGACGGCGAGATAGGGCTCGCGGCGCTGTTCTCCGCCGGGCAGATCGACCGCGACATAGTTAAAAGGCAGCCCCTTCAGGTTCAGGCCGATCCGCACGCGGTAGGGCGCCGTCGCCCGCCACATGCTGTGCAGCGTGTAGGTCATCGCCGGCCGTGGCCCCGGATGTGCTCGAGCGGCAGAGCCGTCGACTCCTTCGCCGCCTCCAGCGCGAAGCTGGAGCGGACGTCCTTCACGCCTGGCATCTTTAGGAGCCGCTGCATGGCGAACTGAGCGTAGTCGTCGAGGCTCGGCGTGACCACCTGCAGCAGGTAGTCATAGGGGCCGGTCATGGCGTAACAGGCGACGACCGCGCTCTCGCGCATGAGCGCACCGGTGAAGGCCTCGGCGGCGGTCTCGCTGTTGCGCTCCACCTGCACCTCGACGAAGGCCATGACGCCCAGGCCGAGCGCGCGGCGGTCGAGGAGCGCGACATAGCCCTTTATCAAGCCCCGCGCCTCCAGCGCCTTTACGCGCCTCAGGCACGGACTGGGCGAAAGGCCGACACGCTCGGCCAATTCGACGTTGGTCAGCCGGCCGTCGGCCTGCAGCGCTTCGAGGATGCGCCGGTCGACGTCGGCGAGCTCAGGCATAACTCTCCATTTCCAGGCCTCCAAGCGGCATAATATGCCGGCATTGTGCCATGCTAGAGCAAGATCGCAAGGAACCGTCCCTCGACTCGAGCTATTCTCCCGTATCCACGGAGTCCGTCATGACCGACCTCACCGACAATCCCTTGGGGACCGACGGCTTCGAGTTCGTCGAGTTCACGGCGCCCGATCCCGAGCGGCTGAAACGCGTGTTCGAGACCATGGGCTTCGCCGCGACCGCCCGGCACCGATCGAAGAACGTGCTGCGGTTTCGCCAGGGCGACATCAACTTCATCCTCAACATGGAGCCGTCCGGCCAGCCGGCCGCCTTCCGCGCCGCGCACGGGCCTTCCGCCAACGCGATGGCGTTTCGGGTGAAGGACGCCGCGGCGGCGCTGAAGCTTGCGGTGGAACGCGGCGCGAAGGCCATCAGCGGACCGGTCGGACCCATGGAGCTGAACATTCCGGCGATCGAGGGGATCGGCGGCTCGAACCTCTATCTCGTCGACCGCTACGGGGCGCAGGAGATCTACGACGTCGACTTCGTCGAGCTGCCGGGGGCGGACGTCGCGATGGCGGCGGCCACCACCGGCCTGACGCTGATCGACCACCTGACGCACAACGTCTTCCGCGGCCGCATGGCGCATTGGGCGGAGTTCTACGAGCGCATCTTCAATTTCCGCGAGATCCGCTACTTCGACATCGAGGGCGCGCAGACCGGCCTGGTCTCCAAGGCGATGACCAGCCCCTGCGGCAAGATCCGAATCCCGCTGAACGAGAGCCAGGACGACCAGTCGCAGATCGAGGAGTTCCTGCGCGACTATCACGGCGAGGGCATCCAGCACGTGGCGCTGGCGACGAACGACATCTTCGCCTCGGTCGAGGCGATGAGCGCGCGTGGTGTGCGCTTCCAGGACACGCCGGATGCCTATTTCGACCAGATCGATGCGCGTGTGGTCGGCCACGGCGAAGACGTGGAGCGGCTGCGCGCCGACCGGATCCTGATCGACGGCGCGCCCAGCGAAGGCCAGGGGCTGTTGCTGCAGATCTTCACCGAGAACCTCGTCGGGCCGATCTTCTTCGAGATCATTCAGCGCAGGGGCAACGAGGGCTTCGGCGAAGGGAACTTCAAGGCCTTGTTCGAGTCGCTGGAACAGGATCAGATTCGCCGCGGCGTACTGGCGGCGAAGGCCTAGGGCGTGGCGAAAGCGATCGGCATCCCCGTTCGCGGGGCGCAAGGGATCCACTCCCGGCAGGCGCACGCGGACATGCCGGAGGGAACCTTCGAGCGCGAAATCTCGAAGGAGGGCTTCTATGGGCCCGCCGCCTTCATGCATCACCCGAGGCCTCCGACAGGTTGGACGAGCTTCGAGGGCCCTTTGCGGCCGCGGGCGTTCGATCTGAACCGGCTGAACGAACCGCAGGCGTCGCCCTGGGACGCGCCGGTCGTGCTCTCCAACGATGCGCTCGAGATGCGGTTCTGGAAGCCGGAGGGCCCGCTGACGGCGCTGGCGCGGAACGCCGACGGCGACCAGCTGCTGTTCGTGCACGATGGCGAGGGTGAGCTCTTCTGTGACTGGGGGCGGATGGCCTTTTTGGCCGGCGACTACCTTTACCTGCCGCGCGGGGCGATGTGGCGGCTCGCGCCATCGAGCGCGTCGGCGATCCTGATGATCCAGGCGACCAACGCCCACCTGAGCCTGCCGGAGAAGGGACTTCTGGGCGGTCATGCCCTGTTCGATCCAGCTATGCTGGACACGCCCGAGATGGACGAGGCGTTCCGCGCCCACCAAGCGATGGCCGGCGCGTTTGCCGTGCAGATCAAGAAGCGCGGCGAGGTTTCGGTCGCGACCTACCCCTACAATCCGCTCGACGCCGTGGGCTGGCACGGCGAGCTTTCGCCGGTCCGCCTGAACGTAAAGGACTTACGGCCGGTCGCCAGCCACCGCTACCACCTGCCGCCCAGCGTGCACTCGACCTTCGTCTCCGACCGCTTCGTGGTCGCGACGTTCGCGCCAAGGCCGTTCGAGACCGACCCCGGCGCGCTGAAGGTGCCGTTCTTCCACAACAACGACGACTTCGACGAGGTGCTGTTCTACCACGCCGGCGACTTCTTCAGCCGCGACCACATCAGGGCCGGCATGATGACCTTCCACCCGTCGGGCTTCACGCACGGGCCGCACCCGAAGGCCCTGAGGAACATGCTCACCCAGCCGAAGCCGGCCACCGACGAGTATGCGGTCATGGTCGACGCGCGCGATCCGCTCGAGGTCGGCGCGGCCGCGGCCGCGGTCGAGGACGCCGCTTACGTCGACAGCTGGAAAGGGCGATGAAGCTCGCATCGCTCAAAGGCGGACGCGACGGACGCCTGGTGGTCGTCTCGCGCGACCTACGCTGTTGCGTCGACGCCAGCACGATTGCACCCACGCTGCAGGCGGCGCTGGACGACTGGGACCGGCTCGCCCCGAAGCTCGCCGCCCTGGCGCAGAGCCTCGATGGGGGCGGGCCTGGCCAACCGTTCGACCCGGCGGAGGCGGCAAGTCCCCTGCCCCGCGCCTATCAGTGGGCGGACGGCTCGGCCTATGTGAACCACGTCGAGCTCGTGCGCCGCGCGCGGGGCGCTGAGCTGCCGGCGAGTTTCCGGACGGACCCGTTGATGTACCAGGGCGGTTCGGACAGGTTCCTCGCGCCGAGCGACCCCATCCCGCTGGTCGATGAGGCCTGGGGCCTGGACTTCGAGGCGGAGGTGGCGGTGATCACCGGCGACGTGCCGCTGGGCGCAACGCGCGAGCAGGCGCTGACCGCCGTTCGCCTGGTGCTGCTCGTCAACGACATCTCGCTGCGCAACCTGATCCCGGGCGAACTCGCCAAGTCATTCGGCTTCTTCCAGTCGAAGCCGGCGTCGGCCTTCTCGCCGGTCGCGGTGACCCCGGATGAGCTGGGCGCGGCGTGGCGCGACGGGAAACTGCATCGCCCGATCCTGGTTTCGTTGAACGGCGCGCCGTTCGGCCGCCCGAACGCAGGACGCGAGATGACCTTCGACTTCGGGACCCTGATCGCGCATGCGGCCAAGACCCGCTCGCTCGGCGCCGGGACCATCGTCGGGTCCGGCACCGTCTCCAACAAGGGCGACGGCGGCGGGCCGGGACGGCCGATCGAGGCGGGCGGCATGGGCTACGCCTGCATCGCCGAGCTGCGCTCGGTCGAGACGATCCTGGACGGCGCGCCGAAGACGCCATTCCTGAAGGCCGGCGACCAGGTCGCCATCGACATGTGCGACGAGACCGACGCCTCGATCTTCGGCGCGATCCGACAGACGGTCGCGGCTGTCGCGCCAGCGACGTTGGAAGCAGCGCAATGAGCGCCAACCCCGCCCTGCCACACGTCTTCGACGCGCCGCCGCCCGGCGCCGCGGCCGACTGGACCGTCCCGCAAAACTGGGCCGCCTTTACGCCGGAGGAACACACGCGCTGGGACACCCTCTTCGCCCGGCAGAGCGCGCAGCTGCCGGGGCGCGCGGTCGACGCCTTCCTGAACGGACTGGACGTGCTGAAGCTCTCCAAGCCGGGTATCCCGGACTTCGATGAGCTGAACGAGCATCTGGGTCCGCGGACCGGGTGGAAGGTCGTGGCCGTGCCGGGACTTGTGCCCGACGAGATCTTCTTCGACCACCTGGCCAACCGCCGCTTCGTCGCCGGCCGTTTCATCCGCGAGCCGCACCAGATGGACTACCTGCGCGAGCCGGACGTGTTCCACGATGTGTTCGGCCACGTGCCGCTGCTCGCCGACCCGGTGTTCGCCGACTACATGCAGGCCTATGGCCGGGGCGGCCTCCGCGCCGTGCGCCTGGGCGGGCTTGAGATGCTGGCCCGTCTCTACTGGTACACCGTCGAGTTCGGGCTGATCCGCGAGGGCGGCCGGTTAAAGATCTTCGGGGCGGGAATCGTCTCCAGCCACGGGGAGTCGATCTACGCGCTCGAGGACCCGACGCCGCGGCGCGTCGCCTTCGACATGAAGCGTGTGATGCTCACCCACTATCGGATCGACGCCTACCAGGAGACTTACTTCGTCATCAAAAGCTTCGAGGATCTGCTGCGCCAGACCGTCGAGACCGACTTCGCTCCGCTCTACGCCGAGCTCGCCGCCCTGCCCGAGTTCGCCGCCGGCGACGCCGCGCCTGGAGACGTGCTGATCAGCGCCCGCTAGGCGGTCTTCGCTTCGCCAGCGGGTGGCTCTTTTCCATGACCGCGCGCAGGCGGTCCTGGGCGACGTGGGTGTAGATCTGGGTCGTTGCGATGTCGGCGTGGCCGAGCAGCTTCTGCACGGCGCGCAGGTCGGCGCCGCCCTCCAGCAGATGGGTCGCAAACGCATGGCGCAGGCCATGCGGACTGATGCGCGACGGGTCGACGCCGGCAACGACCGCGGCCTCGGAGAGCATCTGGGCGAAGCGGCGGGCGGTCAGGCGTCCGCCGGCGCCGCGCGAAGGGAAGAGCCACGGGCTGTCCTTGACGCCCTTGGGCAGGAATGACGCGCGCGCCGGCAGGTAGGCGGCGATTCCCGCGCGCGCAGGATCGTTCAGCGGCGCGAGCCGCTCCTTGCCGCCCTTGCCTTTGACGATCAGGTAGGCCGGCTCGCGGGCGATGGTGGCGAGCGGCAGCGCCAGCAGCTCGGAGATGCGCAGGCCCGAGGCGTAGAGCAGCTCGACCATGCAGGCGAGGCGAAGCCCCGCCGCCCCGTCTCTCTCGCCGGCCGCGGCGATCAATCGGTCGATCTCGTCGCGGGTCAGGACGTGCGGCAACGGCCGGCCCTTCTTCGGCGCATCGATGCGGCGCGAAGGATCGTCGGTGCGCCAGCCCTCGCCGAGCGCAAAGCGATAGAGGCCGCGCACCGCCGCGCGGCGGCGCGCGGCGGTGGCCGGCGACAGCCCGCGCGCGCCCAGGTCGAGGAAGTAGGCTTCGATGTCCTCCAGGCCTGCGTCGGTGAGGTCGCGGCCGCAGCGGGCGAGGAAGGCCGACGCATCGGCGAGGTCTTTCGCGTAGGCAGTGAGCGTGTTCCTGGCCGCCGCACGCTCGACCGCCATCATCTCAAGAAAGGCCTCGACCCAACCCTCCGCCGCCATCAGCGCGCTTCCAGGCCGACAAGCCCCTCGAGCGCGAAGCCTTGCGCGTCAGCCTTGAGGCCGACCCGGTCGAGGGCGCGGATCAGCGCGGCGCGATCGGCGGGCTCGGGGCCAGGCTCGCCGGCGGCCTCCGCGACGCTGAGCGCAACCAAGGCGACGTCGCCGCGCACGCCCTGGTCGGCGGCGTCATCGAGCAGGAGCAGCGTGGCGGGCGACGCCCGCGCGTGGCCAAGGTTGAAGCCGGCGAACTCGGCCCGCGCCTGGCCGTCGGCCGGCCAGCCCAGGGCGAAGACCAGCGCCGCGGCGCCCTGGGCGCGCCCCGCCGCCGCATCGGTGCGCGCGCCGCGCTCGATCAGCCGGTCCAAGCTCGGCGGATCGGCCTTGCCCGCTGCGACGGCCAGCGCGGCGTCCAGAATGGCGAGATCGGCCGGATCAGCGCCAGCACCCGCGGTGTCGGCGAGCCCGAGCCGAATCGCCTGCGCGGTCTGAACATCGCCCGCGGCCAGGGCGGCCGTCGCGAGCTGAATGGGATTGGTGAGCGGAGTCTTGGCCTGCACCATCTGCACGATCGAAGGGAGCGCCAGCCGGGCGGCCGCGCCGTAAGCCTGAACGCTCTTGGCCTTGCGCAGGTCGGCGAGGATGTCGGCCTCGGCCGGCGGCGCGGCGGCGGGCGGGCCTGGCCCGAGGCCGGTCGCGCCGGCGGCAAGCCGAAGTGCGATCGCCGGCGGGGCGTCGGGCGTCGCTGGCCCCAGATCGAGCTTGAGCTGCCGCGACGTGGCGTAGTCGACGCCGTCGCGAAGGGACGCGGGGCCGGGATCGCCGCCCCCGGCGATGATTACGCCAATCATGCGGGCGAAGGCGGGGTCGTGGTCGGCGTCGTCGGCCAGCGTCAGGGTGAGCTGGGCGGCGGGCTTGTCGGCTCGCGCCTGGCAGAAGGCTCTGAGCCTCAGCCAATAGGCACCGTCGCGCCCGACGCCGAGCGCTTCGCCAATCGCACAAGCCTTGTCGTCCTCGTCGTCGATCAACGCAGCCTCGGCAGCGGTCTCGGAGAGCGCGGCGCTGTTCGCGAGCCCGGCCGTGTGGTCGAGGATCAGCTCGGCGGTCGGCGCGTCCCCCAGCGCGAGCAGCGCGCGGGCGCGGGCGGCGGCGAGGTCGGCGTCGTCACCGGCCCCCTCGGGCGCGGTTGCCGCAGCGGCCAGGACGCGCCTGGCAAGTCCCGCTGCGGCCGGCGAGAGCGGGTGGTCGCCGAGGGTCGGAATGACGGTCCGCGCGAGCGCGGCGGAAGCGCCGCGCCACAGATCCGGTCCTAGCCCGGTATCGCGGCCCGCCGAGAAGAGATCGAGCGGGTTCAGCGCCTGGCCCTCGACCGGAACCGGCGGCGGCGCAAGCGTCTGCGTCGTCGCTGGCAGCGGACCGGCCTGGGCCGCGGGTGGACCGGCCTGGGGCGCAGGCGGACCCGGCGGCCCTGCCACAGGCGCGAGCGGGGGTTCGAGGGCCGCTGGCGGCGAGGCCTGCTGCTGCTGGGCGCCGGCATCCAGCGGAGGCGGTTGTCCGCCCGCCTCTGGGGTTTGCGCGCGCGCGCCGGCGGTCAGCGCTAGCAAGACAAGGCTGGCCAGCAGCCCCATCGCGGCGTCTTTCGCCCCCCTTGCAGTCGCCTTGGCCATGGGCGTCGCGCCGCTCTCCTTAAGGCCCCCGGCTAGCCCGATGCGCCGGCCGATCATGGCGCGCATCCTGATCCTCGTGTAAAGCGCCTCGGGCGATGATCAAGCGCCACTCTCGACCCGGCCGGTCTTCCGTCCAGCCCCGCTTCCGCCGATGAGCAACGAGCCCGCCCTCCGACAGCGGACGATCGCGCTGGTCGGTCTGATGGGCGCCGGCAAGTCCAGCATCGGCCGGCGGCTCGCTCATGCGCTCGGCCTGCCGTTCGTCGACGCCGACGAGGAGGTCGAGCGCGCGGCCGCCCGGTCGATCCCCGACATCTTCGAGGAGCTGGGCGAGGCCGCCTTCCGCGACGGCGAGCGACGGGTGATCGCGCGCCTGCTGGATGAGCCGCCGCACGTGCTGGCGACCGGCGGCGGGGCGTTCATGACCCCGGCCACGCGCGAGCTGATCCGCCAGAAAGCGATCTCGGTCTGGCTGAAAGCCGACATGGAGGTGTTGCTACGCCGCGTCGAACGGCGGAGCGACCGCCCCTTGCTGCGCCAGGGCGACCCGCGCGAGGTGCTGGAGCAGCTGGCCCGCGAGCGGTACCCGGTCTATGCGCAGGCCGACATCACCGTCGAATCCGGCGAAGCCGCGCACCAGGCGACGGTGGACGCCATCATCCAGGCGTTGCGCGCCCGAGCGGCGGCAGGCGCGCCGTCGCCGTGACCGGCTATGGGGTGGGGCTGGGCGACCGCGCCTATGAGGTCGTCGTCGGGCCGGGACTGATCGACCGGGCCGGAGGGCTCATCGCGCCGCTGATGACCGGTGGGCGCGCCGCCATCGTCACCGACACAACCGTCGCCGACCTCTACGCGGGTCGGCTGGGGGCCTCGCTCAGCAAGGCCGGCGTAGAGCCACTGGTGATCGCCGTGCCGCCGGGAGAAGCGATGAAGAGCTTCGCCGGGCTCGAGGACCTGCTTGACCGCTTGCTCGATCTGGAATTGGACCGGGGCGATTTCATCATCGCGCTCGGCGGCGGCGTGGTCGGCGATCTCGCCGGCTTCGCGGCGGCGATCTATAAGCGCGGCATCGACTTCGTGCAGATCCCGACCACGCTTCTGGCGCAGGTCGACTCCTCGGTCGGCGGCAAGACGGCGATCGATGCGCCGCAGGGCAAGAACCTGATCGGCGCGTTCCACCAGCCGCGGCTGGTGCTGGCGGACCTGGACGCGCTCGCCAGCCTGCCGGCGCGGGAGATGCGTTGCGGGTACGCCGAGATCATCAAATACGGCCTGTTGGGCGATGCCGGCTTCTTCGCTTGGCTAGAGGCCAATGGCGCAAGCGTGCTGGCCCGCGAGCCGGCCGCGCTGGCGCACGCCATCGGCCGCTCGATCGAGATGAAGGCCGAGATCGTCGCCGAGGACGAGCGCGAGCAGGGCCGCCGCGCCTTGCTCAACCTGGGCCACACGTTCGGACATGCGCTCGAAGCCGCCCTCGGCTTCTCCGACCTGCTTTTGCATGGGGAGGCCGTCGCGCTGGGCTCGGCGCTAGCCTTCCGCTTCGCTTTGTTGAGCGGGCTCTGCCCCGGCGACGACGCGAGGCGCGCGAGGACGGCGATCGCAGCCGCCGGCCTGCCCACGCAGCTCGCGGAGATCGCCGGCGGTCTGCCTTTAAGCGCAGGCGATCTCGTCGCTCGCATGGCGCAGGACAAAAAGGCGCGGGCCGGACGAATCGCCCTCATCCTTCCCCGCCGCATCGGCGAGACGCTCGTGGACGCGAACGTCGACGTCGGACTCTTGAAGACCTTTCTGATCGAAGAAGGCGCTCGGCCATGATCGCAGAGCTGTTGGCCATTGCGCCGGTGATCGTGCTGCTGCTGGCGATCTCCGGCGTCTTCTCCGCCGCGGAGACCTCACTGACCGGGGCCAGCCGCGGGCGCATGCACCAGTTGGAGCGGGACGGCGATCGCGCCGCGGCGCGCGTAAACCGCCTGATCGGCGAGCGCGAGCAGATGATCGGCGCCGTGCTGCTGGGCAACAACCTGATCAACATCCTGGCCTCGGCCATGGTGACCATGGTTCTGAGCCAGACGTTCCACGGCGGCCTCGGCGTGGCGATCGCCACCGGCATCATGACCGTGCTCGTGCTGGTGTTCGCCGAAGTGCTGCCCAAGACGCTGGCCATCATGCGCGCCGACGACGTGGCGCGCTGGCTCTCGGCCCCGACCGAACTGGCCGTCCTCGTCTTCACACCGGTGGTGAACACCGTGCAGTGGTTCGTCGGCGGGACGCTGAAGCTGGTCGGCGTCGACGTCGAAGCCGGACGCGGCGAGACCGAGGCGCACGAGGAGATCCGCGGCGCTGTCGAGTACCACCACGCCGAGGGGATGGTCGAAAGCGCCGACCGCCGCATGTTGGGCGCGGTGCTCGACCTCGGCGAGATGGACGTCGCCGACGTCATGGTGCACCGCAGGTCGATCGAGATGCTCGACGCTGACCTTGCGCCGCGCGACGTGATCAACCAGGCGTTGGGGGCCTCGCACACGCGGCTGCCGATCTACCGTGGCGAGCCGGAGAATATCATCGGAGTGCTGCACGCTCGCGATCTCCTGAGGGCCGTGGCGACGGCCGAGGGCGGTGTGGAGACGCTCGACATCGCCGCACTCGCCCGCGAACCCTGGTTCATCCCCGAGACCACGAAGCTGAAGGATCAGATGAACGCGTTTCGCCGGCGGCGCACCCACTTCGCGCTGGTGGTCGACGAGTACGGGGCCTTGCAGGGGCTGGTGACGCTGGAAGACATCATCGAGGAGATCGTCGGCGAGATCGAGGACGAGCACGATCTGGTGGCCGAGGGCGTGCGCCGGCAGCCCGACGGGTCAGTCATTGTCGAGGGCGCGGTCACCATTCGCGAGCTGAACCGCGCCATGGACTGGGATCTGCCGGACGAGGAAGCGGTGACGCTGGCCGGGCTGGTCATCCACGAAGCGCAGGCGATTCCCGAGGTCGGACAGACCTTCATTTTCCACAGGCATCGCTTCCAGGTGCTGCGCCGAGCGCGCAACCAGATCACGCTGCTTAAGGTCTCCCCGCCGTTGCCGGATGCCGAAGTGGGCGCCTGAAGCCGCAGCGGTCGCAAGGCGAAAAAGATTTGCGGTCGGCGGCGATGTGTGCGACTTCGCCGCCGTCGAATATCGTTTTGGTTCGGCCGTCGCCCACGCTTGCAAGTGACCAAGCCCCGGACCCGCCTCGATCCTCTTCGAGAATTTGATCGTGTCGCCGACTGGCGCGGCGCGTGGTGCTAAATCTGGAAACGACGAAATATGCCTACCGGAACTGTGAAGTGGTTCAACGCCCAAAAGGGCTACGGTTTCATCCAGCCTGACGCGGGTGGAAACGATGTGTTCGTCCATATCTCGGCCGTCGAACGGGCGGGCCTCGGCTCGCTGAACGAAGGCCAAAAGATCAGCTACGAGCTGGAAAAGGACAGTCGCAGCGGCAAGATGGCCGCCGGCCAGCTGGCGAGCGCCTAGGCGCCTGCACGTCCTTTCGAGGCCCCGCCGGCAGGCGGCGCTTCAGACCCCGCCTCTCCTGGCGCAAGCGCGCGCACGGAGAGTGCGTGGACCCGCCCCTCGAGCTCGTCGGCCAGCAGCGCGTAGATGAGGCGCTGTCGCTGTACGAGGCTCAGGCCCGTGAACGCGGGTGTGACGATCAGCACATTGAAGTGCGTCTCGCCGCCGGCGCGCGCGCCGGAATGTCCGGCGTGACGGGCGCTGTCGTCCTCGATCTCAAGAGTGTCGGGGGTGAAGGCCGCTTCCAGCTTGTCGCGGATCAGGTCGCTGACGGCGCCCATAAGAGTCGGCTCCAAATTCTTCGGTGTCAATTCTTGAAAGCAAAAGGTTCAACCGCATACTTCGTGGCATGTCCGGCGCCTTTCAATACAAGCCCAAATTCGTCGACATCCGCGTGCGCCCGCCGAAACCGGAGGAGGAAGCGCAGGCGGAGTCCGCGAGCGGGTTAAAGGAGGGGGAGCGTCCTTGCGACCATCCCGGATGCCGCCGCGCGGCGCAGACGCGCGCGCCGAAATCGCGCGATCTGTTGAACGAGCACTACTGGTTCTGCACCGAGCACGCGGCCGAATATAACCGCAGCTGGGACTTCTTCGCCGGGATGACCGAGGGCCAGATCCGCGCCTGGCAAGCGCGGACGACGACCGGCGAGCGGCCGACCTGGTCGTTTCAGGCGTCCCGGCGCTCGCGCGAGGCGATGGCGGCGCGCAGCTCGACGGAGCGCGCCTTCACAGATCCGTTCGGCTTCTTTGCCGCCGCGCGCCGCCGCGCCGAGCATGCCGCGCACGAGCGCAAGCTGGGCAGGCTGGAGCGCAACGCCCTGGCCGATCTCGACCTCGACGCCACGGCCACCGCGCCGGCGATCCGCGCGCGCTACATCGAGCTCGTGAAACGCTGCCATCCGGATGCGAACGGCGGCGATCGCTCGGCCGAGCACAAGCTGCAGCGCGTGATCAAAGCCTACCAAGCGCTGCGCAAAGCCAATATGGCGTGACGCGGGCGTCACGCTTGCGCTAGAAGCGCCGCTCCCCCGTTTGCATTGCTGGCTTAAACCGCTAACCGATTTCTCATGCCGACTTTGACCGAAGAGACTGAAGACAGACTCCTGACCCTGGCGCCCGACCAGCGGGTGACCGTGCGAGAAGCGCTGGGCGTCGATTCCGACATGATCGTGCCGCGGTTCTCGGAGCGCGACCCTCACGTACCGGATATCGACGAAGCCTACCGGTTCGATCCCGAGACCACCGTCGCGATCTGCGCCGGCCTCGCCCACAATCGTCGCGTGATGATCCAGGGCTATCACGGCACCGGCAAGTCGACCCATATCGAGCAGGTCGCGGCCCGGCTCAACTGGCCGATGATCCGGGTGAACCTGGACAGCCACGTGAGCCGCATCGACCTCGTTGGCAAGGACGCCATCGTGCTGCGCGAGGGCAAGCAGGTCACCGAGTTCCGTGAGGGCATGCTACCCTGGGCGCTGCAGCGGCCGATCCTTCTCACCTTCGACGAATACGACGCCGGCCGCCCCGACGTGATGTTCGTGATACAGCGAGTGCTGGAGGCCGGCGGGCGGCTGACGCTGCTCGACCAGAACCGCGTGATCCGCGCCAACCCCTATTTCCGCCTGTTCTCGACCACCAACACGATCGGGTTGGGCGACACCACCGGGCTCTATCACGGCACCCAGCAGATCAATCAGGGGCAAATGGACCGCTGGTCCCTGGTCACCACGCTCAACTACCTCGCCCACGACGTCGAGCAGGAGATCGTGCTGGCGAAGAACCCACATTACGACAATCCGGCCGGGCGGCGCACCATCGCCGCGATGGTCCGCACCGCCGACATGACGCGCAACGCCTTCATGAACGGCGATATCTCGACCGTCATGAGCCCAAGGACGGTGATCACCTGGGCGGAGAACGCCGAGATCTACGGCGGCGACATCGCCCAGGGCTTTCGCGTCACCTTCCTAAACAAGTGCGACGAGCTCGAGCGGCCGACGGTGGCGGAGTTCTTCCAGCGCGCCTTCGGCTCCGACCTTCCGGAATCTGCGACGCGCGCGAAGGTGACTTAGCCGCCCTGGGCTGCGAGCGAAGCGCTTGTGGAACGGCGCTAGCGTTCGCGGCCCGTGTCCAGGAAGTCGCGGGCGGCGAAGTCCTTGGGCGCGGCGATTTCGACCACCGGATCGTCGCGGTCGTCATACTCCACCCGCAGCGCCCGGCTCATCACCGCGTGCATGTCGTAGAGCATGACGATGTAGGTGAACTCAAGAATCTGCTCGTCGCTCATGAAGCGCTTCAGCGCATCGAACACCGCATCCGGCGTCCGCCCGGCCGAAAGGGCCAGGCAGTCCGCGTAGGCGAGCACCGCCCGCTCCTCGGGCGAGAAGCAGTCAGCGACCTGCCAGCTAGGAATGGCGGCGATCTTCTCCTCCGCCACCTTCAGCCCGCGCAGGGACTTGCAATGCTGGGAAAAGACGAACTGGCTGCCCTTGGCCCAACCCACGCGCGTCTGGCCGAGCTCGCGCAGCACCGGGTCGAGCTTGCGCTGGCCGCGATAGAGGGCGAACCCGCTAACCGCGTGATCGAACACGTCGGGCGAATTGGCGAAGACCGTCCACCAATCGCCGCGGGTCCCCGTGGCCGTGCCCGGTTCGGCGACCGGGTCGCGGTCGCCGAACAGAAGGTCATACATGCGAAGGATGTTCTTCGAAGTGACTTCGGCGCGGGGGATCTGACGCAGCCGCGGCATGGTCTTCAGGCGCTCGCCGGCTGCAACGCGTGCGCCGGCGCGTGGCGGATGTCCTCCGGCTTGCCGAGCTCGCGGGTCAGGGCGGCGAACTCGAGCATGATGCCGTTGGGGTCGCGGAAATAGACCGAGCGGACGAACACGCCTGGATGCATCTCGCGCGAGACGCCCATCGGCGAGTCGTCGTGGTTCACCACCTGCGGCAGGACCGGCACGCCCTTGGCCTCGAGGCGCTTGATGCTCGCCGCAAGCTCGTCCTCGTCCAGCGTGAACGCCACGTGGTTCATCGAGCCGATGGCGCTCATCGGCTTGCGCGGGAAGTCCTCGACGGAAGCGACGCCCGGCGCGGCCGCCGGCGCGTTCTCCCACCAGAAGAAGGCGAGCAGGTTGCCGCCGCCGCAGTCGAAGAAGAAGTGCTGGCCGCCGCCGGGCAGCTCGACGGTCTTCACCAGAGGCATTTCGAGCACCTCTGTGTAGAATTTCACCGTCTCGGCCATGTCGCGGCAGACGAGCGCCAGATGGTTGATGCCGTTAGTGCGCATGCTGCGCCTCCGGTTTTCGCGTTTCCCGGCGTCGATGATCGACCGAAAGCGTCGCCGAGGCCAGCCTGACCTCGCGGCACTTCGCCGCGGCCGACACGGCGCCGCGCCCGCGGAATCGACCTTCCGAGTGGCGTGAACCGTCGATTTCGCAACGGCCTGCCACTTTGCAGGCAGGGAATCATCTATCGTTGGGGCCGGCCGGGTTGCGCGACGCCGCCTGGATGTTCAGACATCTCGAAGAGAACATGCCTACATTGTCTGCAGACTGCCCCACGCTCCGCCCGACGGCGCGGCGGATCGGCCAGGAACGCCGCATCCATGTCCACTGAACGTCTGGGCGCCCGACGCGCCCTCAACCCGCAGGCGCTGCCGTTTGTCATGGTGCACCTGGCCTGCCTGGCCGCGATCTGGACCGGCGTGACCTGGCAGGCGCTGGCGCTCTGCTTCGGTCTCTATTGGCTACGCATCTTTGCGATCGGCGCGGGCTATCACCGGCTCTTTTCCCACAAAGCCTTTTCCACCGGCCGCGTCTTCCAGTTCGTGTTGGCGTTCCTCGCCCAGACCGCGGCGCAGAACAGCGTGCTTTGGTGGGCCGCCCAGCATCGCCGCCACCACCTCTACTCCGACACGGCCGAGGACCCGCACTCGCCGCGTCGGCAAGGCTTCTTCTACGCGCACGTCGGCTGGATCTTCGATCCCAAACACGCCGAGACCGACCTGGTGCTGGTGTCCGACCTGGCCGCGTTTCCCGAACTGGCATGGCTGGACCGGTTCGAACACGCGCCAGCCGTGCTCACCGCGCTTGCCTGCTTCCTCATCGCCGGCTGGCCGGGGCTGGTGGTCGGGTTCCTGTGGAGCACGGTGCTGGTCTACCACGCCACCTTCTGCATCAACTCGCTGGCCCACGTGCTTGGCAAGACGCGCTACGTGACGGGCGACGACTCCCGCAACAACTGGGCGCTGGCGCTCTTCACCATGGGCGAGGGCTGGCACAACAACCATCACGCCGCGCAGAGCAGCGCACGCCAGGGATTCCGCTGGTGGGAGGTCGACGCGACCTACTACATCCTGCGCGCCCTCTCGTGGACCGGTCTGGTCTGGGACCTGAAGCTGCCGCCCGAGCGACTGCTCAAGGGCGAGCAGCGGCTGGGCGCGCGGGTGATCGACCGGGCGGCCGAACAGCTGGCCGCGCGCTTCAACCCCGAGCCCATCGCCCGCGCCATCGCCGCGGCGCTGCAGGATCCCGAACTCGTCGCCCTGCAGGAGGCGCTTGCCCGCGACTGGCGGCGCGCCAGCGAGGCGCTGGCTGCCGTCCGCCTGCCCCAGATGCCGAGCCGGGACGAGATCCTGGCCGGCGCAATCGACATGTTCGCCAAGACCCCTTCGTTGGACGAGATCGTGGACCGCGCCTACGACATGCTCCTGACCGCGGTCGGCGCGCGGCTGGCGGCGGTGTCCTCAGTCTCGGCGAGCTAAGGGCGCTTCACACGCCCTTGATGAAGGCGGCGAACGCCGCCGCATGGTCGGGATGCCAGCGCGACAGCGCGGGGCGGTTTTCGATGATGTCGCCGGCCATCCAGGCCATGCGCCGTTCGTCGAGCGCGCGGCTGACGTCGTTGTCCGGACAGAGGATGTAGAAGTCGCCGCGTTCGATGCTGTCGAGCATGAAGTCCGCGACCTGCTCCGGCGTCCACGCGCCCGGCGGCTTCTCGCGGCCGGAGCGCGCGCTCATGCCGGTGAAGGTCGAGCCGGGGATCAGGAGGTGGGCGGTGATGCGTCCGCCCGGCGCGCCCCTGAGCTCGTGGGCGAGAAGCTCGGTGTAGGCCCTCAGGCCAGCCTTGGAGACGTTGTAGGCGCTGTTCCCGGGCGGGAGCGTGATGCCTTGCTTAGAGCCGGTGTTGATCACGAGCCCAGGTCCGTCATGGGCCAGCATCGCCGGGACGAAGGCCTGCCCGCCGTTGATCGGGCCCCAGAGGTTGATGTCGATCAGCGCCCGCCAGCCGTCCAGCCCCTCCCATGGCTTGCCCGGGTTTCGCCCAGCGCCGGCATTGTTCATCAGCACGTGCACGTCGCCGAACGCCTCGGCGGCGAGTTGCGCCAGCCGCTCGAGGTCGGTGAACCGCGCCACGTCGACAACGGTGTTCGTCACCTTGCCGGCGTCGGCGATCGCCGCGACCGCCGCCTCGGCGTCGGGCAGCAGATCCGCCTGCACGTCAGCCAGGACCAGGTTCAGGCCAAGACGCGCGAACGCCTTGGCCGAAGCGAGCCCGATGCCGCTCGCCGCGCCGGTGACCACGGCGGTGCGACCCGCTTCAAGCGCTGGATGGGCCACGTCGATCTCCCGGCTCGGTCAAACCTTCACGCGCCGCATCGTTTGCGCGACAGTGCGGGGAAGGACAAGAAGGAGATCGCCATGGCCGACGACGCACGCGTGGACGTGAAGAGCGCCGAGGAGGTGATCGCGCTGTGGCAGACGCCGCCGGCGCGCACCAACCCGGACGTTCCGCCCGAGCAGAGCTTCAAGGGACCGGTCGCCGGCGGAGCGGACGAAAAGACGATCCTGCGCAACGTGTCCGAGCCGACGCTGACGGTCTACCGCCCGACCGCGAACGCGAACGGCGTCGGCGTCATCGTGGCGCCCGGCGGCGGCTGGCGCATCCTCGCCTGGGACCACGAGGGCGTCGACCTCTGCCATTGGCTGGCCGAGCGCGGCTACACCGCGTTCCTGCTCAAGTACCGGCTGATGGCGACGCCGGCCGATCCGGCCGAGTACGCAGAGACGTCGGCGAAGATGCAGGCTCGTCTGACCGAGCGTTTCAACAGCAGCAAGCCCAGGCCCTCGATCGACGAGCTGCTGCCCGATCCGGCGTTGGCCGCCGCGCGCGAAATCGCCAATGACGACGGGCGGCGCACTCTGGCTCTGGTGCGCGAACGCGCCGGCGCGTTTGGCGTGAGCCCTGATCGCATCGGCATGATCGGCTTCTCGGCCGGCGCCTTCGTGACCGCCGCCGTGGCCATGGACCCGGGCGGGGCGCCGCTGGCGTTCGCGGCGCCGATCTACGGCGGCGCCACAGCCGGAAAGCCCGTGCCTGCCGACGCCCCGCCGCTTTTCCTCTGCATAGCCTACGACGACAATCTGCTGCTGAAGTCCGTCGAAGGGCTCTACGCCGACTGGTCGAAGGCCGGCCGGCCGGCCGAGCTGCATATCTTCGCCCGCGGCGGCCATGGCTTCGGCATGGTCAAGCGCGGGCTGCCGGTCGACCGCTGGATCGACCTCCTGGGGGACTGGCTGGCCGACCAGGGCTTTGCCTAGCGCTCAGAAGCCGTGGAACTCGGCGATCTCGTCGAGGGACGCGCGGTCGGAGCGGAGGGTGTTCACCGGCGCGGACTCGTCGGCGTAGCCCAGGGCCATGCCGCAATAGATCATCTCCTGCGGCGCGAGCGCGAAATGCTCGGCGAGCGTTTCGCGCACGCGCGCCCAGGCTTCCTGCATGCAGGTCGCCAAGCCCCGCTCGACCGCCGCCAGCGCGATCGACTGCATGAACATCCCCAGATGCGCCCACTGGCCGTGACCCATTCCCCGGTCGGTGACGAAGAAGAGGCCGACCGGGGCGTCGAAGAAGCGGTAGTTGCGCGCGAGGTGAGCGAAGCGGGCGGGCCTGTCCTCGCGCGGGATGCCCAGAAGCGCGTACATGTCCTCGCCCACCTTGTAGCGGCGGGTGCGGAAGGGCTCCCAGAGGTTCTCGGGATAGACCGGCCGCTCGGCGTCCTCCGACCCACGCGGCGCGCCGGCCATGGCCTTGGCCGCCGCATCGATCACCGCGGCCCGCGCCTCGCCGGCGACGACGATCACGCGCCAGGGCTGGAGGTTGCCGCCGGAGGGCGCGTAACGGGCATCGTCGATGATCGCGCGCACCGTCGCGAGCGGCGCCGGGTCCGGCTTGAACACCCGGATGGAGACACGCTTGTGCAGAGCCTCGCTGACATCCATTGGCAGCCCTTCCGGCCTGTGTGACCCCGAGTGCGTTACCGAGCCCCCTGGCGCCGCGCTCGAACGCTCCTGCGCTAGCGGCGATACCTCTCGAAGCGGCCGGACGGGCCGATGAACCATGAGGCCACCCAGCTCGTGAGGCCAACCACGATCGCGCCGAGGATCGCCGAGATCAGGCCGTGCACATGGAATCCGATCGGCAAGAGCGAGACCAGCCCCAGCATCAGGCCGTTGATCACGAAGAGGAAGAGGCCGAGCGTCAGGATAGTGACCGGCAGCGTAACGAGGATGAGGATCGGCCGGACGATGGCGTTGACGATCCCGAGCAGCAGCGCGGCGCCGAGAAGGCTCTTCCACGAGTGGGCATAGATGCCGATGTGCAGCTGGGTCGCGAGCCAGAGGCCCCCCATGGTGATCAACGCCCGGATGATGAAGCCGACCATCGCTAACGCCCTTCCCTCGCCCGCCAGCTGATCGCCCGGCCGGGTCTGACCATAGCCGAAGCCCGGCTTCGCATGGAAGCCGCCGGAGCAAAGCCCTTTCCCGCCGAGGAGCGGGCGCTATATGACGGGCCTCACATGAGCGGAAAGCACGAGAGCCCCACCGACATCTTCAAGCGCGCGATCAGCCACGCCGCGCGTTCGCTCGCCGAGCAGCCGGATCTGGAGGTCACCTTCTCGGGCGACGGCCCGCAGCTGACCGGCCATCGCGCCGTCCTGCCGCACCCGCCGCGCGACCTCTCTGGCAAGGAAACCTCGCGCATCCGCGGGCTGGCCGACCAAATGGCGCTGAGGCTCGCTCACCACGACGAGGCGACGCACGCGCGCCTTAGGCCCGCCGCGATCCAGAGCCGGGCGGTGTTCGAGGCGGTGGAGCAGGCTCGCATCGACGCGATCGGCGCCAACGCGCTGATGGGCGTGCGCGCCAACCTGAACGCGGCGCTGGAAACCGCGGTCGAGAAGAAGGGGTTGAACCGCTTCGACGACCCAGCCGCCGCCCCCCTCGCCGACATCGTGGGCTTGATGGTGCGCGAGCGGCTGACTGGCGACGCCCCGCCCGACGGGGCGAAGATGCTGGTCGACCGGCATCGGGCCGAAATCGAAGCCAAGGCCGGCGCCGACCTCGACAAGCTGGTGGAGTCGATCGAGGACCAGGCCGCTTTCGGCCGCGTTGCGCGCACGATCATCAAGGACCTCGATCTCGGCGAGGATCTGGGCGACGACGCCGAGGACTCCGGCGAAAGCGACACCCCTGAGATGCCCCGCGACATCCAGGAGGACGCCGGCGAGGAGCAGGACGACCAGGACGGCGAAGGCGCCGAGCCCGACCCGACCCGCACCGCCGAACGCGACGCCGAGGGCTCGGAAGAGCAGTCGACCGAAGCCGAGGCCGACGAAGACGCCGAGATGAGCGACGACGACGCCGAGATGGGCGACGGCGAAAAGGCCTCGCGGCCCGATTTCAAGGACCCCGGCGCCCGCGAGCCGCCGTACAAAGTGTTCACCACCGCCCACGACGAGGTGGTGGGGGCCGAGGAGCTGTGCGACGCCGAAGAGTTGGGGCGCCTGCGCGCCTATCTCGACCAGCAGCTGGCCAGCCTGTCGAACGTCGTCTCGCGCCTCGCCAATCGGTTGCAACGCAAGCTGCTCGCCAAGCAGAACCGCTCGTGGACCTTCGACCTCGAGGAGGGGATCCTGGACGTCGCGCGGCTGACCCGCGTCATCGTCGACCCGACCGCGCCCCTGTCGTTCAAGCAGGAGCAAGACACCGAGTTCCGCGACACGGTGGTCACGCTCCTGATCGACAACTCGGGCTCGATGCGTGGGCGGCCGATCATGGTGGCGGCCGTGTGCGCCGACATCCTGGCCCGCACGCTCGAGCGCTGCGCCGTCAAGGTCGAGATCCTGGGCTTCACGACCCGCGCCTGGAAGGGCGGCCTGACCCGCGAGGACTGGCTCAAGCTGGGCAAGCCTCCCTCGCCGGGGCGGCTGAACGACCTGCGCCACATCGTCTACAAATCGGCCGACGCCCCATGGCGGCGCGCGCGCAAGAACCTCGGGCTGATGATGCGCGAGGGGCTTCTGAAGGAGAACATCGACGGCGAGGCGCTCATCTGGGCCCACCACCGGCTGATGGGGCGGTCAGAGCAGCGGCGCATTTTGATGGTGATCTCCGACGGCGCGCCGGTGGACGACTCGACGCTGTCGGTGAACTCGGGCCACTACCTCGAGCGGCACTTGAGGACGGTCATCGCCGAGATCGAGAACGCCTCGCCGGTCGAGCTGATCGCCATCGGCATCGGCCACGACGTCCGCCGCTACTACAAGCGCGCGGTGACCATCGTCGACGTCGAGCAGCTGGGCGGGGTGATCACCGACCAGCTGGCCGAGCTGTTCGACGAGGAGGGCGGCCAGCCGAAGCGGCTGACCGCCAACCTGCAACCGCCGCCCTCCGTGCAGCCGCCTCCCCCGCCCGGCGGCAAGAAGGCGATGCTGCGCGACGTGGCCGAGGCGCTGCGTTGAGCCGTCCGGCCGACGTCGCCGACTATCGCGAGGCGGCCCGACGGCGGCTGCCGCACGTGCTGTTCGAGTATGTCGACGGCGCGGCCTACGCCGAGCAGACGCTGCGGGCCAACACCGCCGACTTTCAGGCGCTGAAGCTGCGCCAGCGGGTGCTGGTCGACGTCTCCAAGCTCAGCCTGAAGACCGAGATCCTGGGCATGGAGCTCTCCATGCCGCTCTTGCTCGGGCCGATCGGCATGGCCGGCATGTACGCCCGCCGTGGCGAATGCCAGGCGGCCGCCGCGGCGAAGGCGGCGGGCATCCCCTTCTGCCTCTCCTCCCTCACCATCTGTGACGTCGACGAAGTGGCCAAGGTCGAGCCGCCCTGGTTCCAGCTCTACATGCTGAAGGACCGCGGCTTCATGACCGAGTACATCGCCCGGGCCCAGGCGGCGAAGTGCCCGGTCATGTTGTTCACCGTCGACCTGCCAGTGCCCGGCACGCGCTATCGCGACGTGCGCACCGGGCTTTCCGGCCCGCCGCAGGCCTTCCAGCCGCTGTCGCGCGCCTGGGACGGGATCACCCATCCCGCCTGGCTCTGGGACGTGCAGATCAACGGCGGCCCGCACAGCTTCGGCAACATCGCCGCCGCCGTGCCCGAGGCGAAAGGGCTCGGCGACTTCTGGGGCTGGATCGGACGCAACTTCGACGCCTCGATCACCTGGGCCGACATCGACTGGATCCGCCAGCAGTGGAAGGGGCCCTTCGTGCTCAAGGGCATCCTGGACGCCGAGGACGCGCGAGAGGCCAAGCGCATCGGCGTCGACGGGATCATCGTCTCGAACCACGGCGGCCGGCAGCTGGATGGGGCCTCGTCGACCATCGCGGCGCTGCCCGCCATCGCAGACGCGATTGGGGGCGACATGCCCGTCCTGCTCGACGGTGGCGTGCGCTCGGGCCTTGATGTGGTGAAGGCGCTGGCCTCCGGCGCAGACGCCTGCCTGATCGGCCGGGCCTGGGCCTGGGCGCTGGGCGCGGCCGGCGAAAAGGGCGTTGCACACGTGATTGCGGTGATGCGTAGCGAGATGCTGACCGCGCTCGCGCTCACCGGTTGCCCCGACATCCGAGAGGCGGGCCGCGAACTTCTGGCGAATTGAGCAAGGGAGCCATTTCATGCAGCAGGTTGCCATACCAACCCCAGACGGCGACGCCCGCGCCTTTGTGTTCACGCCCAGCGGGCAAAAAGGCCCGTGGCCGGCGGTGATCTTCTTCATGGACGCGCCGGCGATCCGCCCGTGTTTGTTCGACATGAGCCAGCGACTGGCCGACCACGGCTACTACGTCCTGTTGCCCGACATGTTCTGGCGCGCGGGCCCTTACGAGCCGATCAACATCGCAGAGGCCTTCCGCGACGAGGCGACCCGGCGCGAGCGGTTCGGCAAGTTCATGGCCTCGACCGACCCCGAGCGCTCGACCCGCGACACCAAGGCCTTCCTCGACTGGCTGGCCAAGCAGCCTGAGGTGCAGGGGACGAAGGTGGGCGTCACCGGCTACTGCATGGGCTGCGGCCTTTCGTTGCGCGCCGCCGGCAACTTCCCGGACCGCGTCGTCGCCGCCGGCGGCTTCCATGGCGGGCGTCTGGCCACAGACGCGGCCGACAGCCCGCACCTGCTCGCGCCGATGATCAAGGCCAGGGTCTACATCGCCGGCGCCGACGAGGACGCGGGCTTCCCCCCCGAACAGGCCGACAAACTGCGCGAGGCTCTGACCGCGGCCGGCGTGGAGAACGAGATCACGATCTACAAAGGCGCCCGTCATGGCTATGCCTGCGCCGACATGCCCGTCTACAACGAGGACGCGGCCGAGCGGCACTGGCGCGCGCTGTTCAAACTGCTGGACGGGACGCTGAAGGTGGCGGCGTAGGGGTTGTCGCGGAGGGCCACCGTGCTCGGGCATATCTCGTTCGGCGTGTCAGACCTGGAACGCAGCCAGCGGTTCTACGACGCGGTATTGGGCGCGCTGGGCTACGTGCGCCTGTTCTCGAGCGACCGGGTCGCCGGGTACGGCGCTGCAGGATCGACCGACGAGCGCTTCGCCATAATGCTGCACCCGGAGGCCGGCCCGCCACCCGGTCCCGGCTTCCACCTGGCGTTCGCCGCGACGAACCGCGCGGCCGTCGACGCCTTTCACGCCGCGGCCGTGCGCCTCGGCGGCCTCGACGAGGGCGGGCCGGGCCTGAGGCCACAATATGGCCCGGACTACTATGCCGCGTTCGTGCTCGACCCGGACGGCCACAAGCTGGAAGCCAAGCACCCACCGCCCTCGCTCTGATTGTGCGGTCGGCCGAGGGCGGGGGCTGCGCTTGATCCTGATCAACGCGCGCGGACCACAAGCGGTCCTTCATGCTGACACTGAAGGAGATTCCGCCATGGGCTATGTTTCGATCGTTGTCGCAACCGCCGCCACGGACGACGACTCCGCGGCCCTGTCCGTCGCTTGCGGCCTTGCCAAGCGGCATCAGGCGTCCGCCACCGTCGTGGTCGCGATCCCGCAGCTGGCGACCGCAATGGCGTCGATGTCCGTAGCGGGCGCGCGCTACGCGCGACAGGCGTGGGCTGGGCTGGCCGACAGCCGTCAGCGCCTGATCGACGACGTCGGTGCGGCCGTCGCCGAGGCCGCGCGGCGCTACGGCCTGAACGCCGGCGGGCCGGCGCACATCGCGATGGCGCTGGCGGCGGAGGACCCGTGGTTCGCTCTCGAGCGGGAGTTGCCGCTCGCGGACCTCGTGGTCATGGCCCATTCCGCTGCGCGCGGGGAAGGACCCTGGACGGGTCTGCTCGCCGAGGCGCTGATGGCCGGCCGCGCACCCGTGCTGATCGCGGGCGCTCGCGAGCGCTTGGCCGGGGCGCCGGCGGCGGTCGCCTGGGACGGAAGCCCCGAAGCCGGCCGCGCCGTCCGCGCCTCCGTGCCGCTGCTGAAGGAGGCCTCGAGCGTCACGATCCTCCAGTATGCGGGAGAGCTGCACGTCTCGGCCGGGTCGGCGGCGGACCCAGACCGGCTCACCCGCTACCTCGAAGCGCAGGGCGTGCCGGGGACGAGCGTCCGCCAGGTGACCGGCGCCAAGCCCGGACCGGCGTTGCTCGAGGCTTGTCATAGCCTTGACGCCGCCCTCCTCGTCGCCGGCGCCTTCGGCCACGCGCGCCTGGCGGAGACCATCTTCGGCGGCGCGACCCGCACCTTCCTGCACGCGGAAGGCCTGCACCTCTTCCTGTCGCACTGACCGCCCGCGGCGGCGGCTGGCGTCCGGGGCCGCAACGAGGCAGTCTGGCGTCCGCGGGTTTCGCGGTCGAGGAGCAAGGGGTTGGGGCCAGACCGGTTTGAGGGGCCGGTCTACGCGATCGGCGCGATCTGGGGTTCTGGATGATGTCCTGGCTCGTGGCGGCGGCGTGGAGCGGTCCGACCGCAGCGAGGCCGGCGGCCGGCTCTCAGGCGCTCTACCGCGTGACCGTCTTCGGCGGCGTGCTCCTGCTGTTCGATCCGTTCATCCTCGGCGCCGCTTCGCCGCTCTGGGTTTCGCCGCCGGCGCTGAGCTGGGCGATGGTCGCGCTGACCGCGGGTGGGTTCGGCTTCTGCTGGTGGGCGCGGTTCTATCTTGGGCGGCTGTGGTCGAGTTCGGTGACTCGCAAGGAAGGGCACCACGTGGTCGACACCGGCCCGTACGCCCTCGTCCGCCACCCGATCTATACCGGCATCCTCGTCGCGGCCTCCGCCACGGCCGTCGATCGGGGCACGGTCACCGGCCTCGTCGGCCTGGGCCTGATAACCTTGGGCTACTGGATCAAGGCGCGGCTGGAGGAGTCCTTCCTGCGCGCCGAGCTCGGGGCAGACGCATACGACGCCTATGCGTGTCGCACCGGCATGCTCATGCCCTTTCTCTAGTTCCCGCCGCAGAATGACCCGCATCCTTCTCATCCGTCACGGACACGTCGAGGGCATCGTCCCGGAGCGGTTCAGGGGCCGCACCGAGGTTCCGCTGAGCGAGCTCGGCCGCGGGCAGGCGGCGGCGACAGCGGCCCGGCTCGCGGCCGGCCGGCGGTTCGCGCTGGTCTACACGAGCCCCATGGGCCGTTGCCTGGAGACCGCGCGCGCCATCGCCGCGGCCGGCCGCGCCGAAGTGGAGACCCTGCCTTCGCTCACCGACCTCGACTATGGGGCGTGGCAGTGGAAGACCTACGACGAGGTGCGAGCGGCACAGCCGGAGCTGTTCGCCCGTTGGTTCGCGGCGCCGGAGACGGTCCGCTTTCCGGGCGGCGACAGCCTGCAGGACCTCGTCGCCAGGACCGCCGACGCCCTGCGCACGGTCATCGAGGAGCGCGCCGACGACACCGTGGTCATGGTCGGCCACGACAGCGTCAACCGCTCCATCCTGATGCAGGTGCTTGACCAGCCGCTTTCCGCCTATTGGCGCATCGCCCAGTCGCCCTGCGCGATCAACGAGATCGAGGTCGGCGAGGGCGAGCCCAGGGTCCCGCGCGTCAACGACACGGCCCACCTGGACGCCGTGGACCCCATAACGCCCGCCGGTGCAGGATAGGGTTCTCAAAGCCCAAGACTTAGGGGACCGGATGTGGACATCGTTTCGTTCGCGACGCCGCAGGGCGTTATCGAGGGCCACTGCGACCCGCGTTTCCGCGGCGTCGCAGACGCGTTCGCGGAGAATTTCGAGACGCGCGGCGAAGTGGGCGCGAGCGTCGCGCTGACCGCCGAGGGCCGCACCGTCGTGGACCTGTGGGGCGGCCGCAAGACAGCCAGCGGCGAGCCCTGGGAGCGCGACACCATCTCGATCGTCTTCTCGTCGACCAAAGGCGCATCCGCCCTGTGCGCCCACATGGCCGCGGACCGGGGCCTGCTCGAGTTCGACGCGCCCGTGACCCGCTACTGGCCGGCGTTCGGCCAGGCGGGCAAGGAGAGCGCACTGGTGTCGATGATGCTCGACCATTCGGTCGGCGTGCCGGCGCTGCGCGAGCGCGTGAAGCCGGGCGGCTTCTACGACTACGACTACATGACAGGCATGCTCGAGCGCGAGGCGCCGTTCTGGAAGCCGGGAACCCGCCACGGTTACCACGGCATCACCAGCGCCTGGACGGTCGGCGAGATGGTCCACCGCTCGACCGGCAAGCGCATGGGCGTCTTCCTGCGCGATGAGGTGACGGGGCCGCTCAGCGTCGACTTCTGGATGGGGTTGCCGGAGGAGCATGAAGCCCGAGTGGCGCCGATGATCCCCTACCCCACCGACATGGCCGCGCGCGACACGCGGATCGCCCGGGCCATGCGGGCCGACCGGCAGGGGCCGACGGCGCTGTTCATGACCAACCAGGGCGGCTTCGGGGTCAATAGCCGAGCCGCGCACGCCGCCGAGATCGGCTCGGCGACCGGCATCTCCAACGGCCGCGGTCTGGCCCGGCTCTATGCGCCGCTGGCCAACGGCGGGACGCTGAACGGCGTGCGCCTGGTTGGCGCGGACGCATTGGTCCGCATGGGCCAAGTGTCGGTGGCGACGCACGAGGACGCGACCTTGATGATCCCCACCCGCTTCTCGCTCGGCTTCATGAAGTCGATGGACAACCGGCGGCTGGAGAACGCCGAGTCGTGCTCGGTGGTGCTGTCGGAGGCGGCGTTCGGCCACGTCGGCGCCGGCGGCTCGATCGGCATCGCCGACCCGGAGTGCCGGATGAGCTTCGGTTACACGATGAACCGCATGGGCCTCGGCATTCTGCTCAACGATCGCGGCCAGAGCCTCATCGACGCCGCCTACCGCACCAACGCCGGCGGCGCCTGGACGCACTGAGAGCGGCGCCGATTCCTCCTTTGGCTGAGAACCGACCTTCGGTCGTTGGCTCCTATGGCTCTGCTTGGTTACGGCAGATAGCCCCGCTCACGATAGTAGCGGGCTGCACCCGGGTGCAGCGGGACGTCGCCGACCCTGGCGACGCGGTAGCGGTTGTACGAGTAGTTTCCGACCGTCCACTGGAACAGGTCCTGTTGCTCGTCGAGCGCCTTGGCGACGAGATAGGCGAAGCTCGCCGGCATGTCGGAGCGTCCATAGATGGCGGTGCCCGAGCGCGCGACCGCGTGAATCGGCGTCTCCTGGCCGCGAAGCAGCCCAGTTGGAATGTCGCGGCGTTCGAGCCCGAGGTCGTGGGAGAGTTTGGCGAGCAGCGCCTCTGGCAGCTGCAGGTAGGCCAGGTCCTCGCGCTGGCTGGCGTCGTACCAGATGTTGAATTCCGGCGAGTTGGCGAGATTGCCGTAGTGGATGATCACGTCGGCGTCCGCGCGCTCTGCCGGAACGAGCGAGGAGGCGAACGTGGCGCCGGCGGCCTTCAGCCCGTCCATTGAGACGCCGTAGTAGGGAAAGATGACGCCGGCGACGTCGGGATCGGCGACGATCTTCAGCGGTCCCTTATGGTCTTTGAGCTGCGCCAGGTCGGTGATGCCCGAGCCGCGCCTGACCGCCACGATGATGTAGACGGGCGATGCGATGTTGGCGATCAAGCGAAGTTGCCGTCTCGGGCCGTCCCGAGCGTAAGGCCCCGTGCCGTCATAGGCGGCGATCAGGAACTGATCGGCCGTGGCCCCGAACTCCACCCGGCCGTTTGGCGGCGCGGGGATGAAGCTGTCGGGGATGACGGTTCCGCCCATGTGCGGGTTCCATGGGGGCGGCATCCGCGCGTCGCCGACGATGCGCGGCGCGTCGGCCATGAAGCAGTGATAGCAGATCTGAACGTCGTAACCGTAAGGCGCGAGGGCCGCTTTCACCACATCGGCCACCACGCCCCACGGGCAGGTCTTGCAGGCGCCGCCGAACACCGGTCGGTGCGCGGCGATGCCGATGCCCGGGAGCTGGGCCGGAACGGCGGTGGTGTCCGCGGAGCCATGCGTCGGCCAGATCACGGCGCCCGCGAGCGCGAAGGCGAACACGACCATGAGGTCCCTGAAGGCTCGAGCCATTTTCCACCCCACTGGGTTTGCGCCGGCTGGGCCGACGATAGCGCATTGCCGGAACGCGGACATAGGCGACTGCTCTGCTTGCCCGGCGTTCCCCCGGGGTGCGAAGGTCAACGGGCGGCGTTGGCGGGAGGCGGCCATGGATGTGATCGAGGCCATCCGTTCGCGGCGCTCCATACGGGACTATCGGCCAGATCCCCTCCCCCGCGCCTTGATCGGGGCGGTCATCTCTGACGCGGCCCAAGCGCCGCCGCCGTTCGCCGGACAGGTTCCCTGGACCTTCACGGTGTTGGAGGGCGTCGAACGCATCGTACGCCTTGGCGCGCGCGCCAAGGCGTACGCCCGCGATCACAGACCCGACGGCGGCGGTTGGGCTTGGACGGAGCGGGAGGACTTCAAGGTCTTCTGGAACGCGCCCGTCGTGGTGATCATCTCCGGTCCGGTCGAGGACTGTTGCCGGGCGGGCCAACTTATCCTCCTGTCGGCGCACGCGCGCGGATTGGGCGCATGCTGGGTCGGCGCGCCGATGCTGTGGCTGAGGACGGCCGAGGCGAAGGCCGAGGTCGGCATTCCGGCGGACCTGACGCCCGTCTCGGCGATCTGCCTCGGCTATGCGGCCGCCGTCCCAGAGCCGCGCGAACCGGTCGAGCCCACGGTCATCTGGAGCGCCGAGACCACATTGCTATAGGCGCGCCGCTCGACTCGACTGCTGCGCCGCGCTCAACTTGGCGGAGGCGACGTGCAGGGGGAGACGATGAACAGTCGCTGGCTTCTGAGCTTGATCGTCCAGGCGCCGCTGGGCGCCGTCGTCTATGGCGTTTGCGGCAAGATCGGACTGCCCGTCCAGGACCAGGTCATGGCTGCCTTTCTCGTCATGCTGTCCTGCTGGGGCATGCTGGCGGTGGTCCTGATGGCGATCACGAGCGCCGCCAAAGGGCGGACCTAGCAGCAACACCTGGTTCTCGCCCTGATCGGCGTGCTGATCTGGCAGCTGTGGTCCGGCTTCGCCCGCGGCGTGATCTGCCAATACACGCCGCTGCGGCGCGACAAGTGGCCGGCGCTTTTCTAGTTCATGGTGGTCGTCTACGCGGGCCTGTTGGCGCTGTTCGGATATGCGATGATACAGGTGCTGCTGGGCCACAAGGCGGACTAGCCAGCGGACAGGCGCCGCACCCGGCGGCGCCGGACATTCAACCTCTCGGAAAGGAGCTTCCCGATGGCGAAGGGTCAGAAGCGAAGCAATCGCGAGATTCGCAAGCCGAAAGCGGCGAAGGCCAAGCCGGCGCCGCCGGCGCGCGACTACCTGTCGCCCGCGAAGAAGAAGAAGTAGGCGCCGCGGCCTAGGGCGGCGGCGCGCAAGCGGCGCCAGCGTCGTTGCGGCGTCGCTCACACCGTTTGACAACCGTTGGCGCGCAGACTGGCCGCGGAAGGGCCAACCATGACCGATCGTCCCTGGTTCCGCGCGCGCGAGAGCGGCCTGGGTTGGACGCCGATCACCTGGCAGGGATGGCTGCTGACGGCGTCGAGCGCGGGTATCGTGATCGCCGCCAACCTCGCGATTGTCACCTACATCACGGCCGCGCATCGCTGACGGCGAGCGGCCGTTTGAGCAGCGCGCCCTCCGCCGGCGCGATCTCCGCCCGGAGCGTGCCAGGAGGACCTGGACGATAGCGCGGCGTCGGATCGCCCCTGAGGTCCAGCCAGTCACGCCAGCGCATTGTACAACCCCTCGCCGTTTGAGGCGGATCAAGGCGGGCCGCCGCGGGCGGTTCATCATTCATTGCTCATTCCCTTCAAGAAGAAGATTCGAAATGAAACACTTCTTCCTTCTTTCGGCCGCGTCGGCGGTCTTTCTGGGTTGGGTCACCGTCGGCTGGGCTGCTCCGTCCGATCAACAACAGAACAACTGGCAGGGGCAGTCGTCACAGCAACACGCCAAGGGTGGTCCCGCCGCCTCAAACAATGGGCACGCCGGGCAGGGTGCGGCCGCCGCGTTCCAGGGCGCACCGAGCGCCAAAGGTCGCCCAAGCGGCCAGCCCGCCGGCGCCGGAACGCCAACCTTCCAGACCCGGCAGGTTCAGCAGCATCCTGTCCAGCCCCAGACGCCTAACTTCCAGACGCAGGTGCAGCAGCACTACGTCCAACCCCAGACACCCACGGTCCAGACGCAGAGAACAACCCAGGGCTTCACTGGCCAGCCCAACGTCGGGCCGCAGAATTTCAATCCCCGCTTTGGCGCGCCGGGCTACCATCCTGGCGGCCAGCGGCCGCAGTACAGCCCACAGTACTTCCCGCACACCTTCAACATGGGCGTGCGTTACCATTGGCGCGGAGGCTCCTGGCGCGGACCTCAGGGCTGGTACTACCGGCCCTGGTACTACGGACAGATCCTGCCCTTCGCATGGCTCGGGTCGAGTTGGTGGATCAACGACTACTGGTACTACGGCCTGCCGGTGCCTCCGTACGGCTACGAGTGGATCCGCAATGGCCCAGACGCGCTTCTGGTCGACGTCAACAACGGCCGGGTCGTCGAGGTGATCCCGGGGATCTTCTACTAACCCAATAGATCGCGCCCCCGCTGGGCGCACTTGTCACTCGCGAACCGGCCTGCACCAGATGGACGACTTCAATCATGCTGCGCTTCGGCCCGCAGTGGCGCGGCGAGACGACGGACCACCTTTCCGGGACTTGCCCGACGCCGATATCGAAAGGACACGCGCCGCCCGCCGCGCCGATTTCAGCGCTTCTTCCTGGCGAGCGGTGACCCCATTGGCGGTTATGGCCCCATCGGCGTCAATCAGCTCCCACCGCCAACCATTGTCTGTCGGCGCCACGTTGATCGCGTGTGTCGCGTTCACTCGCTCTTCGCTGTGCATCAGCGAGCGAC
The DNA here is from genome assembly GCA_035604135.1 of Caulobacteraceae bacterium. Classification (GTDB taxonomy): domain Bacteria; phylum Pseudomonadota; class Alphaproteobacteria; order Caulobacterales; family Caulobacteraceae; genus Poindextera. The sequence goes on along the minus strand of DATNJB010000056.1, from coordinate 24,808 downwards.
CCCGCTAACGAGGCTTGTTCGTGCGGGCGAGCCGATCAAGTTTGCCTCGCTCGTGGGCGATCAGTTCGATCAGCAAGCTACGCTCGGATCGGTCCTGCGCTTCCTGAAGTTGGCTGCGGAGTCGCTTCAGGTTCTCCCGGCACACCCACTCGTCCAAAGATGCCGCCATTTTGCCGCCCCGGCAGAGGATTTCCGCGTCGCCGCGCCGGCTGACAGTCTTGGGGTAAATCAAAGCCGGTTCGGCGCGTCTCTGGCACTATCCGATTTTCGGCAAATCAGCCCTGACGAAAGTCAGTTTTCGACCGTGTACATGTGCGATTGCCGTCGCGCCGCAACGGAGGAGCCAGCCGCCCATGCCTCCCGATGAAATCCGCATCCGCGCCGTTCCGCCCTGGCAGCCAGTGCAGGGCGAGGAAGCGCCGTTTCTCCCTCTTTCCGTCGATGAAAAGGCCGAGCTCAGGCGGATTGGCCAGGCCATCTCCTTTAAGACGGCAGGCTCCCAAGTCTTCGCTCGAGGCGAGAAGGCGAGCTATCTATACCTGCTTACGGCTGGCGTCGCAGAAGCATACTTCGTGCTACCAAATGGAGCGAGACAAATAGTCGCCTTTTATTGGCCGGGAGATGTTCTGGGCTTGGCTCAGGAGGGCGTCTACGTGAATAGCGTTGAAGCGCTGTCTCCCTGTACAGTTTACCGCTTTCCGGCTGACGGGATGACCGAATTTTTGCTTGCTCACCCATTGATCGAACATAAGTTCTTTATTAAGGCAGTTCACGACCTAAGAAACGCGCAGCGTCAGTTGATCATGATGGGCCGACTTGACGGCCTGAGAAGACTCGCAGCGTTTATCGTAGATTGCTCCGCCCACGAAGACTACTTCGACTCGAAGCGCAGAGTTCTGACCTTACCGATGACGCGCTACGACATCGCCGACTATATTGGCACTTCGTCAGAGGTGGTGACGCGAGGCCTCGGCCGCCTCGAGGCGATAGGTCTCATCCGTCGACTGTCGCCGCGGAACCTCGAACTGAAGAGCGCGGAGCTCAGGGCGTTCGTCAATCTTGCCGGCTAGTGAAGACTGTTACGACGATCCAGGGCTGGCCTTCGCGACAGCAGCCTGCGCGATTGCGGCAGATCAATGCGACGGTTGGTGAAATAGACGAAGCGTAGGCTTCAGAAGCACGCCGGAAGGGACCCCGCATGGTCCCCTACACAATCGACCTGCTGAACGACGACGGCTCGATCGATGAGACTCGGGTGGTTGTGTGCGAGCACGACGATGCGGCGATCGACCACGCCGGCGGCATCGACCATCCACACGCGATAGAGGTCCGCCAGGGCGATCGGCGTGTCGCACTGTTTCCAACCTTGGCCCAACCGCCTCCGTTCCAACGGCCTCGGCGCCACTAGCGAACCATCACGACGAATGTCCGATCTGGGTCCGAAGCAGACTTTGGCGGCCGGCCCGAGAGCGGACATCTGCGTCCACTTCAAAGCTGCGCGTCATCCACCCCGCTCGGCAGCGACGCCCTTGCGGCCGGCCGCGGGAAATAAACCAGCAAGGGGTCAGGAATAGGCGTAGACCCTTTCTCGTTTCCGGGAAGTTTTTTTCTGGAACACAGGAATAATACCGATGTCAGAGAACAATAAAGCAATAGTCAAGCGCGTTGTTGACGAGCATTGGAACAAGAAGAACGCCGCGATAGCGGCTGAGCTAATCGCCGAAGATTGCGCGCTCCATACTCCAGACGGAGCACTAAGAGGCGTCGAGGGCGCCAGGCGCCTCCTGAATGCCTACGCGACAGCTTTCCCTGACTTCCATATCACAACCGACGAACTCATTGCCGAGGGTGACAAGGTCGCGTTCCGTTACACCTTCGCGGGAACCCATCAAGGCAAGTTGGGCGAGGTTGCCGCATCGGGCAAAAAGGTGACCACGTCGGGTATCGGCATTTACCGGATCGTCGGCGGCAAGGTCGCCGAGGGGCGCCTGGAGTGGGACAGGGCTAGCCTGCAAGAGCAGATCGGCTCGGCCGCACCGGCGAAATCGGCCATGCAGCCGGCCTAACGGGCTCTCGGGTACTAAACGGCTTAGTGGCCGGGCGCCTTGAGAGGCGCCCGGCCCTCTCTCCATCGCCGCCGCTGCGCAACTTGATCTTCGTCAATGGCTCGCGCGCGATCTGATCCAGGCTAGTGGCGAATCACCTCGCACGGAGGCCCCATGCCGCGCGGCGACAGTCCCGAGCTCGTGCAAGAGGTAGCCTTTCTCGTGCGCAGCGCCGAACGGGTCTTCGCAACAAGAGCCGATCTGCGCGATTGGCTGGTTTGTGCGATACGCCGGCGCCTGCACGGCAGCTCCAAACCCCCGCGGGGGCAATGCGGCGCGGTGGAAGCGGCGGCGTGCGCGATCCGTTTCAGGGGCGAATGTCCGCTATCGAGCAGCTCTACTCAGCTCGACGAGGTCATAAGCAGGCTGCCCGCGTCGCGGTTGGAAGCCCTCCTTCGCTTGCAGTGCGACGCTGACGACGGATAGGTCGTTCCCGCAGCGCTTGAACGGCCCTCAACGCGCGGGTAACCACGCGCGGGAAGCTGTGCGTTGGGATCCCCGGTCCATTCGGATTGCAGCGGGCCACCAGGCCCTCCGCCAACCGCTCAGTGGACTCCGCCGTTGCGCTCCCAGGCGCCGCTGCGCTTGATCCACACCTCCCGCATGTGCGGCTCGTCGGTGCGGATCTCAATCAGCTCGGCGTTGGGATAGACGCGGTCCGCGCTCGCGAACGCCGCGTTCCGGGCCAAACCGAAGTCCGCGGCGGCCTCAAAGTCGGGGTAGGCGAACTCCAACAGCCTGGGGCCGGGAGTCTCGGTGAAGAGCGTGCAGGTCATCCTCATCACGCTTCCCAATCTACGCTGTGCACCCAAGCGAGCATCAGAGCACAGACCGCCGTGTCGCGAATTGACTTCAATCAATGCGGGGGGCCTCGCACCGCCTCGCGCACAGCCAGCGAATGATCGCTTTGGGTCCGAAGCGGACACCGGCGACATGCCGGAAGCAGACGAACCTGTTGAGCAGGCGCCCGACGCCGTGAACTGGTGTAGGGTGCGTTCACCCCGGGGGAATCCCTATGCGAACCGTACTGGCGATGGGCCTCTCGGCCCTTTCGATCGTCTCGCTCGTCGCGTGCAACAGGTCCGGCTCAACGGCGGGTGACAGCTCTTCTGCCGCAGCAAACGCTGTGCAGCCCGCATCCGGCCCGCTGAGGGCGGATCATATCCCTCACCGCAAGCCCGGCCTGTGGAAACAAACGATCGCCATGGACGGAGCGCCGGCGGGCCCGGGGTTCACCGAGCTGTGTGTCGATGCTGACTCGGAGGCCAAGATGTCCCTGGCCGCCCAAAACATCCCGGGCGCGCACTGCGATACACCTCGGTTCACAAAAAACCTCGACGGCACTCTCACTTTCACGGGCGGCTGCGACATGGGCGCGAACGGCAAGGTCCAGACCACCGGCACTCTCAAGGGCGACTTCAATTCCGCCTACACGGCCACAATCGCCTCAACCACGTCCGGCAGCCCGGTGGCTGCCATGAACGGCGCCCACACCATGGTCATCACGGCCGTGTGGACGGGTCCTTGCGCTCCGGGGCAAGTCGGCGGCGATATGATCCTCGCCAACGGCATGAGGATAAATCCTATGAGGTCTGCCGCGGCGACGCCGAGCGCTGGGAATTAGCGGCGCACAACGTGCATCGATGTTGAGCGTCCGCTTTCGGTCGGAAGCAGACATCGGCGTTCGTCCGGAAAGAGCCTTCTGACGGGAAGCGGAGACTCCGCGTCCGGGGAGCCGGTCGATCCACAGACGAAATGGGGCGGCCCGCGCGCCTGGCAACAGCGACTTTGACCCGTTCCACTCGTTGCGAGGGCCTGGTTGTATGAAGCATTTGGCTTCGCCGGTGGCTAACTTGACTCATTCACGGTGGCGGCGGAGAGACTCCGGCGGCAGAGGATCTGGCGTTGGTGGTCGCGGGGCGGATTCTAAAGGCGCTGCTGGTCAGCCTGATGCTCGCGGCGTCGGCCTACGCGATCGCCAAGCTGAACCTCTTCGGGCTTGAATCTTCGTCCGACCGGGTGGCCGACGGCGTCTATCAGCGCATCACCGCCGCCGACTATGGCGCGGATCGCAAGGGTCAGAGCGCCATCAGCGTCGTCTATCTCGACGAGACCTCGATGGAGGCAATGAAGGGCTACGGCTGGACGCGGTTTCCGCCGACCTACGACCAGCAGTGGACCATGTTCGACGACCTGATGAACGTCGGCGGGGCGCCGCCGGCGGCGATGTACGTCGACTTCGTCTACTCGGGCCAGGGCGGGCCGAACGAAGGCTTCGAGACCTTCATCGCCGGCGTGGCCACTGCGACCAAAGCTCAGGTCTGGTCGGGCGCGCCCGGTTGCCTCGTCGACCCCCTGATCAAGATCGCCTGCATCGAGGCGGCGGGCGGCACGCCGCTGATCTTCGCCAAGCCCTCGCCGGCCGATCTAGACCTCTTCACTGATGTGCAGCGTCGGCTTGACGGCGTCGCAGTGTTGGCGCCGGCGTTGGTGGGTGAGCAGGCCTATCCGCTGATCACCAACTATCCCTTCGATGCGGCCACGGCGCGTCGCCTGGCTGTGCACACCTTCGACGTCTCCCCGGCCATGGCCATGTACGCCGCCTGGTGCCTGCGCCAGGCGGACAGCTGCAAGATCGCTGCGTTCAATCAACTGCGGGCGCGAGCCAAGGACGCAATCGCGGGGCGCGTCTATCGCCCGCTGGACCTGACGAAGGTGTTCGACGCCCCGCTGGACGTGGTCTGGGGCTCACGCCCCGACCCTGACTACCTGGCGATGACGGCGGCGGTAACCGGCCGGCCCGCTCCCTGCCGGGGCGCCGGCGGGGGATGGCTCTCGAGGCTGGGCGAGCAGCTCGTGGGTTTGCGGGGTCCGGCTGCCGGCGCCAGGCAAGAGTGCCCCTATGCGCTGACGCTGGGCTATGATCGATTGGTGGCTGGGCTTGGGCTGCAGAGCACGGATCTGCAGCGCCTGCTGGCTGGGAAAATGGTCATGGTCGGCGGGCAGTTCCGGGCCTCCAACGACTGGGTCGACTCTCCGGTGCAGGGCCAGGCGCCTGGAGTCCACTATCACGCCATGGCCCTGGACAATCTGATCGAGGACGGCGCGAACTATCGGCGCAGCGCGAGCATGATGTTCGATTCGGACCTACTGAAGAGCTCGCTGATCGCGGCCCTGGCGTTCTTTGGCGTGTTGGGAGTCATGGTTCGCAACAGTCTCCTGGACCACGCCATCGCCACGCGGATGGAGCAGAGGCTGCGCACGAGGGTCTACGCGCCTTTGTACCTGCTGCTCTTCAGCGCCTCGATCGGCGCGGTGGTGGCGGCGACATGGCTGGGCGTCTTCTACGCCCATCGCTCGCCGATCAATTGGATCGGCATCGCCGCCTGCGCCCTCGGCTTTCTGTTCTACGCCACCCGCCAAACTCTGCCAGCCGACGTCGTCGGGTCGATCGAACATCTGCCGTGGGCGCGCAGGCTGCTCGCGGCGGGGGGCCGCCTAAGGCGTCTCCTGAAGTTCGAGGAAGACCGGCTATTTGCACCACGAGCGCCCCGCCCCCCGGCCCCGGCTCCGACGGCCGCAAGTGCGCCCAGGCCCGCGCCGAGGCCAGGCAAAACCAGGACCGCCAAACCCAAAAACGCCAAGGAGGCGCCTGCCAATGTCCAGAACTAGTCTCGTCCTCATCGCCTTGTTGCTGGCGCCCGGTCTGGCCTTCGCCGGCAGCATGGGCAGCGTGGTCAAAGTTTTGCGCCCGGAGCTGCGCACCTTCGATGACAAAGGCCAGCCCACTGGCGTGCTCGAAGCGGCTGATATCAAAGTGCCGGCGCCCATCGTGGCGATTGGGGTCGGCGGCAGCCTCGGGGTCAATCACGGCGGCAAGGTCGTGTTCCTGCGCGGGCTCGACGTGCAGACCGAGGGCGTGAACGCCGTCTGCACGCCGGTCCAGTCGACCGCCCGGGCCGCCGGCAGCGCGTATGCCGCCACCAACATGGGGCTTGGCGGCGCGGCGGACTGCAAGAGGCCTGGCCAGTGAGACCCTCGCGCAGGGCCCTCGCGTTCGGCGCGGTCGCCACAGCGGCGCTGGCGACTCGGACGCGACCGGCGCGCGCGATGGGCGGCGACGATGCCTTCTCCGTGTCGGGAAAGCCGGGCCCGTTCGTCAAGCAGGTGGCCACGCGCAATTTCGCACTCGCCGGAACGAGCGACGGCGCCATGGGTCTCGCGTCGGAAGGGGCCAATCTTGGCCAATACCAAGCCGCCCGCCTGCGCATGCCACAGACCGAGGCCAGGGTCGCCCAGCTGCTTGGGACCCTGGACGCCCAATGGCCATACGCTAAGGGCGCACCCTTGCAGGTTCAGATCCTGGGCCTCGACTACTACAACGCCTACTCCCTTGCCGACGGGTCGATCGTGGTCTCGTTCGGTCTCCTCGACCAGGCGCTGTCTGACGATGAGGTGGCGTTCGTGCTCGCCCACGAGTTGGGTCACGTGCGCCTTGGCCATTTCAACAAGGCCGTCGCTGCTCAGCAGCAGCGCAAGCTCGCCAGCCCTCTGGGCCAGCTCTTCTTGGTCGGCGCGGCGGCCGCCGTGGTTGGCGGCCCCGCCGCGCGCGCCGGCGCCACCAACGATTACATGCACTTCCTGGTCAAATCCATGGTCGAGCCCGGCCACACCCGCGCCCAGGAGGATGAAGCCGACTGCATCGGCTACGATCTTTCCCAGGCGGCGTCCTACTCGGCGGACTCGGCTTCGGCGCGGGTGTTCGACACGATCCAGGCCGATCAGCAGAGGCACAAGGCCCTGGTCGATATCCTCGGCGACCAGCTGAAGTCCCAGCTCAGCGATGCGGTGAGCAGCGGAAAGGCGCTCTCGTTTCTCGCCGGCGGCATGAGCGGAAGCGGCCTGCGATCAGAGCTGATGGGTGGCGCCGCCCGCCTCGCGTTTGGCGCCGCCATGGCCCGCGCATCCGAGCCGCCTCCGCAGCATCGGCCGCCGGAAGAGCGCAAGAAGGGCATCGCGCAGTATTCAACAGACGCCTACCCGGAGGGGGCCCCGCTTCGCGACGAGCAGCACGCCTGGCTCGCCGGGATTCGTGGCACTCGGGAATACGCCCAGGGCAAACTCGCCATCGACGCGGTCTATGACACCAAGAAGGCCCGCGCCGACGGGGACTACGTCAAGGCGACCAGCGCGATCGGACGGGCGATGCAGACGACCTTTGGCGGCGCGCCACTGGTGCTCAACGAGGCCGCGCGCCTGCGGGACGACATGGGCGATGCCGCGGGCGCCGATCGGCTCTTCGTTCAGGCCAGCGCCAGTCCCGACCAGACCGTCGACGGCTATGTCGATCACGCGCGCATGCTCTACCGGACCAAGCAGAACGATCGCGCCATGCAGATCGTGAGCGAGGGAACGCAGCGGTTCGGCAACGACCAGAAGCCGTTCATCTCGCTGATGATCGCCATTTCACGCCAAGCCGGGCGCGAAGGCGAAGCGGACCGGTATCTGCAGCAATGTCTTAGCTACGGGGACGACGGCCTGACGAAGGATTGCCAACTGGCGGCGGGTAAGAATGGACCCTCGCCGAAAGGGCCGTCCCTACCGTTCGGGATGCCGCATTTCCCCTGAATTGTTAAGCGCCAAGGTCGGCTTGAATCCGAAGCCGGCGATCGGTGCCGATGCTCACCGACTGCGATTGACAATCATTATCACATCCGTCATGCGAATGCCTCGCAATAGCAGAGGTGAGCAATGCGGCGGGCGTGGGTGGCGGGCGTTGGACTGGCGGTGGCGATGGGGACGCTGCGCGTGGCGCATGCCGATCCGCGGCTGGATGAGGTGGTCTACGACCCCTACGTCGAGCAGGGCGTGCTGGAGTTGGAGGCGCGGTCGGCGGGGCTGGTCGGCGCGCCGGACGGCGCGGCGGCCGAGGCCAACGTGCTGGAGCTGGAATACGGGCTGAACAGCCACCTGAGCCTGGCGCTGGTCGGGATCGAGAGCCAGGAACCGCATGGGCCGCCTGAGTGGAGCGACGTGGGCGTCGAGGGGATCTGGTACGTCGGCCGCATCCCGAAGATCGGCGTCGATACCGGGCTCTATCTGGAATACGGGCACGGACTGAACGGCGCGCCGGACTCGCTGGAGGGCAAGATCCTGCTGGCCAAGCAGATCGGGCGGTTCGAGGGGTTGCTGAACCTGATCGTCGAGCGGCCGCTGAACGCGCCGGACGGCGGGAACTTTGCGTCTTACGGTTATGCCGCCTCAGCGACGTGGCGGACGGCGGGGGCCTTGCGGCTGGGGGCCGAGGCGTTGGGCGATTTTGGCGACGACCACCGGTTTGGCGGGCGGCAGGGGGCGTATGTGGGGCCGCAGGTGAAGTGGGAGTTTCGGCCCTTCGGCGGCCAGGACGTCGATGGCGACGAGGATGGGGACGAGGACGACGACGCAGGCGCGGCGCACAGCGGGTCGCCGGTGGAGATCGACGTCGACGCCGGCTGGCTGGCGGCCGTAGGCGCCGACCGCAGCGAAGCCGCGAGCCAGGCCCGGATCGCGCTCGAGCTGGAGCGGAAGTTCTAGGGCGTCAGCTCCGAAGGCCGAGCTGTTGGGCCGCCGGATTCACCAAGCACACAAAGCATACAAAGGGGTTCTGAGAACACGCCGGCGCGGCGGCCAATCGCGCGCTCTTGGTGTGCTTGGTGTTCTTGGTGGTCAAAAAGGACCTGCCCGCTGGCGCGGGCGCTCGCTTCACGCCTACGCCTGGGCGGGGGTGGCGAGTTTGGCTTTGAGCTGGCGCTTGATGCGGCGGGCGCGGAGCGAAAGCTGTTCGTCGCGGGCCTTGATCAGGAAGGCGTCGAGCCCACCTCTGTAGTCCAGCGTACGGAGCGCGGCGTTTGTGATGCGCAGGTTGAACACCTGGCCCAACGTCTCGGACTGGATGCGGATGGTCTTCAGGCCAGGCAGGAACCGCCGTTTGGCCTTCATGTTGGAGTGACTCACGTTATGCCCGACCATGGGTCCGACGCCCGTAAGTTCGCAACGCCGGGACATGAGAGAAAACCTTCTGCGGGCAAACCGGTTCTGGCCTGAAGCGTCGCGGCGGCCAGGGAGGGCGCGATATAGGCGATGGCCGCGCGCGCCGTCAAGGTCGCGGGCCTGCGCCGCAAAAACGCCGCGCGCTTCGGCCAAGGAGCGCAAGAACGACCACGGAGCTTACCCCATGACTCTTCGATCGGCCTTCATCGCCACCCTGGCGCTGGCGTTCGGCGGCGCGGCGTTCGCGCAGGCGCCGCTGAAGACCTCGATGGACTATGACGGCACGCTCTATCCGCTGAACCTGTTGCCGGTGAAGGTGCTGGTGGTGCACGCAACCGGCCAGCAGCGGCCCGGCGGTTATACCGCCGACGTCTCGATGAAGAGCTATGGCATCCTGCGCGCGCTGAAGCGCGTCGATATCGACGCGACGACCGAGGGCCGCGTCGCGCAGGACGGCGAGCCCATTCCGGCCACGTTCACCTACATCCACCACGACGGAAAGCGCGTGCGGCGCGTGCACGTGAACTGGGAGACCGGCGACGTGCAGGTGGTGTCGAGCCCGCCCTACTTCGACCTCGGCCAGCCGGCCGCCACCCGCGCGCAGAAGCTGGCGGCCACCGACCCGCTGACCCAGTTCGTCCGCGTCGCCATCGCGAGCGGCCCGCAGGCAATCTGCCGCGGGCCGGACCACTTCTTCGACGGCAAGCAGCTGTACAATCTGGAATTCGGCCGCGTCGAGAGCGCACCGCTGACAAACGAGGAGCGCCAGCTGGGCATCAACAAGGTCGCCCAGTGCACGGTGCACTACGTCGAGGTGGCCGGATTTAAGCCGAAGCCGCCGGATCAGCGCACGCAGGGTCTGACCAGCCCGATCACCATGGTGTTCGGCCAGGTGGGGGACGACGGCCCGTGGGTGATCGTCAACATCCACGCCAACACGGTGATCGGGTTCGCCAACATCGTGCTGCGCGACATCAACGTGAACGGCGCACGGCCGAGGGCCTAGGGTTGGTCGCGGCTGTGGGACGCCGTTGACAAGCGGGGCGGGCGGCCGGCGAATGGCCTGCATGAACCCCGACGACCGAGAGTTGCGGAAGGAGCTGATCGAGGCTCGCGCCAAGGTCAAGCGCCAGATCGAGATCGAAGAGTCATCGGACGGCCCCTTCCCGGCCGGGCTGGTGCCCGACGGTCGTGCGGCGGTCATCGGCGAACTGCGCGCCGAACTCGCCCAGCTTGAAGAAGCGCTCGCCCGCCTGGGATGAGCGCCGGGTGCAGGCCTCCGGCGCCCGCGCCTGGTGACGCTCCCCTCAACCGCGCGCCCGCCCCGCGACAGCCTGTATCGACCGTGCTTAACGTTGCCGCGACGCAGCCGATGGAGCTTCGCATTGACTAACGAGCCCCTCGGCGACTCGCGGCTGCGCCAGACGCTCAAGCGTCGCCACATGACCATGATCGCCCTTGGAGGCGTCATCGGCGCAGGCCTCTTCGTCGGCAGCCGCGTGGTGATCCAGTCCGCCGGACCGGCGGCGAGCATCTCCTTCCTCCTTACCGGCCTCCTGGTTGTGCTGGTGATCCGGATGCTGGGCGAGCTGGCGACGGCCCTGCCCGCGGCGGGATCGTTCTACGAGTACGCGCGGCTGGCGATGGGTGACCTCGCGGGGTTCGTGACCGGCTGGATGTATTGGTATTTCTGGGTGGGCGTCGTGGCGTTCGAAGCGATCGCCGGCGCCGATCTCATCCGGTTCTGGCTGCCCGAGCTCCCGCAATGGCTGCTCGCGCTCGGCCTGCTGTTGATCATGACCGGCACCAATCTGCGGTCCGTCCGCGCCTACGGTGAGTTCGAATTCTGGTTCGCCTCGATCAAGGTGGGGGCGATCGTCGTCTTCCTCGTGGTGGGGACCCTCTACGTCGCGGGCCTGTGGTTCGGCTCGGGCCTGCACATCGCCAACATCACCGCCCATGGCGGGTTTGCTCCGCGCGGCGTCCTGCCGATCTTCACCGGCGCCGTGGCCGCCACCGGCTTCTACTTCGGGGCGGAGATCGTCACGATCGCGTCCGCAGAATCGGCTGAGCCAGCGGCAGCGGTCGCGCGGGCCACGACGTCGGTCATCGGCCGGGTCCTGCTGTTCTATATCGGGTCGATCGTGCTGATTGTCGCGATCGTCCCCTGGAATTCGCCGGCGATCAAAACCCCCTACGTCAGCGCGCTCGCCGCCATTGGCCTGCCGGCGGCCGCACACGTCATGAATGCCGTTATCCTGACGGCCGTGCTGTCGGCGCTCAATTCCGGGCTCTATGTTTCATCGAGAATGCTGCTTGCGCTGACGCGCCACGGAGACGCGCCACAGATGCTCGCGCGTGTGAGCCGGCAAGGGACGCCGGTGCGAGCGATCCTGGCCGGCACGGTCGTCGGCTTCGCCGCGGTGCTGATATCGTATGTGTCGCCCGACGCGGTCTTTCCCTTCCTGGTGAAGTCGAACGGGACGGTGGCGCTGTTCGTCTATCTGCTCATCGCCATGTCCGAGCTCAGGCTGCGCCGGAAGCTCGAGCGCGAGAGCCCCGAACGCATCGTGCTGCGAATGTGGATGTACCCGTGGCTGACCCTCGTGGCCATCGCGGGAATGTTGGGGATCCTGGCCGCGATGGTCTTCATTCCCGACCAGCGCGTCCCGCTGGCGACGGGCCTCGCCAGTCTGGCCATCGCGGCGGCGTTGTTCTGGTTGCGCCGCGCCCTGTTCACGGGCCGTGTTGGTTCAGAAGCTGGACAAAAGCCGCTTTTGGAGCCGTCAAGTTCGCAGCCTTCAGTCGAGTCGCGCCCGCCGCCTTGATAGCGCGCCGCATGTCTGGTTTGGGGCCGCCCGTTCGCCCCCCAACTCCATCAGCCAAGCTGCGACCACCGCCTCGTTCGAGCGGCCCTTGTGTCTCCCGCGCGGGCGGGTACCATATCTCGTAGGGAACAAAGGCCGAATCGGCGGAGGTCGCTGATTCGGACCTGATTCGTTTCGCCGCTGTTCCAGCAGCAATGCTCGCGCGTTAAGCCGCCCCCCTGCCCCCCCCGTCGCGCTTGTCCCCAGCGCGGGAATCCGCCAGTTTCCCGAGCCATGAGCCGCTCCACCGGGGCCGCGCCGTCCAGGCTGACCGCCGTGCTCGGCCCTACCAACACCGGCAAGACGCATCTGGCGGTCGAGCGCATGCTGGGCCACGCCTCGGGCATGATCGGCCTGCCGCTGCGCCTGCTGGCGCGCGAGGTCTACGACCGGGTGGTGAAGTCGCGCGGCGTGCGCGTAGTGGCGCTGATCACGGGCGAGGAGAAGATCACCCCGCCCCGGCCCCAATACTATGTGGCGACCGTGGAGGCGATGCCGCTCGCCCGCGAGGTCGAGTTCCTGGCCGTCGACGAGATCCAGCTGGCCGCCGATCCCGAGCGCGGCCACGTGTTCACCGACCGGCTGCTCCACGCCCGCGGGCGCTATGAGACCATGCTGTTGGGCTCAGCGACCATGGCGCCCCTGATCCGGCGGCTGACGCCGGACGCCGAGATCACGGGCCGCGAGCGGTTCTCCAAGCTGACCTACGAGGGGCCGCGCAAGCTGACGCGGCTGCCACGGCGAAGCGCGGTTGTCGCCTTCTCGGCGGAGGCGGTCTACGCCATCGCCGAGCTGATCCGCCGCCAGCGCGGCGGGGCGGCGGTCGTGATGGGCTCGCTGAGCCCGCGCACGCGCAACGCTCAGGTGGCGCTGTTCCAGTCCGGCGAGGTCGACTTCCTGGTGGCGACCGACGCGATCGGCATGGGCCTGAACATGGACCTGGGCCACGTGGCGTTCGCGGGCCTGCGCAAGTTCGACGGGCGGCGCACGCGCTGGCTGACCGCCCAGGAGATCGGCCAGATCGCCGGCCGAGCGGGGCGACACATGCGCGACGGGACCTTCGGGGTCACCGGCGAGTGCCCGGACATCGACCCGGACCTAGCCGAGCAGGTCGAGACCCACGCCTTCGAGCCGGTGGCGGCAGCCGAGTGGCGGAACGGGCGCCTCGACTTCGACTCCCTTGTCGACCTGCAGCGGTCGCTGACCGCACCGCCGCCGCGGTCGGGGCTGAAGCTGGCCGAGGAGAGCCTGGACGAGACGGTGTTGAACAAGCTGGCGGAGGAAGATCTCGTCGTGCGGCGAGCGAAGGATCGCTCGAACCTGGCGCTGCTGTGGGACGTCTGCCAGATCCCCGACTTCCGCAAGACCACGCTCGAGGACCACACGCGGTTCGCGCGCACGATCTTCGCGCACCTGACCGAGCACAACCGCCGCATTCCGGAGGATTGGGTCGAAGGGCAGTTCAAGGCCCTCGACCGGCTGGAGGGCGACATCGATGCGTTGTCGGCCAGGCTGGCCAGCGTGCGGACGCTGGCCTACGTGGCCAACCGCGTCGACTGGCTGGCCGACCCGGCGCACTGGCAGGGGCGCACGCGCGCGCTCGAGGATCGCCTCTCCGACACCCTGCACGAGCGGCTGGTGCAGCGTTTCATCGACCGGCGGACCAGCGCGCTGATGCGAGGCTTGAACATCCGCGAGACGCTGTTGGCCGGCATCGCGGACGACGGGACGGTCACGGTCGAGGGCCACTTCGTCGGGCGGCTGAGCGGCGCCCACTTCGAGCCGGCGCGGGGCGCAAGCGCGCTCGAAGACCGGGCGCTGCGCGCCGCCGCCGAGCGGGCGATCGGACCGGAGGTCGCACGGCGCCTTGGTCGGCTGGCCGCCGACGACGACACCGCGTTTGCGCTGTTGCCAAACGGCGCGGCGCTGTGGCGCGGGCAGGCGACCGGGCAGCTGGCCGGCGGCGGGCCGTTTTCGCCGCGGGTGCGCCTGCTCGGCGAGCTCGGCCCGCAGGCGGCGCGGGAGCGGGCGCAGCGGCGGCTGGAGGCGTTCATCGCCGCCGAGGCCGGCCGGCGACTGAAGCCGCTCCGCCAGCTCAAGGCGGCGGTGAGCGAAGGGCGGATTCGCGGACTGGCCCGCGGCCTCGCCTATCGCCTGGTCGAGGCCGGCGGGATCGTCGACCGGCGGGCGGTCGAGGCCGACGTCAGAGCGCTCAGCCAGGCCGAGCGGCGGGCGCTGCGCGCGCTGGGCGTGCGGTTCGGCGCCTTCAGCCTCTTCCTGCCGGTGCTGCTGGCGCCGGAAGCGCTGGCATTCTCGGGCGCGTTCTCCGCGCTTGCGGCGCCGAGCTGGGGCGCTGCGCCAAACCGCCTCTCCACGGTGCCCAGTCCGCCTCCCCCGCCGACAGCGCTGGCTGGCCTGGGCTTGCGCGCAGTCGGCGGCCTGGCCGCACCGGTCGAGACGCTCGAACGCCTGGACGAGGCCCTGCGCGCTGCGCCGCTGGACCGCGGCGCAGCGACGCTGAGCGACGAGGCCATCGAGGCGCTCGGCTGGACCCGCGCCGAGACCGAACAGGTCCTGCGCGGATTGGGTTATCGCCGGGTCGGCAAACGGGCTGGGCCGCCGGCCTGGCGGCGGCCCGCCGTCTCGCCGGTAAAGGCGACACCGGCGCGCGAGCGGCCCCCCTCGCCGTTCGCGGCGCTGGCGGCGCTCGACACCCGCCCGACGCGGCTAAAGCGCCGCCGGCGGCCGCGCCGCGCCGCCTCATGAGCGACGGCGAAGCCTGCCGGATCGACGTCTGGCTCTGGCGCGCCCGCTTCTTCAAGACCCGCGCGCTCGCGGCGCGGTTCGTCGAGGCCGGGCGCGTGCGCCTCAGTCGCGGCGGGGCGGAGATCCGGATCGACAAGCCCGGCCGGCCCGTCCGCGCCGGCGACGGGCTGGTGTTCGCACTGGGCGGGCGGCTGACCGCGATCAGAATCGAGGGGCTGGGCGAGCGGCGAGGCCCCGCGCCCGAGGCGCGCGGGCTCTACGCGCCTTTGGAGAATCCCTCGCAAGGCGTCCAGACAAGGGCGGATTGACATGCGCCGCGCATCCCCCAAATAGACGCGGCTTCCTTCCAGTCCGGCAGGTCCTGAGCTACGAGTCACCGATGACCTACATCGTCATGGACGCCTGCATTAAGTGCAAATACATGGACTGCGTCGAGGTGTGCCCGGTCGACTGCTTCTATGAGGGCGAGAACTTCCTCGTCATCCATCCCGACGAATGCATCGACTGCGGCGTGTGCGAGCCCGAGTGCCCGGTCGACGCGATCAAGCCGGACACAGAGGACGACCCTGACGGCAAGTGGCTGAGAATCAACACCGATTACGCCAAGGTCTGGCCCAACATCACGCTCAAGGGCGAGCCGCCGGCCGACGCCGCCGACTACGAGCGCGAGACCGGCAAGTTCGAGAAATACTTCAGCGACAAGGCGGGCGCGGGTTCCTGACCGTCCCCCCTTCCGTAACGCAAGCCTTTCATCGCGTTCAACTTTGTGGTAGCTTTACGAACGACGTGGGCCCTGGACTTCATGGCTCCTGTCACGGTTGAAGGATGGCCGTCCCGAGTGACGCGCGCCTGGCAAAGGCGAAGGGTGTCTTAAAGGATCTTCGGAATGCGGGCTTCCAATCCCCGCGCTTCTCGCGGGTGCTGGACCTATTGCCTGCGCGCCGATGAAAGAGCTTCCGCGGCCAACGGGGCTTAGTTTGGATTCAAAGAGGACAACAATGAGCAAGAGCGATCTCGATTTCTCCCTTGGCGACCACGTCGTCTACCCGGCGCATGGGGTCGGCACCGTCGTCGGGGTCGAAACCCAGGAGGTCGCCGGCCTGAGCCTCGAGGTCTATGTGATCACCTTCGAGCACGAGAAGATGATGCTGCGCGTGCCGACCAAGAAGGCGAAAAGCGCCGGCTTGCGCGCGCTCGCCGCAGGGTTGGTGGTGAGCCAGGCGCTGACGACGCTGAAAGGCCGCGCCCGGGTGAAGCGCACGATGTGGAGCCGTCGCGCGCAGGAATACGAGGCCAAGATCAACTCCGGCGACCTGATCTCCATCGCCGAGGTCGTGCGCGACCTGCACCGCGCCGAGAACCAGCCGGAGCAGTCCTATTCTGAGCGTCAGCTGTACGAGTCGGCGTTGGACCGGATGGCGCGCGAGGTCGCCGCGATCGAGCAGATCGACCGCGACACGGCGATCGGCATCCTGAACAAGTCGCTGCAGAAGGCGGCCTAGGACTTTTGCTTCAGCAGTTCGACCGGTTCGGGATGGTCCAGTTTCATTAGGCCATCCCGGTCGACGATGCCGCGCACGCGGATCAGCCGGCCCTTCAGGCTATCGGGCGCGATACCGGCCGCCTGGAAATCGGCGACGGCGCGCGGGTCGATCAGGGCCGCGAAGCCTCGCCGATCGGGGCGGAAATCGAGGTAGACGCCGGTTCGCGCGGGGGTCACCGACAGCACCCTGCCCTCGACGATTTGGTAGCCGCGCAGGTCGGGCGTGACCTCCTCCGGCAGGCGCACCTCGTAGTGATTTAGCGCCCAGAGCCCGCGCCTGGCGATCCGCGCGCGGGCCCCGTCTTCCAGCATCGGCTGGTCAAGCGCGCGATTGTCGGGGAAGGTTCGCACCCGCGCCCAGCCGTCGCCGAGCATCGTTCCTTCGACCCACTGGCGGTTGTCGACTAGCCGCACCTGGGCGAGCGCGCGGCCGCGCGCGTCGCGCCTGGCGCCGCCATAGAAGAGCTGCACGCTGCGCCCCTGCAAGAGGCGGCTGAGCTCGTCGCGGGCCTGGGGACCGCCGGGCTCGTCCATCCATGGCGTTTCGATGCCCGACACGCGCACGACGAGGCCGTCGTCGAGAGTGAAGATGTCGCCCGACTGCACCGAGACAACCTTGCTGGTCTCTCCGGCCGCCAGCCGGTCGAGCCGGCCGCCCTCCCCGCCGCATGCGGCAAGGCCGAACGCGACGATCACAAACACAAAGCCAGTCCCAACCCTTCGCACGCCCACCCCGGATGCGCTATGACCGCCCGCCAGCGGCCCGGTAGCTCAGCAGGATAGAGCAGCGGTTTCCTAAACCGAAGGTCATGGGTTCGAGTCCCGTCCGGGCCGCCACGCAGACTCCTCAACCGGTCTCTGCGGCTCTATCGGCGGTACAAGCCCCGGTATCAAGGGGCTTTCAGCGCCTCCAAACGGTCCTGAGGCGTCGGTTTCCGGACCCGCAAGACGGCCCATTGTCCCGTGGTTTCGCCCCTCGTCTCCGCCAAGTCGAAATCGCGACCGTTTCCCTGCGATCAGGGAAAAGTGCAGGGATTAGAGACCGCGAGGACGAGACCCCAACGCACGGAGTGCCGAAATCGCGCACGATCTCAAGGAGATCACACTGTCGCCAAAGCCACATCGTGCACATCCGAGCAGGGAACTTTTCTCTCCGAGCAGGGAGCGCTTCGGCCGGAACAGGGAATTGCTAACCTCGTGGCGCGCGCGCTCCGGCGAAGAGGGCCCGTTGTTCGCTCCAAAGCAACGGCAGCTCGGTCTTGAGTAAGGCGCGGAGCTTTAGCTGGCGGGGCTGAGCGCCCTCGAGGATGTCCCGTTGTAGGTCCGGTGCGAGGAAGGGAAGGCGGCTGAGCTGGCGCCGATGGGGACCGCTGGGCGCCTTACCATCGACAAGGGCGCTTGCCGGACTCAGGGGCGAGACCGCGAGGATCAGCAGCTCCGCGTGAGACGATCGGAGCGCCTCGACCAGACCGCGATCCACGCGCGCGGCGCGCGCCTCGGAGGCTCCGCCGCTGAAGGATGTCCGTCCGCCGCGCAGCTGCAAACGCAGCGGCAGGACGATCCGAACCGCGTCGGCGCCGCCCTCCTCCCAATAGACCTGTTCGTTCGCTTCCAGGCGTGACTGAAGGGCTTGAAAGCCGACGCGCCGGTGGCGCCCTTCGAAGAAGGCCGCCGCATCGAGCACCAACTGGGTGTCCGCGCGCCCGAGTTCAACGCGCTGAACAAGCGCGGCGACGTCGAACCTCGCCAGGTCGGCCCGATCCAGCAGACGTCGAAGCAACGTCAGCAAAAACGTCTCGAGGCCATCAGCGGCGACGCGCCGGATCACGCCGTCGTCGCAGGCCGGCCTCTCTCCGACCTGCAGTCCCATGGAGATGTAGTAACCGTAGCAGCGGCCACTCTTTCCGTATGCAAAGCTCGGGCTCATGACGACGCCCTCGGCGTCGAACACTTTGCCGCGCAGCGCCATAGAGGCTGAGCGGGTCTGGCGCCGGCTGGCGACGACGCGATTATCCGACAATCGTTGCTGGACGGCGTCGAACAAGGTTCGATCGACGATGGGCTTGTGTCGACCTGGATGGATTTCGCGGCGGTGTTGGATCTCGCCGAGGTAGAGGCGGCTTTGCAGAATGTGGAACAGCGCCCCGCGACCAATGACGACACCGCCCATAGAGCTGCCCTCTCGGGTGATCCAGGCTTTCGACCGCACACCGGACCGCTCCAGTTCCTCGCGCAGCCGATTGACCGATCCGAGTTCCAGATACCGCTGATAGATGCGACGGACCGTCTCGGCCTCCGGCTCGTTGATGACAAGCTCCCGCTCGCGAAGGTCATAGCCAAGCGAGATCACGCCCCCCATCCACATGCCCTTGGCCTTGGAGGCGGCGATTTTGTCGCGGATGCGCTCGCTCGTGACCTCCCGCTCGAACTGGGCGAAGGAGAGCAGGACGTTCAGTGTGAGCCGTCCCATGCTGGTCGTGGTGTTGAAGGCTTGGGTGACAGAGACAAAGGAGCCTCCTGCCGCGTCGAGGCGATCGACGATCTTGGCGAAGTCGGCCAGCGAACGTGTGAGACGATCGATCTTGTAGACGACGATCGTGTTGACGCGCCCGGAGGTGACGTCGGCGAGGAGGCGTTGCAGCGCTGGCCGCTCGAGGTTGCCGCCCGAGAAGCCGCCATCGTCGTAGAGCGCCGGCGACAGCGTCCACCCCTCGCCGGCCTGGCTCAGCACATAGGCCTCGCAGGCCTCACGCTGCGCATGCAGGCTGTTGAAGGCCTGATCGAGGCCTTCCTCCGAACTCTTGCGGGTGTAGACGGCACACCGGACCGGCGCTGTCCGTTCCTGGGACTTGGCCATCAGACCGTGCCGATCGATCGTAGGCCGAAGAAGCGCGGGCCGTTCCAGCGCACGCCGGTGATCGCCCGCGCGACGCTTGAGAGGCTGTCGTAGCGGCTGCCTTGATAGAGGATCACCCCGCCCTCCAACACCTCGACCTCGTGGCGCACGCCCCGCCACTCCCGCGCCAACCGAGCGCCGGTCGGAAGTGCAGGCACACAGCTGCCCTTACGACGGAGCGCCTCCCGGACAGCAGGGGCCAAACCGCCATAGGCGTCAGCCTGAATTCGCCAGGCCAGATTGCGCCGAAGAAGATCATGCGAACGGAGAGCGGGGGTGACTCCATACCGCCGCCGCCACTCCGCGCGCAGGCCCTCGAGGTCCAGGCACTCGAGCGCCTGGACCTCCTCCGTGATCGCCGCGTCCATCACGCCGCTCCGTCCTGCGCGATGTGGTAGGTGCGCCCTGCATCGGTCTTCTCCGAGATCACGTTGAAGCTGAGTGTCTTCTTGATCGCGCCGCTGATCGCGCCCCGCACCGAGTGAGCCTGCCAGCCCGTGGCGGCCATCATGGTCTCGATGGTGACGCCGCCGTCGCGGCCAAGGAGGTCGAGGAGCAAGCCGATCTTCCCTTTTGGCCGTGGGTAATTCGCCTCGGGTTCCAGAGCGGGGTCAGGAACGATCGGATCGGAGCGCCGCGGTTCCGGCGCTGGGATCAAAGCGGTCTCGATCGACGCACGCCCGGCTTCGGTGATGGAGAGCTTGCCGGCGCCGCTGGCTTGCGGGACTGAGATGAGAAGTCCGCGCTTGACGAGCGTGGCGACTGTGGCGTTGGCCGCGTCCTGAGCTTCGATGGCGGCGCCTTCCGCTTCCGCGGCGAGGGCGTGCAACTTTTGTTGGGGTGCTGTGCGCTTGGGCATGGTGTTCTGCGTCCGCTTGGGCCGCAAAGGCGCGGCCCCTACCGAGACGAGCCCGGCTGGCCGGGCGTGAACACGCTGACCAACGCTCTTGTCGGCGGCGCAGTCCAGTCAAACGATAAGGCTATCCGCGACGATCCGCCTTGCCGGCGCCAAATAAGTTCTCGATCTGTTCCGAATCGATGCCATAAACGTTGCCTTCGGTCTGGGGCGGTCACGCCCGGGCCGATAAACCGCACGTCAACCCCTACTTCGAGGGGCATCCAAAGTTGACTGAACATAGTTGGGCCGTCGAACATCGTTCGACGGCATCGTTGAAGCCGTACGCGCACAACGCCCGGCGGCATTCCAAAAAGCAAATCAAACAGATCGCCGACAGCATCGAGCGCTTCGGCTTCACCAACCCGGTGCTGATCGCCGATGACGGCGAAATCATCGCCGGTCATGGGCGCGTCGCCGCCGCAAAGCTGATCGGCATGGAAAGGGTGCCGACGCTTCGGCTCTCCCACCTCACCGAGGCGGAGCGGCGGGCCTACGTGCTCGCCGACAACAAGCTGGCGCTCAACGCCGGCTGGGATCAGGAGCTGCTGGCCATCGAGCTGCAGGCGCTGGTCGACCTCGACTTCGAGGTCGAGCTCACCGGCTTCAGCCTGGCTGAGATCGACATGACCCTGGACGCCGCGCGGGACGCCGACCCGAACGGCGCGACGGCGCCCGAGGACCTCATCCCGCCGATGGGCCAGATGCCGGTCACTCGGACGGGCGACCTCTGGCTGCTCGGCCGTCACAAGCTGATCTGTGGCGACGCCCGCCGGCCCGAGGACTACGAGCGGCTGCTCGGCGCCGAGACCGTCGACCTGGTCTTCGCCGACCCGCCCTATAACGTCCCGATCGACGGCCACGTCTGTGGTTCGGGCCGCATCCGCCACCGCGAGTTCGCGATGGGCGCGGGCGAGATGTCGACGGAAGCCTTCACCGCCTTCCTTGCTGGGACGCTCGGCGAGGCGGCCAGGACCTGCCGCGACGGCGCGATCGCCTTCATCTGCATGGACTGGCGGCACATCGGCGAACTGCTGGCTGCTGGCCAGGAAGTCTTCAGTGAGCTGAAGAATCTGTGCGTGTGGAACAAGGGCGCCGGAGGCATGGGTAGCTTCTATCGCTCTCAGCACGAACTCGTCTTCGTCTTCAAGGTCGGCTCCGGCCCGCACACCAACAGCTTCGGGCTGGGCGAGACCGGCCGGTACCGGACCAACGTCTGGGACTACGCCGGGATCAGCAGTATGGGCGCCGGCCGGCTCGAGGCGCTGGCGATGCATCCGACGGTGAAGCCGACCGCCCTGGTCGCCGACGCCATCCGCGACTGCTCGAAGCGCGGCGACATCGTGCTCGACAACTTCGGCGGTTCCGGGACCACCCTAATCGCCGCGGAGACCTGCGGGCGGTCCGGCCGCCTTATAGAGTACGACCCCGGCTACTGCGACGTGATCATCCAGCGCTTTGAACAGCTCACCGGCAAGGCCGCCACCCTGGCCGAGACCGGCGATACGTTCGAGACGACCGCAGCGCTCCGGTCGCCGCCGGAGGTCGCCGCCATGTCCCCGGAGAGTAAGTGATGAGCCGCGACATGACCGACGAAGACTACAAGGTCGGCTACGCCAAGCCGCCGCTGCACAGCCGCTTCCAGAAGGGTCAGTCGGGGAATCCCGCCGGACGCAAGAAGGGGGTGCGCTCGTTAAACCAAGCGGTTCACGACGCTCTCAACAAGAAGGTCACCGTCACCGAAAATGGCCGGCGCCGTAGGATAACCAAGCTCGATGCGGCCTTGACCCTCGCGTTCAACAAGGCCGCGCAGGGGGAACCGAAGTCGATCAAGCTGATGTGCGATCTGGCGCGTCAGGCCGACCAGGACGAGGCGCTGAGGGCCATCCTCGACGCAGCGGACGCGCCGCCGGCGCAGGTCGTCATCTATGTGCCCGACAATGGACGGTGATGAGGAGGGGACCATCCAGCCGCAGGATGGTCCCCAGACGGCGTTCCTGGCGAGTAAGGCGGACATCGCCATCTACGGCGGCGCGGCCGGCGGCGGCAAAACCTGGGCTCTTCTGATGGAGCCCTTAAGGCACAAGGACGTCCCCGACTTCGGTTGCGTGTTCTTCCGCAGGACCACCGTCGAGATCCGCAATGAAGGCGGCCTGTGGGACGAGAGCAGGAAGCTCTACCGCGCGGCTGGCGCCATGGCGAAGGAACACGCCCTGGAGTGGCGCTTTCCCTCGGGCGTCTCGATCAGCTTCGCCCACCTGCAGCATGAGGAGACCGTCCACAAACACCAGGGGGCACAGATCCCGCTGATCTGCTTTGACGAGCTAACGCACTTCACCGAACGCCAGTTCTGGTACTTGATCAGCCGCAATCGGTCGACCTGCGGGGTGCGGCCTTACGTCCGCGCGACTTGCAACCCGGACGCCGATAGCTGGGTTGCCGGCTTCCTCAGCTGGTGGATCGACCAGGAGACGGGCTACCCGATCCCCGAACGCGCCGGCGCCCTGCGCTGGTTCGTTCGCATCCATGACAGTTTGGTCTGGGCCGACACCCCCGACGATCTCGCCATGTACGTCCTGGGAGACGGCCGACCCATCCCGCCGAAGTCGGTGGCGTTCATCCCGGCCAGACTCACGGACAACAAGGTGCTGATGGCGGCCGACCCGGGGTACCAAGCCAACCTCTTGGCCCTGCCCCCGGTCGAGCGCGAACGCCTGCTGGCCGGAAACTGGAAAATTCGCCCGGCCGCTGGCCTGCTATTCAAACGCGCATGGTGTGAGGTGGTTGACGCCGTACCCCCCGATCTGAAGATCTGCCGCGGCTGGGACTTGGCCGGCACGCCGAAGACGCCGAGCAACGACCCGGACTGGACCACGGGCACAAAAGTCGGCCACTCGAAGGCCACGGGCTATTTCTACGTCCTCGACCATGTGCGGCTTCGCGACACGCCCGCCAAGGTCGAAGAGCTGATCAGGAACACCGCGAGCCACGACGGCCGCGGTGTCACGATCCAGCTGCCCCAGGACCCCGGCCAGGCCGGCAAGTCGCAGACCCTCAACCTCGTGGGCAAGCTGGCCGGATACCCGGTGAAGTTCGCTCCCGTGAGCGGGGACAAGGAGCTGCGCTTCCGCCCTTTCTCGGCCCAGGCGCAGGCCGGCAACGTCAAGGTGCTCCGCGGCGGCTGGAACGAGGTCTGGTTCGGCGAATTGGAGGCGTTCCCTGAAGGCGCGCACGACGACGACGCCGATTCGACCAGCGAGGCCTTCAACGCCTTCCTCCAGCCGCCTCGTGGATCACGCACCTTTGAGCTTCGCATTTGACCGGCGCCAAAGGTCTGCGCCAGTCGCCGGAGATTGCGATAGCCCCGCTTCGCCGCATGAAGACCTGCAGGAGTTCAGTCCGGTCAATGCCGCTGGCGGAGCGTCGCGAGCGCGATCGTCCGCTTCGGACAGGGGACCCGTCGTCTGCTATCGACCCACAGCGGACATTGGTCGATGGTCTGCGGCACCCGCACGAGCCTTCATGAATCGGTTACGCCCCAGGTCACCCGAGCCCAAACTCTCTCATGCAGCAGGTACACCACTGTCGTGTAGATGTTGCTCAAGATCATGAAGCCGACCGCAATGCGAAGCCGCCCCGTGAAGAGGTAGATGGTCGCGAAATCCAAGCACATGATGAGGACGCGGTAGACCAACGCCTTCACGACCGATCGCCGACGGCTGACAATTCGCGCCATTTCGCTTTCCTTTTGTCTGCGCTCTGCCTCGATCGTTGAGCCACAGCAGGCCGCATATCGGCGATGCGGTGTTCGCCGTTCCAGTTAAAGTGGAGGCGATCGCAGACTGTGTCGCCTGGAGGGCGGTCAACGCATGAGCGAGACGCCGACTTCGCCGTGGGACGCCCGCTACGCCGGCAACGACTACCTGTTTGGGGAGGCGCCCAACGCGTTCCTGGCCGCACAGGCGGCAAGGCTCCGAGCCGGCTGGTCCGCGCTGGCCATAGCCGACGGTGAAGCGCGCAACGGTGTGTGGCTGGCCGAGCAAGGCCTTGAGGTCCTGTCGATCGACTCTTCCTCCGTCGCCCAGGCGAAGGCGCGCGGGCTGGCGAGCGCGCGTGGCGTGGAGCCGCAATTCGAGCTGGCCGACCTGGCGACCTGGCCGTTTCCCGACAGTCGCTTTGACCTGGTCGCCGCGATCTTCATCCAGTTCGCCGGTCCGGCTCTGCGCCCGCGGCTGTTCGAAGGCATGAAGCGCGCGCTGAAGCCTGGCGGCCTGCTCCTGCTGGAGGGCTACCGGCCGGAACAGCTCGAGTACCGCACCGGCGGCCCGCCCATCGCCGAGAACCTCTACACCGAGCCGATGCTGCGCGGGGCCTTCGGCGACCTCGAGATCGTCGAACTCGCTTCCTACGACGCCGTGATCCGTGAAGGCGCGGCCCACAACGGCATGTCGGCCCTGATCGACCTCGTCGCGCTCAAGCCCCTCTGAGCCCAGCGCAGAGCCCCCTGGCAATCGGTCGTCCGGTTGGATCTTGCGCTGAAGGTCCGCTTTGCGTCCTGTCCCCATTGTCCTGTGTGGATGGCTCCCGCATTGCAAGGGGTCCGCTGGTGTTTGGCGACGGGGTCGGATGCGGTCTTGTGTCCGGCCTGTTTGCGCGGCGTTGAGCCGCTGGCCCTGATGGTTTGCGCGGGCGAGGCCCCATTCT
>DATNJB010000055.1:0-10420 GCA_035604135.1 Caulobacteraceae bacterium | reverse complement strand
CCCGCAGCCGGTGCACCACAGCCTGCAGTGGGACAAGAAGCGCTGGACGCTCAAGCTGGAGATGGCCGAGCCGGTCGGACGCGACATCCAGGCGCGCGACCTGCAGGCCGGCGCCTACTACCACATCACCCCGTCGCTCCGGGTGGGCGGCGCGGTCTCGTTCGGCGACTCGCCCTCGATGCCGGATCGTTCGAACCTGCCGCAGACCCAGGCGCCGCGGGTCCGGCTGGAAACCAACTTCAAGTTCTAGGGACGGGCAAGGCCGCCGACGGCCGCCAGGCCATGGGCGCCTGAGCCGACGAGTCTGCGCGCCGTTCGCGCGTCGATCCCGCCAAGCGCGACCACCGGCAGGCGGGCCGCACGCACCTGCGCGGCGAACCTCAGCGCTCCCATGGCGCGGCCGGCCGATGGGCTTTGCGAGGGGAAAACGACTGACAGCAAGGCCGCGTCCAGGCCAAGGCGGGCCGCAAGGGCGAGCGCGCGGGGGCTGTGGGCGGCGGTCGTGATCAGCCAGCGCGGATGGCGGCGACGCAAGGCCGGGCCCAGGCGCATCAGCCGCTCCGGCAGATGGACGCCGTCCGCCTGGAGCCGGCTCGCAAGGCGAGCGTCCGCCCCAACCAGGAAGACGAGGCCGCATGAGCGGGCCAGGGCGCGCAGGCTCGCGGCCCTGGCCAGCCCTTTCGGCTGGCCGAACGTGCGAAAGATCACCGCCGCGCCCCTGGGCAGCCGGCGCATCACCCGCGCCGGATCCGGCGTGCGCGCCGGATCGGTGAGGAAGTAGAGGTTGGGCGGCCGCCGCCGCGCGGGCTTTCGCGGCCGGACGGCGCGGCCTAGCCTTGCGGCTGTTGTCGCCAGCGCCTCCAACTCACCCGCCAATGCCCGCTCTCCAGACCTCGCCTTCGCCCGCCCTGACCGCCGTGCTGGGCCGCATTGCGGCCGCGGCCCGCGCGGCAGGCCGCGATCCGGCCGAGGTCGCGCTGGTGGCCGTCACCAAGCAGCAGCCTTGGGCGAGCATAGAGCCGGTGCTCGCGGCCGGCCAAAAGCGATTTGGCGAGAACCGCGTGCAGGAGGCGGCGTCGCGTTGGACGGACCGCCGCGAGGGGCTCGAGCTTCGCCTGATCGGCCCCTTGCAGACCAACAAGGTCCGCGACGCGCTCGCGCTCTTCGACGTGATCGAGACCCTCGATCGCCCGCGACTGGCGCGCGTGCTCGCCGACGAGGTCCAGCGCCTGGGTCGCTCCCCCCGGCTCTACGTCGAGGTCAACACCGGCGAGGAGCCGCAGAAGGCCGGCGTCGCGCCGGCGGAGGCGGATGGCTTCATCGCCGCCTGCCGCGGCGCCTTCGGACTGGCGATCGAGGGGCTGATGTGCGTGCCGCCGTTCGACGAGGAGCCGGCGATGCACTTCGCGCTCTTGGCCAAGATCGCGGCGCGGAACGGGCTTTCCAAGCTCTCCATGGGCATGAGCGCCGACTTCGAGGTCGCGATCCGCTTCGGCGCGACCTCCGTGCGGGTGGGCCAGGCCTTGTTCGGTCCGCGCGGCCGGTAGGGCGATTGTGCGGGCGCGCCGCTTTACGGCCCTGCCCGCAAGCCCCATCTTCGGCCCATGGCTCCACGCAAGACGATTCTGGTCATCGACGACGAGCCGGACCTGCGCGAGGACCTGGTCGAGCAGCTCAGCCTTGGCGACGAGTTCACCGCCGCGCAGGCCGCGACGGGCGAAGAGGGCCTGAGCGTCGCGCAAGCGGTGCGGCCCGACCTGATCGTGCTCGACGTCAACCTGCCCGACCTCGACGGCCGCGAGGTCTGCCGGCGCCTGAAGGCGGCCGGCGTACGCGCGCCGGTCGTGATGCTGACGGCCGCGGCGAGCGCGCAGGACACCGTCGAGGGGCTGGACGCCGGCGCCAACGCCTACGTCACCAAGCCCTTCCATTTCAGCGTGTTGCTGGCCCACATCCGCGCGCAACTGAGAAGCCATGAGCAGTCGGAGGACGCCGTCTTTCGCATTGGCCCGTACGAGTTCCGCCCCGCCGGCAAGGTCCTGATCGACGAGCGGCAGCGCAAGATCCGGCTCACGGAGAAGGAAACCAGCATCCTGAAGTACCTCTATCGCGCCGGCGACAAGCCGGTGTCGCGCGAGGAGCTTCTGACCGAGGTCTGGGGCTACAACGCCGGCGTCACCACCCACACGCTGGAAACCCACGTCTACCGTCTGCGCCAGAAGATCGAGCCGGACTCGCAGAGCGCCAAGCTCCTGCTGACCGAAGCCGGCGGCTACCGCCTGGCGCCCTAGCCGGCGCCTAGACGGGCTCGCGCGCCTTCCGCCACATCGGCCATAGCGTCGGGCCGTGCGGCAGCTTGATCTCGCCCGTCACTTCGAAACCGAAGCTCTGGTAGATCGGGATGTTGGTTTCCTTGCTCGATTCCAGGTAGGCCGGCATGCCGGCGGCGTCGGCCTTGGCCAGGCCGCGGCGGATCACCACGCCGCCGAAACCCTTGCCCTGCTTGGCGGTGTCGGTGCCGATGGCCTGCAGGTACCAGTGCGGTTCATGCGGGTGGTTCTTCTCGATGATATCCATGATCCAGGTCACGTGCCGCGCCCCGCCGAGGCCGAATATCCCGAGAAACGCCGCGCCGTTGGTGATGTACTGCCACCAGGGGATTTCCCATTCGTTGGGGGGGCGCCACAGCGCAGCGGCCTCGTAGCCCTCGGTCACGTCGCAGGCGCCGTGCGGAAGCCCGAGCTTGAACAAGAGCTTGAACAGCCGCGGCATCTTTTCGGCGCGCGTCGCCGCGTCCTTCAGGATGAAGCAAATCAGCGGATCGTCGTGGAAGGCGCGCGCCATGGTCGCGGCGAGGGGATCAGCGTCGACCCATGTCGCAGGCCGCGCCGTCGCGCCCGCCGATCTGGCGTCCGAGTCCGCGGCCATGGCCTGCAAAGCTCCAGGGAAGTTGACGGTCACGTCAGTTTTGCCACGGAATGGGCGCCGGGCGCCACCGCCTCTGGGATGGAGCCGGACGCATGAGGGATAAAGCGTGAAGACGGTGTCCGCGGAGATCTCCGTGGAGGACTTCGGCGGCGCGGGACCGCCCGTGCTGCTCGTGCACGGCAACTCGGCGTCCAAGACGATCTTCGCGCGCCAGTTCGAGAGTCCGCTCGCCCAGGCGCTGCGGCTGATCGCCATCGACCTGCCGGGCCATGGGAAGTCGAGCGACGCGTTCGACCCGGCCAAGGAATATACGATCGGCGGCTATGCCGCAGCCGCGGTCGAGGTGCTGGAGGCGCTCGGCATCGCGCGCGCCGCCGTGTTCGGCTGGTCGCTAGGCGGCCACGTCGCCCTCGACATGATCGGCCGTTTCCCGGGGCTCACCGGGGTGATGATCAGCGGAACGCCGCCGATTCCCGCAGGACCCGAGGGCTTCGGCATGGGGTTCAAGCAGACGCCGCTCATGGGCCTCACCGGCGGCCGCGACTGGACCGACGCCGATGCGGACACGTTCGCGCGCGCCTCGGCCCGGCCGTACGCGTCCTTCATGGGCGACGACGCGCGGCGGACCGATGGGCGGGCGCGGGAGATCATGGTGGCCGACGCCCTTTCTGGTGGCGTGGCGGACCAGCGGCGGATCGCCGAGACGTCGAGCGTCCCACTCGCCATTGTCAACGGCGCGGACGACCCGTTCGTCAACGTCGGCTACTTCGCGACCGTCGCCTACGCAAACCTCTGGGATGGTCAGGTGTTCAACCTCGCCGGCGTCGGCCATGCGCCATTCTGGGAGGCGCCGGAAACGTTCAACCCGCTCCTGGAACGGTTCGCTCGCGAGACCGCCGCTGTCGCGCGCTAAAGGATCAGGTCGGCGCTCACCGGCGCGTGGTCGCTCGGACGCTCCCAGGCGCGCACGTCGTCGTGCACGCGCGCCGCAACGCATCCCAGCCGGAACGCGGCCTCCTTGAGGCCGGGGCTGATCCACAGGTGGTCGAGCCGCAAACCTCGGTTCGAGGCGCGGAAGTCGAGGGCGCGGTAACTCCACCAGGAGAACAGCTTCAGCGGTTCCGGGACGGCTTCACGCACGAGGTCAATGAAGCCGCCGGCCGCCTTGAGCGCCCGCATCGCCTCGGTCTCGGCCGGTGTGTGGCTTACGACCCGCGACATGAACTTGTGATTCCAAACGTCGAACTCGCCCGGCGCTACGTTGAGGTCGCCGGCGAGCAGCAGGGGCGCAGATGGGTCACGGGCCGCCGCCGCCCGGGTCAGGCGTTCGTAGAAGTCGAGCTTGTGATCGAACTTGGGATTGAGGGCGCGGTCGGCGATCTCGCCGCCGGCCGGCACGTAGACGTTGTGCACCTCGATGCCGGCGACCATCGCCGAGACTGCGCGCGCGTGGCCCTCGCGGCAGACATCCAGCGTCGGTCCCCGCTCGAGCGGCAGCCGCGAGGCGATGGCGACGCCGTGCCAGCCCTTCTGGCCGCTGATCGCCAGATGCGGCAGGCCCATCTCGGCGAAGGCCTCCTTCGGGAACTCGCCCTCGCGGCACTTGATCTCTTGCAGGCAGAGCACGTCGGGCGCCTGGTCGCGCACGTAGCGCGCGACCTGCTCCACCCGCGGTCGGACGGAGTTGATGTTCCAGGTGGCGAGGCGCAGGCGCATCGTAGCCTTGTGGCGCGGATTCGGCGGGCAAGAAAACGCCCAGGCAGGGCCTGGGCGTTGAAGTCGTCTCTCATGCCGCCGCCGGGAGGGGATTGGGTCCGGCGGGACCAAGCGCGGGACGCGTTGTCCAGCGCCTCATGCGTGCTAAAATTGCAACTCGCAGCGCAAAGTCAAGGGTAAACCCGATTTGCCCTTGATTGTGACGAAAATATCTCATTCCGGGGCGGAATCCCGCCGGTCGTCGTAGCTCGGCGGGGTGAAAAGCGAAGAATCCAGCCCGGAGGCGGCGCTCATCTCGGTCAGCCTGACCTCGGTCGTCTGCCCTTCGGCGTCGGTCAGGGTCCAGGCGGTCAGTCTGAGCGGATCGGTGCGGAAGGTGATGATGACCTGCCCTGCCCCGCGGTGTCCCGCGGCGCGAGCGGTGATGGCGAAGCCATCGCCCAGGTGGGTCACGCGGCTGACCACCACGCCGTGTCCCAGCCCTGCGTGCTTGGCAAGCAGAATCGAGAGCGGCGTGAAGCTCAAGGGATAGTGGTTTGTCGTCTTCAGCCGGGGGTTCGTGACTGTCACGCTGCGGCCATTGCTGACGACGAGCAGATTGGACGGCGGGTCATAGGCGAAGCGGGCCAGCCCCGGCCGCTTGAGGTAGAGGGTCCCGCCGATGACCTGGCCGCGGGCGTCGATCTGGGTGAAGCGGCCTTTGACCGAGGTCAGGCTATCCAGGTAGGCCGCGGCCTGGTCGACCAGGGCCTGATCGTCGGACGATAGTCCGGAGTGCTCGGCGCTTGCGCCGGCGGCCGCGTCACTGGCCGCGCTCAGGGTTGGCGCGATGCCGGCGGCGACGGCGAAGGCGGCGACTGCCGCCAGCAGGCGAGACATGTGCCTCAAGATCGATCTCCTTGGCCAGCGGCCTTTAGCCTACACCACGGGCCGAGGCGCGCGTTGGGCGCGATTGCGGCGGCGGTAGCGCCCTCAGCTCCGCCTAGCCCGGCGGCGGGCCGGCCAGGATGTCGCGCTTGCCGGCGTGGTTCGCCGGTCCGACGACGCCCTCGGTCTCCATCCGTTCCATGAGCGAGGCGGCGCGGTTGTATCCGATCTGCAGGCGCCGCTGGATATAGCTGGTCGAGGCCTTGCGGTCGCGGGTCACCACCGCGACGGCCCGGTCGTAGAGTTCGTCGCCCGAGCCGCCAGCCCCAAAGTCGCCGCCGTCATCCTCGTCCGCGTCCGGCGAGGCGGTGATGTCGTCCAGATACTGCGGCTCGCCCTGGCCCCTCAAGAAACGCGCGACGGTCTCGACCTCGCCGTCGGAGACGAACGGTCCGTGCAGACGGGTGATGCGCCCGCCGCCGGCCATATAGAGCAGGTCGCCTTGGCCGAGCAGTTGCTCGGCGCCCTGCTCGCCGAGGATGGTGCGGCTGTCGATCTTCGAGGTGACCTGGAAGCTGATGCGGGTCGGGAAGTTCGCCTTGATGGTGCCGGTGATCACGTCGACCGACGGCCGCTGGGTCGCCATCACCAGGTGGATGCCCGCGGCGCGGGCCATCTGCGCCAGCCGCTGCACGGCGCCCTCGATGTCCTTGCCGGCGACCAGCATCAGGTCGGCCATCTCGTCGATCACCACGACGAGGTAGGGCATGGGCTCGGGCCTGAGCTTCTCCTCGTCGTAGATCGGGCGGTTCTGCTCGTCGAAGCCCGTCTGCACCGTGCGCACGAAGTGCTCGCCGTTGGCCAGCGCCTCCAGCGCGCGCTCGTTGTAGCCGGCGATGTTGCGCACGCCGATCTTCGACATGCGGTGATAGCGGTCCTCCATCTCGCGCACGGTCCACTTCAATGCGACGACCGCCTTTTTGGGATCGGTGACCACCGGCGCGAGCAGGTGCGGGATGCCGTCGTAGACGCTGAGTTCCAGCATCTTCGGGTCGATCATGATGAAGCGGCACTGGTCGGGCCGCAGGCGATAGAGGATCGAGAGGATCATGGCGTTGACGCCGACCGACTTGCCCGAGCCTGTGGTGCCGGCGATGAGCAGATGCGGCATCTTGGTCAGGTCGGCGACATAGGGCTCGCCGTCGATGCTCTCGCCCAACGCCAGCGGCAGGATCTGGCTCCGCTTTTCGTATTCGGTCGAAGACAGCAGGTCGCGAAGGTAGACGGTCTCGCGCTTGGCGTTCGGCAGCTCGATGCCGATGGCGTTGCGGCCGGGAACGACCGCGACGCGGCAGGCGGCGACGCTCATCGAGCGAGCAATGTCATCGGACAGCGCGACCACGCGCGCCGATTTCACGCCGGGCGCGGGCGCAAGCTCGTAAAGGGTGACGACGGGGCCGGGGCGGATCTGGTCGACCTGGCCGCGGACGCCGAACTCTGCCAGGACGCTCTCGAGCACGCGGGCGTTCTGCCTGAGCGCCTCCTCGTCGAAGGCGGCCGCCCTCGGCTTCGGCTTGGCCAGCATGGAAAGCTCCGGCAGGCGGAAGCCGCTCGGCTTGACGAAATCGAACGCCCCCTGGCTTTCGCGCGCTTCTCGGGCCGACTGGCGTGGCGGGGGCCGCGGCGTCTTCACCGCGAGCGCCGCCGCCGCGCCCTCGTCATCCGGCAGCGTGAGGCGGGTGGTTGGCGCAGCCACGGCGGTGCGCTTGCGCCGAACCGTCGGCGCCGGCTCGTCCCTTGCCCGCCAGAAGGCCAGCGCGCCGAGCCTGGATGCATCCCAGCGGTGCGCGCCGAGCGCCAGCGCCAGGCCGCAGAAGCTCAGCACCACGAGGAGAGCGACCGCGATCGGCTCGGCGATCGGCAAGTGCGCGCCGGCCACCCAGTGGGCGAGGCGGGTCAGGATGAGCTCGCCCATGACGCCGCCGAGACCGCCGGCCAATGGCCAGCTGGCGGGCGGGCGGGGCGCGGCCAGGACGCCGGCGAGCGCAAAGGCCCCGACCATGCCGCAGAACACCCGCCAGCGCAGACGGCTCTTGCCCTTGCCTGGATCGCGCGCGACCACGCGGATGACGCCGGCGGCGATCATCAGCGCAGCCAACAGCCAGGCGGCCAGGCCAAGCGTTTGCAGGCCGAGGTCGGCGGCGTCGGCGCCGAGGCCGCCCAAGAGATTGCGCGCCCGTTCGCCCGAAGCGGCGTCCAGGCTGGGATCGGTGGCCCGATAGCTGGCGAACGCCGCGATCAGGAGCAGACCGGCGCCGGCCACGATCGCACCGCGCGCGCGCGCGATCGTCGGGTGCGTCCATCCGGCGTGGACGTTCGTCGCCACGATCGCGACCGCTGATCGGCGCGCCATTCTGGCCATCGCGATCTTCGCCTTCGTCTTGCCTTAGGCCAAGGGCGCACCTTAAGCGCTGGGAGGGTTAAGAGGCGTTTACTCAGATGTGCGAAAGCGATGAGAAACGTGGTCGCCGAGGTTTGCGTCCTGCCGTTGTCGAATCTACATGAGGCCCGTGATGGATGAGGAACGGTTCATCGGCGGCTGGACGCGCTCGAAGCTCGCCGCGCGCACGCCCAAGGAGCGGTATGCGATCTGGAAGCGGGCGCGGAATCTGCGCACGGCCGACGGCAACCAGCTGGCGCGCGAAATCGAGCGCCTCGGTCTGCCCTACGCCGATCCCGGCCAGCTCGCCGAGGACGATCCGATCCGGCGGACGATGACCGAGATCATGGCCGCCAAGGAGGCGCGCTCGGCCTGCATCGAGGCGACCCTCGACGGCCTGCCGGCCGTGGCCGGCGCCGATGCCCTGTTCCATGAGGCGCTGGGCTCGGCCTATCGCCACAGCGATGCGGCGATGGCCACCGCGCACGCGCTGACCGCCGAGCTGATGACCGGCCTGGGCTACGCCGAGGCCGGCCGCAAGGACCTGCCCAGCCGCTACGTGCTCCGAGACGGCGTGTTCTGGAAAAAGCGCTGACCGCCGAATCTATTCGGCGAGCACGTCTTCGCGGCGCGCCTCGTTGAGCAGCGGCTGGCCGCCGAGGTAGCGGCCGAGGTTGGCAAGGAAGACCTCGTCGCTGCGGCGGACGAAGCCGTCGCCGAGCGCCGAGGCGTGGCCGGTCAGGCTGACGCGCGGATGGTCCCAGAACGGGCTCTCGGGCGGCAGCGGCTCGTGGTGGAAGACGTCCAGCAGCGCATGCTCGGGAAGGCCGCGATCGAGCGCCTCAAGCAGGGCCGCCTCGTCTACGAGGTCGCCGCGGCCGATGTTCACCAGCACCGACCCCGGTTTCATCACGGCCAGAAACGCCTTGTCGACAAGACGCTCGGTCGTGGGCGACAGCGGCACGGCAAGCACGACAACGTCCGCCTCGGGCAGACGGGCCAACGTCCGATCGGGCGTGGCGATGGCCTCGGCGGCGGGGTGGGCGCCGCCGCTCCGCCGCACGCCGGTGATCCGGGCGCCGAACGCGGCCGCGCGAACGGCGATCGCCTGGCCGATCGCGCCGAAGCCGATGACCAGCCAGCGCGAGCCGGCGATCTCGCGGTAGCGGAGCCGCGCCCAGTCGTGGCCGCGTTGCGCGGTCCGCCGCTCCGGCCCGCGCTGCAAGTGGTCGAGCACGCCCCAGAGCACATACTCAGCGATGCTGACGCTTTGGGCGGTGTTGGTGGTCAGCCGCGCCCCCTTGGCCACCAACTGTTTGAACACCGGATTGTCGAAGCCTGCCGCGGCGCTCTGCACCCACTTGAGCTCGGGCGCTTCCAGCAAGAGCGAGGTCCAGTCGCGGAAGGCAGGCACCCCGAACATCTCGGGGCTCATCCAGCCGGCTTCCGGCTGCGCCTCGGCGCGAGGAACCTCGCGATCGCCCAATCGAATCGTTCCAGCGGCGTCCAGGCGGAGGAACTCGGCTCCGCGCGCTTCGGCGCCCAGCCTGGTCTGGATGCGCCGGAGGGCGGGTTCATGCACAAGGATGCGGGTCATGCCAGGCTCGGGTCAGCGGACAAGGAAAGAGCCCCTCCTCCTATCGGAGAAGGGGCCCCGCTTCATCCCTTTCGGGCGAGCCTGACGCTACTCGGCCGGTTCGGCCACCGGCTCCTTCTTGGACAGGTCCTCGCCGGTCTGCTGGTCGACGACCTTCATGGAGAGGCGGACCTTGCCGCGGTCGTCGAAGCCCAACAGTTTGACCTTCACGATCTGGCCCTCCTGCAGCACGTCGGAGGGCTTGGCCACCCGCTCGTTGGCGATCTGGCTCACGTGTACAAGGCCGTCCTTGGCGCCGAAGAAGTTCACGAAGGCGCCGAAGTCCACCAGCTTGACGACCTTGCCATCATAGATCTGGCCGACTTCCGGTTCGGACGTGATCGACTTGATCCAGTCCACCGCGGCCTTGATCTTCGCCTGGTCGGAGGCCGCGACCTTGACCACGCCGTCATCGTTGATGTCGACCTTGGCGCCGGTCGTGGCGACGATCTCGCGGATGACCTTGCCGCCGGTGCCGATCACTTCGCGAATCTTGTCGGTCGGGATCTTGAACGTCTCGATGCGCGGCGCGTACTCGCCGAGCTCGGCGCGGGCGCTGGTCAAGGCTTTCGACATTTCGCTTAAGATATGCAGGCGGCCGTCTTTGGCTTGGGCCAAGGCGACCTTCATGATCTCCTCGGTGATGCCGGCGATCTTGATGTCCATTTGCAGCGAGGTGACGCCGCCTTCGGTGCCGGCAACCTTGAAGTCCATGTCGCCGAGATGATCCTCGTCGCCGAGGATGTCGGACAGTACGGCAAAGCGCTTGTCCTCGAGAATGAGGCCCATGGCGATGCCGGCCGCCGGCCGCTTGATCGGCACGCCGGCATCCA
>DATNJB010000054.1:0-22838 GCA_035604135.1 Caulobacteraceae bacterium | reverse complement strand
GGATGAGGCTATGCCAAGACCTGAAGCTGGTTCGTCTCTTTCGCGCAGCACAGGCTACGTGTGCCCGTAGCGCCACAGTTTCCAAACGTCGCGGTCCGAGGCGGTGGACCGAGCTTGTCGGAGACCAACGATACTGACCAACTAGGCCGACGATGACTTCGCGGGCCAGCTCGCGGGGGGCAACGGGGAGTTCCTCGGCGGCTCTCGTTGGAGTGCACGATATGTGCGGTCCGGCGCCGTGGAAAAGATCGACGAGCCGGTTGAGGGGCGATCCTGTGGGTCGCCCTTTCGCTGGGTGCGGCACGCTCCGAGAGTATCCGATGCAGCTTGGGTCATGCGACGTGGTGACCACGAATGTCGCCCGCTGCCGGTCGTGCGGATGTCCGCTAAGGGTCGTTAGCGGACGCTCGGTCCCTGCCGGAAAGCAGACATTTAGCGCGAGCCGTCGGACCGGACCTTGGCGTCACCGCGGCCGACGCAGACCGCATCCCGCTCCGCAAAAGAACAATTGTACGAGTTCCGCACCTCACGCATAACGAGCACTCGCTTGGCGAGTGATTCGATGAGTTGGTCGGCCAGGACAGCAATCGCACTCGCGGACGTTATCCGCGCAGTCGGTCACCGAAGCGGCATCCGGCCGAGTGGCGTCGTTAGGTTCCCGTTTGATGCTGTCGGCGTGGTGTCGCTAGCGGTCGCTGCGCTCTTTATCGCGACAGCCCTTTGGGCCGGGATCGAATGGGGGTTCTGACGGCATTGTCAGAGTAAATTCTATACTGGCGCTCGGCGCTCCGAAGCGAACAAGGGCTTCACTGTTTTTGCTCACGAATCGCCGACGTTGTCGGTGCGATTTGACGGCGAGGACACCCTCTACTCAGTTGCTCTGACAATGCCCGAATGACCCGTGCCGACCGTGAGCGCCTGGCTACGGCGCGCACGATAGGTCGCCTAGACGGGTTCGACAGCGCAGGTGGCTTTGTCCGCTTACTCCCGACGAGGCCTGTCGTTAAGGTATCGAGCGGCCGGCGAGTGGAGACGAGTTAGACTGTGACTGACAGCACCACCATTCCCGACCCCAAGCCGCCCGAGGTGAACGGCGCCTCCCTCGACCTGCGCGATCGCGACCGGTTGTTCGACGCCCTCCGCGCCGGTGTGTTCGACGTCGTCGTCATCGGCGGCGGGATCACCGGGGCGGGGGTGGCGCGGGACGCGGCGATGCGGGGCTTGCGCACCGCCCTGGTCGAGGCGCGGGACTTCGGGTCGGGCACGTCGAGCCGCTCATCGAAGATGATCCACGGGGGGCTGCGCTACCTGGCCATGGGCGACCTCGGCCTGGTGCGCGAGGCGGCGTCCGAGCGCAAGGTGGTGCAAGCGATCGCGCCGCACCTCGCGCGCGAGACGCCGTTCGTGATGCCGGCGAAGAGCGCCGCGACCATCGCCAAGCTGCGCGCGGGCCTGTGGACGTTCGAGACGCTGGGCGGCGTGCCGAAGGGCAAGAAGCACCTCGTGTGGTCGGGCGCCGAGCTCGCCGCCAACGAGCCGGCCGTGGCCAGCGAGGGCATGGCCGGCGCGGTGGTCTATCCGGAATATCTGACCGACGACGCGCGGCTCGTTCTGGCGAACGCGCGGGACGCCGCTGCGCACGGCGCGGTCGTCGCCAACTATGCCGAGGTCACTGCCATCGAGAGCGGCAGCGGGCGCGCCAACGCCATCCTGCTGAGAGACGCTCGCGGCGAGCGCGTCGCGCGCCTGTCGGCCCGGATGATCGTCAATGCGGCCGGGCCGTGGGTCGATGCGGTGCGCGCGCTGGAGGCCGGCGATGCGCCGCCGCGGCTGGAGCTGACAAAAGGCGTGCACCTGGTGCTGCCCAGAACGCGGCTGCCGGTGTCCCGCACAATCATTTTCCCCGCGGCCGACCGGAGAAGCGTGTTCGCCGTGCCCAAGGGCGACGCGGCCTACCTCGGCACCACAGACACCTTCTACCCCGACGCCGAGGACTGGCCCGAGATCGCGGCCGCCGACGTCGAGTATCTGCTGGCGGCGGCGAACGCCTGGTTCGACGTTCCGCCCCTGACCGGCGCGGACATCGCCTCGGCCTGGTCGGGGGTGCGGCCGCTGGTCGCCCAGGAGGGGAAATCCGCCTCGGACATCTCGCGCAAGGACGAGCTCTGGGTCGGGCCGCGCGGGGTGCTGTCGATCGCCGGCGGCAAGCTCACCGCCTACCGCGCGATGGCCGAGCGCGTGGTCGACCACATCGTGAATGCGCTGGGCGGCAAGGCCCGCCCCTGCAGGACGGACAAGGAAGCGTTGCCGGGCGGCGACGTCGATGTCGCGGCGGCGACCCGCGCGCTGGAAGCGGGCGGCCTCGCGCCCGATGCGGCGGCGCGGCGGGTCGGTCTCTATGGCTCGGAAGCGCAAGGGATGGCCGACGGCGCGGCGGTCGAGGCGCGCCACGCGGTCGAGCACGAGGGGGCGCTCACGCTCGAGGACTACTGGGTGCGGCGAGGCGCGCGCGCCTGGTTCGATCTCGACCCGACGTTCGCGGCGCTGGACGAAGCGGCGATCGCCATGGCGCCGCTGCTCGGCTGGACCGCCGACGAGGGGAGCGCCCAGGTCGCCCATTGCCGCGGGTTGCGCACCCGGGCGCTGGCCGCGACGCGGGAGGCCCTGCCCGCATGAGCGCGGCGACCGTCGAGGGGCTGAAGCGCGCGCTGGGCGCAGCGCAGGTCGTCACAGACCCCGCCCGCCTGGCCGAGCGACGGCACGACTACTGGATGGTGAGTCACCTGCGCGACCGTCGCGGCGAACCAGCCCCATCCCCAGCCTGCGTCGTGCGCCCGAGGTCGGCCGCCGACGTGCAGGCGACCCTGCGCTTCGCCGCCGAGCATGGCGTTCCGGTGATCCCATTCGGGCTGGGCAGCGGCGTCGTTGGCGGCGTCATCGCCCGGCCCGACGCGATCGTGCTCGACCTTTCGGCGATGGACCGCGTGCGGTCGATAGATCCGTTGAACCTGCTGGCGTCGTTCGATGCGGGCAAGAACGGCGCCGAGGCCGAGGCCGCCGTCGCCGAGCATGGGCTGACCATCGGCCACTGGCCGCAGTCGGTGGCGGTGAGCAGCGTCGGCGGCTGGGTCGCGACCCGCGCCTCGGGCCAGTTCTCCACCGCCAACGGCAACATCGAGGACATCGTCCATTCGATCGAGGCGGTCCTGCCGAACGGCGAGATGGTCACGCTCGGCAAGGGGCCGCGCGCTTCGGCCGGGCCGGACTTGAGGCACTTGATGCTGGGCTCGGAGGGGACGCTGGGCGTGATCACCGGCGTCACCCTCTCGCTCAGACGGGCGGCGGAAGCGCGACGGCTCTGCGCCTTCGAGGTCGCGAGCATGCAGGACGGCTTCGACCTGCAGCGCGAGATCGTCCAGCGCGGTTGGCGCCCGCCGGTGATGCGTCAGTACGACGAGCGCGAGGCCCGCCGCCTGGACGGGCGCCTCGGCCGCTGCGCGCTCCTGCTGGTGCACGAAGGTCCGGCGGCGCTGGTCGAGGCGGAGGCTCACGCGGTCGGGGCGCTGGCGGCCGAGATGGGCGCGAGCGCCGCCCCGGCCGAGGTCGTCGAGCACTGGCTGGAGCACCGCAACAACGTGCCGCCCTGGGACTCGATCCTGGAGCGCAACATGGTCGCCGACACCGTCGAGGTCTCGGCCGCCTGGGACGCGATCGGCAAGGTCTACGGCGACGCGGTCGCCAGCCTGAAGCAGATCCCGGGCTGCCTCGCCGCATCGGCCCATTCGAGCCACGTCTATCGCAGCGGGCTCAATCTCTACTTCACCTTCGCGGTGCTGCCGCCCGATCCGGCGGACATGGAGCGCGCCTACTTCGAGGCCTGGGAGCGGATCATGGCGGCGACCGACCGGCACGGCGGAAGCCTCTCGCACCACCACGGCATCGGCCGCGTACGCCGCGAGGCGCTGACCCGCGAGCTGGGGCCTGAGGGGGTCGCCCTGCTGCGCGCGCTGAAAGGGGCGCTCGATCCCAAGGGCATCATGAACCCGGGCGTCCTCTTACCCGATGGCTGAGCGGCTGCTGGCCATCGACGCCGGGACAACCACCGCCCGCGTCTGCGTGTTCGACCCGGGCGGCGAGCTCCTGGCGCGGACGGCCGCGCCGGTCGCCTCGACCACGCCCGAGCCCGGCCGCGTCGAGCAGGACGCCGAGGCGATCTGGCGAACCGTGCGGCGGCTGATCCGCACGGCGCTCGACGCCGCCGGGGCACCGCCCTCGGACGTGGCGGCCATCGGGATCACCACCCAGCGCACCAGCCTGGTCGCCTGGGACCGCAAGACCGGACAGCCGCTGGCCCCGATGATCGTCTGGAGCGACCTGCGCGGGGCTGAGCGCGCGGCCGAGCTGCAAGCGGCGGGCTTCCCGATCGCGCCGCAGCAGGCGGCGGCGAAGCTCGAAGGCCTGCTCGACTCGCTGCCCAACGGCCGGGCGATCGCGGCCGAGGCCGGCCTTGCGGTCGGCAACATCGACGCCTTCCTGGTCTGGAAGCTGACCGGCGGCGGCGCGCACCTGACCGACCGAAGCCAGGCATGGCCCATGGGCTATCTCGACCTCGCCTCGATGGGCTGGAATCGCGGGCTCCTGTCGCTCCAAGGCGCCGACGAGGCGATTCTACCACGGCTGGTCGACACCTGGGGCGCGCTCGCGGTGACGAGCCGGGCGGTCTTCGGCGCCGCCGTCCCGATCACCGCCGTGATCGCCGACCAGCAGGCGGCGCTGATCGGCCACGGCGCGGAAGGCGCCGGCGACGCCAAGGTGACTTATGGCACGTCGGCGACGCTCGACATCGGGACCGGCGGCGCCTTCACCTTCAAAGGGACGGCGACGCCGCCGTTCGTGGTCAGCCACGTTAAGGGCGAGACGCGCTTCTGCCTGGAGGGCATGGTGTTCGCGGCCGGCTCGGCCATCGACTGGCTGAAGCAAACGATGGGCGTGCGCGGCCACGCCGCGTTCGACGCCCTGGCGACGCAGGCGCCGGACGCAGGCGGCGCGGCCTTCCTGCCGGCGCTGCAGGGCCTGGGCGCGCCGCATCCCGACCCGGACCGGCGGGCCCTGCTGGCCGGACTGTCAGGCGCCACCGGCCGCGCGGAGATCGCCCGCGCGGGGCTCGAGGGGGTCGCCTACCGTGTGTGCGAGATCCTCGACCACCTCACGGCCGGTGAGGCGCGGCCAGCGGTGCTGAAGGCGGACGGCGGGCTTGCGGCCAGCGACGTCCTGATGCAGTTGCAGGCCGATGTGACCGGCGTCCCGGTCGCCCGCCACGCGCTCCGCGACGCCGCGGCAGCCGGCGCGGCGATCGCCGCCGGGCGAGGCGCCGGCGTGCTGGACGAAGGCGATGGCGGCGGCTTCACGCGGCATGACCGTCTGTTCGAGCCCGCCATCGGCGTCGACGCGGCGCACGCCCGCTTCACCGCCTGGCGCGCGCTCACCTACCGCTGAAGCGCCGCGCGCAGCCGCGCGGCCGCATCCTCCGGCGTCAGGTCGCGCTGCGGCATGGCCAGCAGCTCGAAGCCGACCATGAACTTGCGGATGGACGCCGAGCGCAGCAGCGGCGGATAGACGTGCGCGTGCAGGGTGAAGTGCCGCACGCCCGCCGCCTGCACGGGGGCCTGGTGGAACCCCATCGAATAGGGGCAGGGGGTGTCGAACAGGGCATCGTAGCCGGCCATGAGCCGGCCGAGCGCGTCGGCCAGAGCCTCTCGGTCTTGGTCGGCGAGCTGCTGCAGGCTCGCGACCGGCCGGCGCGGCAGGATCAGGGTCTCGAACGGCCAGGCCGCCCAATAGGGCGTTACGACCACGAAGCCGTCGTTTTCGAGCACGACGCGGCTGCCCGCCGCCAGCTCGCGGCGCAAGTAGGCGACCAACAGGGGTTCGCCCTCGGCCGCCAACCAGGCGCGCTGGCGTGCATCCTCGCGCGCGAGCTCGTTCGGCACGGTGGAGGTCGCCCAGATCTGGCCGTGCGGGTGGGGGTTGCTGGCCCCCATCATCGCCCCGCGGTTCTCGAACACGGTCACCGCGGCGATGTCGCCACGCTCCACGAGCTCCGCCGACTGCGCGGCCCAGACGTCGACGACGGCGCGGATCGCGGCGTGCGGCATCTGCGACAGGGCCTGGCTATGGTCCGGCGAGTAGCAAACGACGCGGCAGACGCCCGACGCCGCTTCGGCGACCAGCAGGGGATCGTGGCTTCGGGTCTCGGGTGAGGCGGCCGCGCTCAGCGCCGGAAAGTCGTTCTCGAAGACGAAGACCCCTGCGTAGGCGGGGTTGGTCGCGCCGTTCGCGCGGACATTGCCGGGACAGAGCGGGCAGTCGGGATCGTGGCGCGGCGGGCGGTCCGGCGCGGGCGGGGTCTCTTCGCCTCGCCAAGGGCGGGCGAGGCGCTGGGGCGAGACCAGCACCCAGTCGCCGGTCAGCAGATTGAGCCGGCGCTCGGCTGCGCTCATGCCGCGATCTCGCCCGCACCGCCGACGGCCCGGCAGAGGAAGGCCTCCGGCGTCTTCCCGATCACGGCCGCGAAGCGATCGCGGACCCCAGCCAGCGCGGCGTCCGCCAGCGCGGCGTCGACAATGGCGATGATCGAGCCGCCGAAACCGCCGCCCATCATCCGCGCGCCCAGCACCCCCGGCGTCGCCTGGGCGATGGCGACGAGGCGGTCGACTGCGTCGGTGCTGACCTGCATGTCGTCGCGCAGGCTGACATGCGATTGATCGAGCAGGCTGCCGAGCTGGGCGAGGTCCGCGCGGGCCAGCGCCTCGACGGCGGCGCGCACGCGGGCGATCTCGGTCACCACGTGGCGGCAACGGCGGGCGAGCGTTTCGGGCAGGCGCTCCAGCGCGACGGGGAGGTCGGTCACGGCCGCCAGTTGATCGACGCCGAGCAGGCGGGCGGCGACCTCGCATTCCTCTCGACGGCGGCTGTACTCGCCTTCGGCGTGGGCGTGGCTGGTCGCGGTATCGACGATCAGGAAGCGGGCTGTCTCGGGCAGCGGGATCGGCTCGGCCGCGAGCGTCGCGCAGTCGAGTAGGAGCGCGGCACCCGCCACGCCGTTCGCGGCGGCGAACTGATCCATGATTCCGCAGGGCGCGCCGACGAAGTCGTTCTCTGCGTCTCGCGCCCAGCGCGCGATCTGCGCGCCGTCAGCCGTGGCCCCTGCCAGCGCGAGCAGAGCGCAAGCCACGGCCACTTCCAGCGCCGCCGAGGAGCTCAGGCCCGCGCCGATGGCGAGGTCGCTTTCGATCCAGATATCGGCGCCAGGCACGGCGACGCCGGCCGCGCCCAACACCTGGGCGACGCCGGCGATGTAGTCGATCCAGCCGCCGCTCGCCGCCAGCGCGCCGAGGTCGACGGCGGTTTCCGCGCCCATGGCGCCGCTGGCGACAGTGAGCCTGAGCGAGCCGTTGGCGCGCGCGGCCACGACGACCTGCCGGTCGATCGCCGCCGGCAGCACCAGCCCGCCGGCGTAGTCGACGTGCTCGCCGATGATGTTGATGCGCCCCGGCGCCCGGAAGAGCCTGGGCGCACCGTCGAAGCGTCGCTGGAACGCCGCCTTGGCCCGCGCCGGCGGCGTCAGGTCGGACGATGCGGACTGATCGCGCGGCATAACGGCGAGCCAATACCGCCCCGGGCGCGCTAGCAAGCCGAGAGGCTCAGGCGGCGTCGCGCTCGCTCGCGGCGGCGGGATCGAGCATAGCCGCCACGGCTTGGAACAGCTTGGCCGCCTCAATCGGCTTGGCGATGTGCCCGTCCATTCCGTCGACCACGTACTCCGCGATCTGGTGCGCCATGGCGTTGGCGGTCAGCGCGATGATCGGGGTTCGCGCCCGCCCCTGCGCCGCCTCGCGCGCACGGATTTCGCGCACCGCGGTCGGGCCGTCCATGACCGGCATGGTCACGTCCATGAGCACAAGGTCCCACCGACCCCGCTCCCAGGCTTCGAGCGCCTCGGCGCCGTTCTCGACGAACACCGGTTCGACGCCGATGTGCTGTAAGAGCGTCTTCAAGACGAGCCGGTTGGTCGGATTGTCTTCCGCCGCGAGCACGCGCAGGCCAGCCATGGGCTCGGAGGGCGCCCGCAGCTCGGGCGCCGCCGTTTCGGGCCGGGCTTCGTCGACCCGCGGGACTTCGAGCGTGACGGTGAAGATCGAGCCTTCGCCCACCCGGCTCTCGACCGCGATCGAGCCCCCCATCAACTCGGCCAGCTGGCCGCAGATGGAGAGACCGAGCCCGGTCCCGCCGAAGCGGCGCGCGGTCGAGGCGTCGGCCTGGGTGAACTGCTCGAACAGCGACTGGAGCTTGGCCGACTCGATGCCTTCGCCGGTGTCGGAAATCGCAAGGCGCAGGCGCCCGCCCTCGGCCGCGGCGCTGACCACGATCTCGCCTTCGTGCGTAAACTTGAGCGCGTTGGAGATCAGGTTGAGCAGGATCTGGCGCAAACGGGTCGGGTCGCCGCGATAGGTCCCCTCAGCCTGATCGATGTCGAGGCGCAGGCTGAGGCCTTTCTGGCCGGCGAGCGCGCTGAACGCCTTGGCCGCGCCGCGCACAAGCTCGCCGAGGTCGAAGTCGATCGCTTCCAGCGTGAGCTTGCCGGCCTCGATCTTGGCCAGATCGAGCACATCGTTGAGAATCGAAAGCAGCGCCTCGCCGGACTCGCGCACGACCGCCAGTCGCTCGCGCTGGACGCGGCTCAGGCGGTCCATCGCCATGGCCTGGGTCATGCCGAGCACCCCGTTCAGCGGCGTGCGGATCTCGTGGCTCATGGTCGCCAGGAAGGTGCTCTTCGCGGCGTTGGCGGCTTCGGCTTCCGCCTTGGCCGCGGCCATCTCGGCCTCGGCGGCCTCGGCGGCCTGCTTGCCGGCGATCAGGTCGCGGGTCGCCGCGTCGAGCTGACGTCCCGTCTTCAGGTTGTCGATGGCGGCGCTGACGGCGTGGCCGGTGGCGAGCGCCAGCATGGCCGCCACCAGGACCTGATCCATCCCGTGGAACCGCGGGATGAGAAGCGGCACGAGCAGGGGCATGGCCAGCGACGGCGCGCCGGCCTGGACCGCCGCCAGCGGCGACTTCGTGCAGAACGCCTGCGCGTAGAGCAGCTGGCCGCTCCACTGGGCGACGGCGGCGAAGGCGCACGCCTCGGTCGGCCCCGTCCAGAGGATCAGGCCGTACAGCGACCAGGCGGCGACGCCGACATTCGAG
The DNA here is from genome assembly GCA_035604135.1 of Caulobacteraceae bacterium. Classification (GTDB taxonomy): domain Bacteria; phylum Pseudomonadota; class Alphaproteobacteria; order Caulobacterales; family Caulobacteraceae; genus Poindextera. The sequence goes on along the minus strand of DATNJB010000054.1, from coordinate 13,592 downwards.
CACCAGAAATAGGCGAGCAGCCGGCGCTCGGACGCGGGACCCCGTGTCAAGCGACGGGTGATGACGAAGGCGATGGCCTCGGTCACGGAAACGGTGGCAAGCCAGAGGAGCGCCGGCGTCCAGGCGACCCCGAAGCCGGCCAGAGCGGCCAGAGCCAGGGCGATGACGCCCCGCATCGGGGCCATCCGATAGCTCTCGACGCCGCCGGCTTGGTACCGCGCGTCGAGCAGGGCGCGCAGCATGGCGTCGGACCTCTCTGACCGGCCGCTTTAGGAGAAGAGCGCGAAAATCAGGTTAAAAGCCTGGGCAACAGGGCCGACGGCCGCCCGACGCTCATCGATTGGGCGTCACCGCCCCTTCGACCTCCGGCGTGTCCTCCAGCGAGGGGATGTAGCGGGGCGGCTGCCGCGCATGCGCCGCCTGCTCGAAGGCATAGCCCAACTGCAGCAGCTGCGCTTCGCTCCACGCCGGGCCTATGAAGGAAACGCCCAAGGGCAGCCCGTGGTCGAGGGCCATGGGCACCGTCAGGTGCGGGTAGCCTGCGATCGCCGGCAAGCTCGATGACTGGCCCGATCCGTGGTCGCCCGTGACAACGTCGATGCGCCAGGCCGGCCCGTAGCTGGGTGCGATCAGGGCGTCGAGGTGGTTGTCCTGGATCAGGGCGTCGATGCCTTCGACGCCGGCCAGCCGCCGCGCCGCGTCGCGCGCCTTGATGTAGTCGGGGTCGTCCAGGCCCTTCGTCGCCTGGGCCTGCTCGAACAGCTCCTGACCGAAAAGGGCGAGCTCGCGCGGGTGGGAGCGGTTGAAGGCAATGAGGTCGGCGAGCGTCCGCGTGGTCACGCTCTGCGGCGTGGTCGCGAGGTAGGCGTTCAGGTCGGCCTTGAGCTCGGTCAGCAGCACGGTCAGCTCGTCGTCGGCCATCTCCGGCGCCGGCTTGTAAGCTGGAAGCTCGACGATCTCGGCCCCTTGCGCCTGCATCTGCGCGACAGCGCCCTTGAAGGCCGCGTCCGTCGGGCCGCCGCCGGCGGCGGCGAAGGTCAGCACACCCAGGCGCTTGCCCTTCAAAGTCGCTCCCGCGAGCGCGGCGACGTAGTCCGTGCGATGCGCGTCGGCGGCCGCGGTTGCGGGGTCGGCCGGGTCGGAGCCGGCCATCGCGGTAAGCAGGGCGGCGATGTCCTCGACGCTGCGGCCCATGGGACCCGGCGTGTCCTGGCTGTGCGAGATCGGCGCCACGTGCGTGCGAGAGACGAGGCCGACGGTGGGCTTCAGACCCGCAAGCCCGCCGACCGCCGATGGACAGGTGACCGAACCATCGGTCTCGGTGCCGATGCCGACCGCGGCCAGGGAGGCGGCGATCGCCGCGCCCGTCCCCGACGAGGAGCCGCAGGCGTTGCGGTCGAGCACGTAGGGGTTCTTCACCAGCCCCCCCACCGCCGACCAGCCGCTGATCGAGCGCGAGGAGCGGATGTTCGCCCATTCGGAGAGATTGGTCTTGCCGAGCACGACCGCGCCGACGTCCTTGAGCCGCGACACCACCGGCGCATCGCGCCGCGTGACGTTCTCGGCCAGCGCCAGCGAGCCGGCTGTGGTCGCCGTCCCGTCGTCGGTCTCGATGTTATCCTTGATCAGCACGGGGATGCCGTGCAGCGGCCCTCGCACGCGGCCGGCGCGACGCTCCTCATCGAGGCGCCTGGCGTCCTCGATGGCGTGGGGGTTGATGGCGATGACGCTGCGCAGCGTCGGGCCCGAGCGGTCGATCGCCTCGATGCGGGCGAGGTAGGCGCGGACGAGTTCCTCCGAAGTGACCCGGCCGGCGGTCATGTCCGCCTGCAGCTCGGCCACCGACTTTTCGACCACCGAATAGGGCTCGGCGGCGCGCGCCACGCCGCCGGCAAGCGCCAGCACGATCCCGAAGAGGCCGGCGGCCTCGCGCCAGATGGACCCGTTCATCAGCCTTGCCCTCCCGTTGCATCGAACTTGGCATATCGGGCGGACGGGCTCAAAGCCCGGCGGGCGCGAAAGGGCGTTGCGCTTCGGGTTTGCAGGCCTATTCATCCACGCTTTGAGGTTGGAACGGCGGATGAGCGGGCAAACGAGCGCCAATCCGGACGGTGCGACGCTCGATCTGATCACGATCGGGCGCGCGATCGTCGATCTCTACGGCGAGCAGGTCGGCGGGCGCCTCGAGGACACGGGCTCGTTCGCCAAGTACGTCGGGGGCAGCCCCACCAACACGGCGTTCGGCTCCGCGCGACTGGGGTTGAAGGCAGGGCTGATCAGCCGCGTCGGCGCCGACCACTTCGGCCGCTTCATCCGCGAGACGGTGGCGCGCGAGGGCGTCGACGTGCGCGGCATAAGCTCAGATCCCGCGCGGCTGACCGGGCTTGCATTCTTGGGCATCCGCGACTTCGAACACTTCCCGCTGCTGTTCTATCGCCGCGATTGCGCAGACATGGCGCTGAGCGAGGCCGACATCGATCCGGCCCTCATCGCCGAGGCCCGGGCGACCCTGATCAGCGGCACGCACCTTTCGACCCCGCAGGTGTTCGCAGCCAGCCTGAAGGCCGCGCGCGCCGCCAGAGCGGCGGGCCGCAAGGTCGTGTTCGACATCGACTATCGGCCGGTGCTCTGGGGACTGACCGCGCTGGACGCCGGCGAGACGCGCTTCGTCGCCGATCCGGCGGTGACCGCCCGGCTGCGCGAGGCGGGGCGCCTTTGCGACCTCATCGTGGGCACGGAGGAGGAGTTCCAGGTCCTGGGCGGCGAGGCCGATCCGATCGCCGCGCTGAAGGCCGTTCGCGGAGAGACCGATGCGCTCTTGGTCTGCAAGCGCGGATCGCTGGGCTGCGTCGCGTTCCCAGGGCCGGTCGGCGATGGGTTCGAGACGGGCGTGGCCCGCGCCGGCGTTGCGGTCGAGGTGTTCAACGTGTTGGGCGCAGGCGATGCGTTCATGGCCGGGTTCCTGCGCGGCTGGCTGCGCGACGAACCGCTCGAGACGGCGCTCGACTACGCCAACGCATGCGGGGCGCTGGTCGTGTCCCGCCACGGCTGCGCACCTGCGATGCCGACCTGGCCGGAGCTCAGGGCCTTCCTCGACGGCGGCCTATGGCCGCAGCGGCTGCGCGACAGCCCGGAGCTCGAGCACCTGCACTGGGCCACCACGCGTCGGCCGGACCGGCCGGAAGTGTTCGTCCTCTCGCTCTTTGCCCCGTTGTCCGCCGAGGATCTGCAACGTTTGGCGCGGTCCGAACCCAGTCTCGGCGTGCTGGCGCGTGATACGGCCGCCCTGCCCACCCTCTTCGCGGCCGCCGACCACCCCTGCTGGCTCGGCCGGGCGGGCGACGGCGATGCGAACCTGCACGATTGGCCGCTGGACCATGTCGTCGTCGCCCGCGCCGATGCGCTCGGCGACGATGCGCTGCCGCGGCTGGCCCGCGACTGCCGGCGGACGCGACGTGAGCTGCTGGTCGAGGCGCCAGGCGCCGATGCGATGCGCCGCATCTATGCGCTCGGTGTCCTGCCAGACTGGTGGGCGATCGACGCTGGCGCGGATCTGGCCGCGGCCGTGCGCGCGCTCGCGGACGGCGATCCGCTCTGCCGCGGCATGCTCGTCGTCGGCGACGTGCGACCGGTGCTGGACTCGGTCGCGGCGATTCCGGCGATCAAGGGGTTTGTCGCGCCGCCGTCCGGCTTCGAGGCGCTGGTCCGCGACTGGCGGGCGGCGAAAGCTGGCGCGCTTACCCGGCGCGCGGCGGAATAGCGTGGGAACGGTCCGCCTCACCGCCGCCCAGGCGCTTGTCCGCCATCTCGAGGCGCAGCTCGTCGAGATCGACGGGGCGCAAGTCCCGTATTTCGCCGGTGTCTGGGCGATCTTCGGCCACGGCAACGTGGCGGGCCTCGGCGAGGCTTTGGCGTCTGCGGGCGAGGGCCTGCCAACCTTTCGCGCCCACAACGAGCAGGCGATGGCGCATGCGGCGATCGCGTTCGCCAAGGCCAGTCGGCGAAGGCGGGCGTTCGCCTGCACCACCTCGATCGGGCCTGGCGCCCTGAACATGGTCACCGCCGCCGCCGTCGCGCACGTGAACCGGCTGCCGGTGCTGTTCCTGCCGGGCGACGTGTTCGCCGGGCGCGGGCCCGATCCGGTGCTGCAGCAGGTGGAGGACTTCGCCGACGCCACCGTCTCGGCCAACGACTGCTTCCGACCCGTCTCGCGCTATTTCGACCGCCTGCAGCGGCCGGAGCAGCTGATCGACTCGGCGCCGCGGGCGATCGCGACCCTGCTCGATCCGGCGACGTGCGGGCCTGCGACGCTGGCCTTCTGCCAGGACGTGCAGACAGAAGCCTTCGACTTTCCGGAGAGCTTCTTCGCGCCCCGAGTCTGGCGTATTCGCCGCCCGCTTCCCGACCCGCGCGAGCTCGACGAACTGGCCGATCGGCTGCGCGCGGCGCGCTCACCCCTGATCATCGCCGGCGGCGGGACGATCTATTCGGGCGCCGAGGGCGCGCTGGCGGCGCTGGCGGACTCCGCTGGCATCCCGGTTGCCGAGACCCAGGCCGGGCGGGGCGCGATGGCGGCGGAACATCCGATGGCGCTGGGCGGGATTGGCGTGACCGGGACCAGCGCCGCGAACGCCGCCGCGGCGAAGGCCGATCTCGTCATCGGCGTCGGAACACGGCTGATGGACTTCACCACCGGATCGCGCGCCCTGTTCGCGGCCTCGGCCCAGCTCGCGCAGGTGAACGTCGCCGCGTCCGATGCGGCCAAGCAGGGCGCGCTGGCGGTGGTCGGCGACGCGCGGGCGGTGCTGGAGGCGCTCAAGGACAGGCTGGGCGGTCGCAAGGCGCCCGTCGCTTGGCCGCGGTCGATCGGGCGCTGGAAGGCGGCATGGGACGCCGACTGGGAGGCGGCCATGCGCGCGCCAGCCGGCAACGCCCTGCCCTCCGACGCCCAGGTCATCGGCGCGGTCTGGCGCACGAGCGCGGAGAACGGGATCGTCGTCTGCGCCGCCGGCGGCCTGCCGGGCGAGCTGCACCGGCTTTGGCGACCTCGCGCTCCGGGCGGTTACCACCTCGAGTACGGCTTTTCGTGCATGGGCTACGAGATCGCCGGCGGCCTCGGCGTGAAAATGGCCGATCCGTCGCGCGAGGTGACCGTCATGCTGGGCGACGGCTCCTACCTGATGCTGAATTCGGAGATCGCGACCTCGGTGATGCTGGGGCTGAAGCTCGTCATCGTCGTGCTCGACAACGGCGGGTTCGGCTGCATCAACCGGCTGCAGCAACAGGTGGGCTCCGAGCCGTTCAACAACCTGTTCGCTGATGCGCGCCACGCCACCCTGCCCGCTATCGACTTCGCCGCCCACGCGGCGAGCCTGGGCGCGCTCTCCGAGACGGTGGATGGCATCGCGGGGCTGGAGACGGCGCTGGTCCGCGCCCGGACGGCCGAGCGGACGTACGTGGTGGTCATCCCCACCGATCCGATGCGCTCGACCGAAGCCGGCGGCGCCTGGTGGGACGTGGCGGTCCCGGAGGTGTCGGAGCGGGCGACGGTACGCCGCGCGCGCGCGGCGTACGACGCGCGGCGCAAGGCGCGCGCGTCATGAGCGCCCAGCTCGGCGTCAGCCCCATCGCCTGGGCGAACGACGACATGCCCGAGCTCGGCGCCGAGACGACCGTCGAGACCATCCTGGCCGAAGCGGCCAAGATCGGCTTTGCCGGCGTCGAGCTCGGCGGCCGCTTCCCGCGCGATGCGGCCGTGCTTGCGCCCATGCTTGCCCGTGAGCGGCTGGCGCTGGTCGGCGGCTGGTGGTCCATCCATCTGCTCGCCAACTCGGTCGAGGCGGAGGTCGAGGCGTTGCAGGGCCACCTCGGTCTGCTCAACGCCCTGGGTTCGCCGGTCTTCATCGCCGCCGAGTGCACGCACGCCGTCCACGGCGACCGCACACGCGCGATGAGCATGCGCCCGCGCCTTCAGGCGACCGACTGGGGCGGGTTCGGAGCCCGGCTGAGCGCGCTCGCAGCCTATGCCGCCGAGCAAGGATTGGCTTTCGCCTACCACTTCCACCTGGGCACCGCCGTCGAGAACCAGGACGACCTCGACCGCTTCCTCGACGCGACCACCGATCAGGTGGGCCTGGTGGTCGACACCGGCCATGCCGCGCTCGGCGGCATCGATGCGGTGCGGCTGATCCGCGACCACCCCCAGCGCGTCGCGCACGTGCATGCGAAGGACGTGCGCGGCGCCGTCGCCGAGCGGGTCCGGGCCGAAGGGCGGAGCTTCCTCGACGGCGTGCTCGATGGCATGTTCACCGCGCCGGGCGACGGCGATCTCGACTTCGACGCGGTCATGGGGGCGCTGGCCGCCATCGGCTATGGCGGCTGGATCGTCGAGGAAGCCGAGCAGGACCCCAACCGCGCCGACCCTCTCGCCTATGGCCGGCTTGGGTTCGCCACCCTGAAGGAAGCCGCCGAAGCTGCGGGGTTGGTTCCCGCGCCGGCGGCCATGGAGCCGCATAGATGACAACGCTGCGCGTGCGCCCAGGGCCGCCTGACGCCAAGGGGCTCGTCACCGACGTCACGCCTTCGAACGCCGGCTGGCGCTACGTCGGTTTCCAGGTCCGCCACCTGCGCGAACGCCAGCGCGTCGACCTCGCCTATCCCGGCCGCGAGGCCTGCATCGTGGTGCTGGCCGGCGTGGTCGACATCGAGGCGGGCGGCCTCAGCTTCGAGCACGTCGGCGGACGCCGCTCGGTGTTCGAGGACGCCGCGCCCGGCGCCGTCTACGCGCCTGCGAGCGTTCGGGTCCGCATCACCGCGACGACCGACGCCGAGATCGCCATCTGCACCGCGCCCGGATCCGGCGTCGGCGTGGCCAGGCTGATCGCGCCCGATCACATGAGCCAGGAGACCCGCGGAACCGGGACCAACCAGCGCTTCGTGCGCAACATCCTGCCGGAGAGCGAGCCGGCCGAGAGCCTGCTGGTGGTCGAGGTGATCACCCCCGCCGGTCACTGGTCGAGCTATCCGCCGCACAAGCACGACGCCGACCGGCCGCCGGAAGAGACGAAGCTCGAGGAGACCTACTACCACCGTCTCGATCCGCCGCAGGGCTTCGCCTTCCAACGCGTCTACACGGACGATCGCACGCTCGACGAGACGATCTGCGTCGAGGACGGCGACGTGGTCCTGGTGCCGCGCGGCTACCACCCGGTCGGCGCGCCTCACGGCTATCGGCTCTACTACCTGAACGTCATGGCCGGACCGAAACGCCGCTGGATCTTCCACGACGACCCCACCCACGCCTGGATCAAGACCGCGACCTAGAGTTTGACGGGCGCGCCGGTCCGCGCGGACTCGCCGGCGGCTTCGGCCAGCGCGAGAGCGGCCAGGCCGTCGGCGAGGCCGATGGCGGGCGTCGCGCCGGCCAGCACCTCGGCGAAGTGCGCCATCTCGCGTCGGTAGGCTTCAGCGTAGCGGTCGAGGAAGAAGTTCTGCAGGCGGTCGGCGGTCGGCCCCGCTTCGGTCCAGGCCTCGGTGGCGCTCTCAAGTTGGTTGCCGGCGCGCGCCATGCCCTTCGAGCCGAATGCCTCGATCCGCTGGTCGTAGCCGTAGCCGCTCCGCCGGGAGTTGCTGATCAGGCAGAGCTTTCCGCTCTGTGTCCGGAGCAGGATCTTGGCCGTGTCGACGTCGCCGGCCTCGCCGATCGCCGGGTCGATGAGGCAGGCGGCGGCGGCGAACACTTCGCTCACGTCCTCGCCGAGCAACCAGCGGGCGGTGTCGAAGTCGTGGATCGCCATGTCGCGGAAGAGGCCGCCGGAGGTGCGGACGAACCCGAGCGGCGGGGGGGATGGATCGTGGCTCGTTATGTTGACCGTTTCCACCTGGCCGATCTCGCCCGCGTCTAACCGCGCCTTCAGCGCCTGGAAGTTGGCATCGAAGCGGCGGTTGAAGCCGAGCAGGAGCCGGGCGCCGGCCAGCTTCGGCGCCGCGCCCCGCGCGCGGGCGAGATCCAGATCGATCGGCTTCTCACAGAAGATCGCCTTGCCGGCGGCATGGGCGGCGAGGCAGAGGTCGAGGTGCGTGTCGGTGGAGCTGGCGATGATCACGCCGGCGATGGCCGGATCGTCCAGCGCCTCTTCCACGCTCGCCACGGTCGCGCCCGCCTCCGCCGCCAGCGCCTGCGCGGCCTCCGCAACCGGATCGATCACGCAGGTCAACGTGACGCCCGCCGTCGCCCGCGCGTTGCCGGCGTGGATGCGGCCGATGCGGCCGGCGCCGATCAGGGCGACGTTCGCCATCAGACGTCCGCCACGTTGACGCGTGCGCCGGTCGCAACCGAGCGGACGGCCGCGTCGGCCAGCGCGAGAGCGCGCACGTTGTCGTCGTAGCCGGTGGCCGGCGGGACCTCGCCGGCGAGCACCTCGGCGAAATGGTCCATCTCGCGCGCGTAGGCCTCGGCATAGCGCTCGACGAAGCCGCTTGAGATCGGGGCCAGGCGCGCGCCCGCCGCGCTCCAACGCTCGAGCGTGTCGGCGCGCGGATTGTCGACCCTGGCCATGCCCTTGGCGCCGAACGCCTCGACCCTCTGGTCGTAGCCGTAGCCGCTGCGGCGCGAGTTGCTGATCACGCAGAGACGATTAGAGGCGGTGGTCAGCACGATGCGCGCCGTGTCGACGTCGCCGGCCGCGCCGATGGCGGGATCGACCAGGCACGAAGCCAAGGCGAAGACCGAAACCGGCTCCTCGTCCATCAGCCAGCGGGCGGTGTCGAAGTCATGGATCGCGAAATCGCGGAACAGGCCGCCGCTGGTCGCAATGAAGGCCGGTGGCGGCGGGGCCGGGTCGTGGTTGATGACGTGCAGGGTCTCGAGGGGGCCGATCTCGCCTACATCAATCCGCGCCTTCAGCCGCTGGAAGTGCGGATCGAAGCGGCGATTGAAGGCGACATAGACCGACGGGCCGCCGGTGAAGCTGGGCGCCGCGGCGCGCAGGCGCGTCAAGGCGAGATCGAGCGGTTTCTCGCAGAAGACCGCCTTGCCGGCGGCCAGCGAGGCCTGCGCGAACGCCAGATGGGTGTCGGTCGAGCTTGCGACGACAATGCCGGCGATCGAGGGATCGGCCAGCGCGACCTCGAGAGTCACGACGCCGCATCCGAGCGCCTGGGCCAGCCTCGCGGCGGAATCGGTTCGCGATTGCACGACGCCGGCGAGGTGGAGCCGGGGGTTGGCGACGGCGGCGCGCCCGCGGATCGCCCCCATGCGGCCGGCGCCGATCAGAACGACCTTGAGAGCCGACGCGGCCATGGCCGAAGCTCTTAGTCGAAGCCTGGACGACGGCGCAACCGGAGGGCGCGGGCCGCGCCGCGCGTTAACCGACCAGCCCTGATTTCGCCCCGAATCAACCGGAGCCTTCGGGCGCGCGCGATTCGCGTCGCGCTGGGGAGGCGGCCGCATGGATCTCGAGCAACGCCTGGCCGTGCAGGAAGCGCTGGTGAGCGCGCTGGTCATCCATGCCGCCAACCGCGGGATGATCGCCGACATGATCCACGAGGCGAAGGCCAGGCTGTCCCCGCGGCTCAGCACGACGGAGCAGGCGGTGCGCGCCGGCGTCGTGGCGCAGCTGGAATCCATCCTGGACGATCTCGACCGCCGCCCGATCGGCGCGCGGCGGCGCTGAGGAGGCGCTGGTCGGCGGTCGGCGCCGACGCCTTGCGGCGCTTGAATCGCACCTCGCCGGCGCCCATCTCTTGACGGTCCGTTCCGGTCTTCAAGGGCGCCTGACAGGGCCCGAAACGAGGCCGGCGGCGGACGAAGTCGCTTGGTGTTTGAGGGCTTCTGGAATGAACCGTGCGATCCTATTCGACAGCCCGTTTCTGCTCGGCTTCGAGCATACGCGTGCGCTGATCGAGCGGGCGGCGAAGGCCGCCAGCGAAAGCTATCCGCCCTACAACGTGGAGGATGCCGGCGACGGCCGCGTCCGCATCACCTTGGCGGTGGCCGGCTTTCCGCCCGAGCAGTTGCATGTGGTGGTCGAGGACAACCAGCTGACGGTCGCGGGCCGGAGGGATGGCGAGGCGAAGGACGCAGACGACCGCGCCTTTCTGCATCGCGGCATCGCCGCCCGCGGTTTCTTGCGGACGTTCGTCCTGGCCGACGGGATGGAGGTTGCGGACGCCGTGCTGGAGCACGGTTTGCTGCACATCGATCTGGTTCAGCCGGAGCCGGCCCGACGCACCAAGCGGATTCCTATACGGACGGCCGGCTGAACCGGCGGTCGCCCCGACACGTTGAGTAACCCGAGAAGGAGGCGGTCATGACGACGCCTGAATTCACCACTGAAGCCTTCGCCGCCCTGGGGGCGCCGAACCTGGTCTATGTGCGCCCGGTCAAGGCGCGCGAGCTGATCGGCGCCACGCCGGTCGAGACCGTTGAGGGCTTTTCGATCGACCCCGAGCAGACGCTGTATGCGGTGCACCGCGCCGACGGCGCCAGACTCGCCGTGCTCGGCGACCGTGACGCGGCGATGGCCGCTGCGCTGGCCAACGACCTCGCGCCCGTCTCCGTCCACTAGGCGGACACCCGTCTAAGCCGCCGACGGCCTCGCCGGCTGCGCCAGAAGGGCGTGGATGGCGTCGGGCGTTCTGGCCTGACGCAGCTGCTGGCGCAGCTCCTTTTGCCTGAGCATGCGCGCCACCCGCGCCAGAGAGCGCAGGTGCTCGGACCCGGCGTCTGGAGGCGTGAACAGCGCAAAGATCAGGTCGACTGGCGCCCCGTCGATGGCGTCGAAATCGACCGGCGATTCCAGCCGTAAGAACAGGCCGCGCATGCGGTCGAGACCGGCCACTCTGGCGTGAGGCACCGCCACGCCCTCGCCGACCCCGGTCGAGCCGGCATGCTCGCGGGCCACGAGCGCGTCGAGCACCGCGCCCGCGTCGAGCCCGAACACGCGCGCCGCCGTCTCCGCCAGCAGCGACAGCGCCTGCTGCTTTGTGTGGGCTTGGAGTTTCGGCGTGATCGCGCGCCGATCCAGCAAGTCATCGATGATGGACATGGAACAAGAATGCTCGCGTGGCCTGTTGGAACCCGAAGTCTTCGCTCGCCTGCCCCGCTCCAACAGCGGCGCTCAGCCCTCAAAAGCTCCGGTCAGTCGCCGTTCTCCCCATCCATGGGGCGAGTCGTGCGCTCCGGATCGATCCAGCCGATATTTCCGTCCGGCCGGCGATATACCACCGATAATCCGCCGTGGGCGGCGTTCCTGAACACAATTGTTTGAGATTCGGTCAGGTCGAGCTGCATCACCGCCATCGATACGGTCATCGTGCGCAAGGGCTGTTGGGTCTCGGCGATGATCATCGCCGCCGGCGGCGCGTGTTCTCCGTCGTCCTCGTCCCAGCCTTCCGATTCGCCGACGTCCTCGGGCGCCCGCAGCACGTAGAGCGCCGCGGTCTCGGCCTGCTTGGCGTTCGCCTGGGCGGTGTGGCTCTTGAGCCGACGTTTGTAGCGGCGGATGCGGGTCTCGATCTTCTCGATCGCCTGGCCGAAGGCCGCGTGAGCGTCAGCCCCAAGCCCGTGGCTCTGCAGCCGCTGGCCGGAGGCGAGCGTCACGACGCAGTCGACCTTGAAGTTATGACCGTCGCGGCTGACCACGACCTCGGCGTCGCCGCCGCGCCCGAAGTACTTGCCGATGGATGAAAGGAGCTCGTCGCCGATCCGCGTCTGCAACGCCTCGCCGACAGCGACGTGTTTGCCGGACACCTGCACTTGCATGCAGACAATCGAGCGCCGCCGGCCCAGCCGAGTCAAGCGTGGCGGGCGCTCCGGAGCATGATAGCTCCGGACCGAAGCGGTCCGAAGGCTGAGGCGATCCCGCCTGACCGCATCGTGCTTTAGCCGGCGATGTGGAACACGCGCTGCAGGAACGCGTGCACCTGTTGCACGGCGTCCGCTCGCGCCTGGGCGTTGTAGTGGAGGTCTGCGCCGGACTGGATGCAGGACTTGAAGTAGGCGCCGTAGGCCGCGACCGTGACGCCGTTGGCCGGCTTGTGATCCATGCGGACCACCTGGCCCGTGCTCAGGTCGATGACCGCGTCGCAGTTGCGGCCCGATTGCACGGCCGCGGCGTAGCCGTTGAAGCCGCCTGCCACGTCGAACTCGTGATAGGCGCCGGGATAGGTGATGAAGGTCACCGGATCGCCCATGCTCTGCGCCCAGTCGGCGAACTCCTTCGTCGGTCCCACCGCCACGTAGTCGTCCGCCGAGCCGTGTAAGAACAGCATCGGCGCGCCGTCGGTGGCGGTGTCGCGAAACTGGGTCGAAGCCGAGCCGTAAAAGACGATGTGGGCGGCGAACTTCGGACCGTCCGCGTCGATCACGGCCCGCCGGGCGGCCTCCAGCGCGGTGAGCATGGCGATCGTCCCACCCCGCGACCAACCCATGATGCCGATGCGGCTCTTGTCGATGCGCGGATCGGCCGCCAGGACCTTGAGCGCGTTGAACGAGTCGGCGAGATCGGCCCACTGCGGCAGTTGCGACTGATCGCTGACGGTGCTGCCGACCCCGCGCGGCCCAAAACTGTCGACGGCGAAGGCCGCCACGCCCCAGCCGTTCAGGGTCTTGGCCCAGGCGCGGACATTCTCGCCGTCGGCGCCCGTCAGGCCGCCGCTGCTGTGCTTGAGGATGAGCGCCGGCGCCGGTCCCGTCGCATTCGCCGGCATGTAGAGATAGCCCACCACGGTCGTCGGCGGGGCCTTCTGGTGCAGGTAGGCGCCGAGCAGCGGCGGCGTCTCCGAGGGAATTGCGATCCGCTCCTGCGCGCGGACGCCGCCCGCCGCCGCGAGGCCAAGCACAAGCGCGAGCACCGCGACTCTGATCCAGCCTGCCATTCTTGCGCCCCGCGGCTCTTGCTGCCTCGCCGGAGACTACGGCGCCTGCGCGCCGGCGGCGAGGGCGCTAGCTTGCGTCCGCCAGCATGCGGCGGCGCTCGACCGAAGAGGGGATGCGCATGGCCTCGCGGTACTTGGCCACCGTGCGCCGCGCGATATCGATGCCGGCCCCCTTCAGGATCTCGACGATACGGTCGTCGGAGAGCACGCCTTCGGCCTTGTCCTCCGCCTCGATCAGCTGGCGGATGCGGTGCCGCACGCTTTCGGCCGAGTGAGCGGCGCCGCCGTCTGAAGCCTGGATCGCGGCGGTGAAGAAGAACTTCATCTCGAACACGCCGCGCGGGGTCGCGAGGTACTTGTTCGAGGTCACGCGGCTGACGGTGGACTCGTGCATGCCGATGGCCTCGGCGACGGTCTTCAGGTTGAGCGGCCGCAGGTGCTCGACGCCGAAGGCGAGGAAGCCGTCCTGCTGGCGGACGATCTCGCTCGCCACCTTCAGGATCGTCTTCGCCCGCTGGTCGAGGCTGCGCACCAGCCAGTTGGCCGAGGCGAGGCAGTCGGCGACGAAGGTCTTGTCCGCGCCGGTGCGCGCCCCGCCGGAGACGCGCGCGTGGTAGCGGTGATCGACCAGGACTCGGGGCAGGGCGTCGCTGTTCAGCTCCACGTGCCAGAGGCCGCCCAGGCCCTCGCGCACGAGGGCGTCCGGCGTGATC
>DATNJB010000053.1:0-16848 GCA_035604135.1 Caulobacteraceae bacterium | reverse complement strand
CCGCCTGTCGGCTGGACAGGCTGCGCTGCCCCGCCGCGTCAGGCGGAGAGGCGGCCGATCCAGGGATGGCCCGGATGGATGGTCTCAAGGGCCGCGGCCAGCCAGTTCCTGGCCTCGGGCGACAGCCGCGGCGCGACGATGGAAAAGTCCGCCCGGTCCTTGTCCCGCATCGCCTTGGCCTTGAACAGCAGGACGATCTGCGGGGCGACAAAGGGAATGCCGGCCGGGGTGCGGCCGGCGGCCCACGCGCGGGGCGCGCTGAGCGCCCCCGTGCGCCGGTAGATCCAGGTCTGGGCATCGCCGGGTTCGCGGAAGACATCAACTCGCCAGCCCGCAACGGCTGGGTCCATCACCCAGGTCTGGTGTGTCCGTCGCGCCGGCGCTTCGCCCGGCTCCAAGGCGATCACCGCTCCATCGTCGACGGCGAAGAGCTTTAGGCCGAGGTCGTCGAGCCGCGCCCGGATCTCGGGAAAGAAAGCGGCCGGAACCGTGATCTCAAGGTCCTCGTGCTCGCGGGTCTGTTCGCCGAGCCAGAGGTCGATCGCCCAGCCGCCGGCCACCGCCCATGGCGCGGACACCCCTGCCAGCGCCACGGCCGCCTGGTCCGGCGTCCACGCCATCGACCAGGCCTCCACCGGCGGGCCGTCCCAGCGTCTCGTCTCCGGCGTCGGGGTCCCCTCGTTCGGCATATGCCCTCGCGTGCTGCTCTCAGCCGACGCTATCAGGCCCTGAATCCACGACCAGCGAGATTCTGATGAGAGATCGCCGCCCGCTAACCCCGTTCGCCGGCCCGCTGCGTAGGCCCTGATGAAGAGCTTCACGGAGGCGCAGATGACGGCGGCGGCTGACAGGATGAAAACGCTGACGGGGCGTTGGGTGGCGCTCGCGGCGCTGGCGGCGGCGATCGGGCTCGTCGTGGTGGCGAGAGCCCACGCCGATCCGGTGGACTTGCAGGTGGTCGATCGCGACACCGGCCAAGCGCTGCGCATCTGGCGCCATGACGGGCGGCTGTACGTCGCCGGCGAGCCGGGCGATCGCTACAGCCTGCGGGTGACCAATCACACCGACGGCCGGGTGCTGGTGGTCATGTCGGTCGACGGCGTCAACATCCTGACCGGCGAGACCGCCAACTACGACCAGCAGGGCTATATCTTCGACCCTCACGAGTCTTACGACGTGACCGGCTGGCGGAAGTCGACCACCCAGGTCGCCGCCTTCACCTTCGCCCCGCTGCCGGACTCCTATGCCGCTCGCACCGGTCGCCCCGCCGACGTCGGCGTCATCGGCATGGCGGTCTTCAAGGAACGGGTCATCCCGCCGGAGACTTTCGCGGCCCCAGCGCCGCCCGATGACTCGGACCGCGGCTCTTCACGCGACGAGGACAACCTCGCGCGTGGCAAAAGTCTCGCGGCGCCGATGCTCCCGGAGCCGCCGCCGCCGCCTTCGGCAGCGCAAAGCGCGGCCTCCGGCGGCGTCGTGGCGGAGCGTGAGGACGAGAGGCTGGGAACCGCGCACGGCGCGCGCGAATGGTCGACGGTGACGATGGTCGATTTCGAGCGGGCGACGGACTATCCGCAATTCGTCCGTCAGATCCAATACGACACCCGCGCCCACCTGGCCGCCAGCGGCGTGATTCCCTCCTGGCGCACGCCGGAGCACCGGCCCAACCCCTTCCCCTCGAACTCCGACGAGGAAGGGTTCGTCCCCGACCCGCCGGGCTAGGCCTTTGCGCGTTCGGCGGTGCGGCGGCTAGACTGGGGGTTGATGAAGCCGGACGCGGCGGACGACGCCGAACTGCTGCGCGCCCACGGCGCCGGAGATCCGCATGCGTTTGCGCGGCTCTACGACCGTTATGACCGCCCGTGCTTTCAGTTCATCCGCCGCGTGTTGGGCAGCGCGCACCGCGACGCCGCCGAGGATCTGCATCAGGAAACCTGGATCTCGATCGCGAAGAACGCCGCCGCCTTCGACCCCGGCCAGGCAAGGTTCCCCGCCTGGCTGTTCACCGTCGCCCGTAACAAGGTCTTCGACCACTTTCGGCGGCAGAAGGTGGCCGTGTTGGCCTCCGCCGAGGACAATGCCGCGATGACGGTCCCTGACCCGGGTCCGACGCCCCTGGACCAGGTGCAGTCGCGCGAGCTGGCGCAGCGGCTTGTCGCCGCGGTCGAGGCCCTGCCGCTGGAGCAGCGCGGCGCCTTTGTGATGTTCGCCGTCGGGGGGCTCTCGCTGGAGGAGATCGCGCTCGCCACCGGCGTCGCCGTGGAGACGGCCAAGAGCCGGCTGCGCTATGCCCGCGCCAAGCTGAAAGAGGCGTTGGCGGCCGAGAGGTCCGACCATGTCTGATCCCGACGCCGGCGATCCGATGGACAAGGCCTATGCCCAGGCGGAGGCAGCCTTGGACGATGCCGACGCGCGCGCGGCGCGCCGCGCTCGTGTGCTGGGCGCCGTCGCGCAAGAGCCGGCGACGCCACAAGCCGTCGCTTCGCCCTCCATACCGCGACGGGCATGGCGGCCGGCCCGCTGGCTGGCGGCCGCGTGCGTCGTGGGGCTGGGCCTGTTGGCCGTCACCCAGATCTACCAGCCGACCCCGCGGCGCCCGCCGACCGCCCCGGCGGCCCCAACCCCCTCGGCCGAGCGGATCGCGGCCCCGCCAAGCCCGCCGGCGCCAGGGGCTTCGCAGGCGCCGACACCCCCGCCCGTCGCCGCTCCGCCGGCCGCGACGCAGACCTCGCCCCCCGCGTTCGCGAAAGCCGAGCCGCCGCCTCCGCCGCCAGCGATGGCGGCTGCTCCGGCGCCCCGGGCCTTTCCGGCCGAGGCGGTCCCGCCTGCTCCGCCGCCGCCGTCGTCGGACGTCACCGTCGCGGCCGAGCGGCGCGAGCGCGATGAGGCGGCCACCGATCAAAGCGAGGCGCGCGGCGCCGCGATGCAGGCGCCGGCGGCTGGCTTCACGGCGCCAACCAGCGCTAAGGCCTTGGCTGGCTTGCCGCTGGACCAGGCCGCGAGACTGCGCGCCGCCGCCGCCGCCGGCCGAACGGACGAGGTGAAAACCCTGCTGGCCCAGGGCGTCCCCGTCGACGCCCCCGATGCCGACGGGGAGACCGCCCTGATGAAGAGCATCCAGGCCGACCAGCCGGCCACGGCCGCCCTCCTGCGCCGCCACGGCGCCAGCCTTGATCGGAAGGACCACGCCGGCGAAAGCGCGAGAGACATGGCGACGGCGAAGGGCGACGTGGCGCTCGACCGGGCCGTCGGCCTTAGCCCCTAGGGGGCCTCAGACCTTCGCCAGCACGCCGGTTCGGAACGGATCGCCGTGCCTGAGGCCCGCGTACATGCCCGACAGCGCCACGTCGTTGCCTTCCTGCGCGCCCTTCTCGTCGCGCGGGCGGCCATCGTAGACCACGTCGGGGCCGAGGAAGCGCAAGGAGACCGTGCGGCGGCGCATGCCGGGCTCGGCGCCGGCGCCGCCGTGCAGCACCCCCAGGTGGAAGAAGATCAGGTCGCCGGGCGCGACGTCCCAGGAGACGATGTCCCAGTTCGCGCGGTCGGCCTCGATGTCCGGCAGGCGCGGCAGCAGGCTGTCGCGGTAGAGCGGGGCGGTGTCGTCGTCGGCGGCAAAGGCCGAGCCGTTGTAGAGCGTTCCGCGGTGCGAGCCGCGGACGAATTCGAGGCAATGCTTCTTCGGCAACGGATCGAGGCTGATCCAGCAGGCGACCAGCTGCGAGCCCATCATGCGCAGGTATGAGGTGTCCTGGTGCCAGGGCGTGCGCCGGACGTGGCCGCCTTCCTTGAGGAACAGCTGCTCGCCCAGGTACCAGAAGTCGGGCAGGCCCCAGAGCGCCGCCAGCGTCGAGTCGATCCCGGCCTCGCGCACCACCCCAAGCAGTCGGTGGCCGGTGTCTTCGTGGAAGGTCGCCTCTTCCTTCGGGTAGAAGCGCTTGGCGTGGTCGGAGGGGTTGGCGAGCGCCGCGTCGACGCCCGCTTCGACGTGAGCGAGGCCGTCGGGGGTCAGCGCGCCGGGCAGATGCACCGCGCCGTCCTCGTCGAGCGTGCGGACCGCCGCCGCCCAGTCGCGCGGCGGAAGCGCGGAGAGCGGGATGCGCGTGGCGGATTGGGCGCGGGTCATGATGCGAAGGCTAGGCTCGGCCCGCCGCGCGATCCAGCCTGTCGCGGCGTCAGCCTGACTCCGGCTTGCCTCGCGGCTTGCGCCGGGCGCAAGGTGGCCGCTCCCGACCGAGAGGAGCTAAGCCCGTGAGTGAAGCCTGGATCATTGACGCCTGCCGCACGCCGCGGGGCATCGGCAAGATCGGCAAGGGAGCGCTGGCGGAGATCCATCCGCAGCAGGTGGGCTCGACGGTGCTGAGGGCGCTCGCCGAGCGGAACAAGATCGACACGGCCCAGGTGGACGACGTGATCTGGGGCACGAGCAGCCAGGTGGGCCTGCAGGGTCGCGACCTTGGCCGAATGTCGGCGCTCGACGCCGGCTATGACGTCAGATCGAGCGGCGTCACCCTCGACCGCTTCTGCGGCTCCGGCATCACCACGGTGAACTTCGCGGCAGCGACCATCATGTCCGGCATGTCCGACCTGGTCGTGGCCGGCGGCACGGAGCTGATGAGCGGCAAGGGCCGCCCGCCGCCGACGCCCGGCGCATCGCCGGTGTTCGACAACGGCAACATGCGGCTGCGCGCCAGCCACCCGCAGACCCAGCAGGGCATCTGCGCCGACACCATCGCGACCATCGAGGGCATCGACCGCGAGGCCGTCGACAAGCTGGCGGTGGAGAGTCAGCAGCGCGCCGCCGTCGCCATCTCGGAAGGGCGCTTCGCCAAGAGCCTCATCCCCGTTTATCACGAGGACGGAACCCTCGCGCTCGACCGCGAGGAATACCCGCGCCCGCAGACGACGCTCGAGGGCCTCGCCGCGCTGAAGCCGGCGTTCGAGGCGATGGCCGACATCGCCGTCGACGAGAGCGGCGCGACCTTCCGCAGCCTGATCCTGCAGAAGTACCCCGACGTCGACATCAAGTTCATCCACCATGCGGGCAACTCGTCCGGCGTGGTCGACGGCTCGGCGGCGGTGCTGCTCGCCTCGCCGGAGTACGCCAAGAGCCATGGGCTCAAGCCGCGCGCCCGCGTCGTCGCCATGGCCAACCAGGGCGACTGCCCGACCCTGATGCTGAACGCGCCGGGACCGGCCATCCGCAAGGTGCTGGCCAAGGCTGGGCTGGGCGTCGACGACATCGACCTCTTCGAGATCAACGAGGCGTTCGCCGTGGTGGTCGAGAAGGCGGTCCGCGACCTCGGGCTCGATCGCGACAAGGTCAACGTCAACGGCGGCGCCATCGCGCTCGGCCACCCCATTGGCGCGACCGGCTCGATGCTGATCGGCACCATGGTCGACGAGCTCGAACGCCGCGGCGCCAAGCGCGGCCTCGTCACCATGTGCGCCGGCGGCGGCATGGCCCCGGCGATCATCGTCGAACGGATGAACTGAGCGCCTCGAACTTCTCCCGGAGGGAGAAGGAGGGGCCCCGCGTCAGCGGGGACGATGAGGGGTTACGAGGTCTGGGGTTCGCCTGCAGCGCGGTAACCCCTCATCCCCCCCGCGCCTGCCGGCGCGGGTCCCCCCTTCTCCCTATGGGAGAAGTTGTCTTCTGACCGCACGCGCGCGTGCTCCGCCGCCGCGGGTTGCCGCGGCGTCGATTGCGAAGGTCCTGTTTTGGCTTTGGCTCTGTTGGTGGTGGTGGTGATGGTGGTGGGGGTGTCCAAAGCCAGCAGCAAGGAGAGACCCTTGCCGACCAGGAACACTTCACAATTGAACGCCGCGGACTAAGAGCATTGAACCACACCCCGCCCCCGGCTCAGCAATCTGCTTAGCGAGCGCCGCGGCGCGGGTTTCCCTTCGACGGTTTTTTGTCCAGCTCGGACCAGGAGGCCTGCAACATGTCCATCGCAGAGCGCGTCAACGACCACGTCCACCCCTTGCTGCAGGCGCTGAAAGCCGATCCCGACGGCGAGGGCGCCTTCTGGGAGCGGATGGCGGCCGAGAAGGCGCCGCTGATCGAGCCCGATCCAACCGCGCCCGGCCACAGCCTGGTGACCTACGTCTTTCCGCTGCCGGAGGGCGCGCGCCACGTTGTGGTCCAGCCGGGTTTCGGGTTGCCGGCGGACCACGTCATGGACCGCCTCGCCGGCACGAATGTGTGCCACGCGACCTACCGCTACCGGAACGACGTGCGCGCCACCTACAGCTTCATGGCCGACGTGCCGCTGTTCGACTTCGAGACGGCCACGGACGAGGAATGGAAGGCGGTCCGGGAGGCGATGATGACGGCCGAGCCGTCGCCCGACCCGCACGCCCGCGAGGTCTTCGTGAGCCGGGCCACGACGCGCCCCGACATCCTCAACTGCGTCCTCAGCCTGCCCGACGCGCCAGCCCAGCCCTTCGTCGAGCGCCGCGAGGACGCGCCGCACGGCAAGATCGACCGCACCGACGCGTTCACCAGCGAGGTGATGGGCAACGAGCGGCGGATCTGGGTCTACACGCCGCCCGGTTACGCGGCCGACGGTGGGCCGTACCCGCTGCTCGTCGCCTTCGACGGCGGCGGCTCGCTGACGCTGACGCCCATCCACCGCACGATCGACAACCTGATGGCCGAGGGGCGCATTCGGCCGATGGTCGCGGTGTTCGTCGACAATCCGACGCCCACCTCGCGCAACGACGAACTGCCCTGCAGCGAGCCCTTCGCCCGCTTCCTGGAGACCGAGCTCATCCCCTGGGTGCGCGAGCGGTACGCCGTCTCGCACGATCCGGCCGATGGCTACGTGACCGGCGTCAGCTACGGCGGCCTCGCCGCGATGTGGATGGGCTATCGCCTGCCGCACATTTTCGGCAACGTCATCGCCCAGGCGCCGTCGCTGTGGTGGGGGCCGGGGTACGACACGACCAAGGCGATGCGCTCTCAAGTGTACGCGCCGGGCTGGCTGATCGACCAGTACGAGGCCGCGCCCAAGCTCCCGTTGCGCGTCTGGCAGGAGATCGGGCTGATGGAATCCCCCGACCGCATGATCGAGCCCAACCGCCGCATGAAGGCGGTGCTGGAGGCCAAAGGGTACGACCTCACCTACCGCGAACCCGCCGGCGGCCACGACTACGCGATCTGGCGCGGCACGATCGCCGAGGCGCTGGCGATGATGGCGGCGCCTGCGCGATAAGGGCGCCCGAGCGCGGCCATGGCTTGATGCAGGGAGAACCCCCGATGCCCTTCGTCGAAAGCGCCGGCGCGCGCATTCACTGGGAGACTGAAGGTGCCGGCACGCCCGTCCTCTTGATCATGGGGCACCTGTACTCGAGCCGCATGTGGTACCCGCTGCTGCCGGCGCTCACGCAAAAGCATCAGGCGATCACCTTCGACAATCGCGGGACGGGCGAGAGCGACACGACCCGCTCCACCACGATCCAGCAGATGGCCGCCGACGCGCTGGCGGTGCTCGACGCAGCGGGAATCGAACGCGCCCACATCTATGGCGTCTCCATGGGCGGCGGCATCGCTGGCGAATTCGCCATCCGCTACCCGGAGCGCGTCAAGTCCCTGGTGCTCGGCTGCACCATGATGAAGACGACCGCGGGGGCCAGGGCGCCCTTCATGGCGCGGCTGATCTACCACCTGCCGCTCGGCCTGGTGCGCGCCGCGCTGCGCCGCCGGCTCACCCCCGAGGCCTACGGCTCGGCCGCGCCGCTGGAGGCAGCCCGCAAGGACATGGAGGTGCTGGTGGGCGACCGCTTCACCATGACCGGCGTCCGCGCCCAGTCCGAGGCGATCGCGGCCTACGCCACGACGCGCGAAGCCTTCGAGCACATCGCCGCCCCGACCCTCGTCCTGCACGGCGACGAGGACACAGCCGTCGACGTCAAGCACGGCCGCGAACTGGCCGAGGTGATCCCAAACAGCCGCCTCGTCATCTTCGAAGGCGCCGGCCACAACTACCTTGTGGCCGCGGGGCCAGCGTCCACGGCGGCGGTGCTGGAGTTCTTTGACGAGGTGGATCGAGCCTAGCTGGGTCAGTGGCGGACGCTGATCGGGGAGCGCGGGCAGGGAAAAGGAGTTCCTGTCGCCTGATTTCCCCGCGCAGGAAGCACCTGGTTGGCACGGGAGGCCGATAGGCCAACGCTCCTTCCCACCGGTCCGAGCCACGACGCCTGCTGCCATGGCGTGACAGCAGCATGTTCCATATTTGTTCGCACAGCGCTTGCCCAGGTCCGAGCGTTTGTCGTGAAGCAAAGACCTGGGATTAGACACTGAATCTTAAGTATGATTCCTTAGCCAGAAGCGGTGTAAATGGGTGAGTCGCATGAGTGACGGTCCGTTTCGAAAAGACGTCGTCGTCAGCATCCACCCGACACACGTTGAAAAGATCGTCGACGGGACCAAGACGGTGGAGCTGCGCCGGCGCTTCTCCTGTACGCCGTGCAGTCGGGTGCGGTCGACCTTCTAGTTACTGAAGACAAGGGCATCCACGATCGCGTGAAGCTTAGCGATCTCGCTGACAGAGTCCTGACGGTCGCGGACGCGCTCGCTTGGCTCCGACGGATGTTCGACCCGACACACAGGTCAAACTCCCGCTCATTGATGACTGCAAGGCCTATGAGATCGACCTGAATGATGAAATCTTCGAGACGCTTCGCGAGGGCTACCGCGACTTCGATGCTTGGTGGAGCAAATGCGTTAAACAGCACCGACCGTGCTGGAAGGTTAGCCGCCACTCAAGCTCAGCTTCGAAACCCTTGTGCTTAAATCGCGGGATGAGCTCACTCAACACCTCATATACTGTCGCGCGCCTCTCCGCCTCGTCCATGTTCGCGAATTCGTCTTCGCCGATCGCAAGAAGACGCGCCTTCAGATTCTTGCGCAGGGTCATCTTACCCTTGACCAATCCATACTCGACAGGGGCGAGGAACGAGCGTTTGCCGCGTCGGAGATCATCAAGCCCCGCCGCAGAGAACACCACGCAGACCGCCTGCTCGTTGCCCGCGTAGCCGCGCCACTGGCTTAGAAGGTCCGGTTTCTCGCAGAAGCACGCGGCGTAGGTATTCGGAAGCCGCCCGTCTTCGATCTCCTTGACCACGCGGCTTATGGCATCGCCCCATTGGGTAAGTTTGCTGTCGTTGAGTATCGAGGAAAGCACTCGCCTCGCGCATTTCACCCCGTGAAGCAGCTCCTCACGGTCGTTCAGAAAGGCAACGTTCGACGCCCAAAGTTCACCGCTGTCGATGATCCCGAACAAGCCGCGAAGGTTTGTATAGTGGGCAAGGGACTTGGTCCCGGTCGCCCCAATACCAGCCACTTCGTCCTCCGGTGGGTAAGCTTAGCTTGTTACGAGCGGGCCGAGAGGCGCGAGTCACGATGCAGGGGCTAGCTGCACCGTTCGCCTTATCGCCGCACGAAGCCGACTGGTCTGGCGTGCCTCAAGCCGCCTCAAAGATCGCCGCGATCCCCTGGCCGCCCCCAATGCACATCGTCTCCAACCCGTACTTCCCATCCCGGCGCTTCAGTTCGCGCAACAGGTTGGCGAGGATGCGGCCGCCGGTGGCGCCGATGGGGTGGCCGAGGCTGATGCCGGAGCCGTTGACGTTCAGGCGGTCGCGCTCGTCCCAGCCCCAGCCCTTGAGCACGGCCAGGACCTGAGGGGCGAACGCCTCGTTCAGCTCGACCAGGTCGATCTTGCTCCAATCGAACCCCGTTCGGTCGAACAGGCGCTTGACCGCCGGCACCGGGCCGATGCCCATGCGCGAGGGCTCGCAGCCGGCCGCGGCCCAGCCGACCAGCCAGCCCATGGGCTCGAGGCCGAGCTCGGCCAGCTTGTCCTCGGCCACGACCAGGCAGGCGGCGGCGGCGTCGTTCTGCTGTGACGCGTTCCCGGCGGTGACGACGCCGTCCTGCTCGATGGGGCGGAGCTTGGCGAGGCTCTCGGGGGTGGCGTCGGCGCGGACGCCCTCGTCCTGGGCGAACACGATGGGGTCGCCGCGCCGTTGCGGCACGGTGACGGGCACGGTCTCGTCGTCGAACTTGCCGTCGGCCCAGGCCTTGGCGGCCCGCTGGTGGCTCATGGCGGCGTATTCGTCGCAGGCCTCGCGGCTGATCTGGTAGTCGCGCGCCAGGTTGTCGGCGGTCTCGATCATGCCGGAGATGACGCCGAAGCGGCTGATCGGCTGGCTCATCACCCGCCCGCGCGCTAGGCGATCGTGCAGGGTGACCGAGCCGGCGCGGGCGCCGTTGCGCATGTCCAAGGAGTAGTACTCGACGTTCGACATGCTCTCGACGCCGCCGGCGACGACCACATCGGCCGCGCCGGTCTGCACCATCATGGCTGCGTCGATCACCGCCTGCAGGCCGGAGCCGCAGCGGCGGTCGAGTTGGTAGCCGGGGGTCTGAACCGGGAAGTCGGCCGCCAGCGCCGCCCAGCGGGCGATGCAGGGCGCCTCGCCCGAGCCATAGCCCTGGGCGAAGATGACGTCATCGACGTCCTTGGGGTCGATGCCGGTGCGGGCGACCAGGGCCTTGAGGATCACGGCGCCCAGCTCGCCGGCGGTCATCGGCGCCAGCGCGCCCTGGAACTTGCCGACCGCGGTGCGGATCGGGGCAACGATGGCGGCGCGGCGCATGCGGCGGACTCCTTGGGGGCGGTTGTGGCCCGATGCTCCTACCCGATCCTCCACCGTAGGGGGAGGGGGACCGCACGAAGTGCGGTGGAGGGGGAGCGATGCCGGCCGCCCCGTTTCAGGGGTGACCTTGTTGCTGAGGCGCAGCGGCGGCTGAACCGCAGGATTTGACCACCAAGCACACCAAGCACACCAAGGGTTCTGAGAGAGAGCGCGCGCTGAGGCCAATCGCTGCCTCTTGGTGTGCTTGGTGGTTGAAAAAGCCAGGCTCCCCGCTTCGCGGGGATGAGCGGCGAATAGGTGGCCTCAGGGCCGGACCATGGCTTCGAGGACGGCGGTGGCGTGGGCGATGAAGGCTTCGCGTTCGGCGCCCTGCAGGGGCTCGTCGCGGATCAGGCGCTCGACCAGAAAGCCGATGTAGATCGCCGCCAGCACCCGCGCGCGGGCAGGGGCCTCTTCCCCGCCGATCCAGTCGCGGATCGGCCCGAGGAAGCGCTCCTGAATGGCGACGTTGAGCAGCGGGGCGGTGGTCGGCGAGGTCGCCGCGCGCAGCAGGAACTGGAACGTGTGGCTGCGGGCTTCATCGGCGCGGGCCGGGCCGGCCATCATCGTGGCGATCTCGCGCGGGAAGGCCCGGCGCTCCCACCCGCGCAGGAAGTCGGGCGGGAACGACGCCTTCAGCGCCTCAGTGAACAGCGCTTCCTTGCCGCCGAAGTAGCGCTTGATCAGGGCGACGTCGG
Organism: Caulobacteraceae bacterium; assembly: GCA_035604135.1. Lineage (GTDB taxonomy): Bacteria > Pseudomonadota > Alphaproteobacteria > Caulobacterales > Caulobacteraceae > Poindextera. The sequence continues at coordinate 5,449 of DATNJB010000053.1, read as the reverse complement.
CGCCGGCGTCGGCGGCGATGTCGCGAAGCGAGGTCAGATCGTACCCCGCCCGCGCAAACTGCGCCTTGGCCGCCTCGAGGATGGCCGCGCGGGTCGCCTCGGCGTTGCGCCGACGCGGGTGGACGCGCTCCAGGCTCAGGGTCTCGGCGTCACTCATTCAACATCCTGCTACGCCGCGTCAGCGGCGTTGTCCTTTTCACCACGAAGGGCACGAAGGACACGAAGGGCACGAAGTCACCACGGTTGGCTCCACGGCCCGCTGATGGGCTCCGCCTCTTTGTGTTCCTTCGTGTCCTTTGTGCCCTTCGTGGTTCCATTTTGGGCCGCGCTGGCGCGCGGTGGGTTTTAGGCGCGGGCCGGGATGACGACGCGCATGCTTTCGTAGCCGTGGATGAACGACGAGTAGGAGCGCACCGGCTCGCCGATGACCTTGATCATCGGGAAGCGCTTGAGGATCTCTTCCCAGATGATGGTGAGCTGCATCTCGGCGACACGGTTGCCGACGCAGCGGTGGACGCCGAAGCCGAACGACATGTGGTGGCGCGGCCGCTCGCGGGTGATGTCGTAGAGGTTCGGGTCGGCGATCACGCTCTCGTCGCGGTTGCCGGAGATGTACCACATGACCACCCGGTCGCCCTTCTTGATGGTCTTGCCGCCGATCTCGACGTCGCGGGTGGCGACGCGGCTCATGTGGGCGAGGGGGGTCTGATAGCGGATCGTCTCGGAGACCATGTTGACCACCAGGTCGGGGTCGGCGCGCAGCTTGTCGTACTGGTCGGGGTTCTTGTTCAGCCAGTAGACGCTGCCGGAGATGGTGTTTCGGGTGGTGTCGTTGCCGCCGATGATCAGCACCGCGACGTTGCCCTGGTACTCATCGACGCTCATGCCGCGCGTGGCCGGGTTGTGGGCCAGCATGGAAATCAGGTCGATGCCGGGCTCGGCGTCGACCCGCCGGTTCCACAGGTCCTGGAAGACGGCGCGGCATTCGAAGATCGCCGCCGCCTTCTGCTCCCAGCTCTCCACCGGTCCGTGGCCCGGCAGGTTCATGAACATGTCCGACCAGCGGGTCAGCCGCCGCCGCTCCTCGAACGGGAAGTCGAACAGCGTGGCCAGCGTCATGGCCGTCAGCTCCATCGACACCTTGTCGACCCAGTCGAATTCCACGCCGATCGGCAGGGAATCGAGGATCTCGCCGGCGCGCTCGCGCACCATAGGCGACATGTTGGCGATGTTGGCCGGTGCCAGCGTCGGGCTCACCGCCTTGCGCTTGGGACCGTGGTGCGGCTCGTCCAGGCCGATGAAAGAGCCCTCGCCGCGCCTGGCCGCCTCCAGCTGCATCTCGCGGCTGCGGCCGGGCATGATCTTTTCCATCTCGGCTTGCTGGGCGAGGGTGCCCAGCCCGATGCCCTCGGTCGAGGTGAAAGCCTCATGGTCGGTGTCGACCGCCATGATGTCTTCCCACTTGGTAATCGACCAATAGGGGCCGAACTCGCTCTCGGGCGTGAAGTTGACGGGATCTTCCGCCCGCAGGCGCTCGAAGTAGGGCCACAGCGTGTCGTCCTGGAAGCGCTCGACCTTGGCCGGATTGATCTTGTCGAGCGGCAGGGCGTGGGCGTCGGCTTTCGCTGCCTCGGCGGCGTCGACCTTCACGGCGATGTTCATGGCTTGAGGTCCCTGTTGACAGCGACTGAGCTTCCGCCCGCCCGGCCCTCCGGTCAATGCCTGTTGACTTAGCGCCGCGCCGCGCCAGCGGCGCTATCCGATTTCACCACGAAGAAGAGGAAGGACAAGGGCACGAAGATTCAGCAGAAATCCGCAGGCGTCGTGACAGACTCTCCCTCTTCGTGTCCTTCGTGTCCTTCGTGCCCTTTGTGGTTCCTCTTACGGCCGCGCTGGCGCGCGGCGCTTCAGGCGCGGGCTGGGATCACGACGGGCAGCGTCTCGAAGCCGTGGAAGAAGTTGGAGTTGCTGCGGATGGGCTCGCCGACGACCGTGATCTCCGGGAAGCGCTTGAGGATCTCCTCCCAGATGATGGTCAGCTGCATCTCCGCCACACGGTTGCCGACGCAGCGATGGACGCCGAAGCCGAACGACATGTGGTGACGCGGGCGCGCGCGGAGGATGTCGTAGGTGTCCGGATTGTCGATCACGCTCTCGTCGCGGTTGCCCGAGATGTACCACATGGCCACCCGGTCGCCTTCGCGGATCACCTTGCCGCCCACTTCGGTGTCGGCCAGCGCCGTACGCGCCATGTGGGCCAGCGGCGTCTGCCAGCGGATCGTCTCCGACACCATCGCGGGGATGAGATCATGGTCGGCGCGCAGCTTGTCGTACTGGTCGCGGTTGCGGTTCAGCTCGTAGACGCTGCCGGAGATGGTGTTGCGGGTCGTGTCGTTGCCGCCAATGATCAGCAGCACGACGTTGCCCTGGTATTCCTCGCGGCTCATGTGCCGCGTGGCGGGGTTGTGAGCCATCATCGAGATCATGTCGATGCCGGGCTCGGCGTCGAACTTCTGCGCCCAGAGGTCGTCGAATGCCGCGCGGCGCTCCTGGGTGGCTCGCTGGCGCTCCTCCCACGCCATCTCGGACCCATCGGCGTTGCGGCCGGATGTCCAGTAGAGAAGCTTGCGCCGCTGTTCGAAGGGGAAGTCGAGCATGGTGGCGAGCGTCATCGACGTCAGTTCCTTCGACACCAGGTCGACCCAGTCGAACTCTTCGCCGATCGGCAGCCCGTCGAGGATCTGGCCTGCGCGCTCGCGCACCAGGGGCGCCATCTCGGCGATGTTGGCCGGCGCCAGCGTTGGGCTGACCGCCTTGCGCTTGGGCGCGTGGTGGGGCTCGTCGAGGCCGATGAACGACACGTCCTCCCCGCGCCGCGCGGCCTCGCGCCGCTCCTCGGGGGTGCGCTCGCCCAATTCCCGTCGCATCCGCTCCCGGGCCTCGAGCGTGCTGAGCACGATCCCGCTGGTGGAGCTGAACGCCTGGTGGTGGGTGTCCACCGCCATGATGTCGTCCCACTTGGTGATCGACCAATAGGGCCCGAACTCGCTTTCCGCCGTGAAGTGGACGGGGTCCTCGCGGCGAAGGCGGGCGAAGTAGGGCCACATGGTGTCGTTCTGGAATCGCTCGATCTTGGCCGGGTTGAGCTCGGCGAGCGGCGTGGCGTCGGCGTCGGCTTTCGCGGACTCGGCGGCGTCGACCTTCACGGCGATGTTCATGGCTCTTTCGTCCCTGATGACGGCTCCGGGAGCTTCCGCCCGCTCGGCTCTGCGGTCAATGCCCGTTGACTTAGCCCGCGCCGCGCCAGCGGCGCCTTCGCCTTTAACCGCGAAGAACGCGAAGAGCGCGAAGGTTCAGCTGTGGCCGCGGCGCCGCGGCTAGCTCGGCCTCTTCGCGTCCTTTGCGCTCTTAGCGGTAAGATTGGGAACGCGCCGCTGGCGCGGCGCCTTCAGGCCCGGGCGGGGATGACGACGCGCATGCTCTCGTAGCCGTGCACGAACGACGAGTAGCCGCGCACCGGCTCGCCCACCAACTCGATCCGCGGGAAGCGCTTGAGGATCTCTTCCCAGATGATCGTGAGCTGCATCTCGGCGACGCGGTTGCCGACGCAGCGGTGGACGCCGAAGCCGAACGACATGTGCTGGCGCGGCCGTTCGCGGTCGATGATGAAGGCGTTGGGGCTCTCGATCTTCGACTCGTCGCGGTTGCCCGAGATGTACCACATGGCGACGTTGTCGCCCTTCTTGATGGTTTTGCCGCCGATCTCGACGTCGCGCGTGGCGGTGCGCCGCATGTAGGCCAGCGGCGTCTGCCAGCGGATGGTTTCCGACACCATCGGCAACACCAGATCGGGGTTGGCGCGCAGCTTGTCGTACTGGTCGGGGTTCTTGTTCAGCGCATAGATGCTGCCGGAGATGGTGTTGCGGGTGGTGTCGTTCCCGCCGACGATGAGGAGGATGACGTTCCCCTGGAAGGTCATCACATCCATGTTGCGGGTGGCGGGGTTGTGCGCCATCATCGAGATGAGGTCGATGCCCGGCTCGGCGTTGATGCGCTGGTCCCACAGGCCCTTGAAGGTGGCGAAGCACTCCATCATCGCCTCGCCCTTTTGTTGCCAGCTCTCGACCGGTCCGTGGCCGGGCTGGTTCATGATCATGTCCGACCAGTAGGGCAGCTTGCGGCGCTGCTCGAACGGGAAGTCGAACAGCGTGGCCAGCGTCATCGCGGTCAGTTCTTTCGACACCAGGTCGACCCAGTCGAACTCCACGCCGATCGGCAGCGAGTCGAGGATCTCGCCGGCCCGCTCGCGCACCACCGGCGACATCTGCGCAATGTTGCTTGGCGCCACCGTCGGGCTGACCGCCTTGCGCGCCGGCGTGTGCTCTGGCTCGTCCATGGTGATGAAGCCGGCGCCGCCGCGCGGGTGCTCGGGCTCTTCGGCGCCGGGGTTCGCCGCGCGCCACATCTGCTCCTCCTCGGCGATGAGCTCGAGGTTGGGCAGCGTGATGCCGTCGGCCGACGAGAACCCCTCGTGGTCCGTGTCCACCGCCATGATGTCGTCCCAGGTGGTCACCGACCAGTAGGGCCCGAACTCGCTCTCGGGCGTGAAGTGAACCGGGTCCTCGGCGCGCAGGCGCTCGAAGACGGGCCAAAGCGTGTCGTTCTGGAAGCGCTCCACCTTGGCCGGGTTGAGCTCGGCGAGCGGGGTCGCGTACGCCTCGGCGGCCGCTTTGTCTGCGTCGACCTTCACGGCGATGTTCATGGCGTCGTTTCCCTTGTCCTGGATGCAGACTTGGTGCCCTGCCCAAGCGAAGTGCTGGCGAGCGTATTCAGGGGCAAAACTCTCGCAAACCCCATCTTATGTCAATGATTGTTGACTTATCGTGGACGGGTTCGGACTCACACCGCTCATCCCCGCGCAAGCGGGGGGGGTATAGTGATACTCGGATTTGGGATCAGGTTTGACCCCAGACGAACGTCTGCCAGGTCGTCATGTCGACGTGAATTCCCGATACAGGGCGGCCATCTCCGGAAGCCTCACCCGGTTCACATGTCGCAGCGCTTCCAATCGCGTATCGGAATTCTCCAGCAGCTTACGAAGTAGCCCTGCCAGTTGGCCCTCGTAGTCAAATACAGGCTGGTAAGTGTCAAGCGTTCGACCAAGGATTCGACTAACTCGGCCGGGAGATTCTTCGGCCAATCTGTTTAGATTTTCGACGAATTGAGTGGCGTTGAAGTCGGTCGAAACGTATGGTGCCACTTCGGTAAGCAACCGTTCCGTGAAGGTATCTAATTTCTGGATGTAGCTCGACAGCCGGCTGAGGTTGGCTAGCGTACTCGTGGGTGCCTCGGAAAGGCCCCGCGCCCATGTCAAACAGCGATTCCAGAATTGCAGGACGCGCACCTTTTGCTTCGCGTCAAGTTGTTCGCCTCTCACGTTCCAGAAATA
>DATNJB010000052.1:0-52027 GCA_035604135.1 Caulobacteraceae bacterium | reverse complement strand
CTCGCCGAATACGGCGGCGAGTCCCTCTACGCCAAGGTCATCCGCTTCCTAAACGACATCCTGCTGTCGGCGCCGTCGGTGCTGGTCGGCCTCTTCGTCTACAACATCCTGGTGGCGCACGTGATCGGCCACTTCTCGGCGATCGCCGGCGCGGTCGCCCTGGCGCTGATCGCGGTTCCGATCATCACGCGTACGACCGAGGACGTTCTCAAGCTGCAACCCACGGCGCTTCGGGAGTCGGGCGTGGCCCTTGGGACGCCGCGCTGGACGGCGATCCGCAAGATTTTGTGGCGGTCCGCCGCCAGCGGCATCTTGACCGGGGGCTTGCTTGCTTTCGCGCGTATCAGCGGCGAGACGGCGCCTCTCCTGTTCACGGCGCTCGGCAACCAATACTTCAGTGTGGGCTTGCACGAGCCTATGCTTGGCTTGACACAGCCCATCGCCGCCCTGCCGCTCGTTATCTTTCAATACGCCATGAGCCCCTATGACGATTGGCAGCACCTCGCATGGACCGGGGCGCTCATCGTTGCCGCCGCCGTGCTTGGAACCAACATCCTGGCCCGCATCGTGACCCGGGAGCGTCGTCCCTCATGACCGCCGTCGACACCCAGCAACCTGCCGAGGTTGCCGAGACCTACGAACACTACGCGGCCGAGGTGCCGGCGAGCCTGGTCAAGGTCCACGTCAAGAACCTCGACTTCTTCTACGGCCGGCACCAGGCGCTGCATTCGGTCACGCTGCCGGTGATCGAGAAGGGCGTAACCGCCCTGATTGGTCCCTCGGGCTGCGGCAAGTCGACCCTGCTGCGGGCGATGAACCGCATCTATGGCCTCTATCCCGGCCAGCGCGCCGAGGGTGAGATCATGCTCGACGGCGAGAACATCCTGGAGCGCAGGGTCGACGTCGCCACCCTGCGCTCGCGCGTGGGCATGGTGTTCCAGAAGCCGACCCCGTTTCCGATGTCGATCTACGACAACGTCGCGTTCGGCGTGCGGCTGTACGAGCATCTGAGCCGCGCCGACATGGACGCGCGCGTGGAGGAAGCCCTGCGCAAGGCGGCGCTCTGGGAAGAGGTCAAGGACAAGCTCCGGCACTCGGGCCTTGGCCTTTCGGGCGGACAGCAGCAGCGGCTGTGCGTCGCGCGCGGGATCGCGGTCAGGCCCGAGGTGCTGCTCCTCGACGAGCCGGCCTCGGCCCTCGATCCGCTGTCGACACGCAAGCTCGAGGAGACGATCGTCGACCTGAAGAGCGACTACACGATCGTCATCGTGACCCACAACCTGCAGCAGGCAACGCGGGTCTCCGACAACACCGGCTTCATGTACCTCGGTCGACTGATCGAGTTCGCACCGACCACCGAGCTCTTCAGCGCGCCCAAGGCCAAGCGCACCGCCGACTACATCGGCGGCCGTTTCGGGTAGGCTTCCGACGGCTGGGTGGAGCTGCTGCGGCGGGCCGGCTGGTTGCCGACCAGTTTGCTGCATGAGAGAGCAGGAACGGTAGCGCATCGCTCCACACGCGAGATCGAGCCGCCCGAGCCCGTGCGGGCGGCGACTTGGCGACGAGGCCTGGCTCGTCGTCCGCCATGGAGCGCAGAACAAGGGGGCAGATCGTGTTTCAAGTCGCCCACGCGAACAGACCGACGTCCCCGAGTGAGTGATCCTGGTCGACCAACCGACGCCGAGGAAGCGGCGCCTCCGACCGACCACTCTATCGGCCCGTCGATCATTCGCCTTGGATGCCTGGCGGCCGTCGTTGCGCTCGGCTATGCCGTCAGCTTGTCGGTCAATCTGCCGGGCCACTTCGAGCCTGACTCGCTCTGGCAACTCGCCCAGGGCCGCACCGGCGTCTACAACAACTGGCACCCGCCGGTGATGGCCTGGCTCCTGGGTCTGGCCGTGCGCTTCGACCCCCACGCGCCCCTGTTCATCGTTTTCAGCGAAGCGCTATTTTTCAGTGGCCTGGCGGCGTTCGCTTGTCTCGAACCGCGACCGCGGCTGATCGTCCTGCCCATCGTCGCCCTCATGATGGCCTCGCCGCTCGTGCTCATCTACCAGGGGGTGGTTTGGAAGGACGTATTGTTCGCTAACGCGTCAGTCGCGGGGTTCGCGGCCCTGGCCTGGGCCGGCCGCATGTGGCCGCGGCCGCCCTTGCGATATGCACTGTTGGTCGTTGCGCTCGTTTTGGTCTCGCTCGCCGGCCTCACCCGTCAGAACGGCGTCATCATTCCGATCTGCGCAAGCGTGGGCCTCGTCGCGATGCGGCTCTTCGACCGTTCCGCCGGCTCCACCGTCGCAGCGCGCGCCAGGGCCGCCGGCTACGGTGCGCTAGGCCTTGCCCTGTCAGTGACGATCATGGCTGGGGCGACCGCCGCCTTGGATGCGCATGGCGATGGCGAGCCGGAGAATCTCAACCAACTGAAGCGCCTGCAGGTCTACGACCTCGCTGGGATGACCCGGCTCGATCCGGCGATCGATCTCCCGGTCTTGCACAGTCGGGCGCCTGACGTTGAACGCTTCATTCGGACTCAAGCGGCGCCGCACTTCGATGTGACCAGCGCCGACAACCTCGAAGCGCTTCCGGGCGCCGATGATTACCTCATCCCTGAGGGTGACGGAGCCAGCCGTCAGTGGACGGCCCTCATCTTGGCCCGTCCGGACCTTTACCTGCGCACGCGAGCGGCGGTGTTCGCCATGACGCTCCTATCGCCCTCCAGCGCCTGTCGGAGCGTTTTCGTCGGGGTTACCGGCGAGGATCCGGCACTCTTGCGGGAGGCGGGCTTGGCCGTGCGATTCAACCAACGAGATCGCTGGGACGCTCACTATGCGATCGCATTCCTGGGCACTCCAGTGTTCTCGCACCTCTTCTATGCGGGAGTGCTGATCGTCGTGATGGCGTTGGCCGCCAGAGATATCTCCAGGGGCGACCGGCGGTCGGACGTCATCATTGTGCTCGCGATGGGCGCCGCCGCCATCCTCTTCTTGGCGAGCTTCTTCATTGCGTCCTATGCCTGCGACTACCGCTACCTGTACTTTCTCGATGTTGCCGCCATGGCGGCGCTGTTGCGGCACGTCGCGCGTCGTCCCCTTGCGCGAACCAAGGCGTCAGGCCGACCCTGACTTGCGCCGGCCGCTCGCTAGCAGTGGGCGTTGTGCTTGGCGATCTGGTGGCCGGCGACAGCGCCGACGCCCGCGCCGATGATCGTTCCAGGCCCGTGGCCGTGGGTCAGCAGGTTGCCGATCACGCCGCCGGTCACCCCGCCGATGATCGTGCCGGCGACCACGTGATGGCGCACGCAGCGGTAGTGATAGTGGTGGTGATAGGGGTACGCCTGGGCCGCAGGGGCCGCGACAGTCATGGTCACCGCCGCGGCGGCGATAGCCAGGCCAGCTCCGAGTGCGCGCATCGAGGGTCTCCGTCTCACGAGTGTGTCGGTGTGTCGGATCATAACGCGTCACAACCTTGGCTGTTCCAAGGCAATTGATTGAGGTCGTCACTACCCGTCGTGGAACTGAAGCGCGCGCTTGGGGTTGCGCTTGGACCCCCCAGTGAAGGAGAGGGCCCGATGCCAACACGCGCGAAGGCGGGCAGCGGAGGCGCGAAGCCCGACGTCCGCCACCGGCCGGAGCGCGCAGGCGCGCCGCAGAGGCATCGCCGCGACGGCCGTGCAGCCCGCCCGACCGGCGGCGGCGAACCCGACATCGAGCGCAGCCTTGACGAGGCGCTCAAGGGAACCTTTCCCGCCAGCGACCCGGTGGCGCTGCCTTTGCGCGCGGATTGACAGGCCCCATGGAACGGCGCCGCTGGCGCTTCCCCGTCGACGGGTCGCGCTGGTAGCCTTGGGGTATGGCCAGATTCTCCGCCCAATGGTGCGACCGGTTCATGCGCCTCGCCGATGAGGTCGCGAGCTGGTCGAAGGATCCAAAGGGCGGCGTCGGCGCCGTCCTCGTCGATGACCGCAAGCGCGTGATCGGCGTGGGGTTCAACGGCTTCCCCGACCGCATTCCCGACAATCCCGCCCTCCTGGCCGACCAGGAGGCCAAGCTGCCGCGCATGATCCACGCCGAGATGAACGCGGTCCTAAATGCCGTGGCGCCGGTGCATGGCTCGACGATGTTCACCACGCTCGCGCCCTGCGCCGAATGCGCCAAGCTGCTCATCCAGGCCGGCGTGATCGCGGTCTATCGCCGGCCACACCCGGAACATCGGCACAAAAGCTGGACAGAGAGCTTCCGTATCGCCGAGGTCATCCTCGGCGAAGCTGGCGTCGAAGTCGGGACCGTGGCGCCCAAACCCGGCAGCGGGGACTAGCGACCGCGGGGCGCTCGTGCATTAGGTTGCAGATCGGCCTGACGGCAAGGAGCGCCCATGAGCGAACAGGACGTGTTGGATCTGGCCGATCGTTTCCTGACGGCCATCGAGACCGGCGACCTGGAGACAGTCCGCGCTTGCTACGCACCCCACGCCAAGATCTGGCACAACTTCGATGGGGTCGAGCAGACGGTCGAGCAGAACCTGCGGGTCTTGGGCTGGTTCGCCCGCACGTTGCCGAACCGGCGCTATCGTGTGAAGCGGCGCGAGACCACCAGGGACGGGTTCTTCCAGCAGCACGTCGTCGAGGCCGTCCTGCCCGACGGCACGGAGTGGACCATGCCGGCCTGCCTGATCGTGACCGTAAGAGACGGGCGGATCACGCGCCTGGATGAATATCTCGACTCCGCTCACGCCGCCGTGCTGCAGACCATCGCCCGCTAGAAAACGACAAGGGAGACGCCGCCATGGCGAAGGAAGGCCTGCAACTGCGCTCGCTGGTGAAGGCATCGGGCGAGCTCGAGCTCTCGCTCGTTCCGGTCGCCGCCCCCGATCCGGCCGCCGACGAGGTGGTCGTGCGCATCGAAGCGGCCCCGATCAACCCGTCCGACCTTGGCCTCCTGCTCGGGCCTGCGGACGTGTCGACGATCAAGCACGGCGGCGATGCCGCCCATCCGGTGGTCACAGCGACCGTTCCGGAGCGCTTCATGCGCGCCGCGGCCGGCAGACTCGATCAGTCGATGCCGGTCGGCAACGAGGGCGCGGGCGTCGTGGTCGAGGCGGGCTCGTCCACCGAAGCGCAGGGGCTCATGGGCAAGGTGGTCGGCATCCTCGGCGGGGCGACCTATGGGCAGTACCGCACGCTGAAGGCGGCCGACTGTCTGCCGATGCCCGACGGTGTGACGCCGGCGCAGGGCGCTGCGGCCTTCGTCAATCCCCTGACGGCGCTCGGCATGGTCGGCACGATGCGGCTGGAGGGCCACAAGGCGCTGGTGCACACGGCCGCGGCATCCAACCTCGGCCAGATGCTGGTCAAGCTCTGCCTCGCCGAGGCCGTTCCGCTGGTGAACGTCGTGCGCAGCGCCGAGCAGGAGGCTCTGCTGCGCGGCATCGGTGCGACGCACGTCTGCGACTCGAGCAAGCCCAGCTTCATGGGCGACCTGAGCGATGCGATCGCCGCGACCAGCGCGACGCTCGGCTTCGACGCCATCGGCGGCGGGCCGCTGGCCGGGCAGATCCTGACCGCGATGGAGATCGCCGCCAACCGCAATGCCGCCAGCTACAGCCGCTACGGCTCGACGACCTACAAGCAGGTCTACATTTACGGCGGCCTCAACACGGGACCGACCGAGCTCAACCGCGCATTCGGCATGGCCTGGGGCTTGGGCGGTTGGCTTCTGACGCCCTTCCTTGGCAAGGTCGGGGCGGCGGAAGTCGCCAAGCTCCGCGCCCGCGTCGCGTCCGAGATCACAACGACCTTCGCCAGCCACTACACCAAGACCATCTCACTCGCCCAGGCGCTCGATCCAGCCGTCATCGCCGCCTACAACAAGCGAGCGACGGGCGAAAAGTACCTGATCAATCCGAGCCTTAGCTAGAGGTCCCGACGGGGCGCAAGCCTTCGCCCAGGTCCGCGTGGCCGAGCTTGGCCGCGTAAGCCCGCGCTTTGTCCGCGAGCCTCGGCGTCAGGTGCATGCTCATGTAGCCGGCCTCGGCCATGCGCCGCGCCTGCGGCGAGAGCGCGTCATCAGCGTCGATCTGTGGCGCCAGCCAAGCTCCGACGTTGCGCCAGAAGTGCGGGCGGCGCCCGTCGATGTCGTCGAACCCGTAGGCGTCAGCCAGGTCTCCGACGCTGAGCGAGAGCCCGGCCTTGACAGCGATCGCCGGATCCGCCCGCCAGCGCCGCGACGGCGCGGCCGATGAAACGTGGCGTCTCCGAGAGGGCGAAGTCGGGGTGCGCCTTCGCCGCCTCCCGCCAGCTTGCTTCGGTCACGCCGAAGCCCTCGAGAATGGCTTCCGAGCGCAGGAAGCCGGGCGAGAGCGCGAGCGCGGTGACACCTGTCCCGACCAGGTCCCAGGCCATGGCGTAGGCAAGGCGGATGACCGAGGCCTTGACCAGGTCGTACAGCAGCTGCCCGCGGTAGCCGTTCAGCGCGCCGTCGCTGACCTCGACGATCAGCCCGCGCTTGGCTCCCACCATCATCGGCGCCAGGTGACGGGAGGTGATCAGGTGGCTGAAAACCGCCTGGTCGACTACCGCGCGGGCGGTGACGACATCCAGTTTCCAGAACGGCGCGCCCCATGCGATGGCCGCATCACCGCCCCAGACGTCGTTGACCAGCACGTCGAGCCGTCCCTCGTCGGCGCGTAGGCGTTGGGCCAAAGCCTCGACGTCGGCCTCGACCTGATGGTCGACGCGGATCGCGACCGCCGCGCCGCCGGCCGCGGCGATCATCTCGGCGGTTTCCTCGATCGTCTCCGGGCGTCCGGGCGTCGCCGGCGCGCCCCGCGTGCTGCGCCCGGTGCAGTAGACCTTGGCCCCGGCCGCGGCGAGCTCGATGGCGATACCGCGCCCCGCCGCCCGCGTTGCGCCCGCGACCAGAGCGACCTGTCCCTCCAGCGGCTTGGTCATGCCGCTGCGCCGTCGTTTTCGAGATGGATGAGCGCGGCGAGCATCGCCAGCTTCTGGTCCTCGCTCCACGGCGGGCCGAGCGCTGCGCCTATGGCCTGCAACCGCATCTTGAGCACAGCCTCCGAGGTCCCCACGCGGTCCGAGGCGAGCGCGAAGAGCTCGCGCTCGACCACGCGGTGCACCTTCAGTCCCAGGCCGGCGCAGGCGTCGGCGACGATATCGCGATAGAGCTCGCCCTCGGCGGCGTGCATGCGCGCGTGAACGCGCACGATGTCTTCGATCCGCCCCGGCAGCTTGAGCCCGGCCGTCGGGACAACCGCGGCGCGCACCCGGCGGCCGGCGCGCGCGAGGTCCGCCACCATCGCCTTCACGGCCTGGGACGCGTGCACCTCGACCGCCGAGCGGACCTGCGCGACCAGCGCCGGCGCCTCGGCGGCGGGAACCTCGGCGGCGCGGTGGTAGACCATGCGCTCGTCGCCGGTCGCGAACGTGATCCGCCGCCGCTCGACCACCTCCGGCGCATCGGCTGAGCCGGCCAACGCCACCGCCGCCGTCCAATACGTGTGCGGGCGAAAGCCCAGGACGACCGGGCGGCGATCGGCGCTCATGCCGCTAGGCGGACGCCGGCTGCTCGACGCCGAGGGGGGTCGAGCGCCAGATCGCCTGTTCCTCCTCGGTCATGTCCACGGGCACGTTCTCGAACAGCGGCGTCGAGAGGTACCGCTCGGCCGTGTCCGGCAGCATGCAGAGGATGTTCGCGCCCTTCGGCGCGTCGGCCGCCACCTTCAGCGCGCCGGCGAAGGTCGCGCCCGATGTGATGCCCACGAACAGTCCCTCCGACTTCGCCAGTTCCTGGCTGCAGCGGATGGCCTCAGGCCCCGGCACGGTGATGATCTTCTCGATGAAATGGAGGTCGACGGCGTCGTCCGTGAGCTTGGGGATGAAGTCCGGCGTCCAGCCCTGCATCGGGTGTGGGGTCCAGGCGGGGTGGGGCGCGGCGGGGGTGCCGTCTTCATTGCGCGCCTGCGGCTGGTGGCTGGTGAGCAGCGGCGCGGTCTCCGGCTCGCAGACGACGATCTTGGTCTTCGGGCTCTCCTTCGCCAGCACCCGGCCGACGCCTTTCAGCGTGCCGCCGGTGCCATAGCCGGTGACCCAATAGTCGAGGCCGTCGTCCTTGAAGTCGTCGAGGATTTCGCGCGCGGTGGTGCGCGAGTGCATGTCGGGGTTGGCCTCGTTCTCGAACTGGCGGGTAAAGAACCACCCGTGCTTGGCCGCCAGCTCCTTGGTCTTGTCGACCATGCCCTTGGCGCGCAGCGCCGCAGACGTCACGACCACCTTGGCGCCTAAGAACCGCATGAGCTTGCGCCGCTCGATCGAGAATGTCTCCGGCATGGTCAGAACCAGCGGATAGCCCTTGGCCGCACAGACCATGGCCAGGCCGATGCCGGTGTTGCCGCTGGTGGCCTCGATGACCGTCTGGCCGGGCTTCAGCTCGCCGGATTGCTCGGCCGCCTCGATGACGCCGAGCGCCAGTCGGTCCTTGACCGAGCCCAGCGGATTGAACGCCTCGACCTTGACCCAGAGGTTCACATGCTTGGGCGCGAGCCGGTTGATGCGCACGACCGGCGTGTGGCCGATAGTGCCTAGGATGCTGTCGTAACGGGCCACGGGACTGACCTCCTCCTGATGCTTCAACAGGAACGCTACACCGGAAAGCGCCGCTGGATCAGCCGCTTTCGGCGAGCGGCGGGACGTCGCCGCCCGGGATGTCGCTGCGGCCGTCGTAGCGGCTGACCTTTAGGGCGTGCACGTCGATGTCGTCAATGAGGCGAGCATTGATGGAGAGGTAGCTGTCGGGGCCGGTCCGCGCGATGATCACGCCGCAGGTCTTGCAGAAATGGGCGCCCTCCGTGACGAAGCGCCAGACATAGGTGGAAAGGCCAGATCGCGGCGTCGCCAGACGGACCTGCTCCGGCTTCACCTTCCAATGCAGCATGCCGTAGCGGCCGCAGGTCGAGCAGTTGCGGTCCCCGACCTCTCCGAGCTCGGCGTTCACCTTGAGGCGGACCGCGCCGCAGTGGCAGGAGAGCGTGCGGATCATAGTTGTGCCCGGGCTGACGTTGCTCAGCGCTCACGATAGACTTGGCCGTCGCCAGAGCAAGTCAGGAGCCCCGATGGCCGCCGACCCGGTCGTGGAGCGCAACCGCGCCGCCTGGAATGCCGGGCGCTACGACGCCTGGGTCGATGCTTTAGGCCCGCCGGCGGTTGAGGCGGCGCGGTTGGTCGCCGATCCGCGCGCGAAGCTGCGTCGCCTTCTGCCGCATCTGGGCGAGATCGTCACCGCGGTGATCGACGGCGGCTTCAGCGTGCGGCGGCTCGAAGAGCGCCCGAGCTGGACCGATCCGCTCATCCCCGGGACCTTCATCCTGGTCGCCGACAAGCCGGCCTAAGCGGCCGGGGCTACTGCCTGGGTCTTCGCCGGGATCGTCTCCTCGACGAAGCGGCGGATCAGGACGGCGAGTTCGGCCGGGCAGTCGAGGTTCGGCGAGTGGCCGATGCCGTGCCAGATGGTGAGGCCGCTGCCGGCTGGAAGCCTGGCCCAGGTCGCCAGCATGCTCGCGAGCGGGATCAGCGCATCGGCGTCGCCGCCGGCCAGCAGGACCGGCATCGGAGCGCCTTCACGCGCTCGCCGATCCGCAGCTCCAGCATCGAGCGCATCGAGCCGCGCAGGCGCCGCTCGGGCGCATTGCGCATGTCCTCGGCCAGCTCGCGCATCAGCGCGCCGTTCGCGCCGGCGCCCGATGCGTCGATCCCATCGCCGGCGCCGCCACGCGCCTGCTGTTCGCGCCTGGCCGCCATGCGCGCATCGAGAACCGCCTCCATGCTCACGCCGGCCGGCAGCGACCGCCCGTCAGGGTCGGAGGGATCGAGCAGGACCAAGCCCTTGAGCAACGACGGGTGATCGACGGCGAATTGGGCCACGGTCGCGCCGCCCATCGAATGGCCGACCAGCGTAAAATCGCTCCAGCCCAGCTGCTGGACCAGCTCGAACGCGTCCGCAGCGAAGGGTTGCACGCCGAAGTCCGCCTCGTCGGGCGGCGCCTCCGAGCTCCCGGCCCCACGGTTGTTGATCGCGATCGAGGCGTAGCGATCGGACGGCAGCGCATGCTGCACCATGCGCCAGATCTTCGCCGAAGCCTGAAATCCGTGGACGAACACCACCCGCTCCGGACCGTCGCCGTGCGGAAAGTACTCGAGCCGAACCTTCGAGAGCTGGGCGAAAGCCATTGGGCGTCCCTTTCAGCGGAGTTGCGCCGGATCAAAGCGGATTTGCACGCCGGAGGGTAGGCGGGCAGTCGTAACGCAGGCGCATTTTTCGATGACAAGGCGACAATGGCTGATTATCGCCCTCGTGGGCGCGCTCTGCGTTGGCGGCGCGACCGCCTGGTGGCTCCTGCACGCGAAGCCGCCGGCCGACACCCTGACGCTCTATGGCAATGTCGACCTCAGGCAGGTCGAGCTCGCCTTCAACGACAGCGACCGCATCCTCAGCGTCGACGCCCAGGAGGGCGACCGGCTGACCAAGGGACAGGTCGTCGCGCGGCTCGACGTCAGCCGTCTTGCGCCCGAGGCGGCCCAGGTCGAAGCCGAGGCCGACGCCCAGCGCGCATTGGTCGCCAAGCTGCACGCCGGCAACCGACCGCAGGAGATCGCGCAGGCGAGGGCGGCGCTGGACGCCGCGTCCGCCGATGCGCTCGACGCGCGCGGCCAGTACCAGCGGGCCGCGAGCCTTTGGAGCGCGGCCGCCGGTCAGGCGGCGGTCAGCCGTCAGGATGTCGACAACGCCAGAGCGGCGATGGACGCCGCCGACGCTAAGGTCGAGGCCCAGCGACAGGCCTACGCGCTGGAGCGCATCGGATTTCGCCGCGAGGACATCGAACAGGCCGATGCCCAGCTCCGCGCCGACGAGGCGCAGCTGGCCGTGCTGAAGCAGGAGCTGGCCGACGCCGCGCTCGTCTCGCCCGTGGCCGGGGTGGTGCGCGCGCGGCTTATGGAGCCTGGCGAGATGGCCTCGCCACAGCGTCCCGTGTTCACCATCGCCGAGACCGACCCGAAGTGGGTCCGCGCCTATGTGAGCGAGTCCGATCTGCCCCGCGTGCATTCGGGGGCGACCGCCTTCGTGAGTGTCGACGGCTTTCCCGACCGCCGCTTCAAGGGCTGGGTGGGATTCATCTCTTCGGTCGCCGAGTTCACACCGAAGACCGTTCAGACCCCCGAGCTCCGCACCAGTCTGGTCTATGAGATCCGCGTTTTCGTTACCGATCCGGGCGACGACCTGAAGCTCGGCATGCCGGCCACGGTGACCCTCAGGCTTGAGCCCCTGGCCCCCGGGAGCGGTTCGTGACCTCGGCAAGCGCGTCCGCGGCGGTCGTCGTCGCCAGCGGGCTTGGCAAGCGGCTCGGCCCGAGAGCCCACGCGATCCAGGTGCTGGAGGATGTCACCCTGAACGCCGGCGCCGGAGCGGTGACGGCGCTGGTCGGATCGGACGGCGCCGGCAAGACCACGCTGATCCGGCTGATGGCCGGCCTGCTGCCGCCCGACGCCGGCGTGATGACCGTGCTCGGCATCGACGTGGCGAAGGACCCGCAGTCGATCCAGAGCCGCATCGGCTACATGCCCCAGCGCTTCGGCCTCTACGACGACCTCAGAGTTCGCGAAAACCTCGATCTCTACGCCGATCTGCACGGGGTGAGCGCAGCCGCGCGGCGCGACCGATATCCGGCCCTGATGGAGATGACCGCGCTCGCGCCGTTCATGGACCGGCTGGCCGGCCAGCTCTCCGGCGGCATGAAGCAGAAGCTCGGCCTCGCCTGCACGTTGATTGCAACGCCGGAGCTGCTGTTGCTGGACGAGCCCACCGCCGGCGTCGACCCGCTGTCCCGCCGCGAGCTCTGGCAGATCATCCGCGGCCTGGTCCGTGACCAGGGTGTGCCGGTGATCGTCAGCACCTCCTACCTCGACGAGGCGGACGCCTGCGACCACGTCGTCGTCCTCAACCGGGGCCGGGTGCTCGCGCAGGGCGCGCCCGCCAGCGTGAGCCGGGCCGCCAACGGGCGCGTCTTCCTGCTGACCCCGCGCGGGGCGGCGAAGGCGCGGGACTTGCAGGCGCGGCTGCTGGCGATGCCGCAGGTGGTGGACGCGGTGCCGGAAGCCGGGCGCGTGCGCGTGGTGCTGAACCGCGACAAGCCGCCCGCCGCGATCGCCGATCTGGGCGCGCTCCAGCCGACGCCGGCGAGCTTCGAGGACGGCTTCATGACGCTCCTGCGCGCCACGGCGCCGGACCAGGCGTTCGCGGCCGCGTCATCAGCGCCGGCGGCCGACCCGGCGCCGCCGGAGGCGCGACCGGCCGAGGTGACCGTCACGGGTCTCGTGCGCCGCTTCGGCGCCTTCACCGCCGTGGACAATATCTCCTTCGAAGTCGGCCGCGGCGAGATCTTCGGCCTCCTGGGGCCGAACGGCGCCGGCAAGACGACCACCTTCCGCATGCTCTGCGGACTTCTGCCGGTCACCGGCGGCGAGCTCCGCGTCGGCGGCGCCGACATGCGTCGCGCGCGCGCCGCGGGCCGTGGACGGCTGGGCTACGTGGCGCAGAAGTTCTCGCTCTATGGCCTGCTGTCGGTGGCCGAGAACCTGGACTTTTTCGCCAGCGTCTATGGGCTGCGCGGGCAGCGGAAGCGCGAGCGGATCGACTGGGCGATGGCCGAGTTCGAGCTCACGCGCTTCGCCGCGACTCCAAGCGCGCAGCTGGCCGGCGGCCACAAACAGCGGCTGGCGATGGCCGCGGCTCTGCTGCACGAGCCGGAGCTGCTCTTCCTCGACGAGCCGACCAGCGGCGCCGACCCGCTGGCCCGTCGCGACTTCTGGCGGCGCATTACCGGGCTGGCGGGCGCCGGCGTCACGGTGATCGTGACCACCCACTTCATGGCCGAGGCCGAGTACTGCGATCGCATTGCGATCCTCGATTCCGGCCGCATCCTCGCCCAGGGCGAGCCCGCCGAAATCCGCGCGAAGGGCCACGCGGCCGCCGGAGAGCAGCCGAACATGGAGGACGCCTTCATCGCTATCGTCGAGGCGTCTCGTGCAGCGGAAGCCGCTCGCGGGAAGGCCGCCGCATGACCGACGCCGAGGTCTTTGCGGCGAGGTCGCGCGCAAAGCTGCGGCGCATCTGGGCGCTCGTCCGCAAGGAGGGGCTGCAGGTGCTGCGCGATCCCTCGAGCTTCGCCATCGGGATCGTGCTGCCGGTGATCCTGATCCTGCTCTACGGGTATGGCGTTTCGCTCGACGTTCGCCACGTGCCCGTGGCGATCGTTGTGGAGGCGCCGTCGCCGGACGCGACCGAGTTGGCGGCGGGTTTTGCTCTCTCGCCCTATTTCGCTGTCCGCACGGTCACCTCCGAGTTCGACGCCCGCGAGCTCATGCTCGAGCGCAAGGTCGACGGGGTCATCTACCTCCGCGAAGACTTCTCGCGCGAGAGCCGGCTGGGGTCAGCGAGCGTGCAGCTCGTGCTGCATGGCACCGACGCCAACCGCGCCCGGATCATGCAGGGCTATGCGGAAGGCGCGCTCGCCGCGGCCGCGGCGACGCGGAACGACGCCGGCGGCGCCGCGGTTGGCGGCCCGGTGAATGTCGAAAGCCGCCTCTGGTTCAACGACGCCGACGACAGCCACTATTTCCTCGTGCCAGGCCTGATCGTGCTGGTGATGACGCTGATCGGCGGCACCCTGACCGCGATGGTGATGTCGCGCGAGTGGGAACGCGGCACGCTGGAAGCGCTGTTCGTTACACCCGTGCAGGCCGACGAGATCCTGGTCGGAAAGCTCTTGCCGTATTTCCTCTTGGGCCTTGTCGGACTGGCGATCTGCGTCCTGGCCGCGCGGTTTCTCTTCGTCGTGCCGCTGCGGGGTTCGCTGTGGGTCTTGGGCCTTACCTCGATGCTCTACCTGCTGGTGGCGCTCGGCATGGGCCTCTTCATCTCCTCGACGCTCAAGAGCCAGTTCCTCGCCAGCCAGATCACCCAGCTCGTCACCTTCCTGCCGGCGACCATGCTCTCGGGTTTCATCTATGACCTGCGAAGCGTCCCGGCCTTCATCCGCGCGATCAGCGACTGCGTTCCGGCCCACTATTTTGTGGCTCTGCTGCAGACGGTGTTCCTGGCCGGCGACGTCTGGAGCGTGATCCTGCCCAACACACTCATGCTCGGGGTGTTCGCGGCGATCTTCCTCGGTCTGACCCGCCACGCCATTCGCAAGAGCCTGGCGTGACGGACTGGCTCGCCTCCCTGCACCGCGTGATCGCCCTGGTGCGCAAGGAGTTGCTCGCCATTCTGAAGGATCCGCGCAGCCGGATCACGCTTTTCGTCCCGCCGATCATGCAGTGCCTGATCTTCGGCTACGCGGCGACGCTCGACTTAAGCAACGTGCCCTACGTCGCGATCGACCAGGATCGCTCGGCAGCCTCGGCCGAGCTCCTTGCGCGCCTGGACAGCTCCGGGACGTTCGTGCGTGTCGCCGATCTGCTTTCGCCGGCCGAGGCGGCGCGGGCCGTTGACGATCGGCGCGCGATGCTGATCGTGCAGATACCGCAGGACTTCGAGCGCCGCCTCGACGCAGGCGCAGGCACCGATGTGCAGGTCATCGCCGACGGGCGCAACTCCAACACCGGCGGCACGGCGCTCGCCTACTTCAACACGGTCGTAGAAGGCTTCAACGCCGACTGGCTGGCCGACCACGGGCTGCCGCCGCCCGCCGTGCAGCCGGTCGTGCGCGCCTGGTACAACGCCAACCTGGAGACGCGCTGGAACACGATTCCGGCGTTGATCGGCACGCTAGCCATGATGCAGACGATGCTGCTCACCGCGCTTTCCGTGGCGCGGGAACGGGAAGCCGGCACCTTCGACCAGCTGCAGGTCACCCCGTTGAGGCCGGCCGAGATCATCGCCGGCAAGACGATCCCCTCGATGATCATCGGAACCGTGCAGGCCACCAACGTTCTGCTCGTCGCCCAGCTCTGGTTCCACATCCCGTTTCAGGGCTCGTTCGTCGTCCTCTACGTCGGCCTGATCTTCTTCATGCTGGCCGCCGTCGGCCTCGGCCTTTTCGTCTCGTCCATCGCCCAGACCATGCAGCAGGCGATGCTCTACGGTTTCATCGTCATGATGCCGTTCATCCTGCTTTCGGGGCTCACCACGCCGATCAGCAGCATGCCGGTGATCCTGCAGGACTTCACCCTGATCAACCCGCTTCGCTACGCGATCGACATCGCCCATCGCGTCTATCTGGAGGGCGTAGGCCTCGATCGTCTCGGGTCGGATATCTGGCCGCTGGCGGCGATCGGCGCTTTCACACTCGCCGGAGCCTCTTGGATGTTCGAACGGAGGCTCGGATGAGGCGCGCGTTCTTCGGCATGGCCGCCTCGATCGGGGCAAGCCTGCTCGCCGCCTGCACGGTCGGCCCGAACTTCCGGCCGCCGGCGGCCGACACGCCCGCCGACTGGACGGCCCTGAAGGCGCCTGTCTCGCCTGCGCCGGGGAGCGTGGTGACGGCGACAGCGTTGGCCGACGCCGCCTGGTGGAAGAGCTTCGACGACCCGGAGCTCAGCTCGCTCGTCGAACGCGCGCTCGCCGCCAACATCGGCGCCAAGCGGGCGGTGCTGCGCATCGAGGAGGCGAGGGCCGAGCGCCGCATCGCCGCCGCCGCGGCATGGCCGACCCTCGACGCAACCGCCGGCTACACCGACACCCGCCTGAGCGAGCGGACCGCGACCAGCTCCGTCTTCGGGGCGCTTTCAGGCGCTTCCAAGGGTTCGCCGCCGCCCGGCGTCGCCGCCGCCATTCCGGGCCTCGCCAACCCGTTCAGCCAGTACCAGTACGGCCTCACCTCATCGTGGGAGATCGATCTCTTCGGCCGCGTGCGCCGCAGCGTCGAGGCGGCCAACGCCGACACCGCCGCAGCGACCGCCGACCGCGACGCCGTGCGCGTGGCGCTAATGGCCGAGGTCGCGGCGGCCTATATCGACCTGCGCGGCGCACAGGCGCGTCTCGCGGTCACCCGGGACAGCGTCGAGACCTCTAAGACGCTCCTCAAGCTGGCGAGCGACGCCCGCGCGGCGGGGCTGGGCGACGATCTCGATATCGCCAACGCCAGAGCCGTGCTGGCCGGCGCCCAGGCCGCGTTGCCCCCGCTCGGAAACGAAGTCGCCACCGACCAGAGCCAGCTCGAGCTCCTGCTCGCGGCCAAACCGGGGACGCTCGAGGCCGAACTGGACGCTGCCAGGGCCATTCCGCCGCTTCCGGCGCAGGTTCCGGTCGGCCTGCCGTCCGAACTGGCCAGGCGTCGCCCCGACATCCGCGAGGCTGAGGCGGAGCTCCTCGGCGCCACAGCCCGCCAGAGCGTCGCGGTCGCGAGCCTTTATCCGACCCTAACCCTGAATCTCGCCGCGGGCCTGGAGGCGAGCGACACGGCCTCGCTGGCCGCGTGGGCGGCGCGCTACATGATCCTCGGCCCGAGCCTCGACCTGCCGATCTTCGATGCGGGCCGGCGCCAGGAGACGGTCCACATCGCCGACGTGCACGCCAAGGAGGCCGCGCTCACCTACGCCCAGGCTGTCCTTGGCGCGTTGCACGAGGTCGACGACGCCATAACGGCCTACGACCAGGAGCAATCTCGCCGGCAGTCGCTCGAGACCGCGGTCTCCGAGGGCGGCCGTGCGCTCGGTCTCGCGGAGCGGCGCTATCGGGCCGGCTCCGTCAGCTTCCGCGACGTGCTCGACGCCCAGCACATTCTCGAGCAATCCGAGCTCGCGCTCACCGCCAGCACCGCGGCGGCCTCGGAGGACCTCGTGACCCTCTACAAGGCCCTCGGCGGCGGCTGGGAAGCCGGGTCCGCCGGCTAGGCCACGCCTTCGGCGAACAGGCTGTTCGCGCAATCGAGGATGGTCTCCTCCAGCGGGCGTGGCCGCCAGCC
Source organism: Caulobacteraceae bacterium (assembly GCA_035604135.1). Classification (GTDB taxonomy): domain Bacteria; phylum Pseudomonadota; class Alphaproteobacteria; order Caulobacterales; family Caulobacteraceae; genus Poindextera. The sequence goes on along the minus strand of DATNJB010000052.1, from coordinate 35,062 downwards.
CAGCAGGTCGTGCGCCTTCGCCGAGCTGTAGTCGTGCTTGCGGCCGAGGTCTGGCGTGACCGAGCCCAGGTCCTTGTCGAACAGGCCGATGAGGCGGACCAGCAGATCCGGAACCTTGCGCGTCGGGACCCTTGCGGCCGCCTTCGCGTCCAGCTTCGCGCGCAGCACGTCGGCGACGTCAGCGATCCAGGCCCAATGCGCCGCGGCGATGAAGCGCTCGCCGGCCGCCTCCGGGGCGGTCATGGCGCGGATGTGCAGGTCGGCCACGTCGCGCACGTCGACGATGTTGAATCCAAGCCGCGGAAGGCCCGGCACCCGGCCGGTGACCAAGCGCTCGACCACCTGGATGGACTCCGAAAGGTCGTTGCTGAGCACAGGGCCCAGCACCAGCGCCGGGTTGACGACGGCGAGCGTCGTCGGGCCGCCGGCGGCTTCGATCAGCGCCCAGGCGGCGCGTTCGGCCAGCGTCTTCGAGCGTCCATAGGCCCCGACCTTTGGATCGTCGCCGTTCGTCCACACGGTCTCGTCGCTGACCCAGTCGCCCGCCTCGGCGCGACTCGTTGCAGCCACCGACGAGGTCAGGACCACGCGCTTGACGCCGGCCCTGATCGCCGCCCCGACCGCGCGCTTGGCGCCCCCGCGCGCCGGAACGATGAGTTCGTTGGGATCCTTCGGCTCGGTCACGCCTAGCGGCGAGGCGACATGCAGGACGTAGTCGCAGCCGTCGACGGCTGCGTCCCAGCCGTCGTCGGAGGTCAGGTTGGCGGCGTAGACGCTCAGCCGGTTGCCCGGATCGACGACCTTGGCGATCGCGGCGCGCACCTGCGGCTCGCGCGTCAGGTCGCGGACCGTGGTTCGAACCACATAGCCGCGCTGCAGCAGCGTCGCGGCGCACCAACCACCGATGTAGCCCGATCCTCCGGTGACCAGCACCGTTTCCCCGCCCGCCATGAACCCCTCCGCGATGTTGACGATGCTCAGATGGGGACGGCGCGCGCCGAGCGAAAGAACTAGCGCGCCGCCGCCCCGATCTGTGCCCGTTGGACCGAGGCCCTCACAACAGGGATCTCGTCATCGGCGAGCGGCTGCATCCAGCGTTTGCGGGCCATGGCGGCGGCAATGAAGGGCTCGAGTTCGTGGGCCTTTTTCGCCTCGCGCGCGGCGACCTTGGCCTTGAAGCTGGGCATCACCTCGGCGGCGAACAGCTCGAGCGACTCGCAGATGTGCTCGTGCTTGTTGCGGCCCGCCTGCTGCAGGAAGATCACCTGGTCGACGCCGGCGGCCTCGAAAGCCTCGATATGGGCGCGGATGTCGTCTGGCGTGCCGATGCCATTGGCTTGCCGCTCTGCCATGCGCGTGGCGGCGATGAGTTCCTCGTCACGGTCGCCACGCGCCTTCACGAAGTCGGCGAACAGGGTCGAGCGGCCGGGCACGGTGTCGTGGGCCACGAGCGCGTTGACGGCATAACCGAAGAACTCGAAGCCCTCCTGGCCGCGGCGGATCGCTTCGGCCCGGTCCTTATGCAGCGAGAAGTTGGACACCATGGCCAGGTTGGCGTTCACGCTGTGGCCGATCGGCGTGCAGGCCTCCGACTTGATGATCCCGTAGTAGATGTCGGCCCAGGTCTTCGCTTCCTCGGGGTTGACGAAGGAGAAGGCCAGCGCGCCGACGCCGATCGAGGCGGCCACCTTGATGGTGTCGCGGTTGGTGCAGGCCATCCACATCGGCGGATGCGGCTTCTGCACCGGTTTCGGCACCACGTTGCGGCACGGGAAGGAGAAGCTCTTGCCCTCGTAGCCGGGGTAGGGGTCCATCACCATCATGTTGGCGATCTGCTCGGCCGCCTCGATCGCCATCGCCCGCTTTTCCTTGGCCGGGATGTGGAAGGCGCCGAGCTCGAGCCGGGTCGCGCCCTCGCCGATGCCGAAGTCGAGCCGGCCGTGGCTGATGATGTCCAGCGTCGCCAGCCCCTCGGCGGTGCGCGCGGGGTGGTTGTAGTTGGGGATCACCTGGCGGATGCCGTGACCCAGCCGGATGGTCTTGGTCAACGCTGCGCAGGCGGAGAGGAAAACCTCCGGCGCCGAGGAGTGGGAGTACTCCTCCAAGAAGTGGTGCTCGACCTCCCAGGCGTAGTCGTAGGCCAACCGGTCAGCCAGCACGACCTGCTCCAGCGCCTGATGGAACAGCCGTTCCTCGTCCCCTTCGTTCCACGGTTTCGGTAGCTGGTGCTCATAGAAGATCCCAAACCGCATCGCTTCCTCCCGTCAGCGTAGGACGTCGGCTCAGTTATCCAGAGGCTGCCGCCGGCTGCAAGGAAGGGCTTGCGCGGGCGGGGCGCCCGATCTGTTGGCCGCCGAGGCCCTGGGGCTCTCGAAGCTTCCGCTTGCCTGCCGCCGCGTCGCCGCCGATAGGGTCGCGCAGCAACCGGAGGCACGGACAATGGCGACTTCACTCTACGACTTGAGCGTCGGGAGCTTTCTGCAGACGCTGGGCGGCGTCGAGGGCTTCCTCGACCGCGGGCTCTCCCACTGCATGGAGAACAACATCGATCCGGAGGAGATCGTCGAGACCCGGCTCTTCCCCGACATGCTGCCGTTCCGCTTCCAGCTGCAGTCGGTCGCCCACCACTCGCTGGGCGCGATCGAGGGCGTGAGGGCCGGCGTGTTCGCCCCGCCCGGCGACATGCCGCCGCACGACTATCGCACCATGCAGAAGCACGTCGCCGATGCGCGGGCGGCCCTGCAGAAGCTCGACCCCGCCGAGGTCAACGCGCTCGAGGGCAAGGACGTCGTGTTCAAGTTCCGTAGCTTCGAGATGCCGTTTGTCGCCGAGAACTTCCTGATGTCGTTCTCGATGCCGAACTTCTATTTCCACTCGACCACGGCCTACGACATCCTGCGGAGCAAGGGCGTGCCGCTCGGCAAGCGCGACTTCATGGGCCAGATGCGGATGAAGGCGCCCGCTTAAGGCGCTTCGCCGGCCGCCTTCAGCCAGGCGATCCAGGCGTCTTCGCGCACCTTCTCGGCGGCCCGGAGCTTACCCTCGGCTTCCTTCACGGCGGCGTCGTGCTTGCGCCACTCGGCGACGCCGCCCTCGCGCGCGGCGTGGGCGGCCTCGAAGGTCGGGAAGCGGGCGAGCACGGCGCGGACCGAGTAGCTGACGTGCGGACCGACGGTCTCGCGGTCGGGGTAGAAGCCGGTCACCGCATCGGCGGTCTCGCCTTCGATGCGGAACACGTCGGCCCAGCCGGCGTGATGGCGCATGAGCGCCCAGGGCTTTTCGATCGTGTTGCTCATGCCAGGCTCCGACACGCGTTCGCGCGAAACCTGATAGCAGGTTGCGGCCTGTCGCCGGAAGCGCCGAGCGGCTTCAGAGGTTCAGCTTCTTTGGCCCGGAGACGAACGGGCTGCCTTTCTCGAAGAAGCGCCAGGGCCGCTCGGCCGCCTTGGTGATGCCGATGCGCACGGAAGCGCCGATTGAGCCAGCGGGGCGCACGGCCTGGCCGAGCCAGAGCGGGCTTGAGCCGCAGAGATCGAGTCCATCCTGGCTGCGGTCGATGCCCATCGCTTGCGCCAGGCGGCCTGGGCCTACGGCCAGGGGCTCGCGGCCGCGGCGGACGAGCATCAAGTCGAGGCCCTCCAGCGGCTCGAGCGCACGGAAGAGCACGCCGGCGCCAGTGCCCTCGCCTTCCGCCGAGACGTTCGCCAGCCATGAGACGCCGTAGCCCAGGTAGACGTAGCAATGACCCCGCTCGCGGAAGAGCGAGCGGTTGCGCGCCGTCGGCCCGACGAAGCTGTGGGCGGCGGGGTCGCCCGTCGGATAGGCCTCCGTCTCGACGATCCGACCGCGCGTGCGGCCCTCCGGCCGGTCGTGGGTCAGCGTCTTGCCGATCAGGAAGCGCGCGAGCGCGACCGCGTCGGCCGGCAGTTCGGCGCGGTCGAGCGGCGCGATGTCGCCCGCGTCGGAGCTGGTGGCGATGCTCATAGCCGCCGTCGGCCGCGCTCTTTTGCCGTGGGTTTGGAACAGAACGTGTTTCCGCTTCGTCTGGTTTGCATGAGGCCATTTACCCTGCCTCAACCGCCCGGCGACAGGCCAGCCTTTCCAAGGCGAGGGCCCGGGCCGGAGGGGCGCTGGTTTCCCCCGGCCAGCGCCCCTCCGCGCTCCTTGGGTCTCTCCAACCGCACGCAGCTCTATCGGCGAAGTCGCCGGGAATAAACCGGCGTCCACGCCCGTCTAGGTCGGCAGGCTCCAACCCTGACGAGGCGCTCCGATGACGAGACGAGACGAAACGGCTCAGGCCGATCCTAGCCGCCGGGCGGTGATGAAATGCATGAGCTGGGCCGGCGCTGGCGTGCTCTGGACCATCGATGGCGGCGTCGCCTCATCCGTCCTGGCGACCGGAGCCGACGCCGCGCCGCGGGCCGGAAGCCTCGACTTCGTGCAGATCAGCGACACCCACATCGGCTTCGACAAGGCGGCCAATCCCGACGTGCAGGGGACGCTGCGCGGGGCCATCGCCAAGATCAAGGCGCTGCCGGCGCAGCCGGCCTTCGCCATCCACACCGGCGACATCACCCACCTGTCGAGGGCCGACGAGTTCGACACCGCCGACCAGATGCTGAAGGATCTGAACCTTCCCATCTTCCACACGCCTGGCGAGCACGACACACTCGACGAAGGCAACGGCAAGGTTTTCCTCGAGCGCTATGGACAGGGAACCTGGGGCACGGGCTGGCGCAGCTTCGACGCCGCCGGCGTCCACTTCCTCGGCCTGGTGAACACCGTCGGCCTCAACAAGGACGGCCGGGGTCGGCTCGGGCCTGAGCAGATCGCCTGGATCGAGAAGGACGTCGCGCACCTGTCATCCTCGACCCCGCTCGTCGTCTACGCCCACATGCCGCTGTTCGACGCCTACGTCCCTTGGGGCTGGGGCACCGTCGATGCGCCGGCCGCGTTCGCGCCGCTTCGACGCTTCGGTTCGGTGACGGTGCTCAACGGTCACATTCACCAGGTGATCACCAAGACCGAGGGGAACATCACCTTCCACACCGCGCGCTCAACCGCCTACCCGCAAGCGACGGCCGGCACACCGGGGGCGGGGCCCGGCCCGCTGAAGGTCCCCGCCGACCAGCTGCGCGGGGTGCTCGGCATCCGCGACATCGCCCGCCCGCACCGCCGTGGGCCGCTGGTCGTTGTCGACCAGACCCTCGTCTAGCCCCGACGGAGACCACGATGCCCGCCGCCCAGCCCCTGCCTGTTCGACCCCTCGCCGCCGTCGCGGCGCTGGCGATGCTGCTCGCCGCCGCCCCTGCCCCCGAGCCCTGGGGCGGGGTGGCCGAGGCCGTGGCCGCCAGAAGCGTCGCTATCAAGATCGCCAACTTCGAGTTCAACCCTGGCGTGACCAGCGTGACAGCGGGCACGGCGGTGACGTGGACCAACAACGATGACGATGCCCACAGCGTCGTGGCGGACGACAGGTCGTTCCGGTCCAATCCCCTCGACACCGGCGACAGCTACACGTTCACTTTCGCCACGCCGGGGACCTACGCCTATCACTGCGGCCTGCACCCGCAGATGGTGGGCAAGATCGTCGTCACTCGCTAGCATGGCGGCGGGGGCCAGCGCGGCGCAGGTGGTCGAGGCCCGCTTCCCCGCGGAGAACCGGCGTGATTCGCTCGTGCTGACGCCGACGCCGGCATCGGCCCCGTCGCCGTTGAGCCCGGACGAGGCGCGCCGTTTCCGCGAGGTGGTGCTGCCGCACGCCGACGCGGCCTACAACCTGGCGCTCCGGCTCGCGCGGCGCGGCGATGTCGCCGAAGACATTGTCCACGACGCCTATGTGCGCGCATTGGCCGCGTTCCGCGGCTATCGCGGCGGCGATGGTCGCAGCTGGATCCTCACAATCGTGCGCAACCGATTCTACGACTGGGCGCGCGAACAGCGGCTGAAGGCGACAGCGCCGCTCGCGCGGCCCGCCAACGACCCCGACGATGACGACACGGACTGGGACCCGCCAGACCTCGAGCAGGACAGCCCCGAGCAGGCGCTGGCCCGGAAGGGCGAAGCCGGCGCTCTGCACGCCCTCATCGACGGCCTGCCCGCGCGCTGGCGCGAGGTCCTGATCCTGAGAGAGATGGATGAGTTGAGCTACCGCGAGATCGCCGCGGTCACCGAGAGCCCCATCGGTTCGGTGATGTCGCGGCTGGCGCGCGCGCGCTCGGCCCTGGCCGCGGCGTGGCGCAAGCGCGAGGCCGATATGGCGGAGGCGTCGTCATGACCGCTTGTCCGGACTGGCAGCACAGGCTGCAGGGCCTGATCGACGATGAGCTCGACGCCGCCCATGCGGCGGAGGTCGAGGCGCATGTCACCACTTGCGCCGGCTGCGCCCAAGCGCGCGACGATGCGCTGGCGCTGAGGCGCCGGCTCGGCGGCGAGGGCGTCCGCGCCCGGGCGCCGGACCGTCTGCTCGCCCGGCTGGACGCGGCGATCGGCGCGGCGACGACGACGGTTCCTGTGCGGCGATCAACGGCGGTCGGCCGCTTCGAGCGCGCGTTTTGGGCCTTTGGCGGCGCGGGCGCCGCGATCGCCGCCTGCGCGGTCCTGGCGGTGATGGCCGTTCCGGCGCTGCAGACCGCCGACCTCGAGCACCAGCTCGTCGCCAGCCACGTGCGCTCGCAACTCGCCGGGCATCTGATCGACGTGGCGACCTCCGACCAGCACGTGGTCAAGCCGTGGTTCGGTGGCAAGATCGACTTTTCGCCGCCGGTGGTCGACCTCGCCGACCAGGGCTTTCCGATCGTCGGCGGCCGGCTCGACTACATCGGCGGCCGCACCGTCGCAGCGGTCGTCTATCGGCGCGGCCGGCACGTGATCAATCTGTTCGCATGGCCGGATCGCAAGGCGCTCGGACCCGACGAAGCCAAGCTGGGCGACGGCTACACCCTGTTGCACTGGACGAAAGGCGGCATGACCTTCTGGGCGGTCTCGGATGTGGCCGAGACCGACCTGAAGACCTTCCGCCAGCTGGCCGAGGATCGATCGCCGGCTTGAGGCCGGTCAGCTGCAGCTTGTGATCACGCAGACCAGGCCACGCGGCGTGCGGATAGCGCACTGGTAGAGCGCCTCCGACCGGGCGAGCGCAAGGCTCGATACCCACGCCGAGTAGCCGTACGAGCCGTTCGGGCTGCGCGCATAGCAACGGTAGACGTGGGTGATGATCGTCCGCGCCGGATGCAAATAGGGCGCGAGGTTCGTCGGCGCCGTGGCGGCGGAAGCCACAGTCGAAGATGCGAGCGCAAGCGCGCAGGCCATTCCAAGTGTCTTGGTCAAGAACAGTCCCCCCCGAAAAACGCCGCGGTCGGCCCCGCCGACGCTAGCCCCTCGATCCTTCGGCCTGACGCCGTAAATTGCAAGCGCCGCCTCAGATCGGCCCGAACACCGGCACCGGCGGTCCGCCCTCGGTCTCCTGAAAGCGCACCTTGACCTTCTGCCCGATCGCAAGCGCGGACAGGTCGCAGCCGACGAAGTTGGTGAGCACCGCCGGACCCTCGTTGAGATTCACGTAGCCGATCGCGTAGGGGACGTTGGTGTGGAACATGACGCTGAAGGTGTAGATCACCCCTTCGCCGGGCGACTCCTCCCACTTGGTGTTGAGGCTGAAGCAGTAGGGGCAGATCACCCTCGGGTACCAGTGCGCCTTGCCGCAGTCGCCGCAACGCTTGATCAGGAAACGGCCCTCCTGGGCGGCGTCCCAGAACGGCTTGCTCTCGTTGTTGATGGCCGGCGCCGGGATGCGGCGCGTCGCGGCCATGGTCTGCGTGTCGCTCATGCTCAAGCCTCCCGTTCCATGATGACCGTCGCCGCGCCGTGCCGCGTGCCGAGTGAACCGCCCGTCCCGTGAGCGATGGCGAGGTCGCAGTTGGGCACCTGCACCTTCGGATGCGCCTCACCGCGCAACTGCCTGACCGCCTCGATCACCTTGGTGATGCCGCCGCGGTTGGTGGGGTGGTTGTTGCACAGGCCGCCGCCGTCGGTGTTGAACGGCAGCTTGCCGACGCCGGAGATCAGGTTGCCGTCGGCGACGAACTTGCCGCCTTCGCCCTTCTTGCAGAAACCGAGATCCTCGATCTGCATCAGCACCGTGATGGTGAAGCTGTCGTAGATCGACGCGTACTTCATGTCGGCGGGCTTCACGCCGGCCTCTTCGAACGCCGCCGGCCCCGACCAGACGGCCCCGGAATAGGTAAGGTCGAGGTCGTTGCCGCCGCGCGGGCCCTTGGGCGCTTCGCCGGCGCCGATGATCTTCACCTTCGGCCGGTTGAGGCTCTTGGCCACCTCCGGCGAGACCACGATCACCGCGCCGCCACCGTCGGAGATCACGCAGCAGTCCATGCGGTGCAGCGGCGTTGCGATCATCGGCGAGGCCAGCACCTCTTCGACCGTCACCACCTCGCGCAGCATGGCGTGTTCGTTCCATTGCGCGTGATGCGAGGCGGCGACCTTGATCCAGGCTAGTTGCTCGGAGGTGGTGCCATACTCGTACATGTGGCGGGCGGCGCACATGCCATAGGTGTTGTGGGTCGAGCCGCCGTAGATGTTCTCGAAGCCTGCCTCCGGCACGTCCGAGAAGCCACCGCCGGGCGGCCCGCCCGGGCCGCGGCCGCCGCCCATGCCACCGCCGCGCATGCTGCGCGGGCGGCCCGCAAGGGTGACCAGGGCCACCGAGCACTTGCCGGCGGCGATCGCCTCTGCCGCATGGCCGACGTGCAGGATGTAGGACGACCCGCCCGTCTCCGTGGAGTCCATGTGCCTGAGCTTCAGGCCCATGTAGTCGGCCATCGACATTGCGCCGAAACCGGGCGCGTCGCCGGCGCAGAAATAGCCGTCGACATCGTCCTTGGAGAGGCCCGCGTCCTCGAGCGCGCCCTTGGCGCACTCCGCGTGCAGCTGCGGCGTCGAGTAGCCGATCGCCTCGCGTGTCGGGTGCTCGAAGACGCCGCCGATATAGGCCTTGCCCTTGATGCTCATGAACCGCCTTTCAAATTCGGCGCGTTGTCGGCCTCAAATTCTCGCCGGCGCCTGGAAGGTGATGAAGGTCTCAAAGTCGCGTCGCCCGCGGCGACTTCCTCCGCCTGGGCTCGGCGAAATCTAGACGGGGGCGCGGCGGGCGTGTCAACAGGCGAGGGGCAGCCGGGTGCGGCGTTGCGGCGCCGCCATCAACCGCTGGCCGATTGACGGCGACGCCATTTTCGGGCTCCCGTTCAAACGAACGTTCGCGAGACCCGCGACCAGAGAAGAGGCGAAGCAGTGATCAAGACGAAAATAACCGAGATGTTCGGCGTGGAGACGCCGATCGTCATGGGCGGCATGACGGGCGTGGGCTATGGCGAACTGGTGGCGGCCGTCGCCAATGCGGGCGCGTTGGGCTTCATCGTCGCCCACCTGTTCCCGACCGCGGAGGCGCTGAAGGCTGAGATCGACAAGACCCGCACCCTCACCGACAAGCCGTTCGGCGTGAACCTCACGCTGCTGCCGTCGCTGAACCCCATCCCTTACGACGACTATCGCCGCGCGATCATCGAGAGCGGCATCAAGATCGTCGAGACCGCGGGCCGCAGCCCGATCGACCACCTACCCGACTTCAAGGCCAATGGGATCAAGGTGATCCACAAGTGCACGTCGGTGCGCCACAGCGTGACCGCCGAGCGGCTGGGCGTCGACGTGATCTCGATCGACGGCTTCGAATGCGCCGGCCACCCCGGCGAGGACGACGTGACGCTGATGGTGCTGCTGCCGGCGACCGTCGATGCGGTGAAGATCCCGGTGATCGCCTCGGGCGGCATGGCCGACGGCCGCTCGCTGGTGGCCGCGCTGGCGCTTGGCGCCGACGGCGTCAACATGGGCACACGGTTCATGGCGACCAAGGAAGCCAAGATCCATCAGAACGTGAAGGACGCAATCGTCCGCAACACCGAGCGCGACACCATCCTCACCAACCGCACACTCAGGAACACTTCGCGCGTGGCCCGCAACGCCATCGCCGAGCAGGTGGTGAAGATCCAGGAGGATCCGACCAAGACCATCGACGACGTGCGCGAGCTGGTCTCGGGCGCCCGCGGCCGGGCCAACGTGCTGCAGGGGGGCGACATCGACGGGGGGATCTGGTCGGCCGGTCAGAGCCAAGGCCTGATCCACGACATCCCGTCCTGCGACGAGCTCGTGAAGCGGATCATGGCCGAGGCCGAAGGGATCATCCACGCGCGCCTCGACCGGATGGCCGGCGAACTCGCCGCCGCCTGAGCCGCGTCAGATCAGGCGTATCTGGTACGCGCGGCGCAGGTCGGCGAGTGGCCGGTCGAAGTGCTCCGCCGGCGGCTCCCACGGCCAGCGCTTGCGCATGCGTGAAGCTTCCGCGACCGCGCGGAGCAGGCGCGGGACGATGATCAGCGTCGCCCATATGGCTTTGGCGTAGCCTAGCTCTTTGAAGATCGCCTTCGCCTGCGGGTCGCTCGTCATGTACCGGCCGTAGCGGCGCCAGCCGACGTCGCATGAGAGCAGGGTGCGCACGTCGGCCATGCCCTCGTGGGCCAGCGTGGTGTCGAGACCGAAAATGACGTGGCAGATGTCGTGGCTGCGGAACAGCGCGGCGCTCTCAGGCGGAAGCGAGGCCGGGGGCGCGACGCGGGCGCCGTTCACCGCATAATACTCGGCCAGGCCCTCGGCGAGGGTCTGCGCGGATTCCTGCTCTTGGTAGCGACAGCGTCGTTTGATGGCGGGTCAGATGGCGCGAGGGCAAGGGCGACCATGGCGGCCACGTCTCCTCCGCCGAGATGATAGCGCATTTCGCGCCCGCCGTCGCATGAGCGGGCGTCGCGCGGCGAGGATGCCTTTGACGTCCCCGCGCCCCAGTCTCCATAAAGCGGAGACGCGTTTCGGAGGCTACGGCATGGCGCAAGGGTTGTTCAGCGATCTTCTGGTTATCGACTGCGCGAGCTTCATCGCGGGGCCGGCCGCGGCGACGATCATGTCGGACTTCGGCGCGCGGGTGATCAAGATCGAGCCGCCGGGCATGGGCGACTCCTACCGCGCGCTCATCCGCATGCGCGGGCCGGACGTCATGGACTACTTCTGGACGCTGGACTCGCGGAACAAGGAGAGCCTGGCGATAGACCTGAAGCTGCCGGAGGCGCGGGTCGTGCTCGAAAAGCTGATCAGGCGGGCGGACGTCTTCCTGACCAACTTCCCGTTTCCGGTGCGCGAGCGGCTTCGCCTGCGCGCCGAAGACGTGATGCCCCTCAACAAGCGGCTGATCTACGCCTCGCTCTCGCCCTACGGCGAGCATGGGCCCGAGCGTGACCGCACCGCCTACGACACGACTGCCTGGTGGGCCCGCTCCGGCCTGATGGACATGGTCAAGCCCTACGGCGACGCCGAGTCCAGCTTCTCGCTGCCGGGCATGGGCGACCACCCGACCGCGATGGCGACCTTTGCCGCGATCGCGACCGCCCTCTATCGCCGCGCGCTGACCGGGGAAGGCGGGGCAGTCGCGACCTCGCTGATGGCCAACGGCCTCTGGTCGAACTCGTGCCAGATCCAGGCGGCGCTCTGCGACATCGACCTCCAGCCGCGCCAACGCGGGCAGCGAAGCGCGCTCGGCGAAATCTACCACACCTCCGACGACCGCTCCTTCATCCTGGCGGTGGTCAACCCGGCCCGCGAATGGGCGCTGCTCTCGCGCGCGGTCGGGCGCGAGGATCTGCTGCAGGACCCGCGCTTCACGACGCCGATGGCGCGGTTCGAGAATGCCACGGCGCTGATCGCCATCCTGCAGGACATCTTCGGCAAGCAGCCCTGGGCGTACTGGCATGACAAGCTGATGGACGTCGGCGTGACCTTCGGCATCGTGGGCCGCGTCACCGACCACATCGCCGACCCGCAGGTGGAGGCGAACGGCTTCCTGCCGGAGTTCGCCGACGGCTATGGCCTCAGAACCGTCGACAGCCCCTTCTACCTCGACGGCGAGACCAAGCAGCCGCCGCGCATGGCGCCCGAAATCGGCCAGCATACGTTGCAGATCCTGGAAGAATGTGGCTGCAGCGACGCGGAGATCGCCGCCCTGATGCCGGCGGAGTAGCGGCCTACCGCGGCATGTACGTCCGAAGCACGTCCTCGATGATGCGCTCGAGCTCGGCAAGCGTGCTGCAAGTCTTGGCCACCGTACAGAAGCGCTTGTACCGCTCCATCTCCGAGTCCCCGCGGGTCCACAGGCTTTCGGGCTCGGGGTTCAGCCAGATCACGGCCCGCGCCCGCTCGCTAATCGCCCGCATCAGGTCGAGCCTGGGGTTCACGTAGTTGGTGCGCCCGTCGCCCAGGATGATGACCGTGGTCTTGTTGTCGATCTTCGCCAGCTCCAGCGCGCAGAAGTCCTCGAGCGCGAGACCGTAGTCGGTCGAGCGCATGCCGATGCGCTTGATCACCATGGCGATGGCGTCGGCCACAGCCTCGTCGTTCAGGATGTCGCCGACAGGCACCAGGCGGTTCGAGAAGGCGAAGGCGTCCAGCCGCTCCACCACCTCGTTCAGGCTGTAGAGGAAGAGCAGCAGGAAGTGCGCCGCCTGCGCAACGGAGCCCGACACGTCGCACATTACCGCGATCGATGGACGGTCGATCCGCTTGCTCTTCCAGATCAGGTCGAAGGGCAGGCCGCCGTGGCCGAGGCTCTTGCGGATCGTGCGCCGCACGTCGAGCTGCCCGCGCTTGGCGCGGCGGATATGGCGGCTGTACTTCGACGCCAGGTTCTTGGCCATGCGGCGGACCAGCCGCTGCATGGTGGCGAGCTCGTGCTCGTCGATGGAGGTCAGCCGTTGGTTGGCGAGCACGTCCTCGCGCAGCTTACGCCCGCTCTCCGAGGCATAGAGCTCGTGCTGGCGCTCGACATAGCGGCCGGCTTCGGCGAACAGCGCATCGCGCGCCTTGGCGAGCCGGTCGGCCAGCAGCTTGCCCTTCTCGTCCTCGCGGCGGCCGGCCTCGGCGATCCGTTGCTCGAGGCCGCCCAGGCCCATCTCGTCGAGCATGCGCCGGGTCAGCAGCCGCCGCTGGCTGGAGAGGCGGATCTCCGCCACGCCCGCCCGCTCGGCGGCGAGCTCCATGGCCTGGGCCAACGCCGCATCGTCGTGCTCGAGCAGCATGTGGGTGAGATCGTCGCCGCCCTCGGGCAGCTCGTCGGCCATCGCCTCGTCGGCGGCATCCTCAGGCGTCTTCAGGAACTCGTCGCGCTTGAAGAAGGTGTCGAAGACGCTGTCGAACCGCGCCGTCTCCTGGCCGCTCTTCGCCAGCGTGGTGGCCAGCGCATCGCGGAAGAGCTCGCGGTCGGCATACCCGACGGCCTCGGCCGCGCGGTGGGCGTCGATCGCCTCGGCCGGCGAGACTCTGATGTCCTGCGCCCTTAGAGCGCGGATGAAGTTCTCCATCGTCCGCTGCATCGCGGGCTTCCTACTTCCCGGCCGCGCGGGCTTGTGGGCGCAAAAGCTCGCCGATCTGCGGGTCGACGGCCAGGATGTCCTGCTCGAACTTCAGCAGCACGTTCAGCGTCTCGCGCACAAGCTCGGGGTCGAGCGCGTGCGCGTGCAGGAGCAGCAGCACCCGCGCCCAGTCGACCGTCTCGGAAATCGAGGGCGACTTGCGCAAGTCGAGCCCGCGCAGGCTCTGCACGAACGCGACCAGCTCGCGGTTCAGCTTGGCGTCGACGTCCGGCACGCGCGAGGCGACGATCCGCTCCTCTAGCTCAGGCGTCGGCAGCGGGATGTAGAGATGCAGGCAGCGGCGCTTCAGCGCATCGCCGAGGTCGCGGACGTTGTTGGAGGTGAGGAACACGATCGGCGGCGTCGTGGCCTTGATCACGCCGAGCTCGGGCACGGAGACCTGGAACGCCGACAGGATCTCGAGCAGGAACGCCTCGAACGCTTCGTCGGACTTGTCGATCTCGTCGATCAAGAGGACCGCGCCGCCGACCTGCGTGAGCGCCTTGAGCAGTGGCCGCGGCTCGAGGAACGGCTCGGAGAAGAAAAGGTCGCCCATGCTGTGCAGGCGGTCCATGGCCTCGGCCATGCTCTTGGCGTCGCCCAGCTGCTCGCCCATGCGGTCCTTGAGGATCTGGGTGTAGAGCAGCTGCTTGCCATACTTCCACTCGTACAGCGCCTTGGACTCGTCCAGGCCCTCGTAGCACTGCATGCGGATCAGCGGCAGGCCGAGCATCGTCGCCGTCGAGATGGCGAGCTCGGTCTTGCCGACGCCCGCCTGGCCCTCGACCAGGACCGGCTTCTGCAGATGTGCGGCCATCATCACCGCGGTCGCGATGCGGCGCGAGGCGATGTAGCCGACACTGGCCAGGCCCTCGGTGATGGCTTCGACGGAGGTCAACTGGGGGGGCGGCGCGTTGGCCGCGATGGGGACGGGAGTGGTCAATGCGGTGCGGGCTTTCAATGGCTGAACGAGTGGTCGGGGTAAAAAGGCTCGAAGTCCAAGATCATCTGCCAGACGGGCGGCAAGGAACGCAACTCAGCGCCAGTTGTTATCAAAGCAGCATACACGCTGACCGCGACAAATTGATCCAGTGACAGAATGGCAAATGGGATTCCGAGGCGACAACCCCTACATCCACCCCATGACGGACATCACGCCCCGCTTTCCTCTCGTCCGTGGGCCCTTACAGCGACCGTTCGACCGCGTCGGCATCGCCTGCCTGGCCTGGACCGGGGCGTTCCTATGCGTGACCGCGGTCGTTGCTGTCCTGGTTCGCTGATCCTAGCCCGCTCAGTCCCGGCTAGGCCCGCACCATCCCGGCAAGTAGTTCGCCGCCTCGGCCTTGGCAAGCGTCAGCGCCTTCTTGAGAGAAGCCTCGAAATCCTTCTCGACCGCCTTGCGCTTAATCCGCCGCCTCAGGAAGTCGGCCCAGATGAATTCGCTGAATGGCGTGGCGTCCTTCGCGTAGCCGCCCGCCTGGCGAAGCTCGCCGGCGAGGCTGCGGAACGGGTCGTCCTCCATCTCAGAGACCACAGACGGGATGGCGTCGAAGTCGCGGCGGCGCCCCTCCGCGTCGTAGGGATGGCACCAGGCGCGGTTGTCGAGGAAGATCCAGAATTCCTCTTTGGCCAGCGTGTGCAAGTCGGCGACGACGCTTACGAGCACGTCCTTGACGCCCTCTTCCTCGAGCGCGCGGGCCAGGTGATGGTGGTCGATCAGGTAGTGCCGGTCCTTTGGGCCGATCACGACCGGGATCATGTGCTTGCCGAGGTACTCGGCGCCCTTGTCGCCCCCGCGCTCCCGCCACTCGCGGCGCTTCTCGTTCACCTCCCGAATACCGAGGGTCATCTGGGTGGGCTTCAGGGTCCTGATCCTCACCGGATTCAGCACCGGCTCGCGCGCGGTCATGGGTGGGCTCCCGTCTTAGTTCAACGCTCAATCACCCAGCGGGTGACGGGCTGGTGGAAGTTCAGAGGCCCCGGCACGGTCATGTGGGTCTTCACGTACTTGAAGCCCGCCGCTTGTGCGGTCCGGCTGGGGGCGGCGTTGAACGCGTTCGGCTCGCAGAACAGCGCCTTGAGCTTAAGCGTCTCGAAATAGAGGTCGACCGAGAGGCGCACGCACTGGACGCCGATGCCGCTGTTGCGCCGCTCTGGCGCAAGCACGTGCAGGTGCATGTTGGCCCGCTCGCCGAAGATGATCTTGTCGGCGGTCGAGAAGCCGACTGGCGTCGCATCCTCGAGCCAGACGACGGCCATGAACGCCCGCTCCGGCCTTGGCCGCGCGTAGTCCAGCGCATAGCGCTCGCGCCAGGCTGCGCGGCCGAACAGCCGTGACGGATCCACGCCCATCAGCTCCAGGTGTTCGACCGTGGACGTATGGAAATAGTCCGCAACCAGGTCGGTCTCATCCAGTGTCATCTCACGCACGGTCAAGGGCACGCCGACACGTCCTTCGCTTGGGCCGACGTTGACGCTATCACAGCGCGCGAGAGCTTTGCATGAGGCGGCCCGATGGCCGAAGCCGGCCCCTTCGAGATTCGGCCCTATCGCGAGAGCGATCTCGATGCGATCTATCGCGTCTGCCTCCTGACCGGCGCCAGCGGCCTGGACGCGTCCGAGCTCTACAAGGACCACAAGCTGGTGGGGCACATGTTCGCCGGCGCCTACGGCGTGCTCAGGCCTGAGAGCGCGCTGGTGGTCGAGGATGCCGAAGGCGTCGGCGGCTACATTCTTGGCGCACCGGACACGCCGGCGTTCGAGGCGGAGCTCGAGCGCGCCTGGTGGCCGGCGCTGCGCGCGCGATACCCGGACCCGGTTGGCTTGCGCTATCGCGATCTGACGCCGGATCAGCGCCTGATCCGCGGGTTCCACCACCCGCAAATCACGCCGCGTGTGATCACCGATCCGTACCCGGCGCATCTGCACATCGACCTGGCGCCACGGTTCCAGGGCCGAGGGTTGGGCAAGACGCTGATCGACCGTTGGCTGGAGCTGATGCGGAGCTTCGGCGTCCAGGGCGTCCATCTCGGCGTGGGCGCGGCGAACGAGCGGGCCGTGCGTTTCTACCGCGCCTACGGCTTCCACGAGCTCGACGTCGGCCCCGGCGCGCTGGTGTTTGCCATCGACCTCTAGGCGCGGTCCCAGATGGAGCGCAAGCCGCCTTCGCCGGTGAGCAGCTGGTCGGGGCTATGCTTGTCGATATGGCCGATCAGGCCGCGATAGACGCTATAGCCCATCAGTTGCCGCAGCCTGGGCTCGAGGCTTCGCGCCATCTCAGCCGGTACGCCCAGCTGCTGGTTCTCCTGCTGGCGGATGAAGCCGGCGCAATAGTTCATCGCGATGCCGGTCCGCCGCGCGCTGGTCGTGTTGGCGCCGCCGCCGTGCCAGAGCGAGCCGTCCCAGATGAGCACCGAGCCTTTCGGCATCTCGGCGGCGATCGACTCATACCGGCCGCCATATTCCGGGTTGCCGCGCGTGTGGCTTCCGGGCACGAGCCGCGTCGCCCCGTTCGCCTCCGTGAAGTCCGTCAGCGCCCACATCGAGTTGCAGACGATGGAGACGTGCGGCTTCTCGAGCGGGATGACCATGTCGTCGGCGTGGATCGGCTGGGCGATCTCGCCGGGATCGATGGAGATCGAGGACAGCGACGAGATCAGGCACTCCGGGTCGAGCACGCCCTCGACGATCGGAAGCACCGAAGGGTGCACGGGCACACGCTGGAACGGCTCGCCGTAGGCCAGGAGGTTGTAAATGCGCACCGTGTGATGGCCCTCGAAGCCGTTCATGGCCGGCTTCGCGCCGAGCTCCCGCTCGAGGCGTGCGAGCGCCGCGTTCAACGCGTCGACCAGATCCGGCTCGATGGCGTTCTCGACGATCGCGTAGCCGTTGGCACGCACCTTCTCGATGTGCGACCGGCGTGTTGCGTCATCCATGGCCGGCTCCTCTAGGGCGCGATCAATAGCGCGCTGGCCGCACGCGTCGAGAGGGTGATCTGGGCGCGGCGGGCGAAGGTCTGCATCGCCTCGGCGGTCGGGTCGCGCGACTCTTCCCAGACGCCATGGCTGGCGTAGCGGGTGACGAGCAACAGATGCCGGCTGTCGACGGGCGAGCCTTCCCACTCGGACGTGAGCTCGAAGAGGCCGAAGATGCGCGCGTCGAACTGCGCTTCGAAGCCCGGCCAGGCCCGCGCCGAAAGGTCGATGAACTCGGCCACCAACGACCGGTTCACCTCCAACCAGCGGTGCACATAGATCCCGCCGGGCGCCAGCACCGCGTCGGGCAGCGGCCGGACCGTGGGCTTGAGCGCGTGGCTGATGCTGGACACCACCTCCGGCGCGTCGAGCAGCGCCCTGAATGCGTTGTCCTCGTCGCCGCCGCGCTCGGCCAGGAGCGCCGCCTCGGCCGCCGGCCACCCCAGCTGCGCGACGAACAGCCCGGCACGACGACCGCGGCCCGTCAGCCCGGCCGCCCTGACCCGGTCGGCGAACGCCTGCCGGGCGGGCGCGCCGCGCGCCAGCGTGAGCATCGCGTAGTCGAAGTCCGCCATGTGAGTCCTCCCCTGGCCCCAATCTAGGCCGGCGGGCGGCCACACTCCATTCGATGGCTGGCGTTCTCTGCCGTGGCGCGCTGAAATGGGAGCCGGCCACGGAGGGTCGAACCATGAGTGTCGATGCTGAACATCCATCGGTTGCGTTTCCGGCCAGGGGCGTGCGCGGCTGGCTTATCTTCGAGGGCGTCCTGCTCATCGCGCTCGGCGTTCTCGCCGCGGCGCTTCCCCTCTTCGCCGGGCTGGCGGTGGCGCTCGTGCTCGGGTGGATCTTGGTGTTCAGCGGACTGCTCGGCCTTGTCGGCCTCTTCGGGTCACGCGGCCACGATCACCCGCTCTGGCGCCTCATCTCGGCCGTCATCGCCGTCGGGGCGGGCGGGATCGTGCTCTGGTCGCCAGTCGTGGGCGTGATCGGGCTCGCCATCCTGATCGCCGCGTATTTGACCCTCAACGCCTTCACCTCGTTCGCCATGGCGTTCCACCACCGTGGGCGGGCGGCGAAGGGCTGGGGCTGGCAGGTGTTCAGCGGCCTGGTCGGGATCGTGCTCGCCGTCTTCATTCTGCTGCTCAATCCGCGCGGCGACGCCGTACTGATCGGCTTCTTCATCGCCATCGACTTCATCGTCGGGGGCCTGTCGCTGCTCGGGATCAGCGCCGGCATACGCCGCGCGGCCGGGATCGCTAGCGTTTAGCCAGCCGCGACAGCACCAGCGCCGTCTTGCCCGACGCCGACTTCGGGATCGACTCGACCCGCTGGACGTCGATCGAGGGGCGTCGCACGCCATGGTCTACCAGCGCCTGGGCGACCTCGCCAGCCAGCGCGGTGTCGTCGAGCGGCGCCGTGACGCCGGCCAGCAGCAGATGCAGCCCGGCCTCGTCCTGCAGCACCTGCCAGCTTGCCACCGGCAATTGGTCCATGACGTTGGAGAAGGTTATGGGATGGATGGTCACGCGCCCGCCGTCAGCGCCGGCGAAAGCCAGCACCTCTTCGATGCGGCCCTGGATGGCGTCGATCAGGCGAAACGGCCGCCCGCATGGGCAGGGCGCGCCGGCCAGGCGCACGCTGTCGTCCAGCTCGTAACGGATCAGCGGCTGGGTGCGGCCGCCCAGCACCGTCACCAGCATCTTCTGGCCGAAGACACCGGGCTTGGTGGGGCGGTTGTCTGCGTCGACCACCTCGATGATGGAGAGATCCTCCATCAGATGCAGGCCCTTGTGCCGGTCGCATTCGGCGCCGACGCCGCCGCAGTCGGTAGTGGCGTAGGTGTCGAACAGCACCTCGCCCCACGCCGCCCGGGCGCGCTCCCGCACGCCGTCGGTCAGAAGCTCGGAGGCGCTCAGCAACGAGCGCGGCGCGATCCTCAAACGCCCGGCCAGCTGCTCCTCCGCCAGCACGTGGATGATCGAGGCGTAGGCCCAGAGCATCTCCGGCCGCCAGGCGTTCAGCCGCTCGACCACGCTGGCCAAGGGCTCGCTCGCGTCGAGGATCAGGGTCGGCATCCACCAGTTGGCCATGCTCCGTCCGCCCTGGGTCGAGAGGTGCGACGGGTTGGTCGACGTGATCTGCGCCACCCGCGCGCGATGGGTGAGGCTGACGCGCAGGCCCGCCCAGTCGAAGGCGCGGATGGCGGTCGCTAACTCAAGACTCCATTCATCCCGATCGACCAGGAAGAGGCCGGGGTGGCCGCTGGTGCCCGAGGTCGACGTGATCCAGTAGCGGCCCAGGTAGCGCTCGCCTGGACCCTTTTGCGCCAGGAAGGCCCTCACGTCCGCCAGGCGCACGTCGCGGTCGGTCACGACGTCATCGAAGCGCTCCATCATCTCAGCCTTGCTGAGCGTCGGCAGCGCCTCGAGCGGGGCGCTGTCCAGGCCGCGATGGAACTCGCGGTAGAAGGGCGAGCGGGCGTAGGCATGGGCGCGCAAATGAGCGAGCGCCTTGGTCTGGAAGGCCTCGAGCCGCGCGCGGTCCCAGCGCTCGTGGCCGGCCAGGCCGCGCCGCCTGATCAGGGTCGCCAGGATAAGCCCCGGATCGCTCATCGGGCGCAGCGGTTACGCCTGTCCGCGTGCTTCGCGCAATCGCCGCGCGTTGACGGCCCGCCCGTCAGGCGCCAATCGGCGGGGATGTAACGGAACAGGAGAGGCCGGGCCATGGCGTTTCAGCCATTCGACTTAAGCGCCAAGGTGGCGCTGATCACCGGTGGCAACGGCGGGATCGGGCTCGGCCTTGCCGAGGGCCTCGCCGATGCGGGCGCCTCGGTCGTCATCTGGGGCACCAACGAAGCCAAGAACCGTGACGCGTCGGAAGCGCTGCTCAAGCGGGGCGTGCGTGTGCTGGCCCAACGGGTCGACGTGAGCGACGAGGCGCAGGTCGTCGCCGGCATGGCCGAGGCGGTCGCGGCCATGGGCCGGGTCGACTTCGTCGCCGCCAACGCCGGGATCGGCGGCGGCGCCGCCTTCACCGAGTTTCCGACCGAGACCTGGCGGCGCGTGCTCGCCGTCAACCTCGACGGCGTGTTTTGGACCTTCCGCGAGGCGTGCAAGCACATGGTCGAACGGGCGGACGCCGGCGATCCGGGCGGGTCGCTCGTGGTCACCTCCTCGGTCTCGGCCGTGCACGGGGCGCCCCGCAACGAGGCGTACGCCTCGAGCAAGGGCGCGGTCATCGCGATGATCCGCGGGCTCGCCGTCGAACAGGCGCGCTACGGCATCCGCGCCAACGCCATCCTGCCGGGCTGGATCCGTTCGGAGATGACGGCAGCCGCGCAAGGCTGGGACAAGTTCAATGAGCGGGTGATCGGGCGCGTGCCGCTTCGCCGCTGGGGCGAGCCCGCCGACTTCTCCGGCATCGCCGTCTATCTGGCGTCCGACGCGTCGCGCTATCACACCGGCGACACCTTCGTGATCGACGGCGGCTACACGGTCTACTGAGGCGAGAACGACAAGAAGGAGAAAGCGCCATGGATCTCAGCCTGAAGGGCCGCGCGGCCCTGGTCACGGGCGGCGGGCGCGGCATCGGCCGGGCGATCGCACTCTCGCTGGCCGAGGCCGGCGCGGACGTGGCGGTCAACTATCGGCGCGACGCCGAGGCGGCTGCAGAGACGGTGAAGGAAATCGAGGCCATGGGCCGCAAGGCCAAGGCCTATGCCGCCTCGGTTGAGAACTGGGACGATGACGTCGCCATGGCGGCCGAAGTGGTCAAGGACTTCCCGAACCTCTCGATCCTGGTCAACAACGCCGGCATCGCCAGCCGCGGGCAGGCCGTGGCCGACACCGATCCGGCGGAGATGGAGCGCGTGGTGCGGGTGCACGCGTTCGGGCCGCACTATCTGGCCAAGCTGCTCGTTCCTCACCTGCGCACGCAGGGCCGCGCCGACATCATCATGATCTCGAGCGTGGCCACGCTGGGCATGGGCGCCCGCGGCGCGCCCTACAACATGGGCAAGGCGGCCATGGAAGCGCTGGCTCTGACGTTGGCCAAGGAGGAACGCGAGCACGGCATCCGCACCAACATCGTCGCCCCCAGCCTGACCGTCACCGAGATGGGTCGCCGGCTGACCCGCGCCACAACCGGCATCGAGGACATCCACCAGCTCGACGCCCGCTCGCCGTTCGGCCGCGTGTCGACGCCGGAGGACGTGGCGGCCGTGGTGACCTTCATGGTCTCCAGCGCCAACCCTTATGCCAACGGCCAGAAGATCAACATCAACGGCGGCGGATGAGCGCGCCGCCCGCGCCGTCGTCGCGGACGCCTTGACGGACTTTACGGAAGCCTAGGCCAGAGTGGCGCTCGAACGGGCGCCGGCGCGGAGGCATTGGCCATGAGCTACGAGAAGATCAAGGTCGCCGAGGAGGCGGGGGTCGCTGTGATCACGCTCGCCGACCCCGCCGCGATGAACGCGATCGGCATCGACATGGCGCAGGAGCTGCACCAGGCCCTTCGCGAAGCCTCGGCGCCCGGCTCCAGCGCGCGGGCTGTCGTGCTCACCGGCGAGGGCAGAGGCTTCTGCTCCGGCGCCAATCTCGCTCAGGTCGCCGGCGGGGGCGGGGGAGGCGGCGGCATCGACGCCGGCTCGTCGGTGGAGACCATCTACAACCCGCTCGTCACCGCTGTGCGCGACCTGGCGATCCCGATCGTGACGGCGGTGAACGGGGCCGCGGCCGGCGTCGGCTGTTCGCTCGCCCTCTTGGGCGACATCATCATCGCGGCCGAAAGCGCCTATTTCCTGCAGGCCTTCCGCCGCATCGGCCTGATCCCGGACGGCGGCTCGACCTACCTGTTGCCGCGCATGATCGGCCGCGCGCGGGCGATGGAGATGGCGCTGCTCGGCGAGCGGCTGCCGGCCGCCAGGGCGCTGGAATGGGGCCTCATCAACCGCTGCACGCCCGACGCCGAGCTCATGCCGACCGCGCTCGCTATCGCCCAGGACCTGGCCAAGGGCCCCGCGTCGCTGGGCCTCTCGCGCCAGACCATCTGGGCCGGCCTCGACTCAAGCTGGGCCGAACAGATCGATCGCGAGGCCAAGGGCCAGACCGTCGCCGGCCGCACCGAGGATTTCCGCGAGGGCGTCGCCGCCTTCCTGCAAAAGCGGCCGGCCAAGTTCAAGGGGCGCTAGGCGGGCGGTTTGCGACGTCATGCAGGAGCCGGGTTGCCTGCAGTTCGAGATCTTCCAGAGCGCGCTGGACCCCGACCGGCTCACCCTGCTCGAGCTCTGGGAGGACGATGCGGCGCTGGCAGAGCATGCCAAGATGAACGCCACCCGCGCCCCGCTGCCGCCCGGCCTCATCGCCGGTCGCGGTTCGCGCGAGGACTATGTCCACGCGCCACGCGGCTGAGGTGGACAGCCGCGGCTCGCCAATGCGTCGCCGCGGTCCTATGCTCGCGTAGGTCGATTGCGGAGGCCCATCGTGAAGCTGTTCCCCTTCCTCGGCGCGCTGGCGCTCGCCGTTGCGTTTGCGTCCCTCGCCCGTGCCGATCAGCCGCCGCTCGTGGACCGGAACGCCTTCTTCGGCGAGGTGCAGATCAGCGGGGCGCAGATTTCGCCGGATGGGAAGTGGCTGACCTTCCTCAAGCCCTACAAGGGCGTGCGCAACATCTGGATCAAACGGGCGGACGAGCCGTTCAGCGCTGCGCGGCCGATCAGCGCAGATGCCGAACGGCCGATCCGAATCTACTTCTGGTCGCGCGATTCGAAGTACGTGCTCTACGCACAGGACCATGCCGGCGACGAGAACTTCAACGTCTACGCCATCGAGCCGAGCCAGGCGCCCGACCCAGCGACCGGTCTTCCCCCGACCCGGGCGCTGACTAACTTCAAGAAGGCGCGTGTCGAGATCTACGCTGTCCCGAAGACGAAGCCGGACGTCATCTATATCGGCGTCAACGACCGGGATCCGCGCTGGTTCGACCTCTACCAGCTGCGGCTGTCGACCGGGGAGAAGACCCTGCTGCGGCAGAATCCGGGAGGGGTCGAGAGCTGGGAGTTCGACCACGCCGGCGATCTCCGGCTCGCCGAGCGCACCACGTCGGCCGGCGACACCGAGATCCTGCGCGTCGATCCGAACGGCTTCACGCCAATCTATAGCTGCACCGTCCTGGAGACCTGCGGCGTGGCGGCCTTCGATGCCGACAACACGCACGCCTACCTTGTCACCAACAAGGGCAGCCTCGATCTTGAGGAGCTGGACAGCCTCGATGTGAAAACCGGCGACGTGGCGAAGGTGGAGAGCGATCCCGACAAGCGCGTCGACATCGACGGCCTGGAGACCTCCGATGTCGACTACCGCATCCTCTTCACCAGCTACGAGGATGCGCGCACGCGGCGATACTTCCGCGACAAGACACTCGAGCGCCAATACGGCTGGCTGCAGTCGAAGCTGCCGGGCATGGAGGTCGACTTCGGCTCCCGCAGCGCCGACGAGAACATCTGGATCGTCGATGCCCACAGCAACACCGAGCCGGGCGCTGTCTATCTCTGGAACCGCCAAGCTGGGCGCTTGGATTTCCAGTACCGCGTGCGCGACGACCTCCCGCGCTCGGCGATGAGCTCGCGCCAGCCGTTCACCTTTGCCTCCTCCGACGGGCTGCAGATCCCGGGCTACCTTACGCTCCCGAAAGGGCTCCCGCCCACGAACCTGCCGCTGATCGTGCTTCCGCATGGCGGACCATGGGCGCGCGACGACTATGGCTTCGACCCCTTCGCCCAGTTCCTCGCCAACCGCGGCTACGCGGTGCTGCAGCCCAACTTCCGCGGCTCGACCGGCTACGGCAAGGCCTTCCTCAACGCCGGCAACGGCCAGTGGGGCCGCAAGATGCAGGATGACCTGACCTGGGGGTCAAGGGCGCTGGTGGCGAAGGGCGTGGTCGATCCTAGGCGGGTCGGCATCTTCGGCGGCAGCTACGGCGGATACGCCACTCTCGCCGGCGTCGCCTTCACCCCGGACGTGTACGCAGCGGCGGTCGCTTATGTGGCGCCCAGCAACCTGATCACGCTCTTGGATGCGATCCCGCCCTACTGGGAGGCCGGCCGCAAACAGATGTACACGCGCATGGCCGACCCAACGACGCCGGAAGGGAAGGCGCTCCTCGTCGCCGAGTCGCCCCTGACCCAGGCGAAGGCGATCGTGACTCCGCTGATGGTGGTGTCGGGCAAGAACGACCCACGCGTGAACTTGCGCGAAAGCAACCAGATCGTCGCCGCCGTTCGCGACAACGGCCGGCCGGTCGAATACCTAGTCGCGCCAGACGAGGGGCATGGCTTCGCCCGGCCGATCAACAACCTCGCGCTGGTGGCCGAGATGGAGAAGTTCTTCGCCCAGTACCTCGGCGGTCGGTATCAGCACGACGTTCCGCATGACGTCGCGGCGGAGATCAAGCTTCTCACGGTCGACCCGAAGACGGTCAGCGGCCAGGTGGAGCTGACCGGCGCTTTGGCGGTTACCCACTGAGGCACGGCTCACCGCACGGGGTTGCGGCCTGACGCTGTCGTGAACTCGACGCGGGCGCGTGCTAGGCATCGGCGGTTGCAGGCACGTCGAGTCTTACCCATGGCGGCGAAAGTCCAATTTCAGTTCCAGCGGCAGCCGAACGTCAGCGGCGATGCGGAGCGTGCGACGCAAGGCTTTGGCCGCGTCAGCCGTGAGCCGGTCCCGGCGTTCGACCCCGGGCGCGAGATCGACGCCGCATGCGCCTTCTTCGAGCGGCATGGCTACGTCGTGCTGCCCGACTGCCTGAGCGCGGCCGAGCTCACGCACCTCAACGAATTTTGCGCCCGCACCCAGCGCGAGCGGCCGGACGCCTGGGGGCTGGGCGAGCGGCGAAAGCCGCACCACACCAACCAGGGCCTGATCTTCTCCCAGCCGCTGCTCGACTATCCGGAGCTCGATCCTTACACGCGCCACCCGCGTTCCTACCCGGTGGTCGCGCGCCTGCTGGGCGGCGAGGAGCATGTGAGGTTCTCGGAGTTCAACTTCCGCGAGACGCCCGAGGGCGCGGGCGAGCGGGCAATGAACTTCCACCACGACGCGGTGCGCGATGATCGCCTGAACCGCGAGCCGTACAACCCGTGCGACTGGCTCTGCGCCATCCACTATCTCTCCGACGTCGAGCCCGGCGCGCCGGCGTTCTGCGTCGTGCCGGACAGCAACCGGTTCGCGAGCCTGAAGGACGCGTTCGAGGGGTTGGGCGAGCGCTATCGCGAGGTCCCGCTGTATGGCCCGGCTGGAACCTGCGTGCTCTACGACACGGCGACCTTCCACACCCGCCTGGACGGCGACGGCCAGCTGATGCGCCGCACCTGGCACCAGTACTACGCCCGCGGCGGCTGGCTCCGGTGCGCCTTGCCGCAGACCAACCGCTACGTCCGCGCGCCGAGCCCGGTGCTGACCGACTGGAACCTGTTTCCCGAGCGCCTGGCGCTCAGCCCCGACGCGAAGACGCGCCTCTTCTTCTCCCACTGGAACACGGCCCAGGGCGAATGGGTCGCCTCAGGCTTCGACCCCGCCGTCCGCGCCTCAATGCCGCGAGGCGAGCAGTAGCGCCGCTAGAGCTCCACCGGGCGGCCGTGGGGGGTGCGGCGGTAGGCTTCGGCCCAGGCGGTTTTGCGGGCGGCGAGCTCGGCAGGGGCGGCCAGCGCGCGGGCGGCGCTCAAACCCTCCAGCGCCGCCACCCAGTGGTGGTAGTAGCGCGAGCCGTCGTCGGCCGGGTCGGTGGCGAGCTCGCGGCCCAGCGCTTCGGCCCACTCGGCCCAGGTGAAGGCGCCTTCGGCGTGGAGTTGCACGGCGAGCGCGAACGCCTGCGCTTGCCAAGGCTCGGCGAACACCGGCCCCGCTTTGTCGTGCGGCAGGCCGGGCAGGTCCTCAGGCGCGCTCAAGATAGGGTTCCCAGAGGTCGAGGCTTACGCTGTCATGCTCGGCGGCGTCCATGCCCCAGAGCTCGCGCGCACTAAAGCGCACGGTATAGAGCGCCTGCGCATCGCCGGCGCCGGTATCCGGGTAGGCTTGCGCCCCGTGATGCCGCTCGATCACGCCCTGGCGGCCGCGCACATAACGCGGAAGGCGGGTGTGCCCGATCGGGTTCAGGTTGCGCGCACGCACGCGGTCGCCGGGGCTGAAGGCCGGGGCGGTCTTCGCCTCCCGCATGTAGCTGCCCGAGGTCGTGAGCGCTCGGCGAACGTCGTCAGGCCCACGGGGTTTCGTCCCCTTCGGCTTCGCCGGATCAGCCGTTCCCCTCGCCAGCTCTTCAGCCGTCACCACGCCCTGCTCGACGAGCGCCATGCACAGCCCGGCGAGCCAGCGCTCGTAATAGCTCATGCGCAGGTATTCCGGCCCGGGGATGCGCTCGCGTGCGTAGCGGCCGCCGCGCGTGGGCGCCATCATCGCCACAGCGAACGCGCGCCGTTCCCATTCTGCGTGGAAGACGGGCTCGTCGGGCTCGGGCGCGATAGGCCCCATGCCGTGCATGCCGCCCATGTCGTGGACGCCGTTCAAAGCCGCGCTGTCCCAATCATGCCGTCGCGGCTGACGAGGGCGGCCAGCGCCTCCTCGTCCAGCGCGTCGGTCCCGGCCGGGCGCTCCGGGATGACGAGGTAGCGGATCTCGGCGGTGGAATCCCAGACGCGGATCGCGACGTCGTCGGGAAGCTCGGTCCCGAACTCCTCGAGCACGCCTCTGGGATCGATCACCGCCCGCGAGCGGTAGGGCGCCGACTTGTACCAGACGGGGGGCAAGCCCAGCACGGGCCAGGGGTAGCACGAGCAGAGGGTGCAGACGACGAGGTTGTGAACCTCCGGCGTGTTCTCCAGCGCCACCATATGTTCGCCCTGCGCGCCGGCGTAGCCCAACTCGGCGATCGCAGCGGTGGCGTCCCGCCGCAAGCGCTCACGATAGGCGGGATCGGTCCAGGCCCTGGCCACGACGCGCGCCCCGTTGCGCGGGCCGACGTTGTGCTCGAAGTGGTCGACGATGGCGTCCAGCGCCGCTGGATCGACCAGCCCCTTCTCGAGCAGAAGCGACTCGAGCGCCTTGACGCGGAGCGCGATGTCGGATGGCGGCTCCTGGCCGTGATCGTGGTGGTCGTGGTCGTGCGCCATGCCGGCAGCTTGGCCGAAGGAGCGGGGGAAGGGAAGATGGCGCACTCTGACGAGAGGACCGCGAGGATGAGCGCCAGCCTGCTGGAGGTGTGCGCCTGGGACGCCGAGGATCCGCTGCGCGAGGTCGCGGCTAGGTTCGTGCGGCCCGAGGGCCTCATCTACCTCGACGGCAACTCGCTGGGCGCAGCTCCGGTCGACGCGTACGGGCGGCTGGAGGCGGCGGTGGCCGGCGAGTGGGCGCAAGGGCTGGTCCGCAGCTGGAACGGCGCCGACTGGATCGGCGCGCCGGCTCGGATCGGGGCCAAGATCGCGCATCTGATCGGGGCCAGGCCCAGCGAGGTCGTCGTCGCGGACTCGACCTCGGTCAACCTGTTCAAGCTGCTGGTCGCGGCGCTGCAGCGCCAGGCGCCACGCGGCGTGATCCTGAGCGAGCCAGGCGAGTTTCCGACCGACCTTTATGTCGCCCAGGGGGTCGCGGCGACACTGCCCGGCGTCTCCTTGCGCCTGCTGCCGGCCGAGGAGCTCGTCGCCGCTATCGGTGCCGACGTCGGCGTGGTCATGCTCACCCACGTCCACTACCGGACGGGCGCCCGGCGCGACATGGCGGCGATCACGCAAAGGGCGCGCGAGGCGGGCGCGCTGGTGATCTGGGACCTAAGCCACAGCGCCGGCGCGGTGCAGGTCGACCTTGCCGGAGCGCGGGCCGAGCTGGCCGTCGGCTGTGGCTACAAGTACCTGAACGGCGGGCCGGGCGCGCCGGCCTACCTCTATGTCGCCGAGCGCAGGCAGGCCGAGCTCTCTTCGCCGCTGACCGGCTGGATGGGTCACGACGACCCGTTCGAGTTCGGCGATGTCTATCGCCCCGCCGCCGGTATGGACCGCTTCCTGGTCGGCACGCCGCCGATGCTCTCCATGCTGGCGCTCGAGTGCGGCGTCGACCAGTTCGAGGGTGTCGACATGGCCGCGGTCGAAGCGAAAGCGAGGCGCCTCTGCTCGCTCTTCATCGAGCGCGTGGAGGACCGCTGCGGCGGCCACGGGCTCCAGCTGATCACGCCGTGCGCGCCGGCGCGGCGCGGCGGCCACGTCTCATTCACTCACCCCGACGCCTACGCCATTATGCAGGCGCTGATCGAGCGCGGCGTCATCGGCGATTTCCGGGGGCCCGACGTCCTGCGCTGCGGGTTTGCGCCGCTCTACACTCGCTTTGAAGACGTCTGGCGCGCCGTCGAGGTCCTGGCCGAGGTCCTGAACACCGACGCCTGGCGCGACCCGCGCTACCAGACCCGCGCACGTGTGACCTGAGCAGAGGTCGTCCGACCCTATTGCGCCGGCGCCGCAGCTGGTTGTGGGCGCTGCTGGCCGACGCCGCCGATCGGGGTGAACTTGCCTTTCAGTTTCGGCAGCGCCTCGCTCAGGATCGTCGCCACGGTCCAATGGTCGGCCGCCGTCACCGTCTCGACCGGCCGCGGCTGGCTGAACACCTCGAGCGTCTCAGACCGGGCGCCGAAGATCTGGCCCGTCACGTCGCTCGCCGCCGGGCTGGCCAGCGCCACCGCCAGTCTGGCCGGCTGTTCGG
The DNA here is from genome assembly GCA_035604135.1 of Caulobacteraceae bacterium. GTDB lineage: Bacteria > Pseudomonadota > Alphaproteobacteria > Caulobacterales > Caulobacteraceae > Poindextera. The sequence goes on along the minus strand of DATNJB010000052.1, from coordinate 5,830 downwards.
GCTTCAGCGCCTCCTTCATCGCTTCCATGCGCGCCGCGCCTGCCTCGTCCTTGATCGGGATGGTGGCGATCAGCCGCGTCCAGGCGGTGGGCGCGATGATGTTGGAGCGGACGTTCTTGGTGACGCCCTCCATCGCGATGATGCGCGAGAGCCCCATGATGCCCAGCTTGGCCGCCGCGTAGTTGGCCTGGCCGACGTTGCCGATCAGCCCGGACGTCGAGGTGAAGAGCACATAGGCGCCGTCGTTCTGGTTCCTGAAGTGCTCGATGGTCGCGCGGCAGACGTTGTAGGAGCCGCGCAGGTGCACATCGATGACGATGTCCCAGTCCTCGTCCGGCATCTTGTGGAACATGCCGTCGCGCAGGATGCCGGCGGGATTGATCACGGCATGTAGGCCGCCAAAGGCGTCGAGCGCCTGCTCGACCATGCCCTTGACGGCGGCCATGCTGGTCACGCTGTCGGAATTGGCGACTGCCTCGCCCCCGGCGGCGCGAATCTCCGCAGCCACGGTCTCCGCAGGCCCGGTCGAGCCTTCGTCGCCGCCGCGTTCGCCGCCGCCCAGGTCGTTCACGAGGACCTTCGCCCCCTCCCGCGCGGCGATCAGCGCGCACTCGCGCCCGATGCCGTTGCCGCCGCCGGTGACCAGCACCACCCGTCCGTCCAATGCGCCCATGTCCTCAAAATCCTTCTGATGCGAAAGCGACGGGGGACCTACGGCCGTCCGTCAATACGCTTTGATCTGTGACCGACCGCGCCGACCGCGTCCAGTCATCGGTCGGTGAAGTTCGGCGCTCGACGCTCGCGGTGCGACGCCAGCCCCTCGCGCGCTTCCGGCCCTGTAAAGCCCAGGAACTCGAGCGCCAGCGACGCGTCGAAGGCCGGTCCGGCGCTGCGCAGCCAGTTGTTCAGGGCGTACTTCGTCCAGCGGATCGCGTGCTGGGGGCCCTCGGCCAACCGCTCGGCGATCTCGACCGCCTTGGCGTCCAGCTCGGCGTCAGGCGCGAGCAGCGAGATCACGCCGATGCGCTCGGCCTCCGCGCCGGTGAGGGTCTCGCAGAGCAGGAGGTAGTACTTCGCCTTCGCCATCCCGCAGAGCAGCGGCCAGACGATCGCCGCGTGGTCGCCGGCCGCGACGCCCAGGCGGGTGTGGCCGTCGATGATCCGCGCCTCCGGAGTCGCGATCGAGATGTCGGCCAGGAGCCCGCAGACCAGCCCCGCACCCACTGCCGGTCCGCGCATGGCGCTGACGACCGGCTTGGCGCAATTGATCAGGTTGTAGACCATGTCGCGCGCCTCGCGCAGGACACGCGCCCGCGTCTCGAAGTCGTCCATGATCGCTTCGATCATGTCGAAGTCGCCGCCGGCTGAGAACGCCCGCCCCACGCCGGTCAGGATGACGGCCCTCGTCTCCTCGTCGCGGTCCACGTCCAGCCAGATGTCGGCGAGCTCGGCATGCATGGCCGCGTCGGCCGCGTTCAGCCGCTCGGGGTTGTTCATCGAGATGCGCAGCACCCCCGGCCTCGGCCGGTCGAACGCGAGGCGTTGGTAACGGGCGTAGAGATCGGTCATCGGGCGCCACGCTCCTCCATCTTCGCCGAGGCGACCCGCGGCGAGCGAGCGAGCATAGGGATCAGGCCGGTTCCAGGTCCAGCATCAGGCGGGTGATGTTCATCACGGTGCCGCCGCGCATCGCGGGTCGCTCGTCGGGCGCGAGCGTGAAGCGGCCCATGCGCTGGAACCAGGTCTCGTACATCACCCTGAGCTCGAGCCTGGCGAGGTACATGCCGAGGCAGATGTGGTGGCCGCCGCCGAAGCCCATATGCCGCGGGCCTTCCTGCTCCGCCTCGAGGTCGTTGCTGCCGCCCCACAGCACGCAGCAGACCATCTCTCCGGCTTTCAGCGTGACGCCGTCCAGCTCTGTGTCCCTCTTCACCAGCCGGTAGGTGTTCACGAAGGTGTAGAGGCGAAGCAGCTTCTCGACCGCGGCCGGGATCAGGCCCGGGTCACGGCGCAGCGCGTCCTGCATCGCCTGGTCGCGCGCGAGGTGCCGCATCCCGTAGGTCATCGCGTTGGTCACGGTGTCGAGCCCGGCGACGAACAGCAGCAAGGAGATCGACATCAGCTCCTTGTGGCTGAGCGGCCGGCCGTCGATCTCCTCGGCAAGCAGCTTGGAGATCAGGTCGTCCCGCGGCGCCGCGCGCCGCTCGGCGATCAGCGCGTTCAGCGTGGCCGCGACCTCCGTCAGCGCACTGGTTGGCGCGTCACGGTCATCGCCGGCCTCGGGCGGGGTCAGCATCAGCATCACCAGCCGGCGGAACTCGTCGAACCGCCCGAGCGGCAGGCCCATCATCACCATGAACACGGACACCGGCAGCGGCTCGGCGACTGCCTTCAGGAAGTCGCACGCGCTGGCGCCCTCGAGCTTGCCGATCAACCGCTCGGCCCAGCTGCGCACGAAAGGCTCGAGCGTGCGCACCTGCGCTGGGCCGAAGTGCTTGAGCAGCAGATGCCGCCACGGCGCGTGCGTCGGCGGGTCGAGCGAGAGCGGGATGAACCCCTGGCCGTCGATCCCGCCCATGCAGGAGCTGGAGAAGGTCTCGGAATCGGCGAGCGCGCGCTGGAGCTCGTCGCGGCCGAACACCAGCCAATGGCCGCCGTTCCCCGTGGTGTAGGCGACCTTCGGCGCCGCATCGCGGACGACCTTGAGCCGCTCGAAAACGTCGGCCTTCAATGCCGGTCCAGGGTGATGTCGAAGTCGATCGCCCGGTCGGGGGGGACGTGCTGGGCGAGGGTCTGCGCAATGCTCATCGTTCTGCCACCCGCGCGTTCACAAATAGACTGTATGTGGTGCAGCGTGTGGCGTGGAGCCGCGCTCGTCAAGTCGCCAATTGACGTCGCCGCGGCCAGCGCTAAGCGTGAAAGCAAGATGATCGCCAGGACGAACGTGCGGAAGGTCAGGGCCGCCGCCACGCGGGCGCGTCTGCAGGCGGCGGGGCGGCAACTCTTCACGCTCCAGGGTTACCATGCGACCGGGACCAGCGATCTGGTCGCGCTCGCGGAAGTCACCCGCGGGGCGCTCTACCACCATTACGCGGACAAGGAAGCGTTGTTCGAGGCGGTCTTTCGCGAGGTCGCCGAGGAGCTTGCGGCTGCGGCCGCCGAGGCGGCCAGCCGCTTCACCGGCCATCCGTGGCGCCAGCTTCAGGAAGGGCTGCAGACCTATTTGAGGATGGTGGCCGCCAGCCCCGAGGTGCAGCGCGTCCTTTTGCTGGATGGGCCTGTCGTGTTCGGCTGGGCGCGATGGCGCGCGATCCAGTCCGACTACACCTTCAATCAGCTCGCTACCGGTCTGCAAGCGTTGATAGAGGACGGGCTGATGGTCGATGCCTCGCCGCAGCCGCTGGCGCATTTGATCCTCGCGGCGCTCAACGATGCTGCGCTGTCGATCGCCCACGCCGCCGACCCGGAGACCGCCCGCGCCGCCGCCGCCGCCGCCCTGACGACCTTGGTGGATGGTTTGCAACGAAGCCGGCGCGGCGAGACTTAGGCGCGCTTCGCAACCTCAGATACAGGGTGTATGTCGGCGCTGACCCTCGACTAGCCTAAGCAGGCTTGCGGTAGATCGAGATGTGCTTGGCGCTGGCCCCGCTGAAGCGTGAGCGGTCCCTACCGACCGACGAACTTCGCGGGGCGGCGCTCGAGGAAGGAGGCGACGCCTTCCTTGTGGTCCTCGGACTTGAACGCCGCCTGCAGCGCTTCGACGTGGGCGGTCATGTGCTCGGCGACGTCGCGCTCCAGCCCGCGCCAGACCAGCGATTTGATGTGGCGGATGGAGAAGGGCGAGGAGTTGAGGTAACGCCGGGCCTCGGCGTAGGCGGCATCCATCAGCGCCTCGGGCGCGACGAGCTCGTTGGCATAGCCGATTTCCTTGGCCTCCGCCGCGCTCAGGAAGTCGCCGGAGTAGAGCAGGCGCAGGGCACGCGAAGGGCCGATCAGGCGCGGCAGCAGCCACGAGCCGGCGCCGGTGTCCGGCACCAGGCCCCGATGGGCGAAGTTCCAGGCGAAGCGCGACCGGTCGCTCACGATACGCACGTCGCATTGGCTGGTGAACTCCGCGCCCATGCCGACGGCGACGCCGTCGATGGCGCCGATGACGGGCTTCGGACAGCTGGTGATCGGCCACCAGACGCCGCGCTCGTGCGCCTCGCCGCGAACGCCTCGGCTCTCGCCGGGCACGCTCGCCAGGTCGGCGAGATCGGTGCCGGCGCAGAAGGCCCCGCCCGCGCCCGTGATGATCAGCACGCGGACGCGCTCGTCCTTGCCCGCCTCGCCGACCGCACCGATGAAGGCGTTCAGCATGGCGTAGGTCATGGCGTTGCGCTTCTCCGGCCGGTCGATGGTGATCAGGCCGATCCCTTCGTCGTCGACCTCGAAGCGGATGTGATGGGCGGTCATGGGCTCCCAAGGCTCCTTGCGCGCGGCGTTGGCGCCATCAAAGCCCAATCGAAGGGCCGAAGCTAGGCGACCTCGGCGATGACGGCGGCCTAGCCCAGCGACGCCGAGCGCTGCCGTGACTTGGGCCCAGGCTGAACATAAGCTGACCTCATCCGTTCCGGTTAGGTTCATCCGGTGCGTGCGAGACGGGGCGGATCGTCCGATAGAGAGTCGTGAGGAGTGGTCTGTGGGTCGCAGAACGAACGTGAAGCGTGGACCAATACGTTCGCTGCTGCTGACCGCGGCCAGCGCCTTGGCGGTCGTCGGCTGCCAGCCCGCGACCACGCCGACCCCGGTCTCGTCCGCGCCGGCGCCTTTGGCCGCGTTGCCGCTCGCCAACAGCGCCGCGCCGCCGGCCGCACCCGCCCCGACGGCCGCCGAATTGCCCCCGGCGCCCGCTGCACGGGTCGGCGCGCTGGCGAACGCGGGCGACGTCTACGCCTATGCCGACAATGCCGACGCCATGAACGAAGGCTTCGGCGACGCACCGCCCGACTATGCGGTGGACTACGGCGGCGAGCAGCCGTGGGTGTGGCAGGCCAACGACCAGTCGGCGCGGATCGCCGAGATGCTGCCGGATGGCAGCGACCGCTATTACTACTACGAGCCCGGCCAGGACGCGCCCTACCTCGTTTGCGACGAGGGCTACTGCTACGGCTTCGACGGCGGGGTCCTGGTCGTTATCTATGGGCCGGACGGTCGTGCGTTGCGGCGCGACGAGATGGAGCGCCGCGCGGACTATGCTGGCCGCTTCCTGGCCCGCGGGCGCGACGTGTTCGAGGCGTCCCGGCGACAGAGGCGCGAGGCGATCGATGAGGCGAACTGGCGCGCGCGCCGTGCCGAAATCGACTCCGAGCAACAACAATGGCAATCGGCGGAGCAGGCGAATCCGGACTGGCGCGACTACCATCAGGCTCACGCTCAGCAGGACGATGCCGACTGGGCGGCCGAGCGGTACCGCCGCGAGGCGGAGGCGGCGCGCTACGACCAGCAGGCCAACGACGCCCAACAGGCCGCCCGGGACTGGCAGGCCGCGCAGGCCGCGCAGGCGCTCGCCGCCCGCAGTGGCGCCCTCGGCCAGCAGGCGGCCGGCAATCGAGGCGGTTTGTTCGGTTTCGGGCGCCCGCCGGCGCCCCCGAACCCGCCGCAACCACCGCAGGCGCTGCCGGTCGAACCCCGCGGCTTGGTGAACGGCGCGCCCACCAACCCGGCGGCGCTGGCGCAAGAGCAGGCCGCGGCGGCGCGGGCAGCGGAAGCCCAGGCGCTTGCCGCCCGGCAGGCGCAGCTTCAGGCCGCGCAATCGCAGACCCAGGCACAGGCGGCCGCCGCCCGCCAA
>DATNJB010000051.1:0-36817 GCA_035604135.1 Caulobacteraceae bacterium | reverse complement strand
CGACACCGAATGCGAGCGCAAGGCGAATGCTGCAGCTGAAGAGTTTTGCGTTCCGCAGGCGCAACTCGACAGCTTCATCGCGCGCCACGATCCGCTGTTCTCGCACGTCAAACTGATCGGGTTCTCAGCGCTGATGGAGCGGCATCCAGGGATTGTCGCTGGACAGTTACAGCGGCGCCTCAACCGGAACGACCTGTTTCGAAGATACCAAGAGCGAGTCCGGGGGATCATCACGGCAACGGCTGTCACTGACGGCTACGGACACATCACAAAGCTCGACTAGGGACCTACAATGGCAACGTATCATCAGCAGATGCACCGGATCGTCCAGGACTACCGCAAGTCCGGTGAGCCGTGGCCGGCTGCCTCCAAGACCATCGCGGAGTGGGCGATATCGAGCGGACGCTGGGAGTTGCCAGCGTCGGCAGCGGTTAATCGCTGCGCCGAGGACTTATCGGCGGCGATGCGTGAGGAGTATTACACCGATCCCAAGGGGCGTCGTGTCCGCCTGTTCCATCCTGCGCGCCGGTATGTTGCCGGACAGCAGCTAACGCTTTGGGACGACATTCGGACTACATCGCGCCAGCATATGCAGCTGTCCCTTCAGCAGCGTCGTCAGAACATCGTTGGCGACTGCCGGCAGCTCAAGATTGATGGCGACAGCTTCAATGACGCGCACGCGAGCGAGCCGGCAATTCAGATGGTTTTCGATTTCACAATGGACTTGGCGGAGCTGGAAGCGGCGTCCGCAGCCTAGCGCGACTTGCGCCACCGCGCTTGTGCGGCGAGCCGGGCAGCCTCCGAGCGTTCCTCCGGCGTCAGACGCGCTGCGCGAGCGGCCCCACCTTTTGCTCCGCCACGTCGCCCAAGCTCAACGGCGGCGGCATTTCGAGTGTCAGGCGCGTCAGCTGCATTTCCCGTAGCCAAGTCCGCTATCAGCTTGGCCAGCTCGTTCGGATCGCGCGGGCGCTTGGGGTGTTTTGCCATTCCAGCGATCAGAATGGACCAAGGAGGGTCGCGAGCGTGATTGGCTCGCCTAATTTCCACTCCTTGACATCCCCTTCACTAAGCTCAAGTGCAGCCGCAACTAGGCCAGATGGGGCACCGAATTGCACCGTGCGTTCGGCTAGGGAAGGAAACTTCTGCACGAGGATTTTCGCGGCGCGAGTGTCGTCATCCGCGCCAACGTAGAACAGGCGTTGCCCTGGGGAGTCATCCACAAGTACGCCAATCGCTTGAGTCATGGCTGACTAGATGCGCCAGACTCTGACAACGTCAAGGGCAGCCAATTTCAAACTGCCCCACTACCGCGCGGTCGAGTCAACGCACCGCGAGAAGCGCGGCTGTGCGGTCTTCGACGAAGGCCTGCCAGCGCGGATCGCCGATCAGCTGGGGAGTAGCGTCTCGAGGTGCATCAGGCCCATAATGAAGACCATGACCGCCGCGGCCGTGAACGCCGGGTCGGCGCCGGCCGGAAGGTCGCCGCCCGCCTGCGCGGCGGCTACGCCGTCGCGGATTTCGCCGATCTGGCGGTCGAGCGCGTGGCCAAGCAGGCGGCGAACGTCAGCGTCCTTCGCCGCCGCGTAGTGCATCTCGACCGCCATCTGGCGCACCTGCCGCCACCATCCTGGCGTGGTGCGTGGATCCGGCCAAATCGCAGATGACCGGCCAGGTCCTCTTCGCCGACGGCGGCGTCGAGTGCCTGGCGCAGCCGTGATAGCCGCGAGCTGACGAATTCGGAGGCGATCATGGTGGCCCGAACACGTCGGGCCATGACGATTGAGAATTAGCGCGTTGCCGGCCGAAACAAGCCCTTGGGCGAGGCGGTGAAGACCTCGGCGCCGGTCTCGGTGACGCCGATGGAGTGCTCGCACTGAGCCGAGAGCGACTTGTCGCGGGTGACCGCGGTCCAGCCGTCGGCCAAGAGCTTCACCTGGTGCTTGCCCAGGTTCACCATCGGCTCGATCGTGAAGATCATGCCGGGCTCGAGCCGGGCGCCTTCGCCCTTGCGGCCGAAGTGCAGCACGTTGGGCGCATCGTGGAACACCTGGCCAACGCCGTGGCCGCAGAAGTCGCGCACCACCGAGCAACGCTGGCTTTCGACGTAGGTCTGGATCGCGTGACCGATGTCGCCGAAGCAGGCGCCGGGCCTGACGGCTGCGAGGCCGCGCTCGAAGCCCTCGTAGGTCACCTCCACCAGCCGCCGTGCGCGCGGCGCGACGTCGCCCAGGAGGTACATGCGGCTGGTGTCGCCGTGCCAGCCGTCGACGATGACCGTGACGTCGATGTTGGCGATCTCGCCGTCCTTCAGCGTGCGCGGGCCGGGGATGCCGTGGCAGACGACGTGGTTGGGCGAGATGCAGAGCGTCTTGGCGTAGCCGCGGTAGTAGAGGCAGGCGGGCAGCGCGCCGTTGTCGAGGATGAACTCGCGCGCCTTGGCGTCGAGGTCGTCGGTCACCGCGCCCGGGCGAACATGCTCGGTCAGCATGTCGAGGCACTCGCCCGCCAGGCGCCCGGCCTTGCGCATACCCTCGAACGCGCCCGGCCCATGCACCTTGATCGTCGATGAGCGACGGTAGGCCAGCATCGGATCGATCACGTCCGTCTCGGTCATTGGCTCTCTCAGGTCCTTCAGGCGTCGCCCGCGCGCCACGGCATGGGCGCGCCGATGCGAACGCTGTCGCAGGTTATGTCGCAACCATAGCACAAAACTTCAACGCCCTCCCGGGCGGCCTGCTCCAATCCCGCCGCATAAGCCGGGTCGAGGTCGGCGGCGGCGGCGAACGCGTCGCAGTCGGTGCGCTGGATCACGAACAGCATCACCGCGCGGTTGCCTTCCCTGACCTCGCGCGTCAGGTCGCCCAGGTGCTTCAAGCCCCGGGCGGTGACGCAGTCGGGGAACTCGGCCAGGCGGCCGCCGCGCATCAGGTGGCTGTTCTTCACCTCGACGTAGCAATGCGGCCGGTCGGGCGACTCCAGGCGGAAGTCGACGCGGCTGTTCTCGCCGTAGCGCACTTCGCGGCGGACGGTCTCGTAGCCGGAAAGCTCGGGGATGGCGCCCTCGGCCAGCGCCTCGCCCACCAGCCGGTTCGGCGCCATGGCGTTGATGCCGACCAGGCCGCCGTCGACCTCGACCAGCTCCAGGGTGTGGGCGAGCTTGCGCTTGGGGTCGTCCGAGCGCGAGAGCCAGACGGTGAGGCCAGGCGTTCCGAGCCCCAGCATCGCGCCGGGGTTCGGGCAATGGGCGGTGACCGCGCCGCCCGCGTCCAGCGCCACGTCGGCGAAGAAGCGCTTGTAGCGGCTGACCAGCACGCCGCGCTGCATCGGTTGCGGCAACAGCATGGGCGCCCTATGCCGTCTTGCGGTTGAAGGGTCCAGAGGCGGCGAGACGAAGCATGGACGATACCGGCCGCGTCACCTGCGCCGTGCTCATCATCGGCGACGAGATTCTGTCCGGCCGCACCCAGGACACCAACCTGAACTTCATCGCCCGCTATCTCGGGACCTACGGCGTCGACCTGGCGGAGGCGCGCGTCGTCGCCGACATCGAGGACGAGATCGTGGACGCCCTTAACGCCCTTCGCGCCCGCTACGATTATGTGATCACCACCGGGGGCATCGGGCCGACCCACGACGACATCACCGCCGACTCCGTGGCCAAGGCGTTCGGAACCACACTCTACGAGCACCCGGACATCATCGCCTTGATGCAGACGCGCTGGCAAGGAGAGCTCACGCCGGCGCGGCGGCGGATGGCGCGCGTTCCGCACGGCGGCGACCTGGTGAAGAACCCGGTCCAGGGTCCGCCCGGCTTTACGATCGGCAACGTGTTCGTGCTAGCCGGCGTGCCGCAGATCATGCGCGGCATGATGGACGACGTGGTCCCACGTATGCGGCCCGGCCGGGTCGTGGTCGCGCGCACGGTCAGGGTGGAAGGCACGGGAGAGGGCGTGCTTGCCGCCCCGCTCGAGGCCATCGCCAAGGCGCACCCGGCGCTGTCGCTGGGCAGCTACCCCTTCTACGGCCAGGGGACCTATGGCGCGAATCTGGTCATCCGCGGCCGCGACGAGGCGGAGGTGGCGGCCACGGTCGACGAGCTGATCGCGGCGCTGAAAGCCGCCGATGTCGCCAACATCACGCCCGACCCAGTCGAAGCGCCGCGCTGATGCTGGCGCTGACGCCCGCGGCCGACGCACCAACGGCCGCGACGATATGGATCGACCTCGTCAGTCCGTCCGAGGCCGAGCGGCGGCTGATCGAGGATCACCACGGCGCGCGGCTCCCGACGCTGGAGGATCTTTCCGAGATCGAGCGGTCCAGCCAGCTCGTCGCCGACGGCGAGGTTTTGCGCGTCGCCTGCCCGGTCGTGGCCGAGGCCGATACAGATCATCCAGCGCTCAGCCATATCGGCATGATCCTGACGCCGAAGCTCCTGATCACCATCCGCTTCGCCGAGCTGAAGGCCTTCCAGGCGGCGGCCGCGTGGGCGCGCCAGGACGGTCGCGCGAACGACAGCGTCGAGGCCTTCACCGTGCTCCTCGAGGCCATCGTGGACCGGCAGGCCGATCTGCTCGAGCGGGCCCGCCAGCAGCTGGACGAGATCTCCCACGGGGTGTTTCGCGCCTCGCCCCAGCAGACGAAGACGGTGGCGCGCTCGAACGAGCGTCTGCGCGCCATGCTGGGGCGGCTTGGCCGCATCGGCGAGCGGGTCACCCTCATCCGCGAGAGCCTGCTCGGCATCGACCGAGTCGCGGCGTTCGCGCCCGAGGCGGGCAGGAGCTGGATCGCGCCGACGTTCGCCGACCGGCTGAGCGGCGTGGGCCTGGATGTCGAGTCGCTGAACCAGTTCGAGGAGCACCTCTCGGGCAAGGTGCAGTTCCTGCTCGACGCCATCGTTGGCTTCATCGGCATCGAGCAGAACGACATTTTCAAGGTGCTGACCGTGTTCTCGGTGGTCGGCATCTTCCCGACGCTGGTCGCCGGCTGGTACGGAATGAACTTCCACAACATGCCGGAGTACGGCTGGCGCTACGGCTACCAGTTCGGGATCACGGTGATTGTGCTCTCGACCGTCCTGCCCTTGCTCTGGTTCAAGTGGCGCGGCTGGTGGTGAGCTTCGGCGCGCCCGCGCCTACCGCGCGGCGCCGGTGATGGTCTTGATCAACGCCTGCACCGGGGCCTTGCCGCCGGCGGCCCAGACCACCTTCAGGTGAGCGAGCGTGTTGGCGGCGGCGTCTTCGAAACGCCAGTCGCAGTCGTCCAACGTGCAGGCGTCGAACCGCGGCGGCTCGCCGCCGCGAAAAACCATGCGGCAGCCGCGGAATTCGCAGTCGGCGAACCGCTCGCCGTCGAGCGCGACGGTCTCGTGGTTGAATATGGTCGCGGTCTGCATGGCCGGATCCTCAGCGTTCGTCCGGACCGGGCGTGGTTGCTGGCGCGTCGTCGGCAGGCGGGCGGTCGCGCTCGCGCTGCACGCGCTTGGCCTCGGCCTTCTCGGCCGCCTTGATCGCCTTGAGGCGGTCCCGCTCGTGGCGTTCGAAGGAGTAGTTGGGCTTTCGCGGCGCCATAGGAGAGCCTTCCGTTGTGCAGAGCCTGGAGCAGGGTGGCGTTTAAGCCACCCTGTCCGTTGCGCCGATTCTTAGGCCGCTTGAAGCTGGCCGGCCGACATCTTGCCGCTCTTCTGGTCCCGCTCGAGCTCGAAGCTGAGCTTCTGGCCCTCGTTGAGCGTGCCGAGGCTTGAGCGTTCGACCGCCGAGATGTGGACGAAGACGTCATTGCCGCCGTCGTCGGGTTGGATGAAGCCAAAGCCCTTGGCGGCGTTGAACCACTTCACTGTACCAATCGTCATGTTCGTATTCCTTGCTGTGCAAGTGTTCGCGCGCGCCAAACGACGCATGCGATCAAATTCTCGGAGAGGATCATGGAAGACTCGGGAGCTCGATCCGAAGAGCAAGCATGGAGAGCAACCGAACCAAAACGATATTCGATGCGCGATGCTATGCGCTCTATTTCGCTCAATTGCAAGACGATTAGAAGACGTGGCGGAATGATTGATATTTCTGGCCTCGGTTGGCCGGCGCCGATGTCGCCCCGCGGCCTTTGGTCTCACGCCGCTCGGCCGGTATGATCCTTGGCGGCCAGCGGGTGTGGCGAAATCGGTAGACGCAACGGACTTAAAATCCGTTGGGGGGCGACCCCCGTGTCGGTTCAAGTCCGACCACCCGCACCATCCTGCTTCGCCCGCGCTTCGCAGGATTCAGCGCTGAGCAAGCCGGCGGAGCAGGATGCCTCCGAAGCCTCGGCAGAGGAGGCGCCCCGTGCACGCTGAGCCCCCACAGCCCTCACGACTCAGTTAACCTTTTGCCTTGTTTCGGCCCCAAGTGGGCCACCGTCGGGCCGCCGTCCGGCGTCGTCATGGTTTGGTGCGTTGATTCGGAGGAGGGCTGGGATGAAAGACCAGATCGACTGCCGCTGCCAGTCAGGCGAGTACGTCAGGTTCGCTCTGTTCAAAGAAGGTCGGCCGCTCTCGCCCATGGCGGGCAACTACATGTACGTGCGCGAGGAGGGCGAGGCGCTGGCGGTGCTCTATCTCGGCGAGACCGACAATCTCGCCCAGCACGCGCAGGAGCGTTGGGCCGAGGCCGCCGAGCAGTTCGGCGCGAACGGCATTTACACCCGGCTCAACATCACCGCGGCCCAACGCCAGCGCGAGCAGATGGAGCTGATGCGCACCTACACCCCGCCGATGAACATGGCCGACATGCGCCAGGCCTGCTGAGGGCCGGGTTCGGCGAGGCCCGCGCAAGCGGGCAGTCGGCTTTCGACCACGAAGGGCACAAAGGACACGAAGAGCACGAAGCCACTTGCGCTCGCCCGGCGTTCTGGGCCAGCGGCAGACCCTTCGTGACCTTCGTGTCCTTCGTGCCTTTTGTGGTTCAGGCGGCCTGTCGGCCGCCCGGACGTCGAAGGCCTATCTTACGTCCTGGAATTTTTTGCCTTCGGCGACGAGTTTTTCGAGGAGGGGGGCGGGTTTGAACACGTCGCCCATGGTGGCCTGGAACTCGCGCATTTTGTTCAAGATCTTGTCCAGGCCGACATAGTCGCCCCACCACATCGGGCCGCCGCGATAGGCGGGCCAGCCATAGCCATTCTGCCAGACCATATCGATGTCCGACGCGCGGATGGCCTTGCCCTCCTCGAGGATCTTCGCCCCCTCGTTGACCATCGGATAGAGGCAGCGCTCGAGGATGTCCTCGTCGGAAATGTGACGGGCGTTGACGCCCGACTTGGCCACGAAGTCCTTGATCACCTTTTCGGTCACCGGCGAGGGCTTGGCGTTGCGGTTCTCGTCGTAGTCGTACCAACCGGCGCCCGTCTTCTGGCCGCGGCGGTCCATCTCGCAGAGCACGTCGCGGATGGTCTCGCCCTTCGAGCGCTCCTTGACCCAGCCGATGTCGAGACCGGCCAGGTCGCTCATCGCGAACGGCCCCATCGGGAAGCCGAAATCGTAAAGCACGCGGTCAATGTCCCAGGGCATGGCGCCCTCGAAGATCAGCTTGTTCGCCTCGCGCTGGCGTTGGCCGAGGATGCGGTTGCCGACGAACCCCGGGCAGACGCCGACCAGCGCGCCGATCTTGCCGATCTTCCTGGCCAGCTTCATCGAGGTTGCGATGACCGGCTTGGACGTATGGTCGGCGCGGACAACCTCGAGCAGGCGCATGACGTTGGCCGGCGAGAAGAAGTGCAGGCCGATCACAGCTTCCGGCCGTCTGGTCGTGGCCGCGATCTCGTCGATGTTCAGGCCAGAGGTGTTGGTGGCCAGGATCGCGCCCGGTTTGGCGATGGCGTCCAGCTTTCCGAACACGTCCTTCTTGATGTCCATCCGCTCGAACACCGCTTCGATGATCAGGTCGGCGTCCTTTAAGTCTTCCATGGCGAGCGAGCCCTTGATCAGGCCCATGCGCTTTTCGACGTCGTCGGCGGTGATGCCGCCGCGCGAGGCGGTGCGCTCGTAGTTGCGGCGGATGGTGGCAAGGCCGCGGTCGAGCGCGTCCTGCTTCATCTCGACGATGGTCACGGGCAGCCCGACGTTGGCGAAGTTCATGGAGATGCCGCCGCCCATGGTGCCGGCGCCGATGACGCCTATGCTGGCCACAGGGATTTCCGGGGTGTCGTCCGGCACGTCCGGCACACGCCAGACCTGCCTCTCTGCGAAGAAGGTGTAGCGCTGGGCGGCCGACTGCGGACCGCTGATCAGCTCGCCGAACAGCTTGCGCTCGGTCTTCAGGCCCTCCTCGAACGGCTCGTTCACGGCGGCTTCGACGCAGCGGATGTTGTACTCGGGCGCGAGGAAGCCGCGGAAGCGGCGCGCGTTGGCCTTGCGGAAGTCTTCGAAGATCTCGGGATGGCCGCGGGCGGCCTCGACCTTTTCGTTCAGCTCGCGGACCTTCTTCAGCGGGCGCCGCTCGGCGACGATCTTGTTCGCAAACGCGATCGCGCCCGCTCGCAGATTGCCCTCATCGACCAGCTCGTCGACCAGGCCCATGGCCAGGCAGTCCTTGGCCGGCACGTGCTGGCCGGAGGTCATCATCTCCATCGCCTTCTGGGGGCCGACGATGCGCGGCAGCCGCTGGGTGCCGCCGGCGCCAGGAAGCAAGCCCAGGTTCACCTCCGGCAGACCGCAGCGGGCGCTAGGGACGGCGACGCGGTAGTGGCAGGCCAGCGCGACCTCGAGCCCGCCGCCCAGCGCCGTGCCGTGGATGGTGGCCACCACGGGCTTGGGCGAGCCCTCGATCGCGTCCTGCACGTCGAACAGGCTGGCGCCACGCTGGGCGCCGCCAAACTCGGTGATGTCGGCCCCGGCGATGAAGGTGCGGCCCTCGCAGACGATGACCACTGCCTTCGCGCCATCGTCGGCCAGCGCCTTGGCCATCCCGCCCGCCAGGCCGTCACGCACGTTGAACGACAGCGCGTTCACGGGCGGCGAGTTCAGCGTGATGACGCCGACGCCATCCTCAAGCGCATAGTCGGTGACTTCATTGATGGCGGTCATGGCGCTCCCTCGGCGTTCTCAAGCGCCCGCCATAGGCCCCGCGAGCGCTGGCGCGTCAATGGCGGGCGTACGACGCGGCGCCAAGGTAGAGAGGCGAAGCTAAAGCGGGGCCCGAGCTCCTTTTGCCGCGGAGTACGCCGAGCAGAGCCGAGCGCGCAGAGCCTCCGCGTTCTCTGCGCCGGCTCTGCGCTCTCTGCGGTGCACCCTTGATGACCGTCGGACCGTCTCAGAAGTAGCGCTTTAGCTGCACGTAGAGCTGGCCGGGCGGGGCGAAGAGGATGGAGCTGCCGGGCGACAGGGGCAGGCCGCCGAACTCGGTGCGGGCTGGGCCGATCGGCGCCTGGGCGCCGGCGATCAGGGTCAGGTTGTCGCTCAGCGAATAGGTTCCGGCGACGAGGGCGAACAGGCTGCCGTCGTTGAGGTCGGCGATGAGTGTCGGACTGACTGTCAGCAGCGGGTTGACCTCCAGCGTCAGGCCGCCGGCGAGATAGTCGCGGCGCGTGTCGAACAGCTGGCCGCGGACCAGGCGGTCCTCGAGGTCCGGCGGCAGGGTCTCGAGCGTCAGCAGGCGGTTCGCATCACCGAAACCGTTGTGGAAATACTCGGCGAAGACGGTGGCGTTGTGGCCGAACAGCGTGACGCCATCGCTGATGTTGGCGATGCCCGAGACGCGCGTTCCGCCGACGCGCAGGACGGTGGGCACGACCTCGACGTTCCAGGTCGCCCCGCCCAGCGCGCCGTTGACGCCAAGGCCGCCCACCCAGTCGCCGTGGTCGCGCGCGATGAGGAAGGTGGTCTCATGACCGGCGATCGTGGTGTGGACATGCAGGGCGGCCGAACTCGCGTCGCCCGTGAGGGGGCCGCCTGGTTGTGCCGGGCGCGGCGCGACGATGAATTGCACGTCGGAGCCGTCGGCGAACAGGCGCTGGACGTAGAGCATGTCGACGCCGGGCTTCCATTCGGTGTCGGTGGCGCTGGGCGAGAACGGGTCGAACAGGTCCATCGGCCGGAACACCAGCCCGCTGCCCCAGCTGATCGCCTGGCGCCCGACGCGGACCACAAGATCGGGAGTGGTGTAGGTGACGGCCAGCCGGTCGATGCTCGCCTGGCCCAGGACGTCGCCGCGGCCCGCAAACGTGTCGGTCAGGTTGAGCCAGGTCGCCGGAGGCGCGGGCAAGAGCGTCGCCTCGGCGCGGGAGATCGCGACCGCTGGCCCGTCCTCGATCGTCGCCACCCCGTGGATCTGCAGGCTCCACGGCCCCCAGACCGGCTCCCAGGTCAGGCGCAGGTTGGCCAGCGCCTCGTCGCTGTCCTTTGCCCCGAGTGCGGCCTCGATGCTGTCGCCGTTCGAGAACAGGCCGGAGTCGGACAACTCCAGCCGCCCGTGCAGGTCGTTGTCCGACTGCGCTCGCGCGCCGCCAGCGGCCAGAGCGGTGGCAAGGGCCAGCGCGGCCAGAAGGGCGGGGGGCTTACGCCCCGGCCAGGACGGGCTGGCGCTCATCGGCGGTGATCCGTCCGTCGACCATTTCGATCCTGCGCCGGGAGTGGGCGATCACGCGCGAGTCGTGGGTGGCGATCAGGAAGGTCGCGCCCGAGGCGGTGTTCAGGCTGGCCATCAGCGCGATCAGCTCCTCGGCGTTCTTGGAGTCGAGGTTGGCGGTCGGCTCGTCGGCGAGCACGATCGCCGGTTCCGGCGCGAGCGCCCGGGCGACGGCGACGCGCTGTTGCTGGCCGCCCGAGAGCTTGGCGGGGCGCCGGTCCTCAAGGCCTTCGAGGCCGACCTCGCGCAACACCGCGCGGGCGCGCGCCAGCCGCTCGGCGGCGGGGCGGCCCAGAAGGCGCAGGACGAACTCGACATTCTCCACCGCCGACAGGACGGGGATCAGGCTGTAGGTCTGGAAGACGAAGCCGATCTTGTGCAGGCGAAGGTCCGCGAGCTGGGCCGCCGGCATGGCGGTGATCGGCTGGCCCTCGACGCTGATCTCGCCGGCCGTCGGCCGATCGAGGCCGCCGATCAGGCTGAGCAGCGTGGTCTTGCCCGAGCCCGAAGGCCCGGAGAGCGTGGCGAAATCGCCGGCCTCGACATCGAGATCGACGCCGCGCAGCGCCGGCACGTCGACCGAGCCCTGGCGATAGATCTTCGTCACGCCGCGGCACTGGATGATCGCGCTCATCGTGGGCTCCCCTTAAGCCTCAATTCGCCGCCATTGCGACCACGGGCGGCGTCCGCGCCGCCGTCCGCGCCGGCCACAGCGTGGTCATCACGCCCAAGACCCAGACGATCGTGGCGTAGACGACTGTGTCGACCGGATCGAGCCTCGGATAGAGCACGCCGCCGCCGCCGGCCATTTCCGAGCCGGCGGATAGGAAGCCCAGGCTGAGCCCGTTCGTAAACGGCAGGAGCGTCACCGCCATGAGCACGATGCCACAGAGGACGCCGACGCCGATCAGCAGCGCCGATTCCAGCATCACCTGGGCGACGATCGTCGCCGGGCGCATGCCAAGCGCCTGCATCAACCCGAACTCGCGCGTGCGCTCGAAGACGGCCATCAGCTGGGTGTTCACGATGCCGATAGCCATCAGCACGAACATCACCATCAGCCAGATCGCGGTGTAGCTCGTGGAGAACTGTTGCATTGTGTAGGCGAGCGGCGAGAGCGCCATCCACGTCTCGGTGTCGAGGCCAGGCGCCGCGCGCTGAAGCGCCGCCACCGTGTCTTCGAGCTTGGCGCTGGGGCCGGCGTCGAAAGCGATCTCGGAGAGCTGGCCGTTGAGACCGAGCGTCGATTGGGCGGCGCCGAGACCCACGAACGCATATTCGTCCTGGGCAGGGGTGGTGTTGCCGAAGAGGCCGATGATCGGCAGCCCGGCCTCGGCCAGGTGGCCGTCCGCCGCCTGCGCCATCACGATCACCCGCTTGCCCAGCCGGGTCTTCAGCTTCACCGCCAGGTCGCCGCCGATCACGATGCCGATCTCGCGGTCGTTCGCGAGGTAACGGCCGGCGAGGATCTGGCCAGGCAGGTCGGAGACCCGGCGCTCGGCCGCGGGCTCGACGCCAACGAGGGTGATGGCGCGGGTGCGGTATTCGCTCTGGATGATCGCCGGCACGCGCACGCGCGGCGCCCAGGCGCCGACCGCCGGACCGTTCAGGGCGCCCAAGAGCGCGCCGGAGCGATAGGGCATCGAATGGCCGACGCCGGGGTCGTCGAGATAGCCAGTGGCGTGGATCTGGCCCTCGCCGGTGAGGAGCCGCAGACTCTCTTCCAGGCTGCTCTGCTCCCACGCCTTGAACATCACGTCGAACGCCAGGATCGACCAGACGCCGACGGCGACGACGGCCAGCGTGATCAGCGTCCGCCTCGGGTTGCGCCACAGGTTGCGCCAGGCCAGCGGGCCGAGCATCCAGAGCCGGTTCATCAGGCGCCCCGCATGGCGAGCGCCGGCGTGAGCCTCAGCACCCGCAGGAACGGTACGAGCCCGCCAATCGCGATCGCCAGGACAAGCGCGCCAGGCCCGGCGAGCGCGCTGAACAGGCTGAGGCTGGGATAGAGCCTGGACGGCACGCCGAACTGGGCGAGCAGCTTGGGGTCGATCGGAAAGAGGATGCCGGTGGACTGCAGCCAAAGCGTGACGCCGCCGCCGATCGCCACTCCGATCGCACAGCCGATCAGCGCCAGCGCGAGAAGCTCGGTCCAGACCATGGTCCCGATCTGCGATGGCCGCATGCCGAGCGCCAGCAGCATGCCGAACTCCCGCGTGCGCTCCAGCACGCTCATCAGGAGGGTGTTGAGGATGATGAAGGCGACGACCAGCACCAGGCTCGCGTAGAACAGCATCGAGGTCGCATACTTGAGGTCGATCACGTCGCGCATGGCCGGCTCCATGTCCTGCCAATCGCGCACCGAGACGCCGGTCCGCCGCGCGAGGGCCTCGAGAACGGGCAGGGCGTGGTCGACCGAGCTCAAGGACGGTCCGCTGAGCGCGATCGTGTTGGCGGTGTCCTGCATCTGGAACGTGTCCTGCGCGCGGGCGAACGGCATTTCCAGGATGGTGCGGTCGAGTTCCGGGACGCCAGAATGGTAGATGCCGGCGACCTGAAGCACGTCGGCCGCCACCGAGCCGTCGCGCGCCGAGCCCAGCATCGTCACCTTGCCGCCGACGCCGACGCCGAGGTTCTTGGCTAGGAGGTCGCCCAGGATGGCGGAATTTGTGTCGCTCGCGGTGAGGTAGCGGCCCTCCTGGATCGTCGAGGCGATCGACGAGATGCGGGCTTCGCTCGCCGGGTCGACGCCGACCACGATGGCGGCGTAGCTGCGCGGGCCGTTGGCGAGGATGGCGAAGCCGTTGACCCTGGGCGCGGCCACGGTCACGCCGGGGACCCCCTCGGCCTCATGCGCCAGCTGCTCGGGCTGGACGATGGCCCGGTCGAGCGTCGGATCGTCGGCGAAGCCGGGCGCCTGCAGCTGGGCGTAACCGTCGAAGATGCGCAGCGTCGTCTCTTTCATCTGCCCATAGACCCCGTCCTGGAACGACAGGATGAACACCAAGAGGCCCGAGACGATGGCGACGCTGAGCAGGCTGAGCAGCGTCCGCTGCGGCCGTCGCCAGAGGTTGCGCCAGGCGAGCGCGGCAAGCATGGCGCTTTAGGACCTTGGGTTCTGCAGGTTCGAGAGCGTGAAGAAGTAGCCCGGGACGCTGACGTCGAAGCGCCCGTCGTCGGTCTCGATGCGCGTCCACTGGTTGGGCTCATCCAGCGGATGCATGGTCATCATCACCGGGTAGGCGCGCCCGGCCAAGAGCCCGATCTTGTCGGCGGTCATCTGCCGCGCCGGCTTCATGTCCTGGTCGTAGAAGGTCTCTTCGACGAAGACGTTGTCGTCGCGGATCTTCAAGACGACCTTGCCCCAGACGACCGGCGCGCCCGGCTTCGGATCGGCCTCGATGGTCCAGACCGTGTGCCCGCCCGTCTGGTCGGTGGCGATCAGGCGGTGGGTGTACTCGGTGATCAGGTCGTCGGACTTGGCGAGGTCGTTGTAGGAGAAGTCCGAGCCCATCCACGACTGGCTCAGCATACTCGCCGGCAGCTTGATCACCTGGTTGAGCTTGGGATTGTAGACCCAGGTGTCCGTGCCGAGCTTCAAGGTCGCGTTGCCGGCGTCGGCCGCCGGCGCGGTGAAGCGCACAAGCGCATCGTCCATGCCTTGCGTCCACGCCCTCACGCTCAAGCGCCGCTCCCAGGTCGGACGGTGGATGGTCATCGCCACCGTCGTCACGGAACTCTTGGCGCGATAGTTGTCGAAGGCCCGCTGAAGGATGGCGTCGGCGTTGGGGGCCGAGGCGGCGCCGGCGGAGGCCGCTATGGCGCAAGTCAGGGGGACGATGGCGTAGGCAGCCCGCATGGCGTTGTCCTCGCGTCGGCCACGGACCGCGGGCCGGAACGGCGCCAGTCTAGACCGCCGGCCCGCCGTGCGTGAGGAATTCCGGAGCAGGCGGCGAGGGTGAGGTCTTGCCAACTGGACGGGAGCGCCGCCGGCCCTTATCGGCTTGACGCGAAGGAACACGTCTGGAGCGCCTGATGACCACTCGAGCCGATCTCGTCATCGATCCCGGCCTGGCCGCGTTCGTCGAGCGTGACCTATTGCCCGGCCTTGGCATCCCGGCGGAGCGCTTCTGGGAGGGGCTGGCCTCCCTTGTGACCGACCTTGGTCCGCGCAATCGGGCGCTGCTCGAGCGGCGCGACGCGCTGCAGGCGGCGATCGACGGCTGGTATCGCGAGCGTCGCGACGGCGCCATCGATGTCGCGGCCGAGGAGGCCTTCCTGCGCTCGATTGGGTACCTCGCGGCCGAGCCGCCAGCGTTCTCAGTGTCGACGGAGAACGTCGACCCTGAGTTCAGCCACATCCCCGGGCCGCAGCTCGTCGTCCCGATCACCAACGCCCGCTACGCGCTGAACGCCGCCAACGCGCGCTGGGGCAGTCTTTACGACGCGCTCTACGGCACAGACGCCATCGACGAGAGCGGCGGGGCGACCCGCGGCGGCGCCTACAACCCGGTGCGCGGCGCCAAGGTCATCGCCCGCGCCAGGGCCGCGCTAGACGTGGCCGCGCCGATCGCGGGCGCCAAGCACGCGGACGCCACCGGCTATGCCGTCGAGAATGGAGCGCTGGTGGTCAGAACCGCCGCCGGCGACCGCGTCCTGAGCGATCCCGCCCAGTTCGTCGGCTACCGTGGCGAAGCGGCGGCGCCGTCGGCGGTGTTGCTGCGCATCCACGGGCTGCACATCGAGATCGCCATCGATCGAGCGCACGCCATCGGCAAGGACGATGCGGCCGGCGTCGCCGACGTCATCGTGGAGTCGGCGGTGACCACCATCATCGACTGCGAGGATTCCGTCTCGGCCGTCGATGCCGAGGACAAGACGCTGGTCTATCGCAACTGGCTCGGCCTGATGAAGGGCGACCTGAACGCCGATCTGGAGAAGGACGGGCGGCTGATCACCCGCCGCCTGGCGCCCGACCGCCGCTATGCGACGCCGGCCGGCGACGAGCTCGTGCTGCCCGGCCGGGCGCTCCTCCTGGTCCGCCATGTCGGCCACCACATGCACACCGACGCGGTGGAGACGGCGGACGGGGCGCCGATCCCAGAGGGATTCCTCGACGCACTGGCGACCGGCGCGGCCGCGCTCTACGACCTCCGCGGGCTGGGCGTCCACAAGAACAGCCGCACGGGCTCGGTCTACGTCGTCAAGCCTAAGATGCACGGTCCGAACGAGGTCGCCCACACCGTCGAGCTGTTCGGCCGGGTCGAGGCCATCCTTGGCATGGCGCCGAACACCCTGAAGGTCGGCGTCATGGACGAGGAGCGGCGCACATCGGCCAACCTTGCCGGTTGCATCCACGCGGCGCGCGAGCGGCTCGTCTTCATCAACACCGGCTTCCTCGATCGCACGGGCGACGAGATCCACACCGCGATGGAAGGCGGGCCGATGGTGCGCAAGGCCGAGATGCGCGCCACGCCCTGGATCAAGTCCTACGAGCTCAGGAACGTGCAGATCGGCCTCGCCGCGGGCCTGAAGGGCCGCGCCCAGATCGGCAAGGGGATGTGGGCCGCGCCCGATCGCATGGCCGACATGCTGGAACAGAAGATCGCCCACCCGAGGGCGGGGGCGAACACCGCGTGGGTGCCGTCGCCGACGGCGGCGACGCTGCACGCGTTGCACTACCACGCGGTCGACGTCTTGAAGCGCCAGGACGAACTGGCCGGCGATCCCGTGGAAGGCCTGACCGCGCTGCTGACCCCGCCCCTCGCGCTCGGGCGCAACTTCCGGCCAGAGGAGGTGAGGGAGGAGCTCGACGACAACTGCCAGAGCATCCTGGGCTACGTCGTGCGCTGGATCGACCAGGGCGTCGGCTGCTCCAAGGTGCCCGACATCCATGACGTCGGGCTGATGGAGGACCGCGCCACCTTGCGCATCTCCTCGCAACTGCTCGCCAACTGGCTCCGCCACGGCGTGCTCACCGAGGCGGAGGTGGAAGCGAGCCTCAAGCGCATGGCGCTGGTGGTCGATCGCCAGAACGCCGACGATGCGGCCTACACGCCGATGGCCCCGGCTTACGACGGCCCGGCGTTCGCCGCCGCCCGCGAGCTGGTGCTCAAGGGCGCATCCCAACCCAACGGCTATACCGAGCCCTTGCTGCACAAGTGGCGGCGGGTGGCGAAAGGGGCGCAGCGGTAGGTCCTCCACCGTAAGGGGAGGATCAGTGCGCCGTGCCGAAAGCGAAACGGCCCGGGATCTTTCGCCCCGGGCCGTCCCATCCCCTCGCAGGTAGCCGAAGCTACTCGGCGGCGAACTGGTTCATGGTGTTGTTGGCGCCGCCGGCTTTCAGGGCGGCTTCGCCGGCGAAGTACTCCTTGTGGTCGTCGCCGATGTCGGAGCCGGACATGTTCTGGTGCTTCACCGTCGCGATGCCCTGGCGGATCTCCTCGCGCTGGATGTTGGCGACGTAGCCCAACATGCCCTCGGCCCCGAAGTAGTCGCGGGCGAGGTTGTCGGTCGACAGCGCCGCGGTGTGATAGGTCGGCAGCGTGATCAGGTGGTGGAAGATCCCCGCCCGCTTGGACGCGTCCGCCTGGAAGGTGCGGATGCGCTCGTCGGCTTCGGAGCCGAGGGCGGTTGCGTCGTAGTCGCCGCTCATCAGGTGCTCGCGCTCGTAAGCCGAGACGTCCTTTCCGGCCGCCTTCCAGGCGTCATAGACCTGCTGGCGGAAGTTCAGCGTCCAGTTGAACGACGGCGAGTTGTTGTAGGCGAGCTTGGCGTTCGGGATGACCTTCTTGATGCGGTCGACCATGCCGGCGATCTGCTCGACGTGCGGTTTCTCGGTCTCGATCCAGAGCAGGTCGGCGCCGTTCTGCAAGCTGGTGATGCAGTCGAGCACGCAGCGGTCCTCGCCGGTGCCCGCGCGGAACTGGTAGAGATTGGAGGCCAGGCGCTTGGGCCGCATCAGCTTGCCGCCGCGGGTGATGACGACGTCGCCGTTGCCGACGGCGCTGGCGTCGACCGCCTCGCAGTCGAGGAAGCTGTTGTACTGGTCGCCGATGTCGCCCACCTCGTGGCTGACGGCGATCTGTTGGGTCAGGCCGGCGCCGAGCGAGTCGGTGCGGGTCACGATGATCCCGTCATCGACGCCCAGCTCGAGGAAGGCGTAGCGGCAGGCCCTGACCTTGGCCAGGAAGACGTCGTGCGGGACGGTGACCTTGCCGTCCTGGTGGCCGCACTGCTTCTCGTCGGAGACCTGATTTTCGATCTGCAGCGCGCAGGCGCCCGCCTGGATCATCTTCTTGGCCAGGAGATAGGTCGCCTCGGCGTTGCCGAAGCCCGCGTCGATGTCGGCGATGATCGGGGCGACGTGGGTCTGGAAGTTGTCGATCTGGCCCTGGATCTTCTTTTCCTTCACCTCGTCCCCGGCCGCGCGGGCGGCATCGAGGTCGCGGAAGAGCAGGCTGAGCTCGCGGGCGTCCGCCTGCTTCAAGAAGGTGTAGATTTCCTCGATCAGCGCCGGCACGGCGGTCTTCTCGTGCATCGACTGGTCGGGCAGGGGACCGAACTCGGACCTGAGCGCCGCGACCATCCAGCCCGAGAGGTAGATGTAGCGGCCTTGCGTCGAGCCGAAGTGCTTCTTGATCGCGATCATCTGCTGTTGGGCGATGAAGCCGTGCCAGCAGCCGAGGCTCTGGGTGTAGTTGGCCGGATCGGCGTCATAGGCCGCCATGTCCTTGCGCATGATCGCGGCCGTGTAGCGGGCGATGTCGAGGCCGGTGAGGAAGCGGTTCTGCAGCCGCATGCGCACGACGGATTCGGCGTGGATGCCGTCCCAGGCGCCGCCCTTGGCCTTGATCAGCTGGTTCAGCTTCGCGGTCTGTTGCGAGTACGACATCTCGATCTCTTGCTCCGTCACCGACCAGGCATGCGCGAGGGAGGCCGCGAGAGCCTGGCTGTGGGTCTCGTTTTCACTAGCCCTCCAGCGGGCGCTTGGCATCGCCCCGCGCGCGCAGAAAAGGCCGCGTTGTGCAAATGGGACCTAGCAAGTTTTGTAAATTTGTGACAAGAAGACAATATGGCCCTGAGCAGTCAGAAGAAGCTGTTCCTCGGCGCGCGGCTCAAGCGGCTGAGGCGCGATCTCGGCGTCACCCAGATGCGCATGGCCGAGGACCTTGGGGTTTCACCCAGCTATCTGAACCTGCTCGAGCGCAACCAGCGTCCGGTGACCGCGCAGGTCCTGCTGCGGCTGGCCGAGACCTACGACCTCGATCTGCGCTCGCTGTCGGCCGACGCGCAACCCGGCGGCGCGACGGGGTTGGCCGAGGTTTTCGCCGACCAGATGTTCCGCGACCTCGGCGTCGCGCGCCACGAGCTCGGCGAGGTGGCCGAGAACGCGCCCGGCGTCGCCGAGGCGATCACGCGACTCTACCGCGCCTACCTCGACGCGCGTCGCTTTCCCGGCGGCTTCGACCGTCCGGAGGACGGTGCGTTCCCCACCGCGTTGACGCCTTCCGACTGGGTGCGCGACTTCATCCAGGGCCAGCGCAACTATTTCGCCGAGCTGGAGGAGGCGGGCGAGGCGATGGCCGAGGCCATCGGCGCCGAGCCGCAGGACTTCGCAAGCGCCGCGCGAGAACGGTTGAGCGACCGCCACCGCATCGAGGTGCGCGTGGCCCCGGTCGACATCTTCCCCGATGCGCTGCGCCGCTACGACCATCACCGCAGGCGCCTCTTCCTTTGCGAGGTGCTCGACGGGCCTGGCCGCGCGTTCGCGCTCGCCTACCAGCTCGCGCTGCTCGAGCACGCCGATCACATCGACGCAATCGCCGCCCGCGCCGAGCCGCCGGATGCGCCGACCCGCGGGCTGCTGCGGGTGTCGCTGGCTAACTACCTGGCCGCGGCCGTGCTCATGCCCTACGCCGGCTTCCACGACACCGCCGAGCGCAGCGCCTACGACATCGGCCTGATCAGCGCCCGCTTCGCGGTCAGCTTCGAGCAGGCCTGCCATCGGCTGACCACGCTGGCGCGGCCCGCCGCGCGCGGCGTGCCCTTCTTCATGCTGAGGGTCGATTCCGCGGGCAACATCTCCAAGCGGTTCGCGAGCGCCGGCTTCCCATTCTCGCGCTTCGGCGGCACGTGCCCGCGCTGGAACCTGCACCAGGCGTTCAAGACGCCGGGCCGGATCATCACCCAGGTGGTCGAGACCCCGGACGGGCAGCGGTATTTCACGCTCTCGCGTACGGTCCGCCGCGCGTCGGCTCCTTACGCGAACGAGGACTCGGACCTCGCGATCGGCCTGGGCTGCGAGCTCAAGTTCGCGGGACGGTTGATCTATTCCCGCGGACTGGACCTCGCGTCGCCCGTCGCCGTCGCGATCGGCCCGGCCTGCCGCATCTGCGAGCGGCCGGCCTGCCCGCAGCGCGCCGCCGAGCCGGTCAACCGCACGCTGATGGTCGACGACTTCTCGAAGTCGATCTCGCCCTACCCGTTCTCGGGCGCGTAAGCCCGCCGACGCGCCGCCGATTGACGGGGCGGCAAACATCTTCCAGGGTTTCGCCAACAACGGTTTCGCCACGCCAAGCGGGGCCGCCAGTCGACGACTTCGGGAGGTCGGGTATGCGCCTGTCAGAGCGCGCGTGAGCACTGCGAGCACGGTCGAGCGGCCGCCCCTGGATATCGGCACCAAGCTCTTCTACGGCATGGGGACAATGGCCGGTGCGGTCAAAGGCCGCCTCTCGGGCCTCTTGCTCCTCTTCTACAACCAGCTGGTCGGCCTGCCGGCGCCTTGGGTGAGCGCGGCGATCGCCATCTCCTTGTTCATCGACGCGTTTTGGGACCCGATCGTCGGCCAGATCTCCGACCGCACCGACACGCGCTGGGGGCGCCGGCATCCGTACATCTATGGGGCGGCCATACCGGCGGCGGTCTGCTTTGCGCTTCTGTTCATGCCGCCGCTCGGCGCGCCCAAGGGGACCATATTCGTTTGGATGCTGGTGATGATCCTCGGCACGCGTCTGTTCGACAGCCTGAACGAGATCCCCGCCAGCGCGCTCATGCCGGAGCTGACGCAGAACTACGACGAGCGCACCAACGTCCAGAGCTACCGCTATCTGTTCAGCGGCGTGATCGGCTCGGTCGTCGGCGTGGTGCTGACCTTCGGCGTCTTCCTGCGCGCGACGAAGACGGAGAAGTTCGGTCAGTTCAACCTCGCGGCCTACGCTCCATTTGCGATCACGACCGCCGTCATCGGCGTGATCGTGCTCCTGGCGTCGGCGATCGCCACGCACCGGTACATCCCCTACCTGCACCGCCCGCAGCGGACGACCGGCCAACGCGGTCAGCTGGCGCGCGTGATGGCGGCGGCGCTCTCGAACCGCAACTTCGTGTCGATCGCCTCATCCAGCCTCATCTTCGGCATCGCCGTGGGCATCGCCGGCGGGCTCGGAGTCTACTTCTACACCTACGTCTTCGAGCTCGGCTCGAACGCGCTCTTGATCCTTGGCCTGAGCATCATCCCGGCGGCGCTGATGGGCGTGGTGTTGGCGCCCATCATCGGCCGCATCATGGACAAGAAGCGGGCCTGCCTGACCGTCTTCTTCCTGGCCATCGCCTCGACGACCATCCCGCTCGGGGCCTGGCTGCTCGGCCTGATGCCGGCCGGCGCGCCCTGGGTGCTGCCGGTGATCATCATCGACAACATGGCCACGACGGGCCTGGCGACCACCGGCTTCATCATCGTCTCATCGATGATCGCCGACGTCGTCGACGAGAGCGCGGTGAAGACCGGCGAACGTTCCGAGGGCCTGCTCTATGCGGCTGAATCGCTTGTCCGCAAGGTGACGAGCAGCTTTGCCGCCCTGATCCCCGGCCTCGTCATCGCACTCGTGCACTTCCCGCAGCACGCCAGGCCGGGCCACGTCGACCCGGCGATCCTGCGCAACCTGATCCTGATCTACCTGCCGAGCTACACAGCGATCACGCTGTGCTCGACTGGCGCGCTGATGTTCTATCGCATCACCCGCGGCCAGCATGAGGACAACCTGAGGAAGCTGAGCGACGCGTTCGCCCACGCCGAGGCGGTCGAGGAGGAGCTCGAGCTGGTCGACGGCCCCATCGCGACCCGGCCGATCTGAGAACGCCAGCAAGGGAGCGCCGCGTGAGCGACGTAGCCGCCCGACCGCCCCTGACACTGGGCACCAAGGTCTCCTACGGCGCCGGCTCGGTCGTGCAGTCGATCGCGGGCGTCGCGCTCTCGACCTCGGTCATCAACTTGTTCCTGATCCGCGTCATCGGCATGGACCCGATCACGGTGGGCGTCGTGATCCTGATCTCCCTCGTCGTTGACGCCGTACTGGATCCGGCGATCGGCCGCTTCTCGGACACGTTCCGCTCGCCGTGGGGCCGGCGGCATCCGTTCATGTACGCCTCGGCGTTGCCGATCGCAGTCGCGATCGTGCTGCTCTGGCGCCCGCCGCACGCGCTCACCGGCGGCGCGCTCGCCGCCTACACGCTCTCGATGCTGGTGCTGCTTCGGATCTGCACCAGCGTCTACCAGATCCCCTCCGATGCGCTGACGCCGGAGCTCGCGCCCGACTATCACGAGCGCACCAGCCTGATCTCGTTCCGGTATTTCTTCGGCATCGTTGGCGGCACGGTCGCCGGCGCCGTCCTGTTCATCGTGTTCCTGCACGGACCCAACGGTCAGCTCAACCGGGAGGCCTACGGCAACTTCTTCGTCCTGGCGGCAATCGTCGTCTTCTTCGCCATCCTGGGCTCATCCTACGCGACCCATCGCTTCATTCCCTTCCTGCGCGTCGAGCCCAAACGTCAGATGACCGCCGGCCAGACCGCGCGCGAGATCTGGGAGACGGTCGGGAATCCGTCCCTCGTCGCCGTGATGGCGGCTGGCCTCCTGTCGGGCATCGCCGGCGGCATGGCTGCGAGCCTCTCGCTGTTCATGAGCTTCTACTTCTGGGGCCTTTCCAGCCGCGTCATCGGCGTGATGGGGATTTTCGGCCTCCCGGCCGCGATCCTCGGCGTGGTCCTGGCACCCTGGATCAGCCGCACGCTGGACAAGAAGCGCACCATGCTGACGGTGTTCGTCCTGGCCATCTTTTCCGGCGTCGTGCCGGTGGCGCTCAGGCTGGCCGGCGTCCTGCCGCCGAATGGCTCGCCCTGGATCCCGGTGATCCTGGTCGCCGACAGCTTCGTCTCCGGCACACTGGCGTTGATGGGCTTCGTCATCGTGGGCTCGATGATCGCCGATGTGGTCGAGGACGTCGCCGTGAAGACCGGCCGCCGATCGGAGGGCCTGCTGTTCGCGGCCAACGGCCTTCTGCCCAAGTTCACCAGCGGCTTCGGGACGCTGCTCGGCAACGCGATGCTCGCGGTCGTCCATCTGCCGAAGGCGGTCGCCAGCGGGGCGGTCGACAAGGTCGACCCGGCGATCATGAACCACCTGGTATGGCTCTCCGTGCCGGCGGGCATGGTCCTGAACCTGCTGGCGGTCACGGCGCTCTTCCTCTACCGGATCGACCAGCGCTCGCATGAGAGCAACCTGGCGGCGCTCGCCCTGGAAGCTGGGCTCGGCGGGCCGCCGCCGACTTCGAGCTCGACCGCCTCGCCGCCGATCATCGAGCCGCCGCCCGCCGCCCCGCCCGTCTAGGACGGCCGGGCGCCATAGCCACTTGCGGCGACCGATGCTATGCGAGCGTGAATGGCGATCACTTGATTTCCGCCGCCGGCATCCCTTCTTCAGTCGGCGGACCCATCCGATTTAGGCGTTACACTTAAAGCATGTCCGAATCCTCGTTTCAGGGGCGGCCCGGCGGCCAATACCCCAGACGCAACCTGACCGAAGGTCCGATCGCGAAGACGCTGATCCTGTTTTCGCTGCCGATGCTCGGCACCAATGTGCTGCAGTCCCTGAACCTGACGGCCAATCAGTTCTGGGTCAGCCATCTGCTGGGCGTGACCGCCATCGCCGCCATCGGCAACGCCAACGTCATCGGCTTCCTGGCCCAGGGCGCCATCTTCGGCGCCACCATGGCCGCCAACATCATGATCGCCCAAGCCGTCGGGGCGGAGGACTTTCGCCTCGTCAAGCGCGTGATGGGGACGGCGATCTCGTTCTTCTTCGTTCTGTCCGTCCTGCTGGCCTTCGTGGGCTGGAATTTCGCCCCGCATGTGCTGACGCTGATGCGCACGCCGCCGGCGGCAAGGGCCGATGCCATCATCTACATGCGCATCGTCTTCGCCGCGATGCCGTTCATGTACTTCTTCATGTTCCTGCAGATGGCCCAGCGAGGTGCGGGGGATTCGAGAACCCCGTTCTATTTCATGGCCTTGGCGGTTATTCTTGACGTCATCTTCAATCCGCTGCTCATTGCCGGCGTCGGTCCGTTTCCCAAGCTGGGAATCGCCGGATCGGCCATGTCGACGCTGATCGGACAGAGCGTCTCCCTGGCGCTGCTGCTCGTCTATCTCTACCGCAAGCACAGCGTCATCATGCTTCGGCCGAACGAGATCGGACTGCTCGTGCCGGACTGGAGCCTGCTGCGGCCGCTGCTGGTGCGTGGGCTGCCGATGAGCCTGCAGATGTTCATCATGTCGGGCGCCGCGATGGTGATGATCGGGTTCGTCAACGGCTTCGGGGCCGTGACCTCCGCCGCCTACATCGGCGCCCAGCAGGTGTGGAACTACATCCAGATGCCCGGCATGGCGGTCGGCGCCTCGATCTCGTCGATGGCCGGCCAGAACGTGGGCGCGGGCAAGTGGGATCGCGTCTCGCGGATTGCCGGCGTCGGCATCCTTCTCAGCGTGATGGTGACCGGCACGTGTGCAGCGCTCATCTACCTCCTGGGTCCGATTCCGCTTTATCCGTTCCTTCCCTTCGGCTCACCGACCATCCCAATCGCTCTGCACATCGACCGCACCGTGCTTTGGGCGTTCGTGATCTTCAACGCGACGTTCGCGCTGACCGGTATCGTCAGGTCCACCGGCGCCGTTTGGCCGCCGATGATCATCCTGATCGTCTCGATGTGGCTGATCCGCGTGCCATTCGCACGCTTCATGATCCCGCACTACGGGGCCGAGGCGATCTGGTGGAGCTTCCCGCTCGGCACCATCACCTCGAGCGTGCTGTCGGTGCTGTACTACAAGTTCGGCGGCTGGAGGAAGGTGCGCCTGATCCGGCCCGAGGCCGGCGGCGAGGTGCCAGACGCGCCGGTCACCGGGCCGCAGATGGACCCGCACGAAGATGACGAACGGCCTCCCGCGCGGGTCCCGGCGGGCGTCGCGGCGTCGTGACCGCTCAAATCTAGGAAAGAGGATTCAGCTCGATGCGTTTCGGCATCTTCTACGAGCACCAGCTGCCAAGGCCCTGGACCGAGGGGCTGGAGCACAAGCTGTTCCAGGACGCGCTCGACCAGGTGGAGCTGGCCGACCGGCTGGGCTTCGACAACGTCTGGGAGGTGGAGCACCACTTCCTCGAGGAGTACTCGCACTCGTCGGCGCCTGAGATTTTCCTCGCCGCCTGTTCCCAGCGCACCAAGCAGATCCGGCTGGGCCACGGCATCGTGCTCATGCCGCCGGGCTACAACCACCCGGCCCGCGTCGCCGAGCGCATCGCAACCCTCGACCTGGTCTCCAACGGGCGCGTCGAGTTCGGCACCGGCGAGAGCTCGGCCCTGCTCGAGCTTGGCGGCTACGGCGTCGATGTCGCCCTAAAGCGGAACGCCTGGCGCGAGGCGGTCGAGCAGTGCGCCAACATGCTGGCCATGGACCCGTATCCCGGCTTTGAGGGCGAGTTCTTCTCGATGCCTTGCCGCAACGTGATGCCGAAGCCGGTTCAGCGGCCGCACCCGCCACTCTGGGTCGCCTGCTCGAACCGGGAGACCATCAAGCTCGCCGCCCGGCTGGGCATCGGCGCTCTCACCTTCGCGTTCGTCGATCCGGCCGAGGCCAAGCAGTGGGTCGACGACTACTACCGCATCTTCAAGGAGGAGTGCGTGCCGATCGGGCACGCGGTGAACCCGAATATCTGCATGGTCTCGAGCTTCGGCGTGCACCACGATGTCGAAGAAGCGCGCCGCCGCTTCCAGGACGGCTTCCGCTTCTTCCAGTTCGCGCTCGGTTGGCACTACGGCTTCGGCGAGCAGATTCCCGGGCGCACCGACATCTGGGAGAAGTTCCAACAGGCGCTGCCCAACATGCCGGCCGGCGGCCAGATCGCCGAGGGCGGCATCAACACGCCAGACGGCCTGCGCGACCACCTGCGCAAGTTCGACGAATGCGGCGTCGACCAGGTGGCCTTCATCCAGCAGGGCGGCCGCAACCGCCACGAGGACATCTGTGAAGCGCTGGAGCTCTTCGCCGGCGAGGTGATGGGCGAGTTCAAGGAGCGCGAAGCCGAGCGCGTGAAGCGCAAGGTCGAGCATCTCGCGCCCTACGTCGAGGCGGCGATGAAGCGCAAACAGTGGATGAAGCCGCTGGCCGACAGCGAAATCCCGCGCGTGATCGCGCTCGGCCGCCAGATCGCCGAACAGGCGGCCCAGGCCGGCCAGCCTGCGCCCGAGCCGCCGCCGGCGCGCTCAGCGTGGCGCGAAGCTTTCGACTCGGGCGAGGCGCTGAAGAAGGCCGAGGCTGAGAAGAAGAAGAAGGCCGAAGCGTAGGGGGCGAGTGGGGCTACCGCTTCATCGCGCGGGCGAAGGCGACGACCTGGCCTGCCAGCATCTCGACCTGGCGGGCGTTGCCCTCGTCGCAAAACGCGCCGGCATCGTCGAACAGCCTGGCGGCCGAGGGGTTGAGGGTCACGCCGAGCGGGGTCGGCCAGCCGCGCAGCGCGTGCACGATCGTCCGCAGCGCCGAGAGCGCCGTGCCGCAGGCTTGCCAGCCATCGGCGGTGACGATGCAGCCCACCGCGCGCCCGTCGAGATAGGGCCGCGCGTCGCCGCGCAGGCCCTCGAGCGCGTCCAGCGTGTTCTTGATCAGGCCGGAGACCGAGCCGTGGTAGCCGGGCGTCGAGATCAGGATCCCGTCCGCCTCGCGCACGGTCGCCAGCATCTGTTCGAGCTCGCTCGAAGCGCCGCCCGTACTCGGATCGTAGATCGGCAGCCTCGACAGGAAGCCGCCGCCGAACAGCCGCGTCTTCGCGCCGGCGCGTTCGGCCGCCTCCAGCGCCTTGATCAGGACCCGCTCGCTGGTCGACTCCGGGCGGGTCGTGCCGCCAAGGCCGACCAGCAATGGGGTGTAGGACTCGTCAGGCAGTGGCTTCCGCCTTCGCCTCTGAGCCCAGCCGCTTGTCGCGTTGTTCCTTCAGCGCCTTCAGGTCGTCGGCGAACCTCTCCGCCGCCGCCGCCCGCTGGTTGGGGATGTGGTAGGCGGGGAAGAGCTCGTTCGACGGGTGGTAGTCGGCCAGGACCTGCTTGGCGACGGTGACCTTGTGCACCTCGGTCGGCCCGTCGGCGATACCCATGACCAGCGCGCTCGTCACCATGCCCATGAACGGCATCTCGTTGGAGACGCCGATCGCGCCGTGCAGGTGCGCCGCGGTGGTCGCGATGTCCTGGTAGACCTTGGGCATGGCCACCTTCACGGCGGCGATGTCCTTCCTGACCTTGGTGTAGTCCTTGTAGCGGTCGATCTTCCACGCCGTCTGCATCACCAGCAGGCGGAACTGCTCGTAGGCGATCCAGCTGTCGGCGATCTGCTGCTGCACCATTTGGTAGTCGGCGAGCTTGCCCTCGCGGGTCGTGCGCGAGACCGCCCGCTGGCACATCAGGTCGAGCGCCCGCTTGCAGGCGCCGACCGTGCGCATCGCATGGTGCACGCGCCCGCCGGAGAGTCTGGTCTGGGCGATCTTGAACGCCCCGCCGCGGTCGCCGAGCAGCGCGCCGTACGGCACGCGCACGTTAGTGTAGCGCATGTAGCCGTGGCCGCCCGGGCCGCCGACGGGGCCTGCGCCGACATGGATGCCGCGCACGATCTCGACGCCGGGGGTGTCCGTGGGGACCAGGAAGATGGACGTGCGCTCGTAGGGGTTCTTATGGTCGGGGTCGGTGACCGCGTAGAGGACCAAGACGCTCGAGCCGTAGGCGCCGGACGAGAACCACTTCTCGCCGTTGATCACCCACTCGTCGCCTTCCAGCACCGCGCGGGTCTTGAACGTCAGCGGGTCGGAGCCGCCGGTGGGCTCGCTCATCGAGAAGGCCGAGCGGATCTCGCCGTTCAGCAGCGGCTTCAGCCACCGCTCCTTCTGCTCCTCGGTGCCGTAGTGGGCGATGATCTCGGCATTGCCGGTGTCTGGCGCCTGGCAGCCGAAGATGGAGGGCGCGAGCCCGTTGCGGCCCAGCTTCTCGTTCATCAGCGCCAGCTTGACCTGGCCATAGCCCTGGCCGCCCAGCTCGGGTCCCAGGTGGCAGGCCCACAGCCCCTGGTCCTTTACCTTCTGCTGCAGCGGCTTGATGAAGCGCTCGCGGCCCTCGGTCGAGAACGCGGCCATGCCGAGATGCGAGAGCGGCTCGATCTCGTTCTCCATCACGTCTTCGATCCAATCGAGTTTCTTCTGAAATTCCGGATCGGTCTCAAAATCCCAAGCCATGTGTGAAATTCCTCTCCCGTTGGCCCGTTCTGGCGGGGCCGGTCTCTCTGTCAATTGAAGCGCTGTGTTGCGCCCGCATTATCCCGTCCGCGCTGACCCTGCGCAATCCCCGCGAACGGTTGTTTGGACTGGGAACGCGCGAAGGCCGGCCCGCAAGCGATGCGGCCCGGCCTGAAAGGCGCGGAACTCGAGGCGAGGCCGGCTTGGCCCCGCGCGCCGGGCGCTAGAAGATGACGCCCGTCTCGACCAGCGCGCGGCCCTGGTCGCTGCTGGTCCCGTTCGGCCCGAACAACAGGCCGGCCGTTCCGGATCCCACCGAGACGTAGGACAGCTCGCCACGGACGAAGAAGATGCCCTTCTGGTAAGTCGGCGTGATGGTGAACGTCCAGGCGTTCGAGCCGACCCCATAACCGAGCAGGTTGGCCCCGCCGCTCGAGCCGATGTACTCGATGCGGCCCGCCACGCTGATCGTCGGCGTGAAGTTGTACTTGGCCAACAGCGCGGCGCCCCACGTCGTCCCGCTCGGCGTGAGCGTCACCGTACCCATGCTGACGCGCGGGGTGCTCTGGTACTGCACGTAGGGCATGAACTCCCACGATCCTTGGGTGTGGGTGAAGATGAGGTCGTAGATCTGCCCGTTGTTGGCCGCGAGCGGGGTCACGAAGGTCGCGACGTGGTTCGTGCCCACGTTGCCTTCCCCGACAAACTCAAGCGTGTCGTTGTTCTTGAAGGTGTAGGTGACCTGGCCGGACAGCGCCGTGTAGGTGTTCGAATAGTAGCCGTCGGTCCAGGCCAATGACGCCGACCACGGACCCTTCGAGAGGTTGAGCTGCACGCCCTTCGAGACCACCGGCTCCACGTTCCAGAGCAGCCCGCGTTCGATATTGAAGTTCTCGAACGTGAAGGCGTACTCGGCGCCCACGAGCGTCGGCAGCGCGCCGACCAGGATGTTGACGTTCGAGTTGGGGACGATCTTCACGAACCCCTGTGGCACGTAGCCGTAAGTGTTGTTGTCCAGCTGCGACGTCTTCAGATAGGCGACGCCGAGGGTCGGGATCGAGTAGGCGCCGGCCTGCACGTAGAACTGGATGGGCCCGTCGGTCTTGTTGAGGATCACCTGGGCGTTGGTGATGTCGGCATACCCGTCCTGCGTCTGCCCGAACGGGCCGAACTGCGGGTTCGACTGCCACAGCGCGTCCGCGCTAAGAACGCCGTCGACCATGATCTTGCCGAGCGGTCCGGCGTCGAACACGGCTGGCTGCGGGTTGGCCGCCAGCGGCGCCGTCATCGACGGGTACGGCATCGGGTTGGCGGCGGGCGCCGCCGGGGCCGCAGGCGCTGCGGCCGGCGGGGTGGTCTGCGCAACCGCGGTCCCGGCCAAGGTCAAGCCGAGCGATGCCGCCGTGGCGCAGAAAATCAGCTTCAGGTTTCTCATTGACTATCCCCTTATTGATGCGGGCCGCTTGAACACGCCGGCATGACGGCCCCGACTCCGGGATCGCCAAACGCCGTCTTCTCGGATGCCGTCTATCCAGCCAACTCTAGAGCCGATGGTTTCGGTCCCTTGGCCGGCGGCTGGCCACTTGCTGTGCGAGTTTGGTGGCGGTTGCCGCTTTCGTAGGCGCCTCCACTCGGCTTCGATCCGCCCGGATAAGTGCCGGCCTTGCGCTAGCGAGTCGATGTGGTCAGGAGCGCCGCGCCGTAAATCAGGTATAAAGAAAGCCGGCCCGCGCCGAGCTCCACAGCGCCTCGACGATAGCGACCGGCGCCCAATTTTTCGGCGCTTGGCGGTCCCTCTGCGAGGGCCGGCCATCGGTCGGCTCGAGTGTCGCAACGGCGGTGTCGTCAGGGCCGCGGAGGCGACGAGCGCGCGCTAACGAAGGCGCGCCAGCCGCCGAAGCCTGTGATGTCCTCAGCGCCTGCGAGGGCGCGCGGCTCGGCGACGAAGCCCTTCACCGCGCTGCCGTCTTCCAGTGTCACCGTGCCGATTGCAAGCGGGGGCGGCACGTCGGCCACGAAGCTCCCGAATGCCTCAAGGCGTAGAGCGTAGACCTCGACCTCGATCGCGGCGCCGCCCGCGCCCACGTGCGCCAGCGCCGGCTTCGGCGGGACGGACTCGGCCACGGCATAGAGGCGGTACACGGCTGCGGTCTTGCAGCGGCTGACAAGCCTCGCGCCGCGCGACTCCAGCTGCCAATGCAGCGGCATGCCGGCCAGGTGCGCGCCGACGACAGCGAGCTTCACCTCTGCCGCCACGCTATCGGTCTCGATGGGCGGGAACGCGGGCATTGGGGCAATCTCTTCGTAGCGCTGCGCGAGCGAAAGCAGGCGCCGGTCGGCCCAGGCAGGCCCGATCAGGGTCACTCCGAACCCTGTCGCGTTCTCGCGGAACCCCGCCGGAACCGCGATCGCGCTCATGTCGAGCAGGTTCACGAAATTGGTATAGCGGCCGAGGTTGGCGTTCAGCACGAGCGGCTCCGCGAGCACCTCGTCCACACGATAGGTCGTCGCCGTCGTGGGCAGCACGAGGACATCGGCGGCCGCCCAGATCGCCTCCGCGGCGCGCTGGTGGACGCGCAGAGCGTACTCGCCGCGAAATGCTTCGACCGCGCTGATCGAGAGCCCGCCGGCCAAGATCCCGCGCACGACCGGGTGAATTGCTGCGGGATTCTGCCGCAAGATCTTTTCGACAGCGGCGGTGCGCTCGGCCACCCAGGGGCCGCGGTAGAGTAGCTCAGCGGCCTTGAGAAGGACCCAGATATCAACCGAGACCTCGCGCCCGCCCATGGCGCGGAGCCGTTCGGTGACTGCGTGGAACAGGCGAGGGGACTCGCTATCGCCCAGCCAGTCGAGTTGTGCGGGGGGCGGCAGTGCGAATGCGAACGTCTCCGGCGCGCTGTCCTCGACCTCGGGTTCCCGACGAGCGTAGGGATCTTCGGGATCGAACCCCGCCGCGGTCTCATCGACCAGCCGGGCGTCGGCGGTTGTGTTGGCGAGCACGCTAACGCAGTCCAGCGAGCGGCAGGCGGGGACGAGGCCACGCGTGCTCCATCGACCCCTGGTGGGCTTCAGCCCGACAAGCCCGTTCAGCGCTGCCGGCGCCCGGCCGGAGCCGGCCGTGTCCGACCCGAGCGCGAACGCGACCAGGCCGGCCGCGACCGCGACCGCCGATCCGGAGCTTGAGCCGCCGCTGATGAAGACGCGGTTGTAGGGAGAGCCCAACGCGCCGTAGGGCGAGCGAGACCCGGTCAGGCCAGTGGCGAACTGGTCGAGGTTGGTCTTGCCGACGAGGATCGCGCCGGCGTCGAGCAGCCGTTGCACAACCGGCGCCGTCGTATCGGGCCGATAGGAAAAGGCCGGGCACGCGGCCGTCGTCGGGAGCCCGGCGACGTCGAGGTTGTCCTTCACCGCAAAAGGAACACCGGCCAACGCGAGGCGCTCACCGGCGGCGATCCGCGCGTCTACTGCCGCGGCGCGCGCAAGCACCTCGACCGGATCGACGCGGGCGATCCAAACCGCGGGTTGCACCGGCTCGTATGCCGCGACGCGCTCCAGCGCGGCCCGCGCGATCTCGACGGCGGGCGTCTCGCGCCGGTTGACCCACCCGCTGATCGCCGTCGCGCTTTGTCGCTCAAACCTCGCCGGCATGGGCGCCCTAGCGCGCGGCGAGCGGTGAGTAGTTCAGGTGGCTGCCGGCGTCGACCAGCAGCATCTCGCCGGTGATGTGGCGGGCGGCCGGCGAGGCGAGGAACACCGCCGCTCCGGCGATGTCGTCGGCGCTGGAGGCGACCTTCAGCGGCGTCGCTGCCGCCGCCCGCTCGCGCACGGCGGCCTGGCCGGCGGCGCCGATGCCCTTGCCGAACCAGGGCGTGTCGATGAAGCCGGGACAGATGGCGTTGACCCGGATCTTCGGCGCGAGGGCCCGCGCCAGGCTGATCGTCATCGTGTTGAGCGCGCCCTTCGACGCCGCATAGGGCACCGACGAGCCGATGCCGGCCACGCCGGCGATGGAGCTCGTGTTCACCACCGCGCTAGGCCTCTCGGTCGCTTCCAAGAGCGCGCGCGCCGCCCGCAGCATCTGGAACGGCCCGACTACGTTGATGCGGTAGATGCGCAGGAAGTCCTCGTCGCTCACCGCGTCCATGTCGGCGTGGCCGGCGAATTTGGTCGTGCCGGCATTGTTGAACAGCGCGTCGATGCGCCCGTAGCTTTCCGCTTTGGCCGCGACCGCGCGGCAGTCGGCGTCTTGGCCGACGTCGCCCTGCACCGCGATCGCCTCGGCGCCGGCCTTGCGAACGAGGTCGCAGGTTTCCTCCGCTTCCTTGGCGCTCGAGGCGTAGTCGACGACGACGGCTTTCGCCCCGCGCCCGGCGGTCTGAACGGCGATGGCGCGGCCGAGCCCGGTCGAGGCGCCCGTCACGACGATGATCGCGCCGTCGAAATCCTTGCCTGCCGCGCTCATCGCCCGCACCCTCCCTTGTCACGTGAGGCGACCATAGTCGGGAGCAGCGTTCCTGCGCTAGGGTCGCCGCCCATGAGCGACGAGCGTCTTACTCAACTCGGCCACCAGAGCAAGCCGCCCGCCAGCCCCGACGAGGCGGTGTTGGAGCGGGTGGCGAACCCGCACGCCGATAGCCTCTACCTCGCCCGCTTCACCGCGCCGGAGTTCACCTGCCTCTGCCCGATCACCGGCCAGCCTGACTTTGCGCACTTCGTGATCGACTACGCGCCCGACGGCTGGCTCATCGAGTCCAAGTCGCTGAAGCTCTACCTGGGCTCGTTCCGCAACCACGGCGCCTTCCACGAGGACACGACCGTCGCCATCGGCAAGCGGATAACTGAAACCGCCAAACCGCGCTGGTTGCGCATCGGCGGCTACTGGCAACCGCGCGGCGGCATTCCGATCGACGTCTTCTGGCAGACCGGCCCGGCGCCCGAAGGCCTCTGGTTGCCGGACCAGGGGGTGGCTGCGTACCGCGGGCGCGGCTAGGGCGCCCAAGTGCGGGTCAGATCGGCGACGACCGGGCGGACGCGCTCCAATGGCGTCTCGGCCGGAGCGCCGATGTGGACGAAGCCGGCGACCCGTTCTTCGCCCGTCAACCCCAACACCGCCGTCGCCCGGGCGTCGTAGGCGTACCAGTCGGTGATCCAGTTCGCCCCATAGCCCGCCGCCTGGGCGGCGGTCAGCAGCGTCATGCAGACCGCGCCCGACGACAGCCGCTGCTCCCACTCCGGAATCGTCGCCTCAAGCAAACGTGAAACGACGCAGACCGAGACCGGGGGGTTGCGCACCTTGGCGAGCGCCGCCATCGCCTTCTCGGGATTCGGCTGCTCGGCCGCCAGCGGCTCGAGCGCCTGGACGTAGGCGACCTTAGCTTCGTCTCGCAATATGATGAATCTCCACGGGAAAAGCTTTCCATGATCAGGAACGCGGACGGCCAGCCGGAGCAGGTCGGCGAGCTCATTCTCGTCAGGTCCTGGCGCACGCAGCGTGGCGGCCGAGGCCGAACGCCGGAGCGCCAGGAACCGCAAGACCCCCTCGTTCCGGGCGCCGATCGCCATCGGCTGACCGAATTCGGGCTCCGGTGGAAGCGTCAGGGTCAAGCGCAATCCCCTTGAAATTGGCCGGGCGCGGCTCATCTGGGCTATAAGGGCGGAAACGTCGAGAGCGATCCCGCACTTTCGGTTGGTGTTAAACCCCGTCTGCGAGGATGCCGGTGGGGGAAGCTTAGGGGAGACACTGGATGCCGCAACGCTTGAAGGTGGTGGCGCCGCAGTCGACGCCGCCGGTCTGGGCGGCCCTGCGCAACGAGGCGCAGCACGCGGCGCAGACCGAGCCCAGCCTCGCCTCTCTACTGCACGCGACGATCCTCAAGCACGAGGACCTGGCCGCGGCGCTCTCCTACCAGCTCGCCCGCAAGCTGGGCGACCAGGAGTTGCGCGCCATGAGCGTGCGCGAGCACGCCGAAGAGGCGTTCGCGTCCGATCCGGCGATCATCGCGGCCATCGAGGCCGACCTCGAGGCGGTGTTCGAGCGCGATCCCGCCTGCCGCGGCTATCTGCAGCCCTTCCTGTTCTTCAAGGGCTTCCAGGCGCTGCAGACCCACCGCGTCGCCCACTGGATGTGGAGCCAGGACCGCCACACGCTCGCCTTCTATCTGCAGAGCCGCATGTCGGAAGTCTTCCAGGTCGACATCAATCCGGCGACGCGCATCGGCAAGGGGGTGTTCATCGACCACGGCACCGGCATCGTCATCGGCGAGACGGCGGTGATCGGCGACGACGTCTCCATGCTGCAGGGCGTCACGCTGGGCGGCACCGGCGCGGAGCGTGGCGACCGCCACCCGAAGATCGGCCGCGGCGTGCTTCTGGGCGCCGGCGCGAAGGTGATCGGCAACATCACGATCGGCGACTACGCCAAGGTCGCCTCTGGCGCGGTGGTGCTCAAGGACGTCCCCCCTGGCTGCACCGCGGTCGGCGTGCCGGCAAGGCTGGTCAACTGCCCGACTTGCGAGGAGCCGGCGCGCTCGATGGACCATACGCTCGCCGAGGATGCCTACGCTCCGGACTATTCGATCTGAGCTTGCCCGGCCCGCGAATGGGGCTAGGGTCGCGCCCGATTTGCCGTCAGGCCTAGGAGAGCCTCGCCCGTGGACGAGAAAGACCTCATGCGCGTCGAGGCGCACCTGAAACGCACCTTCGGCAACCCGCACGTGAAGGTTCTCGCGCGCCGGCAAAAGGACTCCGCCGAGGTGGAGCTCAAGGGCGAATTCATCGGCGTCGTCTACGAGGACGAAGACGAAGCCGGCTCGTTCCTGTTCGAAATGGCAATCCTCGCCGAAGACCTGGACGCCTGAGACGCCCGACGGCTCGGCGCCTCTCTGCGCCTGGCCGCCAAGGAGGCGAGGTTCGCCAGCGGGTCCAAGTCGGGCCAGCTTCGCGCCCATAGCGAGCTTGGTGATTTCTCTCCCATAACGGGCTGCCGCGGGGACGCTACAGAACGGCCAGCATTTCGCCAACCAACGGGTGGCGGACGATGTCGCGGTCAGAGAGGCGCACGACAGCGATCGAGGGGACCGCTTCGAGCCGCGCGGAGACGTCGGCGAGCCCCGAGACGGTCGGCAACAGGTCCGACTGGTTCGGATCCCCGGTGACCACCATGGTCGAGCTCCAGCCCAGCCGCGTGAGCAGCATCTTGAGCTGCACGTAAGTGCAGTTCTGCGCCTCGTCGATGACGACGAAGGCGTTGTTCAGCGTGCGCCCGCGCATGTAGCCCACCGGGGCGATCTCGATCGCGCCCTCGGCCATGAGCGAGCGCACCCGCTTCATCGACAACCGATCCGAGAGGGCGTCGTAGAGGGGCCGAAGGTAGGGCGCGAGCTTGTCTTCCATGTCGCCGGGCAGGTAGCCGATCGACTCCCCGGCTTCGATGGCGGGCCGGGAGAGCACGATGCGGCCGACGCGGCCGGCTTCCAGCGCTTCCACGGCCTTGGCGATCGCCAGATAGGTCTTGCCGGTGCCCGCGGGCCCCAGCGCCAGCACGAGGTTGCGCGCGTCGATCGCCTCGATGAGCCGCGCCTGGCCGGGCGACTTCGGCTTGACGGTCTTGAGGTACCCCTGCTCCCGGTCGTCGACGCCGGCGTGACCGAGCGGCGACCAGGCGCGCTCGATCGGCAGGCGGCGGATCTTGCCATCGTCGAAGTCCCGCCCGTCGTCGAACGCGCTTTCGCGCACCAGCCGCTTGCACGCACGTTTGGCCATGGAGCTCTCCGTTCCGGTAAGAAAAAAGGGCAGGTCCGCGATGGACTGCCCTCTGGATGAATGGGAAGCGGGGGAAGACTGGGGCGACGCGCCGGGCGGCTGGCCCTTGGACCTATGGCGTGGCGGGCTGAAGCTCCGCCGGACAACCGAACGCGACACCGCTCTCTCCGCACCGTGGAGACCGAACCGGCGACCGCCGGCTCGAATCGCCCGACTACAATGATGGTAACCGCCTTTCAGAACGGTTAAGCAAGGCGAGCAATATCAATAAAGGATGTGGACGGATGAATGTTTACACCTTGGACGGGGTCGGGCCCACCCTGCCGGCGGACGATGAATACTGGATAGCGCCAAACGCCGCCGTCCTCGGCAAAGTCATTCTGAAGAAGAACGCCAGCGTTTGGTTCGGCGCAGTGCTGCGCGGCGACAATGATCCGATCACCATCGGCGAGAACAGCAACGTCCAGGACAACTCGGTTCTTCATACCGACTCCGGTTCGCCCCTGACGATTGGCGCGAATGTGACGATCGGCCACATGGTGATGCTGCACGGCTGCACGATCGGCCGCGGGAGCCTCGTCGGCATCGGCTCGATCGTCCTCAACGGGGCGAAGATCGGCGAGGAATGCCTGGTCGGCGCCAATACGCTGATCGCGGAAGGCAAGGACATCCCGCCGCGCTCGATGGTGCTGGGGTCGCCCGGCCGGATCGTGCGCCAGCTGACGGATGAGGACGTGAAGCGCTTCAACGGCGCAGCCGGGCGCTACGTGGCCAACTGGAAGCGCTTCGCCGCCGGCCTGAAGCCGCAAGCCTAGCGCCCGCATCGACCTAAAGCTGGAACCGCCTCAGTTGCCGTGATCGGCGG
>DATNJB010000050.1:0-2572 GCA_035604135.1 Caulobacteraceae bacterium | reverse complement strand
CCGCCGTATGCCGCTGCGCCCGCCTCTGCCGCCAGCCAGGCGCCCGCCGTCGCCGCATCGACAGCCTCGCAAGGCCAATACGGCGCTACGCCTGCCGCCCCCACGGGGTTGTCGGAATACGCATCGTCGTCCGGCTTGTCGGGCGCCGACCTGCAGGCGTTGGCCGCGGCGATCGGGTTCGCCCGCCGCGGCGAGGTGAGCGCCGCCCAGGCCGAGGCGATGCAGATGGCCGACCCGGTGGCGCGCAAGGTTGTCCTCTGGGCCACGATCGACGCCGACGGCGAGGCGCTGCCGTTCTATCAGCTGGATCAGGCCAGGCGGGATCTCGCCGGCTGGCCCAGGCTCGCCCGGCGCCAACTGGTGACGGAGAAGGCGCTGGGCGGGTCCAACCTGCCGCCGCAGCAGGTCGTGGCCTGGTTTGCCGGCGCGGCGCCCACGACCCCGCAAGGCGCAACGGCGCTGGCAGAGGCCGAGATCGCGCTTGGCCGCGGGCCGGACGCGGCCGCGCTGATCAAGCACTGGTGGCGCGACCAGGTGTTCGACGAGGACCTGCAGCGCGCGATGCTCGAGCGCTTCGGCGGCTTCCTGACCGTCGACGACCACGTCAAGCGCGTCGACACGCTGCTCTACGGCTCGGAAGGTCCGGCCCTGCACGACCTCCTTTCCTATCTCCCCGCCGATCAGATGGCCGAGGCGCG
The DNA here is from genome assembly GCA_035604135.1 of Caulobacteraceae bacterium. Classification (GTDB taxonomy): domain Bacteria; phylum Pseudomonadota; class Alphaproteobacteria; order Caulobacterales; family Caulobacteraceae; genus Poindextera. Next base: position 1,874 of record DATNJB010000050.1, on the reverse strand, counting down.
CGCACGCATGGCGCTTCGCGACAATGAGCGCGAGGCGATGGATCTCGTCGCCGCGCTCCCGCCGGCCGAGGCCAACGATCCGGGCGTGGTGCTGGAGGAGGCGCGCTATCTGCATGCGCGCGACCTCGACTCCGAGGCGCTGGCGCTGGTCGCCAAGCTGCCGATGACCATGCCGTGCAACGACGTGGCGGAGAAGAACTGGCCGCTCCGGAAGCAACTGATCAACGCCGCGCTGAAGGGGGGCGACTACCAAGCCGCCTACACGCTCGCCGCCGGCAGCGGGCTGACCGAGGGCGTCGACTACACCGAGGCCGAGTTCTATGCGGGCTGGCTCGCCCTTTCCAAGCTGCACGAACCGCAAGTTGCGGACGGCCACTTCGCCAACATCCAGACGGCGAGCTCGACGCCGATCAGCCAGGCTCGGGCGCTGTACTGGCGCGGTCGCGCCGCCGACGCCGAGAACGACCAGGTTCAGGCCGCGACCTTCTACGCAGAGGGCAGCCGCTATCAGACCACCTTCTACGGCCAGCTGGCGGCGGCCAAGGCAGGCGTGAGCCAGCTGGTCATCGGCCACGATCCGGTCCCCACCGCCGCCGACCGCGCCAAGTTCGAGGGCATGGACGTCGTGCGCGCCGCGCGCATGCTGGCGGCGCTCGACGACCGCGAGCTGTTCCGGTCGTTCGTGCTGGCCGCCGCCGACGACTTCACAGAGCCCTGCCCGGACGCGCTCCTGGTCGACCTCGCCCTCGGCTATGGCGACCAGGACCTGGCCATGCGGGTCGTTCGCGTCGCCGCCCAGCACGACGTCATCCTGCCCGAACGCGGCTATCCGGTGCGCGCGACGTCCGTGATCGCCGGCGCGGCCGAGCCGGCCATGGTGTTCAGCCTCACGCGCCAGGAGAGCAACTTCGATCCGCATGCCCATTCCGGCGTCGGCGCACGCGGGTTGATGCAGCTCATGCCCGGAACGGCAGCCGTGCTCGCGCGCAAGCTGGGCGAGCCCTACTACCCCGGCATGCTGGACGACCCGGACTACAACATGCGCCTGGGCGCCTACTACATCGGCAGCATGATCGACGACTTCGGCGGGTCCTACGTGCTGGCGGCGGCGGCCTACAACGCCGGGCCGGGCCGGCCGGCGGAGTGGGTGAGCTACTGCGGCGACCCGCGCACCGCGAGCGTCGATCCGGTCGATTTCATCGAATGCATCCCGTTCTCCGAGACCCGCAACTACGTGATGCGGGTGCTGGAATCGGCTGAGGTCTACCGCGCCCGCCTGAACGACGGGACGGGCCCCAACCGGCTGGCGACGGACCTGAAACGCGGCGGCTATGTCTACGCCGGCTACCCGGCGGCGGCATCCACGTTGGCGTCGTCGGCGTTTGTAAGACCAGCAACCGACACGGCTCTGCCGAAATAGCCGAGACTCGTCCGTCCACGGACAATCATCCCTGTGGTCTTGGCGCAACAGGTCCGTACGCGATTTACACTGTCACCGATCTGTCGTCAAAGCTTGGCCGTCCCGTCATATGCGGTGGCTAAGCCCGGCTGACCTGATCGCGTCGGTCGGGGCTCGGGGACAAGGATCACAATCATGCTGAAGAGAGGCTCGCTGCTGGGCAGTGCGTCGCTCGCCGTGCTGCTCGCCGCCGGTTTGGCCGGCCAGGCGCAAGCCGCCGCGAAACACCATCATCACGTCGTCGCGGAACGCGTCGCCGACGAAGACGCGAAGATCGACAGCCTGACGGCCACCGTCAGCGACCTCGAGAATCGCCTCAACGATGCGACGGCGGCCGTGCAGCAGGCCAACGCGGCGGCGCAGGCCGCCAGCGCGAAGGCCGACCAGGCCGAAGCCGACGAGCAGGCCATGCGCG